>NZ_JBTVYO010000001.1:0-1073719 GCF_054788345.1 Celeribacter sp. ULVN23_4 | reverse complement strand
GGTATCAAAAGATACCGAAGACCGACAAACAGTGAAGCTGACACTCCATCATCAGAACCTCAGAGGCTCCTAAGAGTGCGATATACAGACGCTCTTGTCGTTATGACCAAACCGCCCACATATCTCTTCGTTCATATATCAATTTCAAAGAGCAAGAGACAAAAATCAGACCAGTGCGCCCTAACTTGCGGCGCGCCCGCCCAGATCTGCCTCAAAATTTCTACTTCACATCCCTCCAGAACCTTCGTTCCGGCCGTCCGATCCGCCCCGCCGTGCGCCTCAGCGCCGCCGGTGAAGGGGGTTTTAGTGTTAGTCCCCGGAACCCGCAAGCGGTTTTTGAAAGAAAAATGACGATTCCCTCAAAAAACCAAACAAGACACTGATATCATTAATCTTATTATGTTGAAACTTTCCGCAAACAGCAGATTTTGAGCTTGAGACGCCCTACCCCACCCCGGCCGCTGCGAAACGAAAACCCCTTATCCCCCAACCTCAACGCAACATTTGGTAGAGGACCCCAATTCCGCATCAAGTCTCACAGGAATCGCGGCGGAAGCTGGCATGGGAATCGCCCAAGAAGTGGCGCTGGGGGGGGGGAGCCTCAACCACGGGTCTCGCGAGGGAATGCGGCATGAGCCGCCTTGCGTCGCTTTGCTGGCAGTCGCAGCAGGAGCAGAAGCGCGATTCCCGCCAGATAAAGCAATGGCTCCGTCTGCCAGCCTTTGCGCAGCATCACGAAATGCACTCCGCCCAAGACGACAGCCGGGTAAACCAACCAATGCAGACGACGCCAATTGCGCCCGAGCTTGCGGATCGCGGCATTATAAGAGGTCGCAGCCAGAGGGATCATCAGAGCAAAGGCCGCCATGCCAATGGTGATGTAGGGACGCTTATAGATATCCGCGATGATCTGGGACGGGATTTGCACATCGAGCACAATCCAGACCAAGAGATGCAGGAAGATGTAGAAGAAGGCGATCAGGCCGAGCGCGCGGCGGAACTTGATCAGGTTTACACCAACATAGCGCCGCAAGGGCGTGATACAGAGCGAGGCAATCAGCACCTGAAGACCAAGAAGGCCGATCTTGTGCTCCATCGCCTTGACCGGATCGACGCCGAGCTGTCCGCTTACCCCGGCATAGAAATACCACGCAGGCGGGATCAGAGCGCCGAAATAGAGCGGCCATGTCGGGATACGCCGCGCAAGACGGTTGATATGATCGACCATCAATACTCCTTGCTCAGGTCCATGCCCTGATAGAGGGAGCCGACCTGCTCTTCGTAACCGTTGAACTTCACCGTCGCGATGCGGGAGGCGAAGATACCGCCGCCGATGCGCCGCTCACTCGCCTGAGACCAGCGCGGGTGGCTCACCTCCGGGTTCACATTGGAATAGAAGCCATACTCGCGATGGTTCGTGGCTTTCCAAGTGTTCACCGGCTGCTCTTCCTGCAGCGTGATCTTCACCACGGATTTGATCGACTTGAACCCGTATTTCCACGGCACCACCAAACGAAGCGGGGCTCCGTTTTGATTGGGAAGCTCTTTGCCATAGAGCCCCGTCGCCATGATCGTCAGCGGATGCATCGCCTCATCGAGACGCAGTCCCTCTACATAGGGCCAGTCGAGAATGGGGCGTCGCTGCCCCGGCATTTCATCCGGGCGGAAGAGTGTCTCAAAACGCACATATTTGGCAGAGGGCGCAACCCCCGCCAGATTGAGCAGCTGGTTCAGCTCGAACCCGCTCCAAGGGATGACCATGGACCAGGCCTCGACACAACGAAACCGATAGATGCGTTCGTCGATATCGACCCTGGCCAGAATATCGCCCAACCCATAGCTGCCGGGGCGTTCCACCATGCCGTCGATCTCGACGGACCACGGATCGGTGGTCAGGCTGCCAGCGTAGCGGGCGGGGTCTTCCTTGCCCGTGCCGAACTCGTAGAAATTGTTGTAATTGGTGATCTCTTCATAGGTGTTCGGTGTCTCGGTCGTGTCGAAACCTTTGATCTCGAACTCCGGCGCCTCTTGGGCTTTTGCGCCCGTCGCGGCCAAAAGGCCCGCACCAGCCATGCCCGCCATGATCATGCGGCGGTTCAAATAGGTCCGCTCAGGCGTGACCTCAGAATATGGCAGATTTAACTTGTGTGACATTGGACCCTCCCGAGCTGCTTTCTAAAAAACTAGCCCGGGCGGCCCAATGCTCAAACCAAACTTATCTCACAGATGCGTTGGCTTTTTGTAACTTTCCGACGCGTACTGGTCATGATGATAGCTTGGGACCAGCCGATCCAGCGGGGTCGATGTCCCATCCGCCTGCACGATCCGCACATGACGGCGACGCATCTGGCGCGGCTCCAAAACCCCGACAGAGTGCGCGATCATCTCAAGTTCATGGATCGTCGCCGTGGCATAGGCCGCAACCTTTTTATACTTGTCCTGCACCACAAGCCCGCCTTGAAGATGCGGGTCATGGGTGGTGATGCCGGTCGGGCAGGTGTTCTTGTTACACTTAAGTGCCTGAATACAGCCGAGCGAGAACATAAAGCCGCGCGCGGAGGTCACGAAATCCGCACCGGCACAGATGGCCCAAGCCACATCGGCCGGGTTCACGAGCTTGCCGGCAGCGACAATGCGGATGCGATCATGCAGCCCGTATTTGTCACGCAGATCAACGATACGAATGAGCGCTTCCTTGATAGGCATGCCGACCAGATCGATCAGAGGCATCGGCGCCGCACCCGTGCCGCCCTCACCGCCATCGATGGTGATGAAGTCCGGGGCGCTCTCTTCACCGCGTTCCTGGATCAGAGCAAAGAACTCTTCCCACGGGCGCGAGGACCCCACAACGAACTTAAAACCAACGGGTTTGCCGGTGACGTCGCGGATATGGTTGATGAAGTCGAGCAGATCGCTGAAGTCATCCACCTCCCGGTGACGGTTCGGAGAAATGCCGTCTTCGCCGGGTTTCAAGCCGCGAATGGCCGCAATCTCGGGCGTGATTTTTGCGGCGGGCAGAATGCCGCCTTTGCCGGGCTTCGCGCCTTGAGACAGCTTGATCTCGAACATCCGCACTGTTTCATTCGCCGCCATCGCGCGCAGCTTATCGTCATCGAGGTTGCCGTCGTCATCGCGAATGCCGTATTTCGCCGTGCCGATCTGATACACAAGGTCCGCACCGCCCTGGAGGTGGAACGGAGACAGACCACCTTCCCCGGTGTTGAGCCAAATCCCAGCCTCTTTCGCGCCTTTTGACAGTGCCAAAACGGCGGGTTTGGAGATCGCGCCGTAAGACATCCCGGAAATGTTGAAAATCGACTTGGCCGTATAGGGCACACGGCAATACTGGCCGATCACTATCGGCTCAGTCACCGCGAACTGATCATCCAACGGCGGGAAGGCCGCATTCATGAAGATCGGCGTGCCGGGAATGGACAGGGAACGGGTGGACCCGAACGCAACCGTGTTGCCCTTGCCATCGGCAGCCCGATAAATCCAGTCGCGCTGCGCCCGGTTGAAGGGCATCTCTTCGCGGTCCATCGCAAAGAAGTACTGGCGAAAGAATTCGCCCAACGTCGAGAACCAGTGTCGGAAATGTCCGATCACCGGATAGTTGCGCAGGATCGCATCCCGCGTCTGTCGCTTGTCGAGCACGTAAAGCGCAAAGGCAATGAGGGCCATCGCCCCGATTACGACCACAAACACCAGCGCCAGAATTTGCAGCGCCATCATCGCCCAATGCCAGAAGGCCATAAAACGTCTCTTTCTTACAGGTATCTTTTTCCTGAACCTGACAGATAGGCGGCAGAAGACAACTCCAAAGGTAGCACTGTTAGCGTTAAAAATCGGTATTCTTTTGCATACGAAAAACGGCCCCGAAGGGCCGTTTTCAGCTTAGCTCAGTGCACCACGGCGTCATCCGGAGCGGGCTTGTTCGATGCGCCTTTGCGTTCGCCAAGGATGAGCCCATCAATCCCGGCACTCACCGGAATAACGTCCCCATCCTTCACGTCACCCGCGAGCAAAAGCTCGGCCAGCGGGTCTTGCATCGCACGCTGGATCACACGTTTCAGCGGACGTGCACCGAAAACCGGATCATAGCCTTCATCAGCCAGCCACTGTTTCGCGGCATCATCAATCGCCAGCGAGATGTTGCGTTTCGCCAGACGTTTTTCGAGACGCGCAAGCTGGATCTCAACAATCCCGCCCATATCGCCACGCCCCAGACGGTCAAAGATGATCGTCTCGTCCAGACGGTTGAGGAACTCGGGGCGGAAATGCGCCCGCACCGCGTCCATCACATCACGTTTGGCAACCGAGCTGTCGGCGCCTTCCGGCAACTGGCTCAGGGCCTGCGACCCGAGGTTCGACGTCAGGATGATCAGCGTCTGTTTAAAGTCCACGGTCCGGCCCTGACCATCGGTCAGCACACCATCATCGAGAACCTGCAACAGCACGTTGAACACGTCCGGGTGGGCTTTCTCAACCTCATCGAACAACACGACCTGATAAGGCCGACGCCGCACGGCTTCGGTCAGGACACCACCCTCATCGTAGCCGACATAGCCCGGAGGCGCACCGATCAAACGGGCGACCGCGTGTTTCTCCATGAACTCGGACATGTCGATGCGGACCATCGCATTGTCGTCGTCGAACAGGAACTCTGCGACCGCTTTCGTCAGCTCGGTTTTCCCGACCCCGGTCGGCCCGAGGAAGAGGAAGGAACCCAGCGGACGGTTTTCGTCATTGAGACCCGCCCGAGCACGACGCACCGCATTGGCGACGGCGTGAACGGCGGCTTCCTGACCGATGACCCGTTTGTGCAAGCCATCTTCCATCCGCAGGAGTTTCTCCCGCTCACCTTCGAGCATTTTCGACGTCGGAATACCCGTCCAGCGTTCGACCACCTCTGCGATCTGCTCGGGGCGCACGGCCTCTTCGACCATGAGATCACCCTCAGCTTCGATCTCTCCGGCTTCCGCGAGCTGTTTTTCAAGCTGCGGAATGATGCCGTAGGACAGCTCCCCGGCTTTCGCCAGATTGCCTTCGCGTTTGGCGATTTCCAAAGCGGCGCGGGCCTGGTCGAGTTTCTCTTTCAGATCGCGCGTGCCTTCGAGTTTCTGCCGCTCAGCTTCCCATTTCGCGGTCATCGCATCAGACCGATCCATGAGATCAGCCAGCTCCTGTTCGAGCTTCGCAAGACGATGTTTGGACGCCTCGTCATCCTCTTTCTTCAGAGCTTCGGCTTCGATTTGAAGCTGAAGGATCTGACGATCGAGCGCATCGAGTTCCTCGGGTTTGCTGTCCACTTCCATCCGCAGACGGCTGGCCGCCTCGTCGACAAGGTCGATGGCCTTATCCGGCAGGAACCGGTCGGTGATGTAGCGATGGCTCAACGTGGCCGCAGAAACGAGCGCAGAGTCGGAAATCCGAACCCCGTGGTGAAGCTCGTATTTCTCTTTGATACCGCGCAGGATCGACACGGTGTCTTCCACCGTCGGCTCCTCGACCACGACCGGTTGGAACCGGCGGGCCAGAGCGGCGTCTTTCTCGACGTATTTGCGGTACTCGTCCAGAGTGGTCGCACCGACACAGTGCAACTCACCCCGCGCAAGCGCCGGTTTGATCAGGTTCGCCGCATCCATCGCACCATCGGTTTTGCCCGCCCCCACAAGGGTGTGGATCTCATCGATGAAGAGAATGATTTCGCCTGCAGCGGCCTCGATCTCTTTCAGGATGGATTTCAGACGTTCCTCAAACTCACCGCGGTATTTAGCACCAGCAATCAGCGCGCCCATGTCGAGCGCAAGGAGTTTCTTGTTGCGCAGGGACTCCGGCACGTCGCCGTTGACGATCCGCAGGGCAAGACCCTCGGCAATCGCGGTTTTACCCACGCCCGGCTCACCGATCAGGATCGGGTTGTTTTTGGTCCGACGCGACAGCACCTGCATCGAGCGGCGAATTTCTTCGTCACGGCCGATGATCGGGTCAATCTTGCCTTCCTCGGCGGCCTCGGTCAGGTCACGCGCATATTTCTTCAGAGCCTCGTAGCCATCTTCGGCAGAGGCACTGTCAGCGGTGCGGCCTTTGCGAATGTCATTGATCGCGGCATTGAGTTTCTGCGCCGTCACGCCACCAGCATCCAGCGCGTCTTTCGCGGCGGATTTGGTGATCGCAAGAGCGGTCAGAAGCCGTTCGACCGGCACGAAACTGTCGCCCGCTTTCTTGGCAAGCTTTTCGGCCTCATCGAGGACTTTCGCGGTCTGTTGATCCATATAGGTCTGCCCGGCATCGCCGGAGACCTTCGTCAGTTTATTAACAGCGACCTCATTGGCGGCCATCACGGCCTTCGCATCGCCACCCGCATTGTTGATCAGGTTGGCGGCAAAGCCTTCTTCGTCATCGAGCAAAGCCTTCAGAAGATGCTCAGGTTTCAGAGCCTGATGGCTCTCCCGCATCGCGATTGTTTGCGCAGCCTGAAGGAAACCACGCGACCGTTCGGTGAACTTCTCCATGTTCATACCGTCTCTCCTCTTCCAAGCGCCCCGGATGAATTTCCGCGCCCGCTTTGCGGCACGCATGAGGGTCGGGGCCTTCCACTCCTAGATGGGGATCGCGGGCCCATCACACAAGAGTACCTGTTGCAAATTTGGAACAAATTCGTCGACAAGGCGTTCTTACTCAAAGCGTCATCAGAACGCAGCAAAAAATGATCTTTGGGACTCATGCACGGAGACCGGACATGCAAAGTTATGGAGCAGAAATTCAGGGCCTCACATATAATGCCGCAGAGCAGACATATCAGGCCCGCGTCGTCTTTCATGAAGCAGGCGAACGCATCACCTTCCCCGTCGAATTCACCGCACCGATCAGCGCCGACTATGCCACAGTCAGCCGCGGCCTTGCTCTGCGCGCCCGCGCGCTGCGCAATCGCAAACGGGGCGCGAACGTGTCCCGGCTGAAAGATGTGGCACAAATCGCAGCCCGTCAGGGGCATTTGAACACCTGAACCTCTTGACCCGAAGAGCGGTCTGCGCAAGGAGGGGCAAACCAGAGAGGATGTGCCCATGACTGCCCAGACCGCCGATGACCGCCTGATCGTTGCCCTTGATGTTCCCAATGTCGTGCAAGGTCTCGATCTTGCCAATCGCATTGGCGATGCGGTGTCCTTCTACAAAATCGGCCTCGGCATGCTGACCGGCGGCGGCTTTGCGCTGGCCAATGAGCTCAAGCAGGAACAGGGCAAGAAAATCTTCCTCGACATGAAATTCTTCGACATCGGCGCGACCGTGGAAAACGCCGTGCGCGGTGTGGCGCAGCATGACATGGATTTCCTGACCGTGCATGGCGATCCTTACGTGGTGAAAGCCGCGAAAGAGGGCGCCTCCGGCTCGGACATGAAAATCCTCGCGGTCACCATCCTGACCTCCCTCGACCGCACCGATCTCGACGGCGCATTGATCAAGGACGGTGAGATTCGCGATTTGGTGCAGGAACGCGCGGGCAAAGCCTTCCTCGCCGGTGCCGATGGCGTCATCGCTTCGCCGCAGGAAGCCGCGTTGATCCGTGCGCTGCCCGAAGCCGAAGGCAAACTGATCGTCACCCCCGGTGTTCGTCCGATGGGCGCGGCGCTTGGCGATCAGAAACGGGTCGCAACCCCGGCACAGGCCATTCGCGATGGGGTTGATCACATCGTCGTCGGGCGTCCTGTGTGGCAAGCAAAAGACCCGCGAGAAGCAGCCCTCAGCATCCAGCACGAGATCGCCAATGCGATGAGTTGAGACGGCTGATTAAAGCGACAAAGTTTCAATATAATGCCGTGTCCGATCTTTCAGAAAGGGCACGGCATTTTCATGTGATAGGAACGCATCAACAGGCATGAACTGCCAATATTGGCCCTCATCACCAAAGCGGATCATCTCAGCGCTCAACTCATCCCAGATCGCCCCGAAATGCCAACCGCCGGTGTGTCCCGGATAGCGATAGAAACGCCGATAGCCGATCCGTTCCGGCGCGAGATCGATCCCGAACTCTTCCCGCGTTTCCCGCAGAACACAGGTGAGCGCACTTTCATTGCCTTCACGCCCTCCGCCGGGCAAATCCCACATGTTCGGATAGGAAATCGCCGGGATATCATCGCGCAAAAGCGTGAGGACGGCACCTTGCGTCAGGATGGTGATCTTCGCCCCGACGAAGTCACCGCCCTCCTCAGACATCGTCGTTAATGTCCTTATCCCAGACTTTCACCTGCCCTTTGCGCACCCCGAATATCTGCCGCATGGCGAACCATGCGATCAGGGAGAGCACGGCAAAGACCAGAGCCAGAACCGCGATATTCGTCCCAAACCAGCCGAGAAACAGCAAGAGCGCCACGATCGCCGCGCCGACCGCGAAGCCAAGGAAGATGAAGCCCGCGACCATCACTTCAAGCGCCATAAGCACCACAGCGGCAAGGCCCCAGAACCACCATTCGAGCACAAGCACGATCTGGTCCATCACGCTTTACCTTTCAAAAGATTAAACGCATCGCCAAAGGCCTCAAGCGCGGCCGACGGCAGGACGATGGTCTGTTTTCCAGTCCCCTCACCCAGCGCAGTCAGTGCTTCGACCTGTTTCAGCGCAACCTGATACTGCGCCGCCTCAATGCCATTCTTGGCAATCGCCTCGGCCACAACGCTTGTCGCATAGGCTTCGGCATCAGCCTGAATCCGGCGCGCCTTGGCCTTTTGCTCGGCGGAGTAAAGCTCCGCATCGGCAGCGAGTTCGACGGAGCGTTTTTCGCCTTCCGCTTCCATCACGGTCGCCCGGCGGGCACGTTCGGCATTCAGCTGCTGCAACATCGCGGCACGGGTCGCCTCGTCGAGATTGACGTCCAGCACCTCGGCGCGCGTCACCTCGATCCCCCAATTGTCGACCGCGTCCTCGACCGCCACCTTGATTGTCGCGATCAGTTGCGAGCGGTTCGACTGTACCTCGTCGAGTTCCATCTTACCGATCTCAGCCCGCACGATCCCGGCCACGGTGGTCGCAATCGCCGCATCGACATCGCGGATACGATACACGGTCTTTTCAGGCTCGATGATGCGGTAAAAGACGGAGGTCTCGACCTTTACCAAGACGTTGTCGGAGGTGATGGCGTCCTGCAAAGCATTTGGCAGCTGGCGTTCAAGAATCGAGATTTTATGCGCCACAACGTCGATCAGCGGCACGATGAAGTTGATCCCCGGCCCGAGCACAGTGCGCAACCGCCCGAAGCGTTCGACCACGAATTTCTCGGACTGCGGCACGATCCGCACGCCCTTGAGGACAAGAAGGACGACAAAAGCGGCCAGCGCGAGGACGACGATATTGCCGCCCGTGAGAAACTGCACCGTATCAATGGAATTCATGAGTAACCTTCCCCAAACTGATGATGTCGGGGCATAGCCCCCCTGATGAGATGGGTATAGGATAGCGACGTATCAAGAAAGCAAATGATGCCTGCTCCCGCCATGTCCTGTCTGTGTCGCGATTGCCTCACCACCTTCGAAGCTGGTTCGCGCTGCCCCAAATGCGGGCGGCCAAGGGTGCTGTCGCATCCGGAACTTTTCAGCCTGTCCATCGCGCATATGGATTGCGATGCGTTTTATGCCTCGGTCGAAAAACGCGACAATCCCGAGCTGCGTGACAAGCCGGTGATCGTCGGCGGCGGCAAGCGCGGGGTCGTGACCACCGCCTGTTACATCGCCCGGATCAAGGGGGTGCGCTCCGCCATGCCGATGTTCAAGGCACTGGCGCTTTGCCCGGAAGCCGTCGTGGTGAAGCCGAGGATGGAGGCCTATGTCGCCGCCTCCCGCGAGATTCGCGACATGATGAACGAGCTGACCCCGGATGTGGAACCGCTCTCCCTTGATGAGGCTTTTCTGGACCTCACCGGCACGACAAAGCTTCACGGCCATCCCCCCGCCGTCATGCTCGCCCGTTTGGTGAAACGGATGCGCGAAGAGTTGCACCTCACCGGCTCCATCGGGCTGTCGCACAACAAGTTCCTCGCCAAGATCGCCTCCGATCTCGACAAGCCCCGCGGGTTTTCCATCATTGGTGAAGCCGAGACGATGGAGTTTCTCGCGAATAAGCCCGTGAGCCTGATCTGGGGCGTGGGCCGCGCGACACAGGGCGCGCTCGACAAGGCCGGAATTCGCACCTTTACCGATCTGCGGCGCTGGGAGAAAGAAGACCTTCACGCCAGATTCGGGTCGATGGGCGACCGTCTCTGGCACCTTGCGCGCGGGCAGGACAACCGACGTGTGTCCGCGCATAGGCCAGTGAAGTCGATCTCCAATGAGACGACCTTTTCGGAGGACATCGGCGCGCTTGATCTTTTGGACGGGCATCTGTGGCGCTTGGCGCAGAAAGTCTCAGACCGCGCCAAGGCCAAGGATCTCGCGGGCCGAGTCGTCACGCTCAAACTCAAACGCGCCAATCACGCCACGCTGACACGGCGCCTGACGCTCTCCGATCCGACGAACATCGCGGACCGCATGTACCGCACCGCCCGCGAGCTGTTGGATCATGCGGTGGAGAACGGTCCTTTCCGACTGATCGGCATCGGCCTCGCCGATCTCGTGTCGGCAGATAAGGCCGATCTCTCCCCCGACCTTCTGGATCCCGACGCCAGCAAACGGGCGCAGGCAGAGCGTGCCAGCGATGAAATCAGACGGCGGTTCGGGAAAGATGCAATCTTGAAAGGCCGCGCGTTGCGTTAAGGCGCATTCGCTTATTCGGCGGCGAGCGGCAAGCCCTCCGCCCCGATCTCCGCAATCGTCTTGGCCGCAGCGCTGATCCGCGCCCGCAGTTCCGGGAAATCAGAGTGCAGCGCCAAGGTGCGCTCATTCATATACAGCGAGCGGTCGATCTCGACCTGGAGGGCGTGACACTGCCGGGACGGGCGACCGTATTGCTGGGCGACATAAGCTCCGGCAAAAGGCACGTTGCGCGAGACGATGAAGCCTTGGACCCGAAACGCCTCCTCCACTGTGGCGACGATGCCCGGAGAGGCCGACACGCCGTAGCGGTCCCCGATCACAATCTCCGGCCGTTTGCCCCGCGCCGTCCGAATCGATTTCAGAGCCTCACGCGGCATCGAATGGCAATCGATGAGAATCGCCTGCCCGAAAAGCGCCCGCGATTCGTCGAGCACCGCTTTGAGCTGGGCATGGTACGGCGTCCACACCGCATTGATCCGATCCTGCGCCTCGTCTTGGCTGATTTTTCCACGGTAAATATTGCGTCCCCCGGCGACCACACGCGGGATCACGCCAAGACCCGAGGATATACGGGGATTGAGACCGCTTCGTGTGATGCCTTCGATCAAGGCGGGGTCCAGCTCATCGGCCCTGCGGTTGAGATCAACCCAGGCGCGGGGATAAAGCGCTGACAACAGCACCGCCCCGAACTCCGGCACCTCTGCATAGAGACGATCGACATGCGCATCCTCGGAAGATCGCAGCAGTGAGGGATCAAGAACCGTCCGCTCCACCATCTCTTTCGGATAGAGGCGCCCACTGTGCGGCGAGGCAAAAACCACAGGCGAGCTGTGCTTTTCCGGTCTTTGCAACAGATAAGGCACATCACGCATGGGCAATCCTTGGCAATCCTTTCACTCAAAAACTATAGACATGGAAATTCTCTGCCAAAAGCCCTTGAACAATTATCCGACTCCTTTTATACGCCAGCGGACTGACGCGGGAAATGCCCCGCGTCTTGTTCTTTCCGCTTCAAAGCGTTAGAGGGCAAGGCGCAATTTCCCGAGGAGGAATGGGCGTATAGCTCAGTGGTAGAGCACTTCGTTGACATCGAAGGGGTCACAAGTTCGAACCTTGTTACGCCCACCATTCTTCCTCAGTCGACTGGTTTTAACTGGCGCAGGCAGGCGCCGCGAAAAGGAGAAGAACATGAAAGTTCGCAATTCCCTCCGCTCGCTGAAAAACCGGCACCGCGACTGCCGCGTCGTGCGCCGTAAAGGCCGCGTGTACGTGATCAACAAGACGCAGCGCCGTTTCAAAGCCCGTCAGGGCTGAGATCAGCAGCGATCACCAAAAAAAGCCGCTCGTGTTTCACGGGCGGTTTTTTTGTGTTCAATCTCAGGAAAATCACAACGCCCTGCGGCGCAATGCCATCAGCCAGAGATGGACAGACGCACCCCCGCAGAAAGCCACCAAAGCAAAGCCGATCAATCCGGCCATCCCCAGATGCTGCACGAGCCAAAGCAAAAGTGGCGTGCCGATCAGACTTCCGATATTTCCGGTCTGGGCCAGCGCACCATTGGCGAGCGACTGATCCTCAACCTTGGAGTTGAGAACAGGAATGGCCGAAAAACTCCCAGCCTGCACAAGACCGAGCGAGGCGATCATAACAATCGCGACCTCGCGCTGTGCCACACCCAAACTCAGACTCAAGGCCATCAGCGCAGCAATGGAAAACCCTGTGATCACAACCGAAACGGGTGGAAGAAAGCGCAACAGGCTGACGCCGAGAACCATCGACACAGAGAGCGCCGCCAGCGGCATCACGCCCGAAATCACCCCGCGCTGCTCCATCGGCAGGAAATCCGGAAAAACCGTGATGATCGCCATGAAAGACATCGCGTAAAACAGCCAGCCCATCGCAGGGGCCGCAACATATGGCGAAGAATAGGCTGCGACATGGCGGGAAATGATGTCACGCAACCCCAAAGAAATATGGTCCGTCCTTCTGTCGGACACGGGCAAAATACGCGCAAGAATCAGCGCCATAGACCAAAGCAGAAAACCGTGGACATCCAACAGCGCGTAAACTCCGAACCTCTGAGCGAAAGGAAGTCCGAGCCATGAGAACAGTGCAAATGCCACGGCAAACACGGTGCCCCAGAGCGCCATAGATGCGTTTCGGATCGCAACAGGTGCGATTTGACCGATCAATGTCGGGGCCGCCACCACGATCACGAGATGCGAAGCCCCTTCCAGAAAACGCGTCGCCAACATGACCGGAAAACTGAGACCTACGCTCTGCAACAGGGACAACGCACCGCCCAGCATCAACGCCCAGATCAGAAGCCTGCGAAACCCGTAGCGCGACAAAATCATCCCCGCGAACAATCCAAAGAGCAGGCCCATCGCACTGACCGCCGAAACCAGAAAACCGAGCTTGGGCCCAAGCCCAGGGTAAATCTCGCGAAACAGCGGGAAGGTGACAGCCACCTTTGCAAATTGTCCGGCGGCCAGAATGCCGCTGACCCAAAGGAACAAAATGGTCAAACGTACAGTTATATCATTATCCTTCATGCTCTAAAGCGTTTCTGCTCAAACCCTGATTCAGGTTTAAGGAGAAACGCTTTAAGCGAATAGCATTGGAAAATATGAACTCAATCCTCAAATTCGCACAGGCACCCGTTAGCGCCATCACACATAATCCATCTTCTGCCGCCAATCTGTCAGGTGCTCCCAATCCATAGGCCTCGCCCCAAACAAAAAGGCGCGCCCGAAACCGGACGCGCCTCAGAGGGTTCAAATCTTCTCAGCGTTACTTCGCAACGTCGATCAGGATTTTGACATGAGCGCCAGCCGGATCGAGCAGCGCGTCGAACCCTTCGGTCACAGCCTCATCGAGAACGATTTTCTTGGTCACAACTTTTTCCGCCGGGATCGCGCCGGAGGCAATCAGATCAACCACTTTCGGCCAGTAATGGGTCGGATAAGCCCAGGCACCGCGGACATCGACGTCTTTGAAGGTCACGTCATGCCAATGCAGTTTGCTGTCTTTGGTGTGCAAACCAACTTGAACAATCGTGCCCTGTTTGCGGACCGCTTGCAGACCGGTGTTCAAAGCGGCTTCGTTACCCGAAGCTTCGATCACCTTGTCACAGCCCACGCCGCCTTCGGTCTGAGCGCGCACTTCGGCCACCACATCGACTTTCATCGGGTTCAGAGTGATGACTTCCGGCATGATCTCTTTGGCGAGCTTCAGGCGGGTTTCATTCACATCAGAAAGGAAGATTTTCGTCGCGCCGTAAGCTTTGGCGGAGAGCATCGACAGCATGCCGATCGGACCAGCACCGGACACCAGCACGGACTCACCGGCGGTCACTTCACCGCGTTCACAGGCGTAAACGGCCACGGCGGTCGGCTCGACCAGCGCGCCTTCTTCCCAGCTCATGCCATCGGGAATTTTCACCGCGTTGTAGTCGTTGACGATGGAGGCTTCGGCAAAACCGCCGGACATCCAGCTCAGACCAACGAGGGCGAGATCTTCGCTCAGGTGGAACAGACCACGGTCGGAGAAGTAATCCCCGGAGCGCGGCATCACCAGCGGCTGCACGGAGACGCGGTCGCCCGACTTCACATGGGTCACACCCTCACCGACGGCGATCACTTCGCCGCTATATTCGTGGCCCAGAACCTGCGGGCCGCTGGCTTTGGTGAAAGGGTGCGGCTCAACCGGCACAAAGATCGGACCGGCGACATATTCATGCAGGTCGGTGCCGCAAATACCGGCGTATTTGTTCTTAATCGCAACCTGACCCGGACCCGGTTGGGGGATTTCGTCAATTTCTTCGATCCGCAAATCTTTCGCGGCATGGAATCTCAGGGCTTTCATGTGAAGTCTCCTTTGGAAATCTAACAGGCACTACGTGGCGATATCCCGCACGCGCAGATGATCGGCAGCCTCAAAATTCAACACGGACAACCGATACGACTTACCTAGGGTCAGCACCCCCAAAAGGAAATGTGCACCATTGCGCACCGTGCTGTGTATCACTTTGATTAAAAAGATATTTCGCACTCACCTTAACAAAAAACGCCGCGCAATGCGCGGCGTTGATCATACTTATGAGACGGTCAACTCAGACCTTACGATAAATCTCATCCTCAAGTTCGGACGTATCGACACCAAGGCTTTCCAAACCATCTTCAAGGTAATCCGCCAAAAGCGGGATACCGAGGAGATATGTCTCGGTCGGACCAATGGCCTCTTGTTTCGCGGTCTCGAAAGCTTCGTCATATTCATCGAAGGTTTCACGTCCGATCCACATGACAGCCACCAGAGCGGCTTTCTCATCTTCGTTCAGGCCGCGGATGAAACTTTGCAACTCGCGTCCCGTCCCATCGGACGGCCGAGCTTCCAAGATCGTGTCACCATCGGCATCATCCGAGGGCGTATCCCAACGACCAACTTTTGCCCCAAGCTCGCGCGCACGCACGATAACAAAGGCGACTTTGTGCGGGCTGATATCCATGACGGGGTCCTCCAATCATCTGACTGAGTGTGCATCTTACATGATTTCGAGCACATGACCTAAGTCAAACAATCCGGTTTGAGAAGAGCGCGTCAGGATTTTTGCACAAGCGTCGCAGGTGACGTAGCGGGAGCGTCTGCAGCCAATTCCTCGAAATCGAAATTATCGAGACGGTGCGCCCGCTTACCTGCTTTTTCAGCGGAAATCTTGATGTCTTCGAGGTCTTTCGCGGCCTGTCCAAAGTGCCTGTCGAGATTGCCGACGCGCGTGCCCAGACGCTCGACATCCGCATAGAGCATCGACAGCTCTTTGCGGATCGCACCGGCCTGTTCGCGCATCCGCGCATCCTTGAGAATCGCCCGCATCGTGTTGAGCGTCGCCATGCAGGTTGTCGGCGAAACGATCCAAACACGCTTCTCAAACCCCTCCCGAACAAGCTCCGGGAAGTTGGCGTGCAGCTCGGCATAAACCGCCTCGGACGGCAGGAACATCAGCGCGCCATCTGCCGTTTCGCCTTCGAGAATATATTTGTCCGAGATATCAGAGATGTGCTTTTTGACGGCCTGCCGCATCAGTTTCGCGGCCTCGTTCAGTTCCCATTGCGTGTCGGCGCGCCGCAGGGCCTCATAGGCCTCCAACGGAAACTTACTGTCGATCGCAATCGGCCCCGGCGGATTCGGAAGGTGGATAAGACAATCCGCCCGCCGCCCGTTCGAAAGCGTCGCCTGCAAGGTATAGCTGTCTTTCGGGAGCGCCTTGCCGACAATGTCATTGAGCTGAATCTCCCCGAACGCCCCGCGCGTTTGTTTGTTCGACAGGATGTCCTGAAGCGACAATACGTTGCCCGACAGCTTCTCGATATTCGCCTGCGCCTTGTCGATAGTTTCTAATCGTTCATGCAAAGCGCCGAGCGATTTTGCCGTGCGCTGCGCCGAGCCCTGTAGGTTGACGTTCATCGTCTCCGTCACCAACGCAAGACGCTTTTCCATCAGTTCGAGCATCCGCGCCTGAGATGCGACTTGCGCCTCAGAAACATGAGTGAGACCGCCCGCGAGCTGTTGCTGCCCGTCGGAAAGCATCTGCACCCGCTGACCGAGCTGGTTCATCTGCTGCGCAATCGGAAGCGCCATCTTCGCCGCCTCGCCGGAGCGCTTCAGCACCACGATCAGAAGGATGAAAAAGACAAGAAACACCGCGCCGCCAAACAGGGCGACGAGTGTCAGGGGATCGTTGAAATCAAGTGTCATGTGCGTCCGAAAAGTCGTTCGATGTCGGAAAGTTTCAGCTCCACATAGGTGGGCCGTCCGTGGTTGCACTGCCCGGAGTGCGGTGTCGCCTCCATCTCGCGCAAAAGAGCATTCATTTCCTCGGCATGCATCCGGCGGCCCGAGCGGATCGAGCCATGGCAAGCCACACGCGACAGCACGGCTTCGATCCGGGCCTGAACCGTGTAGCTGTCGCCGAGATCGGACAGCTCGTCGAGAATATCCTCGATCATCGCCTTCGCCTCAACCCGGCCAAGGATCGCCGGCGTTTCGCGCACCGCGATCGCGCCGCCACCGAAGGGTTCGATCACAAGGCCCAGCTTGGCGAGATCGTCCGCCATATCCAAAAGCATCTGCGCATCATTGGCGGAGAGATCGACGATCTCCGGGATCAAAAGCGCCTGCGCTTTGACGCCGTGTTCGGCCATCTGATGTTTGAGTTTCTCATAAACCAAGCGTTCATGCGCGGCGTGCTGATCGACGATCACGATGCCGCGTTCGGTCTGGGCGATGATGTAATTCTCATGCACCTGCGCCCGCGCTGCGCCAAGCGGCAAAGCCTCCACCGCAGGTGCGGCCTCCACCTCTTCCATCCGCGCCGACGGGACGGACATCTCGGAAAACCCCGGCGTCGTCATTGGCTCAGTGCGCTCGGGCGCTTGCCAGTTGTAGCTTTGCTCCACCATCTCGGACGACGGGCGATAAGGCGCGGTATAGCCCTGCGACGGACGGTCCATTTGGTAGGTGCGGGGCTGCTCGGTCTGTTCCGGGCGCATCGCCCCCAAGGTCGCGCTCGCCACCGTGGTCGAGGCGCGATGCCCCGCTTCGGCCAAGGCGTGACGCAGCGCCGAGACAATCAGGCCGCGCGCGATCCCCGGCTCACGAAACCGCACCTCGGATTTCGCCGGGTGCACGTTGACGTCCACCAGATGCGGATCGCAGTCGATGAAAAGACAGGCCGCCGGATGGCGATCCCGCGACAGGAAATCGAAATAGGCCCCGCGCAGCGCACCGACCAAAAGCTTGTCGCGCACCGGACGACCGTTCACAAAAAGATACTGCGCAACAGCGGACCCGCGCGAATAGGTCGGCAGCGCGGCATACCCGGTCAGCGTCAGCCCCTCGCGCTCGGCATCAATCGCCAAAGCGTTTTCTGCAAACTCCTTGCCCAGAACCGTCGCGAGCCGTCCGTGAAGCGCATCGAACATGTCGCCGCTCTCGGGATCGGCCCGGAAGGTCACCCGTCCTTCGCCGCCACCAGACACATCGCGCAGAGTAAAGCCGACATAGGGTTCGGCCATCGCCAGACGCTTGATCACATCGGAGATCGCCTGTGCTTCGGCCCGATCCGTGCGGAGGAATTTGAGACGCGCGGGCGTGGCGTAGAAGAGATCACGCAGCTCAACCACGGTGCCGCGGGAGGCGGCCGCCGGTTTCACAGGGTCCATCTTGCCGCCCGACACAGACATGGTGACGCCTTCGCCGCCTTGCACCCGCGAGGTGAGTTTTAGACGCCCGACCGCACCGAGCGACGGCAGGGCTTCGCCACGAAACCCAAAGGTGTGAATATCGAGCAGGTCCGAACCGTCAATTTTCGACGTCGCATGGCGCGAGAGCGCGAGAGGCAGATCATCGGCGCTCATGCCGCAGCCATCGTCGCTCACCCGGATGAGGGTTTTGCCGCCATCGGCATAGTCCACTTCGATCCGGGTCGCGCCCGCATCGACAGCGTTTTCCACCAGTTCTTTTACCGCAGAGGCGGGCCGTTCCACGACCTCCCCGGCCGCAATACGGTTGATTGCACCCTCATCAAGCTGACGAATGACGGGGCGTGGCTGATCTTGGCTTATGTTGCGTGCGGGAGAGTTCATGACACCAGAAGTAGCATGCTCTCTCCCGATTCGACCATGAGGAAATCTCAGTTGGTCTGAAGCCCCTCGGGCGCGCCGACCACGACAAAGGTCAGGTTCTGCGGATCATAAATGCGTTTGATCACCGCATTCACCTCATCCAAGGTCACCGCGTTCACCAAGTCGTTGCGGGTCTTGATATAGTCCGGCGACATGCCGTCCATTTGCATGCCGACAAGAATGCGTGCGATGGTGCCATTGCCGTCAAACCGCAACGGGTAGGCCCCGGTGAGATAGGTTTTGGTCATGTCCAGCTCTTCTTGGGTGAGACCGGTTTCAGCGAATTTCGCCCATTCGTCCTTCACCACGTCCACCGCCTTGGCAACAACGCCATTGCCGGAGGAGAACTGCCCCATGATCAGCTCCGCATGATCGAAAGGCACGAGGTAGGAGCCGACGCCATAGGTCAGACCGCGTTTTTCGCGCACCTCTTCCATCAGCCGCGAATCTCCATGGCCGCCCAACACTTCGTTGGCGATATAGGCCGGAATGAAATCCGGATCGTCGCGGGTGATGCCCTTTTGCCCGAAAAGGACCACCGATTGCGGAGTCTCAAAGGGCACAACGGTCATGCCGCCATGCAAAGCGGGCTCGACATTCTCCGGCAGCTCCGGCCCCGTCGCGGGCAAATCACCAAGCAGATCATCGAGCAGCGCAGACAGCTCATCGGCGGAAATGTCGCCCACGGCCCCGACATAAAGCCGGTCACGGGTCATCACACGGTCTTTGGCGGCGAACATGTCCTCGCGGGTCAGACCGGACACGCTTTCCACCGTACCATTGTCATCGCTGCCATAGGGGTGATCCCCGAAGGCGGCCTTGTAGAACGTGCTGGACGCAATTTCGCTCGGATCGGTCGCATTCGTTTTCAGGATCGACATGACCTGCCCTTTGACCCGGTCCACGGCGGACGGGTCAAAGCGCGGTTCCATGATCGCCTGACGCAGAAGCGCCAAAGTCTGATCGCGGTTTTCGGTCAGAAAGCGCGCGGAAATGCTCACAGTGTCCATGCCCGCGTTGAAATTGAAGCTGGCCGCCAGATCGTCGCGCGCCTCGGCAAAGCCCTGCGCGTCCATATTCCCCGCGCCCTCTTCGAGCGTCGCCATCATCAGGTTCACTTCGCCGCGTTTGCCCTCGCGGTCCAGCGCCGTGCCACCCCGGAACCGAATCTCCAGCGCGGTGAACGGAATCGAATGTTCCTCGACGAGCCACGCCTTGATCCCGCCGGGGGTCTCGACCGTTTGCACATCGACGGCGGCCTGCACCGGCAGGGTGAACCAGATCAGCGCTACAAGAGCTGCTACAAAGCGTTTCATCCGTCGGCTCCTTCATTGGTTTCAGGCATCAGCCAGCCGGTCACGGCGTGGCGACGGTCGAGCACCTCTTTTGCGGCGGCCATCACATCCTCCGGCGTCACAGCCTGCAAAATGTCGGGCCAAGCTTCGATATCATCCAGCGACAGACCAATCGCCAGCTCCTCGCCATAGCGGCGCGCCATGCCTTCGACATTGTCTTCGGCATAGATTTGGCTCGCGCGCAGTTGGGTTTTGAGCCGCTCGAATTGATCCATATCGATGCCATCGGTCATGAACTGCGCGAGAGCACCATCAAGCGCGGCCTCCGCATCTTCCATCGACTCTCCCGGCGTTGGCACGAGCGCGAAGCTGAAGGTCGTGTCATCCATGCTGGCCCCATCGTAATAGGCCCCGACATAGATCGCCTTCTGATCCTCGAACGTCAGTTTGCGGGCCAGATAGGAGGTCGTGGAATTACCACCCAGCAGGGAAGCCAGAATTTCAAGTGCCGCCGCCTTGGTCTGATCGCCGGGATCACGTTCCGGGGCAAGGTAACTGCGCATCACGGTCGGTTGCGACACCCGCGGGTCCGACATGGTCAACCGGCGCTCGGCCAGTTGCGGCGGCTCCTGCGGGCGGGCGCGTTCGCCCAATCCGGGCGTCGGCTCCAACGGACCGTACCATTTTTCCGCTAGCTGATGGACCTCTTCGGGATCGACATCGCCAGCGACCACGAGAATCGCGTTATTCGGCGCGTAGTAGCGGTGATAGAAATTGAACGCATCGTCGCGCGACAACTGCTCCATCTCCTGACGCCAGCCGATGATCGGGATGCCGTAGGGATGATTGAGATATTGCGCCGCGCGGGTTTGTTCGCGGAACAGCGCGCCGGGATCATTGTCCGTGCGCTGGTTGCGCTCTTCCAGAATCACCTGCCGTTCGGTCGTGACATCGTCCTCAGTCATTTCGAGATCGCGCATCCGGTCGGCTTCCATCTGCATCATGAGACCCAGACGGTCCGCCGCGACGCGTTGATAATAAGCGGTATAATCCCAAGAGGTGAAGGCATTGTCAGACCCGCCGTTGCGGGTCACCGTTTCCGACAGCTCCCCGGCCTTGAGATCATCCGTCCCCTTGAACATCAGGTGTTCGAGAAAATGCGCGATACCGCTTTTGCCTTGTGGCTCGTCAGCAGCCCCGATCTTGTACCACACGGTATGCGCCACCACGGGCGCACGGTGGTCTTCGAGCACAACGACCTCCATGCCGTTGTCGAGCTCGTAATGGCTCACCTCGGCCGCAAAAGCCGGGGAACTCAGCGCGATCAGCGCCGATGTCAAAGCGTATTTCATGAAAACACCCTTGTGCGTCAGAATTGACCTACTGTCGCGCCAAAGCGCAGGCAGGACAACAGGGCCTGACGCGGATGTGAAGCGAAACGATCAGGTTTGAAACTGGCTTAAAGCTGGCGGCGTGCTTAGTCTTGCGGCGGGGCGCTCGGCACTGCGATCCCGAGGGCGCGCAGGCGCAGCCATTCTTCATAGGCATCAAGCGCAAAGCGTTTGTACGCGCGCTCATAGCTGCCGCGGCCCGTACGTTTCTTTGCATCCGCTTCAGAAAGTTCGGCCCGGATCGTCGGGTCCACACCATAGCGGGACGCATAAGTCACGATTCCGCCATCGACGCCGCCGGTCGGCACACGGCCACCGAGCGCAACAATGGCATCGGCATTCGGCGTCTGATCCGTCAGATTGCTTCCACCCGGTGTCGGGGTGGGCAGATCGGAATAGTTCGCCGGATCTTGGAGAGGCTTATGGGTCGAGATCGCAAACTCATCGGGGCCGGTCTTCACCTGATTCGGCACACGCTCTCGATTTTGACCACAGGCCACTAGCGTGGTCAGAGCCATAAGGCACAAACCCGTCCGGAGCATATTCGAGACCATGAAAAACCTTCCTCCGCCAAATCGCGTCAGAGCATGTGTAGACGATGGGCGCGGCAAGGTCACGCCCGGTTTTTCGTCTCACCCGTGAAAAGGATAAGACCGAAGGCTCCCGCAAAGATTGCGATATCCGCAACATTGAAGGAATAAGGGTTAGAGAACCCGCAGCAGGACATATTCAAAAAGTCGGCAACAGCGCCGTAAACGATACGATCAATCGCATTGCCCAAAGCGCCGCCAACCAACAACCCTGCTGAGATCTGGGCCAGATTGGTGAAGCGCTCGCGCCGCACCCAGAACAGAACCCAGATCGAGATCACCACCGCCAAGGCCACCCAGCCCCAGCGCAGAAGATCGCCATGCCCGGACAAAAGCCCAAAATTGGCGCCCCGATTCCACGCCATGTGGAAAACGAGATAAGGCGGCAGGACATCGATCTGCCCCACCGCCTTGAGATTAAGGTATTGGACCACGGCCCATTTCGAGAGCTGGTCGATCACGAAGGTGATCAGTGCTGTCAGGGCAGTGGTCCGCATATTTACCTCGATTGCGTCTTAGTGACGGAAGTGACGCATGCCGGTGAGCACCATGGCAAGCCCGGCTTCGTTGGCGGCGTCGATCACTTCTTGGTCACGCATGGAGCCACCCGGCTGGATCACGCAGGAGGCACCCGCAGCAGCCGCTTCGAGAAGACCGTCAGCGAAGGGGAAGAACGCGTCGGACGCCACGGCGGAGCCTTTGGTCAGCGGTTCCGGCAGGCCCATGGCTTCGGCCATGCGCTCGGCTTTCTTCGCGGCGATCAGCGCGGAATCGAGACGGGACATTTGCCCTGCACCCACGCCCACGGTGGCCTGATCTTTGACGTAGACAATCGCGTTGGACTTCACGTGTTTCGCAACTTTCCAAGCGAACAGCAGGTCTTTCATCTGCTCCGGGGTCGGGGCTTTCTCGGTCACGACCTTCAGATCGTCCATACCAACGAAACCGGCATCCTTGTCTTGGAACAGGTAGCCACCTACGACCTGACGAATGGTGTTCGGTTTGGCCAGGACGTTCGGCAGACCTTCGGTGGTCAGAAGGCGCAGGTTCTTCTTGGCGGCGAAAATCTCTTTCGCTTCATCCGACGCGCCCGGCGCGATGACAACTTCGGTGAAAATCTCGGTGATCGCCTTGGCGGTCTCCGCATCCAGCGCCTTGTTCAGTGCGACGATGCCGCCGAAAGCCGAGGTGCGGTCACAATCGAACGCATTGTTGTAAGCGTCGAGAAGGGTCGCGCCTTTGGCCACACCGCACGGGTTGGCGTGTTTGATGATCGCCACGGCAGGCGTTTCCGCCGGGTCAAATTCGGCCACAAGTTCAAACGCCGCGTCGGTGTCGTTGATGTTGTTATAGGACAGCTCTTTGCCCTGATGCTGAACAGCCGTCGCAACACCCGGACGCTCGGAACCATCGACATAGAAAGCCGCAGACTGGTGCGGGTTTTCACCATAGCGCAGGGTCTGTTTGATCTGACCGGCAACCACGCGGCGACGCGGTGCAGCTTCGCCAATCGCATCGGCCATCCAGTTGGACACGGCGGCGTCATAAGCGCCGGTGCGGGCATAGGCGATCTGTGCCATTTTCTGACGGAAGGCGTAGGAGGTCTGGCCGTCGTTGGCGTCCAGCTCTGCGATCAGAGCGTCGTAATCTTCGACATCGACAACGGTGGTCACAAACCCGTGGTTTTTCGCCGCTGCACGGATCATCGCCGGACCGCCAATGTCGATGTTCTCGATCATTTCGTCATACTCGGCGCCACGGGCCAGAGCGGCCTCGAACGGATAGAGGTTCACGATCAGAAGATCGATGCCGCCGATGCCGTGTTCTTCCATCGCGGAGACATGCTCGGCATTGTCACGCAGCGCCAGAAGGCCACCATGCACACGCGGGTGCAGCGTTTTCACGCGGCCATCCATCATTTCCGGGAAGCCGGTCACCTCGGAGACGTCTTTGACGTCGAGGCCCGCATCGCGCAGCGTCTTGGCGGAACCGCCGGTGGACAGAAGTTCGACCCCCTTGGCAGACAGCGCCTTGCCCAGATCAACGAGGCCAGTTTTGTCGGATACGGAAAGAAGCGCGCGCTTCACGGGATAGAGGTCGGTCATGGTGGCAGTCCATCTTTAAGGCGGTCAGATCAGCTTAGGTCTCGTCGTCCATCTCAAGATCGCGGAGCGTCGTTGGCGTCTCCTGCGCCTTGGCCAATGTCCAACGGACACGGGTCGCATAATCCATTGCCGCCGCAGATAGAACCACTTGTTTCGCTGCACGGGGCTTTAAGCGGTTTTTTTCGAGGTAAACCGACCTTTCCAAGCTCAATTTCGCGCGACCATCATGGCGGAACACCCAAATCTCCCCGGATTTGAGCGCCAGAGACACAGCCGTGCCGCCCATATCAATCTCCGCATCCACGTCCGGGTGAAGGTGAAACCGGACCTGAAACGGGATGCCTTGGAGCTTGAGCTTGTCCATCATCCGGTCGAATTGACGTTCGTCTGCCTCGGTGATTGTCGCCAGCGTGTCCTCGCCCGCGATCCCGCGCCCGTCTTTCGACAGCTCGATCTGCCGGATATGCGTCAGCCCATGCGTTTTACCGTAGCCATTATGCCCGGCAACAAATCCGCCGCCATCTTCGCTGGCGCGCAGTTCAAGCCGCACATCATCGGGCACATCCACAAGCAGCTCGCGCATATGGCCACCGACCATCCGCTTTGCCCCGAGGCGGGAGGAGGAGAACCCTTCGATCCCAAGCGTCGAATGCGAGGGCGTCGCCCGCCCGGCCCGACGCCATTCCGGCCCGAAACTGCCACCCGCGCCGCAGTTGACGATCACAGGTCTGCGCCCGGAGGTCAGTTCGAACGCCAAGGTCGAAGCATGCGCATTAAACGAGGCCTCCACTCTCGGCGGCGGCGCGACATCGACGATGATCGAGGTCCGGCCAGCCGCAAGGCGCAGGAAACCCATGTGGAGCCCCTGCCCCGGAGGGGTCTTGTTGCCGGAAGAGGCCAGCGCATGATCGAGCCGCCCCTCGGCCCCGCGCCCGCCGCCATGGAACCGTGCTAAGCCACCATCGGAATGGCGCAACGCCCGCAGCGTCGGCGCAATTCGTTCAATCGCGGCCAGATGCGCCTCATCAGCAATCTTACCAGCTTCTGAAAGCGCCGCAGCGGCCCAGGTCAACAGCGTGAAAACATCCAGCAAGTCTTCTGGATTGCGCGTCGGAATACCGCCCTCCGCGTCAATCTCCGTCTCACACTCCTTCGCCAAAGCCTTCACCGCAGGCGCGACGTGCTCCTCCATGCCCACAAGCGACAGGCCCGCATAGATCAAACCGGTGAGCGCCTCGAACCGGGGCAAGCCGGGGCTGGCCGTCTGCCACCGGCGGGACAGGAAAATCGTTTGTTGGCCAAGGGTTTGGTAGAACGCGTTTGAAACGCTGGTTTCCTGACCGGAGAGGAAAAACAGCGCGTGGTGAATCCAACGGATGAGACGCCGCCCGGTCAGGTCCGGCGTCCATCCCGGCCCCTTGCCGCGCGCATAGCGCTCCATCCAGTCCTTGATCCAATCCTGCGCCCGGTGCCGCGCATTGTAATCGCCAACGGCGGCCAGATCGTCGAGCCAGGCAAAGCCGTGGATTTCTTCCACAAAGCCCGACGCGGGCGCTTCGATATCCCAGATCGAAGCATTCGGCGCCTCGACCAGATAGCCTGCAAACAGGAAATTGCCGCCGATCAGCTGGCGACCACGCGCGAAGGAACCGATGGATTTGGGTTCAGGCTGGGAAACGAATCCCATTGCGGGTTTTGCACGCGCTGCACGCCACGCATGAAACCTGTTCATGCGGCGGACGTTCTTCGCGCGCCAATCCTCGCTTTGCGACATTGCCTGCCCCAGCCTGTCGGTTCATTTTCGTTTGCCTACGGAAGATAACGGCGACGTCTCGGGATGTCATCGGGAAATCCCCGCCTGTCACCCTCGTCGCAACACCGTGATGAAGAAACCATCCATCCCGCCGCGCTCCGCCCAGTAATCCGGACGGGTGCGCAAGCCTTCCTCGCCGATCCATTCCGGATCGACACCGGGGATGTTGAGCGCCTCAAGATCGAGCTTGAGATCAGGGTGGCGGACCATCGCGTCGCGGACCTGTTCCTCACCCTCGTCAATGAGCAGGGAACACGTGCAATAGACCAGTTTTCCGCCGGGTTTGAGCATGCCCAGAGCCCGGTCGATCAGATGTTCCTGCAGCTCAAACAGACCCGGAAAATCCGAGCCGTCCTTCACATGCGGCAAGTCCGGGTGACGCCGGATCGTCCCCGTCGCGGTGCAAGGCGCATCGAGCAGAATCGCATCGAAATCCGCCCCTTCGTACTCCAACGCATCGCCAACGGCGATTTCCGCCGACAGGCCGCAGCGCGACAGGTTTTCCTGCACCCGGCTCATCCGCGATTCGGAAATATCGAGCGCCGTGACATTGGCGCCCATTTGCGCGAGCTGCATGGTCTTGCCGCCCGGCGCGGCGCACATATCGAGCACCCGAGCGCCCGCCTCAGGCGCAAGGATTCGCGCGGGCAGGCTGGCAGCAGCGTCTTGCACCCACCAGTCCCCGGCCTCGAACCCATCGAGTTTGGTGACCTGAACAGCACCGTTCAAACGCACGGCCCCGGTCGGAAGAACCTCACCACCCAGCTTTTCAGCCCAAGCGTCGGCGTCGGCCTTGACCGTCAGATCAAGCGGCGCACCCTGCACCTGCACCGCCTCCATCGCGCTGACGGTCGCTTTACCGAAATCCGCCACCAAAGGTTTGCGCAGCCATTTCGGCAGCATCGGAGCGGGCAGGCTGTCCCATTTCGCCTTCTCCGCATCAATCTTGCGCAGCACCGCGTTGACCAGCCCTTTGAAATGGCTGGATTTCGGGCGCTCCTGCATAAGAGCCACATAAGCGTTGACCACACCATGTGCGGCCTCCCCCGCCGCACAAATCTCGAACACACCAAGGCGCAGTGCATTCATCACATGCGGCGCGGGACGTTTCGTGAGGTGCGGGCCAAGCATCCGGTCGCAGCGATCAATCACGCGCAGAGCCTCGGTCACGATCCTCTGGGAGCGGGCGCGATCTTCGGGCGTGAGATCCTTGGTCCGTTGCAACAACACTTCGGACAGAAGCCGTTTCTCTACGAGCACGGCATCCAGAAGGGCCAAAGCGGCCCGGCGGGCGGCAAGCCCCGCGACATCAGACGATCTTGTTTTCATGGTCCAACCCCGTATATCACAAGGGCAAGCCGGACAAGATCATCCGAAGGACTTCCCCATGAGCGACCAAACGCCAGACCGTGACATCTCCCACCTGCCGCCCGCCGCCCAGCGCGCGCTGGCTGAAGCCGAAGAACGGCGCAAGGCACGGGAAGAGGCCGTCAAAGCCATGCCCACGGAACTTGGCGGGCGCGACGGCCCGGAACCGGTGCGCTATGGCGACTGGGAGAAAAAAGGCCTCGCCATCGATTTCTAAAAGAAAAAACCCGCGGAACTCCGCGGGTTTTGTTTTGGGTATTTGGGCTTCGAGGAAGCTCAGAGGCCCAACACGTCGAGCATATCGTATTCGCCCGGCTTCTGCCCCTGCCCCCAAAGCGCGGCTTTCAAAGCGCCCTTGGCGAACAGCGACCGATCAGAAGCGACATGGCGCAGGATGATGCGCTCGCCCTCGCCCGCGAACATCACGTCATGCTCGCCAACAATGTCGCCACCGCGAATGGCGGAGAACCCAATATCCCCTTTTTTGCGTGCGCCGGTGATGCCATCGCGGCCCGAATCGCGCACGTCCTCAAGCTTGACACCGCGTCCTTCGGCAGCGGCCTCGCCCAGCATCAAAGCCGTCCCCGAGGGCGCGTCCACCTTGCGGTTGTGGTGCGCTTCGATGATCTCGATGTCGTAATCCGCATCCAAAGCGGCGGAGACCATTTTCGTCAGCTTGGTCAAAAGGTTGACCCCAAGCGACATATTGCCCGCGCGTATGATCGTGGCGTGACGCCCTGCAGCGGCGATCTTGCCGAGATCTTCCTCGGTCATACCGGTCGTGCCGATGACATGCACGCAACGCGCCTGCGCGGCGAGCCCGGCGAATTCGACGGTCGCGGCGGGGGCAGTAAAGTCGATCACCGCCTGCGCATGGGCGAAGGCCTCAAGCGCATCGTCGGTGACACTCACGCCCAGCGCGGCACCGCCCAGCGCCTCGCCCACATCGCGGCCGATCCAATCGCTGCCCGCGCGCTCGACAGCACCCACGAGTTTGCATTTGTCCGAGGCCACGACGGTTTTGATCAACATCTGGCCCATCCGGCCGGACGCGCCGGTGATGACAATGCCGGGAAGCTCGCTCATGTTTTTACTCCATCTCTCAGTCGCGCGAGGTTTAGCGTGTGCAACCGGCTTTGGCAAAGCCCGCTTGCATGAAAGAGCAATCGAGACTATCTCGCGATCATGGCAAAACGATCTCATTCCGGCGGACCCTCGGGTTCGCATCGCACCCTTCGCGTTGGTGAAGCTATCCGGCGACGTCTATCGGAGATTCTGACCCGTGGCGAAATTCATGATCCAGACCTCACCGCGATGTCGATCACGGTGGGCGAAGTCCGTGTGACCTCCGATCTGCGCATCGCGACCGCCTATATCCTGCCGCTCGGCGGCAAATCGGCTGGCACCGCTCTCGAAGCGCTGCGCCGCAACAAGGGCGAGATTCGTCATCAGATCGGCAAGACGCTTGGCATCAAGCACACGCCGGAACTGAAATTCGAGTTCGACGACACGTTCGACCGGATGGACGCCACGCGCAAAATGTTCTCCGATGAACGCGTCCAGCGCGACATTCATCACGATGATCGCGACGGCGACCAAGACGAAGAAGAATAACAAGGAAACGCAATGGCCCGACGCAAGAAGGGGCGCGCAGTTCACGGTTGGCTGATCGTGGACAAGCCCGCTGGCATGACCTCGACCTCCGTCGTCAACAAGGTGCGCTGGGCGTTTGACGCCCAGAAAGCGGGCCATGCGGGCACGCTCGATCCGGATGCAACCGGCGTTTTGGCCGTGGCTTTGGGCGAGGCGACGAAAACCGTCCCGTTCATCACCGAAGCGCTGAAATGCTATCGTTTCTCCGTGCGGTTCGGTCAGGCAACGAATACTGACGATGCCGAGGGCGAGGTGATCAAAGAGAGCGATGCGCGTCCGACCGACGATCAGATTCTCGACGCCCTGCCGCAGTTCGAAGGCGACATCATGCAGGTGCCGCCGAAATTCTCCGCCGTGAAAATCGACGGGGAACGGGCCTATAAACTGGCGCGCGACGACGAGGACTTCGAAATTGCCGCCCGCCCGCTCTATGTCGAAGAGCTGAAATTCATCGAACGTGTTGATGCCGATCACGCGCTGTTCGAGATGACCTGCGGCAAAGGCGGCTATGTGCGTGCGATTGCCCGTGATCTCGGTGAGGCGCTCGGCTGTCACGGTCATGTCGAATGGCTGCGCCGCGAATGGTCCGGGCCTTGGGATGCCGAAGAGGGCATTTCCATCACCGAGATCGACGAAATGGCGAAGACCGAAGCGCTCGACGCCTATCTGCGCCCGATCGAAGAAGGGCTTGCCGATCTCGATGAGGTGATGTGCACGCCGGAAGGGGCCACGCGCCTGCGCAACGGCAATCCCGGCATGGTCTATCCCGCCGATGGCGTTGAGTATGGCGATGAGGTCTGGGCTTCTTTCGAAGGCAAACCTGTCGCCGTCGGACGTTACAAATCGGGCGAATTGCACCCGTCGCGCGTGTTCAACCTCTGAGCATCGACCTGATCGCTTGCCTTAGCAGTCCGAAACCGCCATTCAGAGCCCATGATCACACGCACCCACACCAAGGGCGACGCGCCCTCCACCGCCGTTTATTCCGATTGCGAACGCTACCGTTATTCTCTTGTGCGGACGTGGGAGCCGGAGGGGCGTAAAGCGCTCTTCGTCATGCTCAACCCCTCGACCGCCACGGAAGTGCAGAACGATCCCACGGTGGAACGCTGCGAACGGCGGGCGCGGACGCTTGGGTTCGGGGCGTTTTGCGTGACGAATATCTTTGCTTGGCGCGACACCGATCCAAAGAAAATGCGCGCTGCAAGCGATCCGGTCGGACCGGAAAATGACGCGGCCATTCACGACTGGGCGCTTTGGGCGGATCAGATCGTCTGTGCCTGGGGCACCCATGGCGCGCATCTGGACCGCGGCGCGAAGGTCGAACGGCTTTTGCGCGGCACGGGCCGTGACCTCTATCACTTGGGCCTGTCGAAAGCGGGGCATCCGAAACACCCGCTCTATATCGCTTACACGCAGCAGCCGGAGCTTTGGGGCTGATCAAGCGGCGGACAAGGCCGTCGGACTGATCTCGACCACAATATCGTCGACCGTGGCCCCCGGCGCCCCCTCAAGCAGGGCAACCAATTCTCCGTTGACGAGCACCTGACTGGATAGCCCGTCTTCCGTCTCGCGTACTTCGACATTCATCGCTCCATCAGAGGACGCATCCGGGTCGAGCGTCACATGCAAAATGTCTTCGCCGACCGCGAAATCGGTGATCTTGGCATAGTTGTCGTCCAAGTTAGCATCGTAAGACAGCCAGAACACATCGGCCCCCGCGCCGCCCGTCACTGTGTCCTCCGCATCCATCACAAGCGTATCCTCCCCGTCGCCGCCATAAAGCCTGTCGGCCCCGGCATCCCCGGATAAGACATATGCCGATCCGGTGTCATTGCCCGCGTGGATTTCATCATTCCCATCGCCACCGGACAGGATCGCCATGCCATCGCCGCCGTAAATCGTGTCATTGCCTGCACCGCCGTCGACGATTGCAGCATCATCACCCGTCGCGATCACGTCATCCCCGTCACCGCCGACCACAAGATTCAGCGTCCCTTTGGTCTCCACCGTCCAAGCTCCATCCTCGTCACGGGTCAGAGAGGCATCGGTGCCGCCCTGCATCGCGTCATCGGCCAAGATAAGGGTTTCGCCTTCATCACCCAAAACATACTCCACCACCTCTCCGGTCGGCGTTCCACTCGCGGTCTCAGTGTCCTCATTGGGGGTGATCGCTTCGCCCTCCGCATCTCCCACCGGGCCAGCCTCATCGGGTCTCTCCGGATCGTTCACCGTGATCACCACTTCATCAGAGCTACCTTCCGGCCCCGGCGCGTCTGGTTCCTCCGGATCATTCGGCGCAGTCGCGCCGAAATCCCCCAGCTCGCTTAACTCATAAACCGCGCTTTCTCCGTTCTCAGGATCGATACTCTCGACCGAAATATCGGCAACAGGAAGCGTATCAGCCCCAAGGAAAGACAGGATGGTTTCATCCTCTTCAGTCGCATAGGACAAGCTGATCCCAAGCGCATTGCCCGCCTCGTCGGTCAGAGATTCAACAATGAAATCGCCGGTCAGCCCATCGCCAACCGTCAGCGTGACGTGATCCTCGCCCTCAGTAAAATCAGCGAAGAACGTCTCCCCCGAACCTTTGGACACCTCGTAGTCCTCGCCTGATATGTCATCGCCGGACATATCTTGCGATATCTCGCGCTCATCGAGCTCATCGGGAGAGGCCGCCTCCACTTCACTCTCGACAGAAGACTGCGCATCTGTCGCCTCCTCCTCAGACACGGCCTCAACGGTTTCTTGCGAGACATCGCCATCATCTCCGGGAATCGCATCAAGCAAATCACCCGTCCCTGCCCCCTCCTGAGGCGCGGCCGTATCGGGCGCTTCGGATTGCCCTCCAAGCGCCTCATCAGCCGCCTCATCATCTGCGTCCTTGAGAAAGGCCATTTCCGTCAAAGCAAACGCCGCAGGCGCCAGTCCCAACATCGCCAGAGCCCATAACATGTGCCCACACCTCACAAAATCCACCCGGCCCCAGATTACATTCGGCCCTTTGAAATGAAAGAAAAAAGTCTAGAAAATTTAATCTAAACAGCTGTTAACAAAGGTTAATTTTCATTTGCTTTCAAATGTGTTTAAAGAGGAGGGAGAAACCCGTGCATTTGAGGCATAACATGGCAGAACAGGACACCGACCTGAGCAAGGATATCAAAGCGCTGACAGAAGAGCTGGATCGCCTGAACGGACATAAGTTCATCCGCATTCATAACTCCAAACTGCGCATGATGTGGTTTCAATTCTTGCGCGGGCTGGCCTTCGGCTTCGGCTCCGTTGTGGGCGCCTCCATTGTGGTGTCTATCGTCGGCTTCATGCTGAACCAAATGGAAGTTGTGCCGATCATCGGCGACTGGGCCAAGCAACTGGCCAGCGAAATCATGAGCGAGACGCAACGGGTCGAGACCGGACAATAAGCCGAAAACTCTTTCTTTTTCAGAAGAATCCGGTTAAACGCGCGCATTCCCGGACCTCTGCGTCGGGAAGATTCTCCAAGGGCCCTGCTGGACGACATCCCGGCTTGCGCCATAACCCTTTGTTTTCGAAAGGAGACCCCGATGTCGATCACTGTTGAAGAAAAAGCACGCCTGATCAAGGAATTCGGCACCAAAGAGGGCGACACCGGTTCCCCCGAAGTGCAGATCGCTATCCTGTCCTCGCGTATCGCGACGCTCACCGAGCACTTCAAAACCCACAAGAAAGACAACCACGGTCGTCGTGGCCTGCTCAAACTCGTTGCTCAGCGCCGCAAGCTGCTCGACTACGTGAAAGGCAAAGACGAAGCCCGCTACCAGTCCATCATCGAACGTCTGGGCCTGCGTCGCTAAGCCAGCACGGCCACCTTACGTCCCCGCAGTCCGATTTTTCGGCCCCCGCGGCGTTGATCCAAACGGGTGGCATTGCTGATGTGATCTTTCAGATCCTCCGGGGAACCGGGGGGTCTTTTTTTTGTGCCGTGAACCTTTTCAGTGGTCGCGCCTATCGAATTTCAATTGATTGACCGGGATGCAGAGGCAGCGTGCCTCAGATACCATTAGCGCGTCTTGTCCAGTTTGCGGATCATAGCGGCAAGCTTCTGCCCGATGACTTGTGAGCCCTTTTTCGACGGGTGGATCATATCCATACCGTGAAAGGAGCGATCGCCATTGGGAACAAGGTCTGAAACATCGAGGAAATAGACCCCATCCATCGCACGCACCATGTTCGAGATCCGCGCCTCAAAGGCATCGCCAAGCGGGCGGCAGGAATCAATTGCGCTGTCGACACCCGGGCTGCGCAGATAACCAACATAGATCACGCGCGCGCCATGGCTCCTGATCTTGCCCACCAAATCCGGGATGACCCCGAGCTGCCCGTTCGGCGAAATCATGCGGGACATCTTGCGATCACATTTGTTGCACCCACACCCCAGCATAAGGTCATTGCCGCCGCCGTTGATCACCACCCAGTCCACAGCGTCATTGCGATACTGTTTGGTGATATTCAGCCCCATCGCTCCGGTGATCGGCAAAGCATAGAGAATACGGGCCCCGCCAACAGCGCGGTTCTCGACTTCCTCCCCCAGCGCCCTTTCCATCGCATCACTGATGGAACTGCGCGACACGAGATGCCAGGCCATCATGGAATCCCCGAGAGCGAGAATACGAGGGTCGTCCTCAGCGGTTTCGATCGGAGTGACACTTCCGGCCGGTGCGGCTCTGGAGGCAATTGCGTTACCATTGGCGCTTGCGCTTCCACTCGCGGCAACGGTAAAGAACAGAATTGTCAGGAGAGTTTTCATTTGGGCATGCAACATTGGTAGCGCTTTTCGATCCGGCGACACAAAAAAGATTCGTTGGCCCACCCAGCCTGTTCAATCAGAAATGCCACAGACTCAACCTATAAGGGAATAAAAAATTCCCGCCGGACCCAAAATAGTTAATTTTACCAATGTTCTCCATTTGTACCTTAATTTTCCCCGCAAATAACAGCCAAAACATCCGTTTTCACCTTATTTCACCGACACCATAGTCTTTCCTTGTTTCAAGGGGTGACATCTGCATTCTCCCCACAAAATTCCAACAAGGGGAAAATATTATGGAATTGGGAGTCTGGATCAGCCTGATCCTTTATTTTGCGCTGATGCTCGCCATCGGCTTTTACGCGTGGCGCAAGTCCACAGACACGGCCGAAGGCTATGTTCTGGGCGGGCGCAACCTTCACCCGGCCGTGGCGGCCCTCTCGGCAGGCGCCTCCGACATGAGCGGCTGGCTTCTGCTCGGTCTGCCCGGCGCGCTTTACGCCTCCGGCCTGATCAACGCATGGATCGGCATCGGCCTGTTTGTCGGCGCGCTGATCAACTGGATCGTCGTCGCCCCGCGTCTGCGCGAACAAACCCAGCGTTACGACAACAGCCTGACCATTCCGGAATTCCTGTCGAACCGCTTCCCGACCGCAGCAATCACTCTGCGCGTTGTCTCCGCCCTGATCATCGTCGTGTTCTTCGCTGTCTACACGGCTTCCGGCCTCGTCGGCGGCGGCAAGTTGTTCGCTTCCGCTTTTAACGGCTCCTACATGACCGGCGTGATCCTCACCCTCGGCGTGGTGCTCATCTACACCGTCTTCGGCGGCTTCCTCGCCGTGTCGCTCACCGACTTCGTGCAAGGCTGCATCATGATGTTCGCACTGATCATCATGCCGATCGTGATCCTCACCACCGGTCAGGGCAACGGCGTCGAACAGGCCGCAGAACGTCTCGCGACCGAAGTGGACCCGAACTACCTTTCGATGACCCACGGGCTCACCGTGGTCGGCTTCCTCTCCACCGTCGCATGGGGCCTTGGCTACTTCGGCCAGCCACACATCATCGTGCGCTTCATGGCCGTCCGCTCCGTCAAGGAAGTCGGCACCGCACGCAACATCGCGATGCTTTGGATGGCGATCTCGCTGATCGGCGCCATCGGCGTTGGCGTATTCGGCCGCACCTATATGGAGCGCAACGGCCTGACGCTGGACGATCCGGAAACGATCTTCATCGTGCTTGCCGAGCTGCTGTTTAATCCGCTGGTGACCGGCTTCCTCTTCGCCGCCCTTCTGGCCGCGATCATGTCCACCGTCTCCTCGCAGCTTCTGGTGTCCTCTTCGTCCCTGACCGAAGACTTCTACAAAGTGTTCTTCCGCCGCAAAGCCTCCGATCAGGAGTTGGTGAACGTCGGACGGCTTTGCGTAGCGCTCGTCGGTGTGGCCGCGATCCTGATCGCCTCTGACCCGACCTCCAACGTGCTGGGTCTCGTGTCCAATGCATGGGCAGGCTTCGGCGCCGCCTTCGGCCCGCTGATGATCCTGTCGCTGACATGGAAACGCATGACCGGCGCAGGTGCGGTCGCGGGTCTCATCTTCGGTGCCGGCACCGTGGCTGTCTGGATCATGACCGGCCTGAACAAGTCCTTCATGGGCGAAGGCCTCTATGAAATCATCCCGGGCTTCATCGTCTCCGCCATCGCCATCGTCGTGGTCAGCCTCCTGACCAAAGACAAAGGCGAGTTCCGCGCGGTGGAAACGCCTGCCGAGTGATCGGACCTAAAATCTACGAAAATGCGAACGGGCGGCCATGTGTCGCCCGTTTTCCTATGTTTCAGCCCTAACTCGCGACTTGGCGCAGAGCGCATTTTGCTGTATGCGCCTTGACCATCTGAGACGTAACGCAACAGACCCCGGCGTTGTGAAGAGAAGATATGGGGTCGGCGGCAATGGGGCCGCCAGATAAACGGGAGACCCGAGAGGGCTCGGGAGTGCTCCCAAGTAGGATACACTTGATGTTCAACGAAGTGAAAAAATCGATCCAGTGGGGCGAAGAAACCCTCACGCTGGAAACGGGCAAGATTGCCCGTCAGGCCGATGGCACCGTCATCGCCACCCTTGGCGAAACCTCGGTGATGGCCAACGTCACCTTCGCCAAACAACAGAAAGAGGGTCAGGACTTCTTCCCCCTCACTGTTCACTACCAAGAGAAATACTACGCCGCCGGTAAAATCCCGGGTGGCTTCTTCAAACGCGAAGCGCGTCCGACCGAGAAAGAAACGCTCACCGCGCGTCTGATCGACCGTCCGATCCGCCCGCTTTTCGCATCCGGCTTCAAAAACGAAGTTCTCGTGATGTGCACCGTGCTGTCGCACGATCTGGTCAACGACCCGGATGTCGTCGCGATGATCGCCGCCTCCGCTGCGCTGACCATCTCCGGCGCTCCGTTCATGGGCCCGATCGCTGGCTGCCGCGTGGGCTTCGAAGATGGCGAATACATCCTGAACCCGACCGTCGACGACATGCAGGACCTGCGCTCCAACCCGGATCAGCGCCTCGACCTCGTCGTGGCAGGCACCAAAGACGCCGTGATGATGGTGGAATCGGAAGCTTACGAGCTGACCGAAGAAGAAATGCTCGGTGCCGTGACCTTTGCTCATGAGCAAATCCAGCCGGTCATCGACTGCATCATCGATCTCGCCGAAGAGTCCGCCAAAGAACCCTTCGACTTCCAGTCCCCGGATTACTCCGCGCTCTACGAAGTGGTGAAAGCTGCTGGCGAAGACAAAATGAAAGCCGCTTACGCGATCCTCGACAAACAGGAACGTGTCGCTGCAGTCTCCGCCGTGAAGGAAGAGATCAAAGCCGGTCTTTCTGAAGAACAACTCGAAGACTCGAACCTCGGCTCCGCGCTGAAAAAGCTCGAATCCACCGTGCTGCGGTCTTCCGTTGTGAAAGAAGGCAAACGCATCGACGGTCGTGCTCTGGATCAGGTGCGCTCGATCACCTGCGAAACCGGAATTCTGCCGCGCACCCACGGCTCCGCTCTGTTCACCCGTGGTGAAACTCAGGGCCTCGTCGTGACCACGCTCGGCACCGGCGACGATGAGCAAATCATCGACGCTCTGCATGGCAACTTCCGCTCCAACTTCCTGCTGCACTACAACTTCCCGCCGTACTCGGTTGGTGAAGTGGGCCGTGTCGGTTCCCCGGGTCGTCGTGAAATCGGTCACGGCAAACTGGCATGGCGCGCCCTTCAGGCCGTTCTGCCTGCCGCCACCGACTTCCCCTACACGATCCGCGTGGTCTCCGAGATCACCGAGTCGAACGGCTCCTCCTCGATGGCTTCCGTCTGTGGTGGCTCCCTGTCGATGATGGACGCTGGTGTGCCGCTTAAAGCCGCTGTGGCTGGTGTGGCCATGGGCCTCGTGCTCGAAGACGACGGTGAGTTCGCAGTTCTGACCGACATCCTCGGCGACGAAGATCACCTCGGCGACATGGACTTCAAAGTGGCTGGCACTGAGAACGGCATCACCTCGCTGCAGATGGACATCAAAGTGCAGGGCATCACCCCGGAGATCATGAAGCAAGCTCTCGCTCAAGCGAAAGAAGGCCGCATGCACATCCTCGGCGAGATGAACAAAGCGCTGTCCGGCGCGGGTGAATTCTCCGCTCACGCCCCGCGCATCGAAACCATGCAGATCCCGACCGACAAGATCCGTGAAGTGATCGGTTCCGGCGGCAAGGTCATCCGCGAGATCGTGGAAACCTCCGGCGCGAAAGTCGACATCAACGACGAAGGCATCATCAAGATCGCGTCCGCCAACGGCGACGCCATCAAGAAAGCCTACGACATGATCTATTCGATCGTGGCCGAGCCGGAAGAAGGCGTGATCTACAAAGGCAAAGTCGTGAAACTCGTCGATTTCGGCGCGTTCGTGAACTTCTTCGGCAAGCGTGACGGCCTCGTGCACGTCTCGCAAATCGAAAACCGCCGCTTGAACCACCCGTCCGACGTTCTCAAAGAAGGTCAGGAAGTTTACGTGAAACTTCTCGGCTTCGACGACCGTGGCAAAGTCCGTCTCGGCATGAAAATGGTCGATCAGGAAACTGGCGAAGAAGTTAAGAAAGAGGAAGAAGCCGAGTAATCGGACTTTTCCTTCTCGAAATAGAAAAGCCCCGTTTTTGCGGGGCTTTTTTGTTTGCCAAGTCATACAAACAACGTGACAAATATTCACACATACCTTCCAGGTTCGCCCTTAAGCTGATCGGAGAAATTTCTCTGAATCTTGTCGGCGACCCGAATCGCAAGCGCCTATCCGGCACGTGCTGGATAGTAGCCTGCACTCTTCATATTCTAATTATAACGCCCCCAAAGCCATGCCCCACCGTCGTCAACATCACCTTCGCATCGCCGTCGCGTCTCTGACCCGCAGACGCCCCCTTATGGTTCAGGCATTGATCGCCTCTTGGGGGCAGATGGACTTGCCTGAGAACTGTCAAATCCGCTGTCTAATTGTCGAAAATGACGATCAGCCGCATACCCGATCGATTGTCGCCGCGCGCCCGACTTTGCAAAACGGCCTAACGCTTGACTATGCTTTGGAGACAGAAATCGGCATCCCTTTCGCACGCAACCGAGCGGCGCAAAATGCGCTGTCGCATGGGGACGATTTGCTGGTGTTCGTCGATGACGATGAAACCGTGACGCGGGACTGGCTGGTTCGCCTGATTGAGGGCTACAGGCAGAGCGAGGCCGTGTTATTAGGTGCCCCTGTTCGCACATCTCCCCCCCCAGAGGCACTCAGCGCCTTCCAGTCGCTCATGTATGAAAATCTGTTCCTTGCTCAGCAAAAGCTCGAACAGCGCACGGCAGAAACCGCGACTTTGAACACGCCCGGACGTGCGGTCATTGGCACTGGTAACTGGATCGCCGAGACACGTCTATTTCGCGACGAAGGCATTTGGTTCGACCCCAAGCTGCGCTATTCCGGTGGAGAGGACACCAAGTTTCTGGAAGATGTGAAGGCCCGCGGCTTCACCGTCGGCTGGGTCAAAGAGGCCATCACATATGAAACCGTGCCCGTCGCACGTCTCAGCCTGAGGTATCAATGTCGCCGGGCCTGCGATCAGGCCAATAACGGCTTCCACGGTAAAATCGCGGAGCGCCCGAGCCGGCGGTACAAGATTTTCCTAAGACTCCCCGCCAAGCTGCTCCAGTTCCTCACGGTGCTATTGACCCTCCCATTCCGCAGAAAAAGCGCACCGTTGAAACTGGCCCGAATTGCCGGAGGCTATTGGGGAAAAGTCAGTGCCGCGTTGGGAAGGCGCTCGAAACATTACACAACGACCACGGGTCACTAAAGCGTTCGACCAAAAACCTGAAACACGGCTTTTGGCCGAACGCCGTGCAACATATGAACGTCGCACGCGCCCAGCCTGTATCTGATGTCTCAAGTTAAAGGCCGGACGCTTTAAACGCTAAGGTTACGCCCCAAACCACCGTTTCGCGCACAAATCCTCGACGCTTTCCGCTTCGATCTGATCGACCTTGCGCATCACGCGGCGGAGGTGATCTGCCTCGTTCTGGGTCATGTTCGAGCCGCGTTTGATCTTGGCCTGAAGCTCGCTGTTCGAGCGTGTGTAATAGTGATTGAGCTGGATATGATCGGCGGAATAGAAGCCCGGCTTTTTGCGGTCATTTGCGGAGGCCCGTTGACCTGCGTCGTTCACGCTGTCGCTCGATCCGTCCGTCTCAATAGAATGCACCTTGATCGCCGTCACATGGCACGGGTCCACGATCATCTTGAAATTGCACATGCCTTTTAAGGGGCTCATCGGGTCCGGGTGACGGCGGGTATAATTCGGCACGATCCCGCCCTCAGGCGCCTCCTCAAATCCATTGCGGCCAAACATGTGCCACGGCAGGGAAATATTCACCTCATCGTCCAGATCCGCCAGACATTCGAGCAGCGTCTCAGCCGATCTCGGCACCAAAAATTCGTCCACGTCGATAAACGACATCCAGCGAAACTGATCCCCGAAATTCGCCACCGCATGGGCGTAGGCCAAAACCTGATTGTGAATTTCCGCCCCGCTGGCCGCATCAGATAGCTTTTGGTTCCAAGGGATCACCGTCACGTTCTGCACCCCGACGGCGGCCACAAGCTGCACCAGCGTCCCGTCCGTCGAGCCATTGTCATAGACGTAGAAATGCCGCACGCCCGCCTTGGCGTGGAAGCGCCCCCATTCGCCGATATGGCGCTCCTCGTTGCGCACGATCAGGACAATCGCGAGACCATGACGGTCCGCCATAGGCGCGGGCGGATTAAGCTTGATCCGAGAGATGGATTTTGTGCGGCGCAGTGCTGAAAACATAAAAAACCCCTGTTCACGAGCACCATAAGAAAGATCGGCACAGGCGAACAGGGGCGATTTTACACGGCCTTCAAGCCGGCGCGTTTAAAGCGTTTCGACTTTAACTTGATCTATCACATAAAGTCGAAACGCCCGCTCCGCTTGGACGTTGCACCGCGTTTCTGCTCAAACCCTGTTTCAGGTTTAAGTAGAAACGCTTTAGGCTTTCACGAAACGCAGGTAGGGGAGCTTGATGTCCACCTCACCGAATTTCTCGGCAGCCTGCTCATCGGTGAGCGACAGAGCCGCGATCACGTCCTGACCCGTGGTCCAGTTTGCCGGGGTGGCCAGCGGCACACCGTAGGTTTTCTGCAGACCGTCGAGCGCGCGAAGCACCTCGGCAAAGTTTCGGCCCACGGACATCGGGTAAGTCATGATGAGCTGAACTTTTTTGTCCGGGGAGATGATAAACACAGAGCGCACGGAGGCGGAGTCTGCGGCGGTGCGGCCATCCGGCAGGTAAGCATCGGCCGGCAGCATATCGAAAGCTTTCGAGACAGCCAGATCGGTGTCGGCGATGATCGGGAAACCTGCTTTGGCCTTCGAGAAACCTTCGATGTCAGATTTCCACTGCACGTGCTCATCTGCACCATCAACAGAGAGACCGATCACTTTCGTGCCGCGCTTTTCCCATTCTTCGGAAAGCTGAGCCACGGCACCGAATTCGGTGGTGCAAACGGGGGTAAAGTCTTTCGGGTGGGAGAACAGGATCGCCCAGCTGTCACCAATCCAGTCGTGGAAGGTGATCTCACCCTGATCGGTCATGGCGGTAAAGTTCGGAACGATGTCGTTAATACGAAGACCCATGGTCATCTCCTCTATAAGTGCGTGGTTCACAAACTTAGATACATTCTAATGTTGTAATTTCCACCCCGGATATGGAAACCGCGACACATTTACTCGGGTTATTCAGAACGGACATTTCGCTGTGAAAGACAGCCCCGCGCCGCCATCCGGGTGACGGAACCGTAGCTGTTCTGCGTGCAACATCAAGCGCGGAGCGTCCCGCGCCTCGCCCGTCGCATAAAACGGATCGCCCATGATCGGATGCCCAAGCGTCAGCATATGCACCCGCAGCTGGTGCGAACGGCCAGTCTTGGGCATCAACCGCACCCGCGTTTGATTGTCCTGGTACCGCACCACCCGCCAATCGGTGACGGCGGGCTTGCCGGTGTCATGGCAGACCATCTGCTTCGGGCGGTTCGGCCAATCGACGATCAACGGCAGATCGACCGTCCCGGTCTTCTCAGCGAGATGACCATGCACCCAGGCGACATAGGTTTTCTTCGTCTGCCGCTTTTCGAACTGGAGCCCGATATGACGCTGCGCATGGGGCGTCAGGGCGAAGACCATCACCCCCGACGTATCCCGATCCAGCCGGTGGATCAAAAGCGCCTCGGGAAACGCCGCCTGAATGCGGGACATCAGACAATCGGCGAGATGCTCGCCCTTGCCCGGCACGGACAAAAGTCCCGATGGCTTGTCCACCACGAGAATCTCATGATCCATATGCAGGATGTTCAGCGGCTCTTGCGGCGGATTGTAATTGTCACTCATCAGGGTCTCTTTCATCCCCGCGCAGTATCACGCACGAGTCACATTGGCAAAGACGCTGTCGAGGATCTCACTCAGCCGGTCCGCGTCCTCCTGCGTGAAAGCATCCGGGAAATCGCTGTCGATATCAAAGACACCCAGAAGCTCACCTTGCGCAGTCTGCACCGGCAGGACCAATTCGGAACGCGTCGAGGAGGCGCAGGCGATATGCCCTTCGAACGCCTCGACGTCGGGGACAAGCTGCACTGCGCGGGTGCGGGCACAGGCGCCGCAGACACCGCGTGAAAACGGGATGACGAGACAACCATGCCCCCCCTGATACGGCCCGATCTTCAACAGGTCTTCGGAGACGGTGCGATAGAACCCCGTCCAATGAAACCGGTCATCCGATTGATGCACCTCACAAGCCAGCGTCGCCATCAAAGCGATCTCGTCGGTTTCCCCATCGCAAAGTGCAGCAACCCGAGCAGACAATCCGTCATAATCGGCCATGTGTTTTTCCTTTCCTGCGGCGTGCAAACCCATTGGTAAGATTTTCGTCCTAGGATCAAGCCCGATACAGACACAAAGGGACGGCATATGAAACTGACCCATCAGGATTTTGAGGACGTGCGCATCGTGACCGTCGTCGAAAACCGCATCGATGCGGCCTGCGCCATTCAGTTCAAGGATAAAATGCGCGCGTTAAGCGACAGCGGCCCGGCGCGTATCATTCTTGATCTCGGCCAGGTCGAATTCCTCGACAGTTCCGGGCTTGGCGCCGTGGTTGCGGCGCTCAAGGCGGTGCGGCATGGCCAGCGCCTCGAACTCGCCGCGCTGCACCCGACCGTGCAACGGGTGTTCCGCCTCACCCGGATGGACACGGTCTTCACCATCCACGCCAATGTCGCCGACGCCATCGCAGGAATTGCAAATGCGTCCTGAGGGCAATCTCAAACAACAGCGGCCCCGCGCGGTCCCACCGCATCCGAGAGAGAGCATCTTGAGACTGATCATTCCGGCAACAGAAGCCGCTGTGCGGCGCGGATTGGAAAGCATCAAATCCGGGTTAAGGCCGTCCGGGTATTCTCAGGATGAGCTTGCCAGCCTTGAGATTGTTCTGGCCGAGGCTTTGAACAACATCGTGGAACACGCCTATGTCGCGCACATGGGGGGTGTGATCGAAATTCATCTCACGCCGACGGCAAACGGCCTGTGGTGCACCATTCTCGACAACGGTCACATGATGCCTGACGGCAAGCCGCCTCTCGGGCGGCAGATCGATCTCAATTGCGATATCGCCGACCTGCCCGAAGGGGGGTTCGGATGGTTTCTGATCCGGGAGCTGGCCCACGAACTTGAATACGAGCGCGAAGGGGATCACAACCGCCTGCGCTTTCGCATGTCGATTGGTCAGACGGCCTGAGCGTCAGGGATAAGTTTCGGGATCAGTTCAACTGGAAATGCAGCGGGTAAGACCCGTCTTCGAACGGTCCGAACAGGTCTTCAAGATCGGGGTGTTCCACAGGTTCACCGGAGTAATCCGCGACCAAGTTCTGCTCCGACACATAGGCAACGTAGTAATCGTCGCTGTTTTCCGCAAGCAGATGGTAAAACGGCTGATCCTTGTCGGGACGCGCATCGACCGGGATCGCTGCGTACCATTCGTCCGTGTTGGAAAACATCGCATCGACATCAAACACCACTCCGCGGAAGCTATGCTTGCGGTGACGGACAACCTGTCCCAGATGATATTTGGCACGCGTGGACAACATAAGATTTGCAACCTCTACACTAGGTTAGTAGACCTTTTGGACGGTCTATGTCCACGGGGGGCGGCCCGGGAAATGGGAAACAGTCTGTGAACCTTGTTTTGACAGTGCTCGAAATCGTCGCGCCGGTATTTCTTCTGGCGTTGATCGGCTTCACTTGGGTCAAAACCGGTCATGAATACCGATTGGAGTTCGTGACCAAGCTCACGATGACCCTCTCTGTCCCCGCACTGATTTTCACCGCACTGGTCAAAGCCGACATCGAACCCGCGGCTCTCTCCGCCCTTTCACTGGCCTCCATCGTCGCTTACGGCGGCGTCACGATTGCCGCTTGGGGCGTGGTGAAACTGCTGGGCTATGACAGTCGCACCTATCTCGCGCCGCTGATTTTCGGCAACACCGGCAACCTTGGCCTGCCGCTGGCGCTCTTCGCCTTTGGCGAGGCGGGGCTGAGCTATGCTGTCGTGGTCTTCGCCGTCATGGCGCTTTGGTCCTTCACATTCGGCGTCTATGTCACGGCGGGCGGCGGTTCTCTCGGCAAGGCCTTCAAAGAACCTTTGGTCTGGGCCACAGCCTTCGGCGCGTTGTTTCTCTGGCAGGGCTGGACACTGCCCCCCTTCGCCATGAACACGCTCTCGCTTTTGGGGCAGATCGCCATTCCCCTCATGCTCATCACGCTCGGCGTAGCCGTTGCGCGGCTGCATCCGCACGGGTTGGGCCGCGCGACGCTCATGTCTTTGGGCAAAGTCATCCTCTGCTCCGGGATCGCCACCGGGGCAGGGCTCTGGTTCGGCCTCGATCCGGTCCCGCTGGCCGTACTCGTCGTCCAAATCGCCACGCCGGTTGCCGTGACCTCCTACATGCTGGCGGAGAAATACGGCGCCGCCTCGGATGCCGTTGCCGCCCTCGTCGTCTCCTCCACGCTCATGTCGGTGATCTACCTCCCGATCCTGCTCGCCCTGCTGATTTAATCCGGTTTTGCGGGGAAACTGCTCACGGGATTGCCATTTCACACATCTGTCAAATTCGCTATGCTGTGGCAAAATCAAACGCGAGAGGCAGGTATGAGCAGACGTCTTCGCGCACTTTCCCTATTTCTCCTGCTGGCTGCATGCGGCGGGGGCTATAACAGTGCGCCCAGAAACCTCGACAACGCATGTGCCATTCTGGATGAGCGCCCCAGCTATCTGCGGGCGATGAAAAAGAGCGAGCGCAAATGGGGCATCCCCGTGCATGTGCAAATGGCGACCTTCTATCAGGAGAGCAAGTTCGACGGCGACGCCCGTACGCCCTATCAGTTCGTGCTGGATGTGATCCCGATGGGACGGCAAAGCTCGGCTTACGGCTATGCTCAGGCGCTCGATGCGACATGGGACGAATACCGCCGGGAAGAAGGCGGCTTGGGCGCGAAACGCACTCGCATTCAGGACGCGACCGATTTCATGGGCTGGTACATGGCCGAATCCTCGGAACGTCTCGGCATCTCCAAATACGACGCGCGGGCGCAGTATCTCGCCTATCACGAAGGCCGCGCAGGCTATGCCCGTGGCAGCTATCGCTCCAAAGCGTGGCTCATGAATGTCGCCAACTCTGTCGCCACCCGCGCAGAGAAATACCGCCAGCAACTCATCGCCTGCGGTAAATCCTGATCCGCGCTCCCGTCAGTCGAGCGGCGTCCCGCGCCGATCGGCCTCGGAGCGAATGTTGAACTCACGATCCGACACGGAGCCACCAAGTTTCATCTTGGTGAGCTGCACCGTGGTGGAGCCGCCAGTGTCATCATGGATGACCCAGGCCTTGAGCACAGGCGTCGCGCTGAAGATCAGGTCAATGGAGCCGTATTCCGGGTGATCGGGATCCTGCGCCCGTACCACGGTGTCGCCATTCTGTTCCGTATGGGACACCACCATTTTCGCTTTGCTCAGATCGACATTGCGAGCCAGCATCAGCGACAGCGGGGTCTTTGAAAGGGGAAAGCGTTGCGGCGGCTCATTTGAGCCGGGATCGAAAACCGCCACCTGTCCGCCGCTCACGAGCACCAGCGCTTCATTCGCTCCACCATAGTCGAGCCGCATCCGTCCCGGACGTTTGATCGTCACGGACCCATCCGATTTGGAGCCGTCATCATTGGTCTGGGTGAAATCCGCCTCGACCGTCGAAAGACCGTTGAGATAGGCCGAAAGCTCAGAAAGCGGCAGTTTCTCCGCCATCGCAGGCGCGGCGGCGGAGAGGGCGATCAGGGCAGGCGCGAGGGCCTTGAGAGGGGCAATCAGGAACTGTTTCATGCGCTCAGATATAGGGCCTTCGCGCAGCCCTTGCACCTCTCATCAGATCACAGCTCACGGAATTTCCCGTGATTACTGTTCCGGCACCAAAATCTCGCGCTTGCCGACATGGTTCGCCGAGGACACGATGCCCTCATCCTCCATCTGCTCCACCAGACGCGCGGCTTTGTTATAGCCGATCGCCAGTTTGCGCTGGATGTAGGAGGTCGAGCATTTGCGATCCTTGATCACGATGGCCACGGCCTGATCGTAAAGCGCATCCTCGCCATTGGTGTTGCCACCTGTGTTGAGGCCCAGAACAGCGTCAATATCCGCAGATTTTTCATCATCCGGTCCCTCGACCACGCCGCCGACGTAATCGGGCGGACCATAGGCCTTGAGATAGGACACGACCTTTTCGACCTCTTCGTCGGAGACGAACGGCGCGTGGCAGCGTTGGATTTTACCGCCGCCCGCCATGTAAAGCATGTCGCCCATGCCCAGAAGCTGTTCGGCGCCCTGCTCACCCAAAATGGTGCGGCTGTCGATTTTCGAGGTCACCTGGAAGGAAATCCGGGTCGGGAAGTTGGCCTTGATCGTCCCGGTGATGACGTCCACGGAGGGACGTTGCGTCGCCATGATCAGGTGGATGCCGGAGGCCCGCGCCATCTGTGCCAGACGCTGGATACAAGCTTCGATCTCTTTGCCCGCAACCATCATCAGGTCGGCCATCTCATCGACGATCACCACGATGAAAGGCAGTTTTTCCGGCTGGAATTCTTCGGTCTCGAAGATCGGATCGCCGGTCTCCTCGTCAAACCCGGTCTGCACCGTGCGGGAGAACAGCTCGCCTTTCGACAGAGCTTCTTTGACGCGACCGTTGTAACCGTCGATGTTCCGCACGCCCATTTTGGACATTTTGCGGTAGCGATCTTCCATCTCCGCCACGACCCATTTGAGCGCCACGACCGCCTTTTTCGGGTCGGTCACAACCGGGCTCAAAAGGTGCGGAATGCCGTCATAAACGGACAGTTCGAGCATCTTCGGGTCGATCATGATCATCCGGCAGTCTTCCGGCGTCAGCTTATAGAGGAGCGACAGGATCATCGTGTTGATCGCCACGGACTTACCGGACCCGGTGGTCCCTGCGATCAGAAGGTGCGGCATCTTCGCGAGATTCGTCACCACCGCGTCGCCGCCAATGTCTTTGCCGAGCGCCAACGGCAGGGAATGTTTGCCATCACCATAATCGCGGCCCGAAAGGATTTCGCGGAAGGACACCATCTCGCGATGCTCGTTCGGCAATTCGATCCCGATCACGGAGCGCCCCGGCACGGTCGACACACGGGCCGACAGCGCCGACATGGAGCGCGCAATATCGTCCGCCAAGCCGATCACGCGGCTGGCCTTGAGACCCGGCGCGGGTTCGAGCTCATACATGGTCACGACCGGCCCCGGACGGACCGACACGATCTCGCCCTTCACGCCATAATCGTCGAGCACATTCTCCAGCATCCGGGCATTCTCTTCGAGCGCCTCGTCGGACAGCGTGTGCCGCACGATGTTGACCGGGTTCTCAAGCAAAGACAGCGGCGGCACCTCGTATTCGGCCTCTTTCGGGTCGAATTTCAGGCTGGGCTGCGCCTCTGCCTGCGCTTGGCGGGACGGCACAACGGGTTTGCGCACCGGGTGCTGCACCACGCGTTTGGCTTCCGGCGCGGCGGGCTGTTCGGGCGTGTAGCGCGGGGATTGCGGCGCGATATAGTCCGGCGTTTCCACCGGTTCATACGCTTGTTCATAGGACGGATCGAAATCCGCCTCGTAAGCCTGTTCGTAGGGCTGCATATCTTCATAAGGCGCCTGCGCAACCTCATAGGCCTCATAGCCCATGTCGTAAGCATCCTCATAGGCATCGGCGACCGGCATCTCATGTGCCTCAGTCATCGGGGCGGCCATCGGAGCGGGCGCAGTCGCTTGAGCGGAGCCAGCATCGAAGATCATCGGCTTCGGCCCCTTCTTGTATTTCGCGACCGCCTTTTGCGCCGCCGTCATCGGCGGCTCGACACGGGTCGCCCCCGGCGCAACCGCGCGCGACCCGGACCGGGCGCGGGCATTGATCACATTGGCGATTTTGGAGCGGATACGATCATCCTGCTCCGGTCGCCACTCCACATCGGGGGCCAGATCGGGTTCGATCAATTCGGGTTCAGGATCATCGACAGGGGGGCGCTTCAAAAGCGTCGGCATCTTGGAGAACAGCGACGGCTTGGCCTCGTCCTCATAGACGACGGGCTCTTGCACCGGCATATCGGCCCGGATCACCCGCGCGCTATGCGCATGCGGCTGCGATTGAGCCTGATAACCCTGCTGCATCTGAGCCCCGAAGGCCGCTTGTTCCTCGGCCAGAAGTCGGCGCTCTTCACGACGCGCGGCGGCTTTTTCCGCCATGCGCTGTCCCAAAGTCACCGACCCGCGCGCCCCGCGCCCCATCAGGTTCAGCACAACGGCATAGAGCGACACCAGCCCCCAAAGCAGATAGCGCCCGATGTCGAGCATCTCGGACCGGGTAAATCCGAAGGCGAACAAAGCGAGCCAGACCGCTCCGAAGAAGGACACCAAGGCCAGCACCTTCAGGCTAAAGCCAGCGCCAAGCGGCACGATTTGGATCAGCGCCGCCAGAACGGTATCACCGAACAACCCGCCAAAGCTTTGCGGCGCGGTGGAGGCATGGGTGGAGGCATAGATCGAGGCGACCGCGATGGCGATTGGCACGAAGACCGCCCGCGTCAACGCCCGTTCAGCCCCACGATGCAGCATGTAGCGCAGCCCCCAGGCGATAAAGCCCAGAGCAAAGCCCCAGGAGGCCACGCCCACGATGATCATCAGAGGCGAGGCAATCGAGGCACCAAATCGGCCCAACACGTTGTTCACCGGGGCCTCGGTGGCGGAGAGCCAGCTCGGGTCTTCCGGCGTATAGCTTCCCAGCAAAAGCGCAAAGATCAACCCGACCACCAGAAGGCCGAGACCGATCAATTCACGCCCTCGGCGTTCCAGAAGGATCTGTGTCTTTTTGTCGAAAAGCGGATCGCGACCACGTGCCTGATAGGATGCCATACCTGCCTCTTACTTTAACCGTACAAACAGTCGCGGAGCTTGATCAGCCCGCGCTGCGTTTCTTCTTTTGGGGCCACCAAGGCGACCCGGATGTAATGCTTGCCGGGGTTTTCCCCGTTCACCTCACGGGACAGATACGCACCGGGCAAGACCCGAATGCCGGTTTCCGTCCACAGTTTCATCGCCGCTTCTTCGCCGTCATTCACCGGCAGCCAGAGGAAGAACCCCGCCTGTGGGGCCTCCGCACCTTGGATGCCCGAAAACACTTCGTCGGCCATGTTGAATTTTTCGACGTATAGCTTGCGCGACGCGATGACGTGTTCCTCATCCGCCCAAACACGGGCGGAGACCGCCTGAATCGGACCGGGCAAAGGCGCGCCGGAATAGGAACGCAGCCGCCGGATGCGGAGCATGTTTTCAGGGCCGGACGCCACAAACCCGGAGCGCAGCCCCGGAAGGTTCGAGCGTTTCGACAGCGAATGGAAGATCACCACGCGCTCAGGGTCAGCCCCCATCTCACGCGCCACTTCGAGGGCACTGACAGGCACCTCATCGCGGTAAATCTCGGAATAGCATTCGTCAGAGAACACTTTGAAATCGTGTTTTTCCGCCAGAGAAATCAAATCGCGCAAATATTCCCGCGAAGCAATCGCCCCCTGCGGGTTCGAAGGGCTACAGATATAGGCAATCGCCGTGCGGTCCAGAACCTCGGTCGGCAGGCCTGCATAATCCGGCAGGAACCCGGTCTCACGGGTCGAGGGCACGAACACAGGTTCGGCCCCGATGGTCGTCGCGGCGACGGCATAGACCTGATAAAACGGGTTGGGCGTCAACACGACCGGCTGCTTGCCCTTCTTCGTCTCCGGGCAAAGCGCGATACAGGCGTTCATCAGCCCCTCGCGCGTGCCGTTGAGCGCCATGATGTCGGTTGACGGCTCAACCGTGACGCCAAAACGGCGTTTCAGCCATCCGGCGATCGCGCCCAAAAGCTCGTCCGTGCCGTTGTTATTCGGATATGTCGCGAATCCGGCCAGATTTTCCGCCAGAACCTCGCCCACGAAGGGCGGCATGGCGTGCCGGGGTTCGCCGATGGTCATATGCATCACTTCGCCACCCGGCGCATGCGCGTCGAGAAGGCTCCGCAAACGCGGAAACGCATATTCCGGCAGGTTTGAAAACCGCTCAGGGAACATCATGAAACTGCTACTGCCTCTGTATTTCCGGATCTTTTCGCCCGGGTGTTTGAGGTCAAGATAACCGTGCCGGGCCGATTGGTCCAGAAAAAGACGGATCGGCCCGAACGCCTCGCGTTGAGGTTGTGACTTTTAGGCCAGCGCGGCCTCTGCGGCCTTACCCAGACGCAAAAGACGCGCCTCGCTCATCGGCGGGGTTTGCAAGATGACGCCGCAGGACGGAATCCCCGTCGGCAAAGTCAGCGCGGCCAACCCCATCAGATTGCCGACACGGGTGTTGCGCAGCGTCAGGAGATTCTCCGTGACGTAATACTCCGCATCCGTCATCAACCGATCCGCTTTCGGCGGCAGGTTCGGCGCAGACGGCAAGATCACCGCATCAAAGCCCGCAGTTGCCTTGAGATACTCGGCGCGCAAAGCCGTCAGCTTTTTCCATGCCGCAACATAATCCACCCCCATGAAGGCCCCGCCGGAGCGGAACCGGTCCAGAATACGCGGAAACATCAAATCCGGCGCGGCCTCGATCACGTCGCGCCATTCGGCATAGGCCTCCGTCGTGAACAGAACGCCAGCAAGATCCATCGCGTCCGTCACGGCCTGCACCGGCGCGCGCACCACCTCCGCCCCGGCATCGCGGAATTTCTGTACAGCGGCCTCGAACGCATCCAGAGGCGCGTCGCGAATGTCGTCGAACACCACGTTTTCAAGCACGAGAAGCCGCTTGCCTTTCAGTGTCGCGCCCTTCAGGTCCGGCGCGGGCGAGCCGTCGAGAATGGCGAACACCTCTGCGGCATCCTCCACCGTTTTCACCAGCGGCCCGACCGTGTCAAAAGCCGCAGCCAGAGGCACGACGCCATCAAGCGGGATACGCCCCGCCGTGGTTTTCAGGCCCACAAGATCGTTCCAAGCCGAAGGGATACGCACCGAACCGCCTGTGTCTGAGCCGATCGCACCCGGCGCCAGACCAAAGGCGACAGAACCAGCCGCGCCGGAGGAGGAGCCCCCCGAAACGGCATCGAGATCGTTCACACAGGGCGTCGTCGCCGTCATCGGGTTCAGCCCAAGACCGGAGAACGCCAGCTCCGACATATGCGTCTTGCCCAGCGCCACGAGGCCAGCATTCGATGCGCGCCGCAACACTTCGGCATCTTTCGTCGGGATGCGATCCTTGAGCAGCGCGGAGCCCGCTTCCGTCGCCACGCCCGCCGTATCGAACAGGTCTTTCCATGACACCGGCACACCGTCCAAAATCCCGCGCCGCACGCCATTGTTGGCGCGGACACAGGCGGCTTCGGCCTCCGCCATGGCGCGATCTTCCATGAGACAGGTGTAAATCCGGTCACGCAGCGGGTGCGCCTTCGCCATATCCAGAAAAGCCGCCGCAAGATCACGCGGATCGACATCGCCAGAGCCGATGGCCCGACCAAGATCACACATGCTTGCTTCCGTATATTCGACCATTTCGCACCCCTGTTCTGTTGCCCCGGCACGTTAGCGGCGTAGGAGCGCATGGACAATCCCGCCGCGCGCGTCATATTTGGCGCAATGGAGGCCCTCATGACCCAAGACACCACTCCCAAAAGCGATCTCATCATCGTCGGCGGCGGGCTTAATGGCCCGGCTTTGGCGCTGGCTTCGGCGAATGCCGGGCTGACCGTGACGCTGATCGACAGCCTGCCGAAAGACATGCGCACCAGCGACACGTTCGACGGGCGCGGCTATGCGCTCTCGCTCGGCTCTTACAAGCTGATGAAAGCGATTGGCATTTGGGACACGGTCTCGGGTCATGCCCAACCGATCCTCGACGTCAAAGTCACAGACGGCAAACCCGGCGAAGGCCCCGCGCCTTTCATGCTGGAATTTCGCGACGGCGAGATCGACGAAAGCCCGATGGGATACATGGTCGAGGACCGTTACCTGCGCAAAGCCTTCCTCGACGCGCTCGACGCCCAGCCGAAGATCACCCAGATCGAAGGTCAGGTCGTCGCCCAGTCGGTCGATTTGCATGGCGCGAAGGTCGTGCTCAGCGACGGAACAGAGATTGCAGGCAAGCTGATCGTTGGGTGCGACGGGCGTAAAAGCGGCACGGCCGAGCGTGCCGGGATCAAGCGCACCGGGTGGGGCTATGGCCAGACCGCTCTGGTCTGCGCGATCTCGCATGAGCTGCCTCACAATGGCGCGGCGCATCAATATTTCCTGCCCTCCGGCCCTCTGGCGATCCTGCCGCTGCCGGGCAATCAAAGCTCCATCGTCTGGACCGAAAAAGACAAGCTCGCCGCCGATATTCAGGCGCTCTCCGACGAAGATTACCTCGCCGTTCTGCGTCCGCGTTTCGGCGATTTCCTCGGGGAGATTTCCCTCGCCGGAAAACGGTTTACCTATCCGCTGAACATCACACTGGCGAACGCCTTAACCGCCCCGCGCGTGGCGCTTGTCGGTGATGCGGCGCATGGGATGCACCCAATCTCCGGTCAGGGCCTCAACGCAGGTCTCAAGGATGTTGGCGCTTTGACAGAAGTGCTCGTCGATGCGCATCGCCGCGGCGAAGACATTGGGCGCGAAGATGTACTGGCACGTTACGCCCAGTGGCGGCGGTTCGATGTGGCGACGATGGCCCTCATGACCGACAGTTTCAACAAGCTGTTTTCCAACGACAATCCCTTCCTGCGCGTGGCGCGGGACATTGGTATGGGCGTTGTAAATTCGATGAGCGGCCTGCGCCGTGCCGCGATCCGTGAGGCGGCGGGCGTGAATGGCGACATTCCGAAACTGCTGCGCGGCGTCGCCCTTTGAAGGGCTGAGTATGTCGCTATGACCGACCAGCTTTGGTCGGTCAGTTTTGGCCCGTTAGGCCCCCTCCCCTACCCCGCGTTAAGGTTAATAAGATTATGCTTAACGCAGCAAAAAAGGGGCGATACGCCCCTCTTCATTCGTCTGGCTTGCTGTCTCGACGACCTTAGTCGTCCAGCTTGCGTGCCTCGGACACCAGCATGATCGGAATGCCATTGCGGATCGGATAGGCCAGCCCCGCCGTCTTGGAGATCAACTCCTGCGCCTCGGCATCATAGCTCAGAACCGCATGGGTTTGCGGACAAACCAGAGCCTCAAGCATACGGCGATCAAAAATCGGTTGGGTGTCCATCACATCATATCCTCGTCAGAGCCGCCATGCAGCGCGAATTCCATGAGCGTTATAAGCGTTTCGCGGCGGGTGGAAAGAGAGGGAGCCTCCAAGAGCGCCTGTTTATCTTCCGAACCGAACGGACAGAGCATCGACAGAGAGTTGATCAGAAGCTCGTCCTCGGCTTGTCCAAGGCTGTCCCAATCGGTCTGGAGCTCTTCTTCGCAGAAATAGCGTTTCAGCAACGCCATGAACGGCGCGCGGCACAGGCCCGGATCATGTTCCGGCGCGCCGAGATCGGCTGCGAAATCGGCCCAGTTCACGCTGAATTTCCGATACGGGCTGAACCCCGTCGTCTCCGCCATGAGACGAAAGCGCGACACGCCGGTGAGCGTGATCATGTAGCGCCCGTCTTCGGTCTCGGAGAAAGCGGTCAGGCGACCGGCACAGCCGATGCTGTTCAACTTACCCGCCCCTGCCCCGCTCCGGGGCTGGACCATACCAATCAGGCGTGCGGGCGTTTTCATGCAATCTTCGAGCATCTGCAGATAGCGGGGCTCGAAGATGTGCAAGGGCAAACGCGCCCGAGGCAAAAGCAGGGCCCCGGGAAGCGGAAAGACGGGGATCGTCTCTGGAAGATCGGCTGCGCTCAACATGTGCTAAAGTTAGAACGCGCGCGCGATCAGGCAAATAGCATCGAGGACAATTTGCGGCGACCGTTCAAAACAATCGGATCATTGGGCTTAAGGCTGTCGAAAATCTTGAACAGCTGCTCCTTGATCGCGCCATCGTTCCATTCACGGTCCTGCTTGAACGCGGCCAAAAGCGTTTCGACGGCCTCTTCAACCTGACCGGCAGCATGTTGCGCCACCGCAAGATCGAAACGCGCCTGCATGTCGGTCGGATCGGCCTCAACCTTGGCGGCCAGCTCAGCCACCGGACCCGCATTTTCCGCCTCGCGCGCCAGAGCAATCTGGGCATGAACCGCTTCAATCGACGCATCATGCGAGACGTCAGCAGGCACGCCGTTCAGCACGGCTTCGGCCTCATCCACTTCGCCTTTCGACAGGTGGCATTTTGCCAGACCGGCATAGGCCGCCGCCAATTTGTCATCCTCTTCGATGATCGCGGCGTAGGTCTGTGCCGCATCGTCGATCTCACCGGCTTCGAACATTTCATCCGCAGCCGCGACCGCATCGGCGAGGCTTTCGTCGACGTTCAGCGCAACGATCTTGGCCACGAATTCCTTGATCTGAGACGGCGGCAACGCGCCTTGGAAGCCGTCAACCGGTTGGCCTTTGAAAAAGGCGTAAACGGTCGGGATGGACTGCACGCGCAGCTGCCCCGCGATGCCTTGGTTCTCATCGACGTTCACCTTGGCCATCTTGACCGCGCCACCGGCGGCTTCAACCTCGGCTTCGAGAGCCGGGCCGAGCTGACGGCAGGGGCCGCACCACGGGGCCCAGAAGTCAACGATCACAGGGGTTTCCTGCGAGGCTTCGATCACCTCCGCCATGAAGTCGGCTTCGGAAACGTCTTTCACATATGCGCCATGCGCGGCGCCATTGGCTTGTCCGAGATCCATTGTCGGTTCTCCCTTATCTGCTTGGGCTATATATGCGCCCTGTTGCATGAATTTTAAAGCCGGGTGGCTCAAAGATCGAAAGTGGCGAAGACCGGTGCGTGATCCGACGGTTGCTCCCAACCGCGCGCATCGCGCAGAACGCGGCTGCCGTGTGCGGCATTCGAAATATCAGACGTCGCCCAGATGTGATCGAGACGCCGCCCCTTGTCCGCAGCATCCCAATCCTTCGCCCGGTACGACCACCAGCTATAAAGCAGCCCCTCCGGAATATCCTGCCGCGTGACATCGACCCAATTGCCCGCATCCTGCGCCGCGCCGAGATGCTCGACCTCGATCGGCGTGTGGGACACGATTTTCAAAAGCTGTTTGTGGTTCCAGACGTCGTCCTCGCGCGGAGCGATGTTCAAGTCGCCCACGAGAATGGATTTCTCCGGCTTGTCAGTATGGAAAGCGTCACGCATCTCGGTGAGGTAATCGAGCTTTTGCCCGAATTTCTCGTTGATCTCGCGATCCGGTTTGTCGCCACCCGCCGGCACATAGAAGTTGTGGATCGTCACGCCGTTCTCCAGACGCGCTGCGACATGGCGCGCATGGCCGAGGTTCGCGTAATCCACGGAACCCGCATCTTCGAGCGGCAATTTCGAAAGGATCGCAACACCGTTGTAGCCCTTCTGCCCCCGCGCAACGATGTGAGTGTAGCCAAGCGCCTGAAACCGCTCCATCGGGATTTTTTCCACCGGAGATTTGCACTCCTGCAGACACAAGACATCTGGCCCCTCCTCTTCGAGAAGCTTGCAGACGATGGGCTCGCGCAGACGCACGGAGTTGATGTTCCAGGTGGCAAGAGTGAAGGGCATGACACGTCCTCTGATCAGATTTGCGCCAGAGCCTATCCGCCCCGGCGCGGTGACACCACCCGAAAGCCGCGCACACCCGCAGACAAAAAAACGCCCGGCACGAAGGCCGGGCATAAGAGGGAACGAGGGACTGCACATCATTGCCCCGATGTGCGAGGGGTCTTCCTGATATCAACTCACGACAAACCGAAAGGTTCCTGCGTAAGTCCGTTTTTTTCGATCAGGACGCGAGGCGATAGCCGCCCGCCTCCGTCACGAGAAGCCGCGCGTTCGAGGGATCGGGTTCGATTTTCTGGCGCAGGCGGTAGATATGCGTCTCAAGCGTGTGCGTCGTCACTCCGGCATTGTAGCCCCAGACCTCATGCAGCAACACGTCGCGCGGCACCACGCCTTCGGTCGAGCGATAGAGGAACTTGAGGATATTGGTCTCTTTCTCGGTCAGACGGATTTTCTTGTCGTCTTCCGTGACCAGCATCTTCTGCGCCGGTTTGAACGTGTACGGTCCAAGCTGGAAGACAGCCGCTTCCGATTGCTCATGGGTCCGGAGCTGGGCGCGGATACGGGCCAGAAGCACCGGAAATTTGAACGGTTTGGTGACGTAGTCATTGGCACCGCTGTCGAGCCCCAGAATGGTGTCCGCGTCCGTGTCATGACCGGTCAGCATCAAAATGGGACATTTTACGCCGGTTTTACGGAGACGTTTGCATAGTTCACGACCGTCCGTGTCGGGCAGGCCCACATCGAGAATGATCAGGTCGTAATGGCCTTCTTTCGACTTCTCGATGCCGGACGCGCCGCTGTCGGCTTCGAAGACGTCGAAGTCTTCGGTCATGACCAATTGTTCGCTCAGTGCCTCGCGCAGATCGTCATCATCGTCGACGAGCAGGATTTTCTTTAGAGTGGCCATCACTTTGACCTCCTTTTGTTGTGCCTTGACTGTGATCTGCGCGTGACGAGGCGAAAGAACAAGATTTGCAACAATAGTCTCACGCAAGCGTGTCAAAGAGGCCGGAAATGTTTCACTTTATGACAAAGATCGCTACATGAAGGGCCTGACATGACGACGGAACACCTTCATGAGCCTTGCGCCGAACCTTTCTGAAATCATCGCCCGCGCCCGCGCGGACATGCGTATGGGCGTGCCAGTGGTGCTCCGCTCCGAGGCCGGACATGCGCTCGCCGTCGCCGCCGAAGACATTTCTTCCGAACGTCTCAGAGATCTTCGCGAGCTGGGCGACGTCTATATGGCGATCACATCCCGGCGCGCGGAAACCCTCTCCGCCCGCGCCTATGACAGTGATCTCGCCCGTCTCATTCTGCCCTCAGATGCCGATGTCGAATGGATCGCCGCCGTGGCCGATCCGGCGGACGATCTGACCCATCCGATGAAAGGCCCGTTCCGCTCGCTTCGCGGCGGCAATGCGATCTGCGCCCGCGCCGCGATTGCACTGGCAAAATCCGCGCGCCTTCTGCCCGCCACCATCATGGTCGATGTCGAGAATGGCTATGATATCGCAAGCGCCAACGGGCTGACCGTCCTCCCGGTCGAAACCGCCCTGCCCCTGATGGCCGATCTCGCGCCGCTGCATGACATGGTCCATGCCCGCGTGCCTTTGATCGCCGCCGAGAAAAGCCGCGTCCATGTTTTTCGCCCCGATGATGGCGGCGAGGAACATTACGTTGTCGAGGTTGGCCGCCCGGATCGCAGCAAGCCCGTGCTGGCGCGCCTCCATTCCGCCTGTTTCACCGGCGATATCTTTGGCTCGCTGAAATGCGACTGCGGCCCGCAGCTTCACGCCGCCCTCTCCCAAATGGGCGAGGAAGGTGAAGGCATTCTTCTTTACCTGAACCAAGAGGGCCGCGGCATCGGCCACGCCAACAAGATGCGCGCCTACTCACTTCAGGATCAGGGCTTCGACACGGTGGAGGCCAACCACCGGCTCGGCTTTGAAGACGATGAACGCGATTTCCGCATCGGCGCGGCGATTCTCAAGGAGTTGGGCTTTGGTGCCGTGCGCCTTCTGACCAACAACCCGAAGAAGATCGCCCGGATGGAAGATCAGGGCATCACCGTCACCGAACGCGTGCCGCTCAAGGTCGGGGAGAATCGCTTCAACGAAGCCTATCTCGCCACCAAGGCCCGCAAATCGGGACATCTGTTGTGATGTTCAAAGCCACCGACATCGTCGTCACCCGTTGGGGCGCGCGGTTTCTCGGGCGGCGCTTCCCCTGCTCCATCGGCAAGGGCGGGATCTCGGACAGCAAACGTGAAGGCGACGGCGCCAGCCCGCGCGGCAGTCACACCATGCCCGCGCTTTATTATAGGGCCGATCGCATTCCCGCCCTAAACGGCACAAAAATCAGGCCCGGCGATCTCTGGTGCGATGCGGGCGATCATCCCGCCTACAACCACCTCGTGCGCGCGCCTTTCAAAGCCAGCCATGAAAACATGCGCCGCGCAGATCGGCTTTACGATCTGGTGATCATCACCGATTGGAACTGGCCCGATGCCACGCCCGGCAAAGGCTCCGCCATTTTTGTCCATCGCTGGCGCAAACCGCGTCACCCGACCGAAGGCTGCGTCGCCTTCCGCGCCGATCACCTGCGCTGGATCGCGGACCGGATCACCCCCGCTACTCGGCTGGTGATCCGATAGTCGGTACGTTCAAGGTCCGACGGAAGTCCGACAAAAGTCCGACGCTTTGCCGACAGTGCGATTCGTCAGGAATAAGCTCGCTCGCCGAAGATCGCGGAGCCGACACGAACATGAGTCGCACCCTGCGCAATCGCGGTTTCGAAATCGCCGGACATGCCCATCGAGAGCCCCGAGAGCTGATTCCGCTCCGCGATCTTTTTCAGAAGCGCAAAGTGAAGCGATGGCTCTTCCTCAGCGGGCGGAATGCACATCAGACCTTCGATCGCGAGCCCCAGATCGCGGCATTCCTGAATGAAACCATCCGCATCCGCAGGCAAAATGCCAGCCTTTTGCGGCTCTTCGCCTGTGTTCACCTGTATAAAGAGACGCGGGCAGTGGCCCAACTCCTCGGAGAGGCGCGCAATGGTTTTGGCGAGCTTCGGGCGATCCACCGTGTGAATCACATCAAAAAGCTCCATCGCCTGCCGCGCTTTGTTGGTCTGAAGCGGTCCGATCAGATGAAGCTCCACACCGTCGAAGCGCTCCTTGAAGGCCGGCCACTTCCCAGCCGCCTCCTGCACCTTGTTTTCCCCGAACACGCGCTGGCCCTCTTCAAGCACAGCTTCCACCCGTTCATTGGGCTGAACCTTGGAAACGGCAATCAAAGTCACACTGTCCGATGCCCGCCCGACACGTTCTACCTCTTTCGCCACACGGCTCTTGATCTCAGCAAGCCCCATATCTGCCTCCTTTGGCGGTGCGCCCTACATTCCTTGGATTTCTTATGCCGCCCGGCACATCCCATGCAACAGGTGTGTGGCGTCTTTGCATCATTTTCCAGAGAGCTATGTCGCTGACCTCGCGTTTTCTTGACCCAAAGCGCAGTTCGGCGCATTTCTCTCGCCATGTGTCGGGTAAGCCGGCATGCCTGATATTCAAAATCCACGAGGGAAACGATGAAAAATATCCTTCTTTCTTCCGCAGCTATCGTCCTGCTCGCAGGCGCAGCTTCCGCAGAAGTAACCTGGTCCGGCGACGCTGAGATCGGCTACAACGACGACTTCGAAGGCGGCTTCTACTACGACGCCGGCCTCTACGTGAACCTCTCCCAAGAGCTGAACAACGGCTGGACCGCGTCCGCGTCTCTCGATATCGACCTCGAGTCCGACGAGGACGACACCTTCTCCATGGGCACCGTTGACTCCTCTGACTGGGTTCTGTCCATCTCCAACGACATGTTCGGCCTGTCCTTCGGCGACGTTGACACCGCTTACGCGTCCTTCTCCGGCGTTGGCGCTCTGTACGACAACGACCTGTTCGCTCCGGCCGACGCCGCTGACGACTACGAAGACTACCTCGCTGACGACAACAACGCCACCGGCGGCATCCTCGTGACTGCAGAATACGCTGGCCTGTCCATCGCGGCATCCTCGATCCTCGTCGACGAAGATTTCACGTTCGCAGACGGCACCACTGCAGGCGACGCGGGCGACACCGGCGAAGGTGACAAAACCAACGGCGAGCTCAAATACTCCCAAGTCGCTCTGTCTTACGACTTCGGCATGTTCGACGCCGGCCTGCTCTATGCAGAAGACGTACTGTTCGATCTTTCCGGCGTTGAAGACTTCGGCCTGTCCGATGTCGGTGAAGACGACATGATCGTTCTGAACCTCGGCGCATCCTTCGGCGGCGCTGACTTCAACCTGTCCTACATGGATTACGATGCTGGCGTGACCGGTGTTGGTCTTGATGTGTCCTACCCGATCGGTCCGGTGACCCTCGGCGCTTATTACGTCTCCTATGACTTCGACGACGCATCTGCCACCGAAGATGACGCATACGGCGTGTCCGTGGACTACTCCGACGGCCCGATCACCGTTGCTGCTTACTACGAAGAAATCCTCGGCGAAGCTGAATACGCTGTTGAAGGTGCTTACGACTTCGGCTTCGGTCTGGTTGTGACCGCTGGTTACATCGACGGCGACGACGATGTTGCAGACGACGACTTCGCCTCCTACATCGTTGCTGAATACGACCTCGGCGGCGGCGCTTCCTTCCTCGCATCCTACGCTGATGCGAACTCGGATGCTGCTGAATCCACCGACGACATCGACACCGGCATCGGCGGCTACGAGCTGTACTCCGGCGCCACGCTGGCTCTGTCCTTCTCCTTCTAATTCTTAGAAGTTCAGAAGAACAAAAGATTGGGCCGTCCTTCGGGGCGGCCCTTTTCTGTTTTCGGCGAATCTTCCCCGCAACTCAGCGCACTTGAGGCCTTGTCCCTTCGCGGCTCGGGCGATACGGTTGCCCCAATATCTTGAGAGGGAGCGCTTGATGTTTCGCCCAACCCATATACTGGCCACCTCGCTGGCCGCGATGCTGACGCTTTCGGGCTGTGGCGCCTTTGATTCCGTTGGCTCTGTCGGGGACAGCTTTGGCTCCCTGCCGTTTTCGGGCGGCAAAAAGGAAACCGTGGTCACCGCGGACGGCACGACCGAGACGGTCGACACGAAATCCACCGGACAGGTCGTCGAGATTCCGAATGGCGAGACCATCGTGATTGAACAACCGAACCGCCGCACGATTTTTGGCGGTGGCCGTGGCTCCGTCTCTGATGCGGTGCAGGTCAACAAATACATCTGGAACGCCGCGCTTGACGTGCTCTCCTTCCTGCCGGTTCAGGAAGCCGATCCGTTCACAGGCGTCATCATCACCGGGTATGGCACGCCTCCGGGGGGTGGCCGTGCCTATCGTGCGGTGGTCCATGTCACCGACCCGGCTCTGGACGCCCGTGCGCTCAACATTTCGCTCTACACCAAGGGCGGCGCGGTGAGCCAAGAGACCATTCAAGCCGTCGAGGATGCGATCCTCACCCGCGCACGACAGCTGCGCACCGGTAAATAAGCGCAAACAAGGCCTCTGGACCCCGGAGAGCCAAGGATTTATGACCACGCCGGGCCTGTCAAAAGCCCGGCGTTTGTCTGAGACGAAGGATGCAACCATGAGCCGCTACGCGCCCAGCGAGATCGAACCGAAATGGCAGTCTGCCTGGAGTGACGCGGAAGCGTTTCTCGCCAAACGGGACGAGAGCAAGCCGAAGTATTACGTGCTTGAGATGTTCCCCTACCCGTCGGGCCGCATCCACATCGGTCACGTCCGGAACTACACCATGGGCGACGTGGTCGCGCGCTACAAATCCTCGACCGGGTTCAACGTCTTGCACCCGATGGGCTTTGACGCCTTCGGGATGCCTGCGGAAAACGCCGCGATGGCCTCCGGCGGGCATCCGAAAACCTGGACCTACAACAACATCGACACGATGGTCGATCAGATGAAGCCTTTGGGGCTTTCGATTGACTGGACCCGGATGTTCGCGACCTGCGACACGGAGTATTACGGCCAGCAACAGGCGATGTTCCTCGACATGCTGAAAAAGGGTCTGGTCTATCGCAAGAACGCGACCGTGAACTGGGACCCGGTCGATATGACGGTTCTGGCGAACGAACAGGTGATCGACGGCTGCGGCTGGCGTTCCGGCGCGCCGGTGGAGCGCAAGGAACTCACCCAGTGGTTCTTTAAGATCTCCGACTATTCCGAAGACCTTCTGGAAGCCATCGACCATCTCGACAACTGGCCGGACAAGGTCAAAACCATGCAAAAGAACTGGATCGGCAAATCGCGCGGTCTTCAGTTTGCCTTCTCCGTCACCGAACCGACCGCACATCACGACCGGATCGAGGTTTACACCACCCGTCCCGACACGCTGATGGGCGCGTCTTTCGTGGGCATCTCCGCCGATCACCCGCTGGCCAAGGAACTGGCAGAGCAGAACCCGGAGATCGCCGCCTTCTGTGAGGAGTGCCGCAAAGGCGGGACCACCGAGGAAGCCATCGAGAAGGCCGAAAAACTGGGCCTCAACACCGGGCTGACCGTGCGCCACCCGTTCGACACCTCTTGGGAACTGCCGGTCTATATCGCCAACTTCATCCTGATGGATTACGGCACCGGCGCGATCTTTGGCTGCCCGGCGCATGACCAGCGCGACTTTGATTTCGCGACCAAATATGGCCTGCCGATCAACTATGTCTTTGCGCCCACCGAAGGGGAGCTGAACGAGAGTGAGGCCTTTGTTCCGACGAAAGCCGAAACCGTCAAATACATCCGTGGCTTTGCGGGAGCAGAGATCCAGACCGGTGAAGAAGGCGTCAACACCGCCGTCGACTTCTGCGAAAGCAACGGCGTCGGCCATGGCGTGACCAAGTTCCGCCTGCGCGACTGGGGTCTGTCCCGTCAGCGCTATTGGGGCTGCCCGATCCCTGTCGTCCATTGCGAAAGCTGCGGCGTGGTGCCGGAGAAGAAAGAGAACCTGCCGATCGAGCTGCCGTTCGACGAGGACGGCAAGGCGATTGATTTCTCGATCCCCGGCAACCCGCTGGACCGTCACCCGTCCTGGCGCAACACGACCTGTCCGAACTGCGGCGGCGCAGCTCTGCGAGAGACCGACACGATGGACACGTTTGTCGACAGCTCTTGGTACTACGCGCGCTTCACCGCGCCGCATGCCACGACACCGACCGTGAAGGAAGACGCCGAGTATTGGATGAACGTCGATCAATATATCGGCGGCATCGAACACGCGATTCTGCACCTCTTGTATTCCCGCTTCTTCGCCCGTGCGATGAACGAGACCGGGCATCTGCCCGACAGCGCGCGCGAACCGTTCGATGCGCTGTTCACGCAGGGCATGGTGACCCACGCGATCTACAGGACGGTGGGTGCGGATGGACGTCCGAAGTATCACTACCCGGAAGAGGTCGAGCTGCGCGACGGCAAGGGCTACTTGAACGACGGTACGGAAGTTGAAATCGTGCCCTCCGCCAAGATGTCCAAATCCAAGAACAACGTGGTGGACCCGGTCGAGATCATCAAACAATTCGGCGCAGACACTGCGCGTTGGTTTGTACTCTCTGACTCCCCGCCCGAACGTGATGTGGAATGGACCGCCTCCGGCGCCGAAGCCGCCAGCAAGCATCTTGGCCGTGTCTGGCGTCTGGCCGCCGAACTGGACGGCGCTCCGGAAACCGGCAAGGGCGATGAGGAGCTTCTCCGCGCCACGCACAAAGCCATGTTCGAGGTCACGCAAGGCATCGAAAGCTTTGGCTTCAACGCCTCTATCGCGAAGCTCTACGGCTTCACCAACACCATCGCGAAGTCCACGGCAGGCCGTGAGGCAAAACGCTTTGCCCTCAAAACGCTGGCGCAGCTGATGTCCCCGATGACCCCGCACCTCGCGGAAGAAATGTGGTCCCTGCTCGGCGGCGAAGGCCTGATTGCCAAAGCACCTTGGCCTGTCCCGGAGGAAGCGATGCTGGTCGAGGACACCGTGACGCTGCCGATCCAGATCAACGGCAAACGCCGCGACGAAATCTCTGTTCCCAAGGATATGCCGAAGGAAGAGGTTGAAAAGCTGGTGCTGGAAAACGATGCTGTGAAAAAGGCGCTCGATGGCGGGTCGCCGAAGAAACTCATCGTCGTACCGGGCCGCATCGTCAATGTCGTCATTTGATCGCAGAACTTTCCTGATCTCGCTCGCAGCCCTCACGGGCTGCGGCTTCACCCCGGTTTACGGACCGGGGGGCACGGGCGCTGCCCTGCGTGGCAAGGTTGAGATCAAAGCTCCGAGCAACCGCGCAAGCTACGCGCTCTCCAACCGTTTGATCGATCAATTCGGACCCGTTGAGACGCCGCTCTATCGGTTGAACTACACGATCAACACCAGCAAAGAGCCCATCGGCATCACCCGCGATCAGGATATCACCCGGTATCACATCACCGGACGGGTCTCTTATACCCTGAGCGATCTGTCCTCCGGGCGGGTTCTGGCAAAGGATACCGTAAAATCCTTTACCGCCTATTCGGCGACGGGCTCCTCGGTCGATACGCTCTCCGCGTCGCGCGCGGCCTATGACCGGTTGATGGTGATCCTCGCAGACCAGATGGTGAGCCAGATCCTTGCCACGGCAACGCCCTCGCCAGCCGAATGAAACTCGCCGCCCGAGACGCCATCTCCTATTTCGCGAAACCCGATCCGGGCAAGGCTGGCGTGCTGCTCTACGGCCCTGACGCCATGCGGATCGCGCTGCGTCGCCAAGAGGTGATCGAAGGGTTGATCGGCAAGCAAGGCGAAGAGGAAATGCGCCTCACCCGCATCGCGGGCGGCGAGCTTCGCAAGGACAAGACGCTTCTGCTCGACGCCATTAAGGAACAGGGGTTTTTCCCCGGTCCTCGCGTCGCCTTTGTCGAAGATGCTACTGATCAGGTTTCTGAGACGGTCAAAGACGCGCTGTTCGACTGGCGCGAGGGGGACGCGCAGATCGTTGTCACGGCGGGCAGCCTCAAGGCCTCCTCGAAACTACGCAAACTGTTCGAGGGCCATCCCTCCGCCTATGCCATCGCGATCTATGCCGACCCGCCGTCACGGGCGGAGATCGAGGCGACGCTGAACAAGGCCGGGGTTAAGAATATCTCCCGCGAGGCAATGACCGACATCGAGGCGCTGGCCCGCGTGCTCGATCCCGGCGATTTTCGCCAGACCCTCGACAAGCTGTCGCTCTACAAGTTCGAGGATGACAGCCCCGTCACCAGCGAAGACATCCAGAATTGCGCCCCCGCCACGACCGAAGCAGAGGTGGACGACGTACTCAACGTGGTCGCCGAAGGGCGCGCCAATGAGTTGGGGCCGCTGATGGTTAAAATTGCGGGGCAAGGGATTGATCCGGTCGCCCTCTCGATCTTCACCATGCGCCATTTCCGAAGCCTGCACGCCGCCGCCTCGCACCCGAGTGGCGCCTCTGCCGGCATCGCCGCCGCCCGCCCGCCGATTTTCGGCCCGCGCCGTGACCGCATGACCCGGCAGGCCTCGAACTGGGGCATGTTCAAACTTGAGACCGCCCTCGGCATTCTGACCGACACCGATCTGACGCTGCGTTCCTCGTCGCGCGCGCCGACAATGGCAGTGATGGAACGCACGCTGCTCCGGCTTGCCATGTTGGCGCAACGCCGCTGATCGGAAATCGCGCGGGCGACAGGGATTGTCTTGCGGCGAGATCACCCCAGATTGGGCGAAAAGGAGCCGCACATGATCCCTTATTCCCTTCTTGATCTTTCCCCCGTTCCCGACGGCGTTTCCACCGTACAGGCGCTGAAAAACTCTGTCGATCTGTCCCAGCACGCCGAAACCTGGGGCTTTAACCGCTACTGGCTGGCCGAACATCACAACATGCCGGGGATCGCGTCTGCGGCCACGGCCGTGGTGATCGGGCATATCGCCGGGCATACCTCCCGCATGCGGATCGGCTCCGGCGGGATCATGTTGCCGAACCACGCACCGTTGCAGGTGGCGGAGGCCTTCGGCACCCTGCGCGAACTTTACGGCGACCGCATTGATCTTGGCCTCGGGCGCGCACCGGGGACCGATATGCCGACCGCGCGGGCGCTGCGCCGCAATCTCATGCCCGGACACGCCAATGGCGAAACCTTCCCGCAGGATGTGCAGGAGTTGATGGCCTATCTGGGTGACATGCCCGACGACGCGCCGGTTCGCGCTTTCCCCGGAACAGGCTCCCATGTGCCGATCTGGATGCTCGGCTCCTCAACTTATGGCGCCGAACTCGCTGCACTTTTGGGCCTGCCCTACGCCTTCGCTTCGCATTTCGCTCCGGCAGCACTCGATCAGGCGGTGCAGATCTACCGCGACATGTTCCGCCCGTCTGAATATCTTGATGCGCCCTATTTCATGCTGGCGACCAATGTCTTTGCCGCTGAGACGGAAGCTGAGGCAATCTACCTGCGCTCTTCGATGATGCAGACCTTCGCCAATCTGCGGATGGGCCGTCCCGGCAAGCTGCCGCGTCCGGTCGAGGATATTTCCTCGGTCGTGCCCGCGCGCTTCCTGCCCTCGCTCGACGCGATTTTCGCGGTGTCTGCCACCGGCACCCCGGCGATGGTCAAGGATAAGATCGGCGCGCTGATTGAACGGTATCAACCGCAGGAAGTCATCTTCGCGGCCAATATTCACGATCACGGCAAACGGCTGCGCTCTTTCGAGATTGCCGCGGACGTTATGAAATCGCTCTGAGCGCGCCCTGCCCGGCCAGACGCCCGGTGGCCAGACAGGCGGTCAAAAGATAGCCGCCTGTCGGGGCATCCCAATCGAGCATCTCTCCCGCACAGAAAAGACCCGGCTTTGTGCGGGATTCGAGCCTTTCCATGAGACTGTCAAACATGACCCCGCCCGCAGTCGAAATGGCCTCATCCATCGGGCGCATCCGGGCTCCGGTCATTTCCAAGGCCTTCAAAGCTCCGAGCAGATCATCCGGCTGCGGCCCTGCAAACTCCATCACAAGCGCGATCTTTTCGGGGGACAGCCGCAGTGCGCGTTTCAGGAATTTCGTCAGCGTTTCTTTCGATTTGCGCTGGATTAGGGTCTTTTGAAGCTTTTCAACATTCCAATCCGGCAGGAGATCGACGGTCAACTGCGCACCGTCGCGCAGCCCCCGTGTGACGCTGTAAATCCCGCCGCCTTCAAGGCCGCGCTGTGAGATCACAAACTCCCCCCGGCTTTCATAGGCTCCGGCAGTGAGCTTCACACCTTTGACCGGATTCCCGAAATGCCGCTCCATATGCGGCGTCCAATCGAGCAGTAGGCCGACGTTCGAGGGCGCGAAAGGGGCGATTTCGACATAGGGGGCGACCATGTCAAGCCAATCACCTTTCGAGCCTAATCTGGCCCAACTGGCCCCACCCAACGCGAGAATGACGGCTTTGGGCTTGATCTCGCGACGACCTTCCGGCGTCTCGAAAACCACAGTGTCACCAAGCCCCGTCATCCGCCAATTCCGCCGCAGCATCACGCCTTGATCTTCAAGGCGCGCAAGCCAGGCGCGCAACAAGGGAGAGGCTTTCATGACCTTCGGAAACACACGTCCCGACGAGCCGGTGAACATCTCCTGCCCAAGCCCTTCGGCCCAAGAAATCGTCTCTTGCGGCCCGAAAGCCTCAAGGGCGCTCTGCAACACCGGATGCAGCGGGGCATAAGCCGTCAGGAAACGGTCCAAGGGGTCATCCTTGGTCAGGTTCAGCCCCGACTTCCCCGCCATAAGAAATTTGCGCGCGGGCGAGGGTTTCCCCTCCGCGACCAAAACCGAATGGCCCTGAGCGGAAATCACCTCCGCCGCCATCAAACCGGCTGGCCCCGCCCCGACGATCAACACGTCAATCTGTTCGACCTTGTCACGCACAATCAGATCATCGCCTTGATCGCAGCGACATGCTCAGCCGCAGCAGCCAAAGGCGCTTCCGCCAACTCGGCAATCACCGCAGCCTGCTCAGCAGCAGGCACCAGACGGTCAACAAGCCCCCAAGACAAAGCGTCCTCCGCCGTGATCTTTTGCCCGGACATCAAGATCATCTTGGCCCGCGCCGGTCCGATCAGCGCTGCCATGCGTTTGGGATCAGACGGTTGCGGCAGAAAGCCCAGCTTCATCACCGGGTAGAAGAATTTCGCCCCCGGATCGGCGAGCCGCAGATCACAGGCCAAGGCCATCCCGAAAGCGCCCCCCGCCAATGTGCCGTTCATCGCCGCAATGGTCAGGCAAGGCAGGTTGGCAATCGCAGCGGACAGCTCTTCCCAAAGCGGCGAGGTCGCAAGCCCCGCCCGCGCCTCATCGAGATCGGCTCCCGCAGAAAACACCTTTCCGCGCCCGGTCAGGACCAGCACCTTCGCGCTCTCCGCCGCCTCTCCGGCAATGGAAATCAGGTCTGAGAGCATGGCCGAGGTCAGAGAATTGGCCTTCTCGGGCCGGTTCAGGGTCACAGTCCAAAGCGCGTCGTCGCGGTTCACCTCGATCATGCGATCAACCCCAGCTCGCGGCGGAACGCCTCGTCGCGCAGTTGCAACTCCTCACCCAGATGGGCGTCGGCCTCCGCCCCGCACATCCACAAAAGCGCTTGAGCCGGCCATTCGGGCGGAATGTGATCGGACCACTCAAGCTTGCTCACCGCATTGATGCCCGACGCTTTGATCTCCCGCTGCATTTGGGTCGCAACCGTTCCCGGAGACAGGCCCATCGCGCGAATGCCATGTCCGCGGTCTTCAAGATCAAGCATAGAGGTCAACATCGCGGCCCCGGCTTTCGAACTGCAATAGGCGCTCCAGCCTTCGACCGGACGATGCCCCGCCCCGGAGGATACGGTCAACACCGTCCCGCCCCCGCGCGCCACCATCCCCGGAACGATCCGGCGCATGGCATAGAAAACGCCTTTGACATTGATGTCGATGAGCCGCGACCATTCGTCCGGGTCCACCTCCGAAAGCGCGCCAATCGGATCGATCACCCCGGCGTTGTTGACCAGAATATCGATAGGACCGAGCTGCGCTTCGACCTTCGACACAGCCTGATCCATCTCTGCGTAAGAGGAAATATCGCAAGGCACGGCCAGGGCTTGAGACCCTATTTCGCCTGCAATACGCTCAATTTCTTTGGCACTTCTGGCGATCAGGGCGACTTTCGCGCCCTCTGCGGCGAACAGCCGCGCCGTGGCCTCCCCGATGCCCCGGCTTGCCCCGGTGATCAGAGCGGTCTTTCCATTGAGCTGCGACATGAGCGGGCCTCCCGTAAAACTCCGGAGAGTTTATGCCGTGAACCGCGTGGTTTCCAGTCTTGACCCTCCGCGCAAAGCACGAAACTGTGCGCGCAAATGTTCAAGGAGATTATTCATGCGTTCCATGTTTTGGGCCACCGCTCTCACCACGACCTGCCTGACAGCCGGTCCCGTTTTCGCCGATGTCACGCCGGAGGATGTCTGGACCTCCTATCAAAACATGATGGCCAGCATGGGCATGACCTCCGAGGCCGAGACCAGCCGCGAGGGCGACACTCTGGTCGTGCGCAACATGGTCTACAGCATGAACATCGAGATGGGTGAGGCGCAAATCTCCGATAGCACCATTGCCCCGGAAATCCGCTTTCAGGAACGTCCGGGCGGCAAGGTTGCGATGTGGTTCCCGGAGCCGATCAGTTCGGTCATGATCGCCCCTCTCGACGCCGACGACGAAACCATCGAGACGCGCTCTTCGATCAGCTATGAAGGCGAAGCAATCGTTTCCGGCACACCCGACGATATGCTTTACACCGTTGAAAATGCGGCGATGACGATGATCTCCGAACCGGTCGAGGTCGACGGCATGACCGTGCAGCCGGGCGTTACCGGGAAACTGGCGGGCATCTCCGGTACCTCGACGCTCACGCAGGACAAAGACACACTGTCTTCGGACATTGATATGACCGCAGCCAGCTTGTCTTATACCATTGATCCAATCGAAGACACCGATGGGACGACCGTAGAGATGGGGTTTGTCGCCAATTCCCTCGCGATCGATGGCCGCATGCTCATGCCGCAAATGCAGCATGAAAATGTCTTGGCGGCCCTCATCGGCGGCAGTGACATGGACGTCACATTGAGCGCAGAAAACAGCGCCACCTCCGTCAAACTCAACGGCGCTGACCCGAGCGGAGCAATGGATATCCTTGCCAAAACCGGAACCTCCTCGCTCGATATGACGCTCAAAAATGGCACCTTCGGCTATGACGTCGCGGCTGCGGATTTCGCAACGACCGTCGCTGGGGCACAAATTCCGGGCGGTCAGATCGCCATCACGATGAGCGAATATTCCGGCGGATTTCTTTTCCCGCTGGCCGCCTCTGACGAGGTGCAACCTTTCAGCGCCAAGATCGGCCTCAAAGATCTTGTGCTGCCGGAAATCGCTTGGATGATCGCCGACCCGCAAGGGCAATTGCCGCATGATCCGGCAAGCCTTCGCCTTGCCTTCGAAGGCACGCTGAAAAGCGATATTGATCTCTTCGACTTCGATGCCCTGATGGCGCTTGAAGAGGCTGGCGCGGAAGAGATGCCGTTTGACATCAAAACCCTCGCTCTGCCCGATCTCTACCTCGCGCTTGCCGGCGCGACCGTGTCCGGCAACGGCGCAGGTCATTTCCTCGACGCCGCCCCTGCCGTGCCCGGCGGCATGCCGCCCTTCGCGGGCAAACTGAACCTGACACTGAACGGCGTGACCGACCTGATCGACAAACTGTCGAATTCGGGCCTCATGCCGCCGGAAACCGCCATGTCGGCACAGATGATGCTTGGCCTCTTTGCCCGCCCCGGCGCGGAACCGGGCGAGTTGGTGTCGGAAATCGAGATGACCGAAGACGGTTCCATCCTCGCCAATGGCATGCCGCTGCCGTTCTAAAGCATCGCTCTAAAACCATCGGGCCGCTTGCGCAGAACGCGTGGGCGGCCTAATTCCATCTCAATGAGATGCAGACAGACACACCCCGGAGGCACGCCATGGCAGAACATCTTTCAGAACTGACCGAGGCGTTGCTTGATGCGGCGAAAAAGGCGGGGGCCGATGCTGCCGACGCTTTGGCCATTGATGGCACGTCCCTGTCGATCAGCGTCCGCGAAGGCGCGCTGGAACAGGCCGAACGCTCAGAAGGCGTCGATATCGGCCTGCGCGTTCTGATCGGGAAACGTCAGGCCTGCGTGTCCGCCTCCGACACCCGCCCCGAAACACTCGCCACCATGGCGGAACGCGCGGTGACCATGGCGCGGCTCGCGCCCGAAGACCCGACCGTCGGGCTTGCCGATCCGAGCCAGATCACCGACCGCACCGACATCAGCGCGCTGGAGATGTTTGATCCCTCCGCGGAACCCTCTCCCGATGCGCTCAAAGACGATGCCCTGCGTGCCGAGGCCGCAGCCTTGGCCATCGCGGGCATCACCAAGACCGAAAGCTCCGCCGCCTATGGCAAACGCCGCATTCATCTGAGCGCCACCAACGGGTTCTCCGGCGGCTACACCCGCACGGACCGCATGATTTCCACCATGACCATCGCGGGCGAAGGCACTGGCATGGAACGTGACTATTATGGCGACAGCCGGATTTTTGGCGCGGATTTGCCCAGCCCGGAAGAGGTCGGGCAAAAGGCGGCCGAACGGACGCTGGCGCGGATGGGTGCGAAAAAGCCGAAGACCGGCGCCTACCCGATCCTGTTTGACGAGCGGATTTCTTCGTCTCTGGTCGGGCACCTTCTGGGCGCGATCAACGGCACCGCGATTGCACGCGGGGCAAGCTGGCTGCGCGACGCGATGGGGACGGATGTCTTGCCGAAAGGCCTCTCGCTGATCGAAGATCCGCACCGCCCACGCACCTCCGGCTCCAAATTGTTCGATGCCGAAGGTCTGGCGACCCAACAGCGCATGATCGTGGAGAACGGCGTGCTGCAAAGCTGGGTGCTCGATCTTGCCACCGCCCGCAAGCTTGGGCTCGAAAGCACCGGGAATGCGGCGCGCGGCGTCTCCTCCCCGCCCTCACCCTCCGCAGGCAATATGGCGCTGACGCAGGGCGACAAAAGCCGCGAAGAGTTGATCCGCGAGATGGGGACCGGACTTCTGGTCACCGGCATGATCGGCGCGTCGATCAACCCGACCACGGGCGATTATTCGCGCGGCGCGAACGGCTTCTGGATCGAGAATGGCGAGATCGCCTATCCGGTCAATGAATGCACCATCGCGGGCAATCTGCGCGAGATGCTGATGACGCTGACGCCCGCCAATGACGCCCGTCTCCACCTGAGCCGGGTTGTGCCCTCTCTTCTGGTGGAAGGGATGACCCTTGCTGGCGACTGACGATCTGGAGCTTCTGATCGAAGCCGCACGCAACGCGGGTGAGATCGCCAGACCCTATTGGCAGGCGGACCCAGAGGTTTGGGACAAGGGCGGCGGACAAGGCCCGGTGACCGAGGCCGATCTGGCCGTGGACCGGATGCTGCATGAATATCTGCTCTCCGAGCGCCCGGAGTATGGCTGGCTGTCGGAAGAAACCGTCGACACCACCTCGGAACGGCTCGGCAAGGAGCGCGTCTTCATCGTGGATCCGATCGACGGCACCCGCAGCTTTATCCATGGTGATCACAACTGGGCGCATTCGCTCGCCATCACCGAAGAGGGCGAGGTGATCGCCGCCGTGGTCTACTTGCCGCTGCGGGATCGTTTGTTCTGCGCCATCAAAGGCGGCGGCGCGTTTTTGAACGAGACCCCGCTCATGACCGGAAAACGATGCGATCTGGACGGGGCGACAGTCTTGGCCCCGCGCCAACATCTGGGCGATGAACACTGGCACGGCGGCGCACCGAAGTTCATTCCCAAATACCGCCCCTCTCTTGCCTACCGGCTGACGCTTGTGGCGCAGGGGCGCTACGACGCGATGTTCACGTTTCGCAAGACCTGGGAATGGGATGTCGCTGCCGGCACGTTGATCCTGTCCGAAGCTGGCGGGCAAGTGACCGATTTGAACGGCGTACCACCCGTGTTCAATCAGGAAGTGCCGCAACTTGACGGTATGGTGGCGGGATGCCCGCAACTGGCGCAGGGCATCCTCGCACGGCTCAAATAGAGCGCCTTATTTATAGTCTTCCATATCCTCTGCCACGGCACGGGTCATCGCAGCGATGATATCCGGGTCGGCGGCATGGACGCGCGACCAGTTCGGAATGAACGGCGTTTCCATCGGGTTTTCCAAGAACACGTTGCCCGCCTGAATGATATTGTTGGCGAACAGTTCCACCGCCTGTTCTTCGACATGGCGATCCACGTGCAGGCCGTTCATGCGGGCGTCGTTGAAATAGGTCTCGATCAGATCGAGCGCGCCGCGATAGTAGGTGGCTTTGATGGAGCGGAAAATCTCTTCGGAGAAGACCGTGCCATCCGCCGCAAGCTTACGGTACAGCGCCTTGCAGATATCGACCGACATGCGCGACAGGCCCTTGGTCGCATCTTCCTGCGACAGGTCCTGGTGCTTGTGGTCGTAGCGGTCGGACACTTCGACCTGACAAACCGCGCGCGGGCTGAGGTTGCGCCAGGCTTCTGAGAGAAGACCAATCTCAAGCCCCCAGTCGGACGGAATGCGCATATCCGGCAGGATCGAGGTCCGCATGGCGAATTCTCCAGCGAGCGGATAGCGGAAATCGGCAAGGAAATCGAGGAAGTCCCGCGGCCCAAGCACTTTGGACAGGGCATGGATCATCGGGGTGACCAGCAACCGGGTCACGCGCCCGTTCAGCTTGCCATCGGCCACACGCGGGTAGAAGCCTTTGGACATCTGGTAGGGGAAGGTCGGGTTCGCGACCGGATAGATCAGGCGCGCCAGCATATCCGAGGAATAGGTCACCACGTCACAGTCATGCACGGCGACCACGGCGCTGTCGGCGCGGGAAATCGTGTAGCCGATACAGAACCAGACATTGCGACCCTTGCCCGGCTCGGAGGGCGACAGATCAAGCTCTTTCAACCGCTTGTCCACGGCCTGAAGACGCGGCCCGTCGTTCCACAGAACAACGTGATCAGCTTTGAGTTTGGAGAAGAATTTGCGCGCGTAGCGATATTGTTCTTCGGTGGCGCGGTCGAGGCCGATGACGATGCGGTGGATGAAGTCCACCTTGTTCAGCTCTTCGATGATATTCGGGAGCGCTTCGCCTTCCAGCTCGGAAAACAGCGACGGCAGGATCAGCGTGATCTTGCGGGACGAGGCAAAGGCGTTGAGCTCACGGCTCAGGTCTTCTTCGGAATTGATACGCAGGTTATGCAGCGTCGCCACATGTCCGCCCTGATGAAAATCCGCCATGTCTTAGCCTTTCTCAGTATTTTTGTATTCTTGTGCGATGCGCTCCTGCACCGCAATGTTCCAACCTTCGGGGCCCGGCGCAACTGCGCGCGTGATCCGGCCCTTCGCCTCTCCATCAAGGCGCGGGATACCCGGCCCGTGTGAATTTTCAACGACAACGCCATGGTCGGCGGTCTCGATCATCTCGACATCATTCGGCGCGTCGCCCAAGGCCATGGTCGTGGGTTTCGGGCTATACCGTGCGACAATCTCGGCCATCCGGTCGGCCTTTGTCGCGCCGAACGAGAGGGTGAGATAGCGCCCACCCTGCCGCGCGAGAATGCCTTTGTCTTTCAAAGCCGCCTCGAACGCCGCCTGACCGGATGGGGTGCCACTCCAAAGCCCCGGTTCGGAAAACTGGCGCTGCGCGGCCAGCGCAGCCTGCGCCAAGGGCAAACCGGTGTTTTCGGCCACCTCCGCGACGCTCCAGTCGGAGAAGCCTGTGAAATTCTCGCGCAGATCGGCGGGCAACTCCGCCAGCGCTGCACGCAAGGCCTCATGCGCGCTTCTGTCATGCAACGCCGCAGTGCCGGGCTCCAGAACCCCGGCACCGTTTTCGACAATCGCCGGACAGGCCTCGAAGCCCATTTCCGCGCGCAATTCAGCGATTTCCGATGCCGTTTTGGAGCTTGCCAGAACGAGCGGGACACCCAATGCGCGCATCCGGTCCAAAGCCGGCTTCGCGGGGGCCCAGGAGTAGCTGCCATGATCGAGCAGCGTGCCGTCCAGATCGGAAAAAACGATCAAGCGGGGTGCGATTGGATCCGTCGTCATGGCATCATGATGACCGCTGAAACGCGGGAGGAAAACAGTCGAACCGCAAATAATCCGATTTGCCGCAGCAAAGCGCCCAAGAATTGAGCAGTGCCCCCGGGGCGCTTGAACTCTCCTCGGATTGGACTAATGTGCGCTCCATCACTTCCAGGAGATGTTCCATGGCGCAAAGACTGCACCTCGTGTTCGGCGGCGAACTTGCCGATCCGTCCAAAACCGTATTCCGCAACGTCGATGACATTCACATCGTCGGGATTTTTCCGAACTACGAGACCGCGCACTCCGCCTGGAAAGCCGAAGCGCAGCGCACCGTCGACAATGCGCATATGCGCTACTTCATCGCGCATCTGCACCGCCTGCGGGACGAGGAACAGGTTGCGTCCTCCACAGAAGAACTCGGAGCGTGAGGCCTAGGCCAGAATGGCCAAGACTCTTCCCTTTCTGCTCTATTCCGGCCTGAACGGTCGGTCAGAGCAACGTCATATCGAACGTCTGGATCGCTTGGTGCGCGAAGGCACTCTGGCGACCCAGTCGCGTAACGCACGGCTGGCGCTCGATCAGCCACCGCGCCCGGAGGGCGAGGTGTTGTGGCTCCATGCCGCGACTCAATTCGCGCTTCGCCCCGCAATCGAGCTCTTCACACGAATCGCAGACGACCGACCGGATTTAAGCGCCGTGATCACGCTGAGCGCAGGGGTAAATCCGCCCCTCGCCATAGACGTGCCGGGCGCTTTCTTTCTCGACGCACCGGAAGAAGAAAAGACCATCATCCGCCGCTTTCTGAACCACTGGCAGCCCGACGGGCTGATCTGGATCGGCGGACGGTTCCGCCCGAAACTTTTGCAAGCCATTCGGAACGCGGGCCTCTCCGCCCTCTCGATTGACGCCCCCAAAAGCCCGACCAACCTCGATCCCCCCGCGCCGGTTCCGGGATTGCGGAACTCTGTGCTTGGGTGCTTTGATCAGGCCATCACGGCGTCCGCTGACAGCCTTGCGCTCTGGCGCCGCGCCGGACTTGAACCGGGGCAGATCGAACAGCTCGGCTATCTGGAAGAGGGCGGCATCGCCCCCGTCGTCGATGATGAAGACTTGAACCGCCGCACCGCTGAGATCGGCACGCGGCCCAGTTGGTTCGCCGCGCAAATTGAGCTCTCCGAATTGAGCAATATCATCCGCGCCCATAAAAGCGCGTTGCGCCGGGCGCACCGGCTTTTGCTGGTGATGTCTCTGGCTGATCCGACGTGCCGTGACAGCGTGCTCAAGCAATGCGAGGATACTGGCCTGAATGCAGCGGCACTCGGACCAGATGACTGTATTTCAGAAGCGCTGCAAATTGCCGTTCTCACGGAAAGCCCCGCCCAGCAGGACGGGCTTTGGCATCGGATTTCGCCCGTGAGCTTTCTCGGCAAATCCCTTGGCCCCTTCGGCGGCATAGACCCCTATCCGTCAGCAGCCATGGGCTCGGCGATTCTGCACGGGCCGCATGTCGATCATTTCGCCACGGCTTACGCCCGCCTCGCCGCAGGCAATGCCACACGGCAGGCCAATGACGGCCATGAGCTTGGCGCTCAGCTCTGCGAATTGATGTCCCCGGACAAAACCGCCCTGATGGCGGCGGCGGCTTGGGAAATCGCATCGACGGGGGCAGAGGTCACAGACCGCGTCTCTGATCTGGTGCAGGACATCCTCGACCTGAGAGAGAGGCTCGATCGATGAAAGAACCGCTTTTCTGGTCGAACCCGGCCCAAAAGCCCGGCTGGCAAGCCCGGCTTCTCGCCCCCCTCTCCGCACTGTACGCCAAGGCCACCGCCCGGCGCGTCGCAAACGGAGGCTACAAGGCCAGCGTTCCGGTGATTTGCATCGGCAATATCAACGCGGGCGGCACCGGCAAGACCCCGACGACCATCGCCCTCGTGCAACGCCTGATCGAGCGGGGATACAGCCCGCACGTGGTCTCGCGAGGTTATGGCGGAGAACTTCAGGGACCGGTGCGTGTGGACGAGCGGCAGCACAGTGCCGATCAGGTCGGCGACGAACCTCTCCTGATCGCCGCCTTTACGACAGTCTGGGTCGCCAAGGACCGCGCCGCAGGCGTTCGCGAAGCGGAGGCGGCGGGGGCGGATGTCATCCTGCTCGACGATGGCATGCAGAATCCTTCCGTCGAGAAAGATCTGACGCTCATCGTGGTCGATGCTTGGCGCGGGTTCGGCAATGGACGTGTCATTCCGGGCGGTCCTCTGCGTGAGCCCATTGCCGCAGGAATGGTGCGCGGAGATGTTGTGCTCTCCATCGGGGATACGAAAGCGCAGGATCGGTTTGATGTAAATTGGGCTGGATTGGTCTCGATTCCCAATGTGAAAGCAGAATTGAAACCGCTTCCGACCGGGCTGGATTGGCAAGGGCTCAACGTCATGGCCTTCGCGGGCATCGGTCACCCCGACAAATTCTTCCGCACCTTGGAGCAGCTCGGGGCCAACCTCCTGCGCACCGAAGCGTTGAAAGACCACCAACCTCTCTCCGTCCCGCTGATGAAACGGCTCGAAGTCGAAGCCATGGCGCTCGACGCTCAGATGGTCACAACAGAAAAAGACGCGGTGCGTTTGCCCCGCGCCTTTCGCATGAAGGTTGTTACTCTTCCGGTGCGTCTCGATGTGACCGACTGGTCCCCGATAGACGCCCATCTAAGCAGAATTGGTCTGAGTTAGAGCCTTATTCCGCGAGTTTCGCGTCGAGAATGTCTTTCAGATCGTCGTAGCTCATGTTGGAATGCTTTTCGCCGTCGATCACCAGAGACGGTGTCGCGTTGATGTCGTATTCTGCGATTTCCTTGGTGAATTTCGCATAGAGCTTCTCGGCCATATCGCCGTCGTTCAGACAAGCATCGAGATTCTCGTCGGTCAGGCCAGCGCGTTTGCCGATTTTGCGGAGGTTCTCGACGATCTGCATCGTATCTTTGCCGCCAGCGAGCCAATCGGCCTGCTCATCGTAGAGCATCTTCTGCACGCCGAAATAACGCATTTCACCGCCGCAGCGCGCGACCATGGAGGCCCAGAGGCCGAACTTGTCGAAATACACTTCACGATAGACGAAGCGGACTTTGCCGGTGTCGATGTAATCCTTCTTCAGCTTCTCAAACACTTCTGAATGGAAATGCGCGCAGTGCGGACAGGTGTAAGAGGCATATTCGATCAACTCGATCGGCGCATCGGCATCACCGAGAACCAGATCAAAGATATCAGACGTGTCCGGCGCGTCCTGAGCCTGAGCAGGCGTCACGAAGAAGTTCGTAACAGCGGCGCCGATGGCCCCCAATGCGGTTGTGATCATGAATGTGCGGCGGTTCATTTGTCTTCCTTCGATTTGGTGTGTTGCCGGGTGAGGAATGTTCCGGCGAATGTCTCAAGCGCCTGACGCAACGCCTCGTCATGAACGCCCTCAGAAAGAGCGTGTGCCTCGGCTTTGGTTTCCGGCGTAACGTCTAGTGTCGATTTAGGTTTCGGGCTGTGAAAGGCGACACGCCCCTCGGCAAATCCCGTCGGTGCGGTTTGGGTGACATGAATGCGGCTGATCGCGTTGTAGCCATACACAGCATTCACCCGATCCCGGATTTTCGGCACCTCTGCCTGAAGCATCGGCGCAAAGGCCCCGGTGGTCAAAAGCGTCAGCGTGGCCCCAAAGCCGCCCTTGGCATAAGAGACCTTCACGGGCCGCGACATATTTGCCGTGGTTTCCCCGACGATCTCCTCCCAGTGGGTCAGCAGGCGGGATTCGGAAAATCCCCGCGCCTCGGACGCCTCACGAATGCGCGTCTGCAAAAGACCGGAGGTTCGTTCAAACCCCCGCTTGCGTCTTTTTCCTTCTGTCTGCGTATCCGTCATAGCGTCCTGTTGCATACCGGGCTGGTGTCTGCCCATCTTCCGTTTATTTTAGAGGTGCCTGCGTAAGGTGCCAGAAGAAAGCGGATGACAGGACCTAAAGATTGCGTGACGGAATGAAACACGACGGTGTCGCTGAGGCGCTTCTTGATTGGTACGACGCCCATGCGCGCAGCCTGCCGTGGCGTGTCTCGCCAGCGGACCGCGCGATAGGCGTGACGCCCGATCCCTACCGGGTCTGGATGTCGGAGATCATGTTGCAACAGACCACGGTCGCCGCCGTCAAATCCTATTTCGAACGCTTCACCGCGCTCTGGCCCACTGTCGTAGACCTCGCCAATGCCGAGGACGAGCGCGTCATGGGCGAATGGGCCGGGCTAGGCTATTACGCCCGCGCCCGCAATCTATTGAAATGCGCGCGGGTGATCCGGGATGAGTTTGGCGGCGTTTTCCCCAAGACTCGGGTCGAATTGCAGTCCCTTCCTGGCGTCGGCCCCTACACGTCCGCCGCCATTGCCTCCATCGCGTTCGATCTTTCCGAGACCGTCGTAGACGGCAATGTCGAACGGGTGATCTCCCGGCTGTTCCGCGTTGAAACCCCGCTGCCGACAGCGAAACCGGAACTCACGGAATTGGCCGAAACCCTGACGCCTGAACAGCGCCCCGGCGACTATGCGCAGGCGATGATGGATCTCGGCGCGACGATCTGCACCCCGAAATCTCCGGCCTGTGGCATCTGCCCTCTAACGATGGCCTGCGTTGCACGCGAGCACGCAGATCAGGCTCGATTCCCGCTCAAATTGCCCAAAAAGCCGAAACCCACCCGGCATGGTCACGCCTATGTCGGGCGCACGAAAGCTGGCGAATGGGTGTTGGAAACGCGCCCGGAGAAAGGGTTGCTCGGCGGTATGCTCGGGTGGCCCGGCACCGAATGGCAGCAAGAGCACCCGACCACGCCCCCCTACCCCGGAGACTGGGTCGAACTTGGGGAGGTGCGCCATACCTTCACCCATTTCCATCTGATCCTCACCGTTCACGCCGCCGATCATGTGACAAATCCGCCCGAAACCTGCACGCTCAAAGGCAATAACGCCTTTCGCGCATCCGATCTTCCGACCGTGATGCGAAAGGCATTTGACCTTGCCAGCACCAAGCTAGAAACTTGAACTCAAAACGCGGGCAGCCAAGGGAGATTCCCCGATGAATATGGCCCAAATCAGTTTCCGGAACGCGATCCCCTTTTGGCTTTCGCTCACCCTTATCCCCTTCATTTGGCTCGGCGCTTTTATCGGCGGCTGGACCGTGATCATCGTGCCGCTTTACGCGTGGTACATGTTCGGATTCCTCGACGGGATTCTTGGACTGAACAGCGATAATGCAGACCCGAACACGCCGGAAAACGAGCTTTTCTGGTATCGCGCGATCACCATCATCTGGTTCCCAGTGCAATTCGTGAACATCTTCGCGCTGATCTGGTTCGTCACCCATACGGATCACCTATCCACGCTTGAGATCATTGTGCTGTTCTTTGGCCTCGGGGTCTCTTCCGGGACGACCGGGATGGTCTATGCCCATGAGCTTTTGCACCAGCGCAACAACCTTGAACGCTGGCTCGGGGATTTGCTTTTGGCCTCCGTGCTCTACTCGCATTTCCGGACCGAACATCTCTTGGTCCATCACAAGCATGTCGGGACGCGACGGGATGCGGTGACGGCGCTTTATAACGAAGGGTTTCACCACTATTTCCTGCGTGTTTTGCGGGAATGTCCGCAATCCGCTTGGGAGGCCGAAAAGGCCCTGCTCGCGCGCAAGAGGCTGTCTGTCTGGAACCCGCGCAACCCGCATTTCCGCTATTGGACCCTACAGCTCATGATGCTGATCCTCGCCACATTGCTCGGCGGGGTGGCCGGGTTCTTCCTCTTTGCATGGCAAGCGCTCGTCGCGGTCTGGCAGCTGGAGCTGACGAACTATGTCGAACATTACGGGCTGACGCGCCGCCATCTTGGCGACGGGCGCTATGAGCATGTCAAACCGCATCACAGCTGGAACGCCGCGCATATGGCGACCAACTGGCTGTTGATCAACCTGCAACGCCACTCCGACCATCATTACAAACCCGACCGTCGCTTCCCGCTTTTGCAGAATTACGACGAGAGCGAAGCGCCACAATTGCCCTATGGTTACACCGTTATGGGCGTTGTCGCGATGGTGCCTCCGCTCTGGCGCCGGATGATGAATCCCAAGATTAAACAATGGCGTAAGCAATATTACCCGGACCTCGCCACCTTCGAGGATTGGGAACCTTATAAAAATGGCACGAACCCGCTTCCGCGCCTTTAAGAGACCCCGTTTCCGTTAAAGAAAAGCCTCAGCCAGCCGCCATACTTGGGATGCGTCACGAGTATCGGAGGGGAAAATGGAGGAGTCTTTCGCACGAGAAGAAATCGCCTTACGGCGCAAATTCTTGTTTCGGATGCTCAAGGGGTTCGACTTTTCCTCTCCGCGGTTTCGACCGGAGGAAAGCATCTCTGACCCGCTGCCCAAAGGGGTCTCCGCCGACTGGGCCAAGTTCTATTTCCAGACCATTCCAGCCACACAGCACCCGCACTAAAGCGTTTCTACTTAAACCTGAATCAGGGTTTGAGCAGAAAGGCGGAGCAACGTCCAAGCGGAGCGGGCGTTTCGACTTTATGTGATAGATCAAGTTAAAGTCGAAACGCTTTAAGGCCACCGACACAGGCACAGGCACAAAAAAGCCCCGCCGATAAACACAGCGGGGCCAAGGTTGTGCCGCGTAGTCAGGCCGCAGGCACCAGGCTTTAACTTTTAAATCTCGGGAATTTGCCCTGTCGGATTTGCGTCGGACACATGTCGGACTTTCGTCGGGCACGTATCCTCGCAAATCTCATGTCGCGTTACTGCATCTCCGCGCGAATCTGTTGGCGCAACACGTCGATCGGGACCGTCTTGCCATCGCGTTTGAAGGTCCAGTAGGTCCAACCGTTGCAGGACGGTGCGCCTTCAAGACGTGCGCCAACCTGATGGATCGACCCTTTCACTTCGTCAGCGACCAGCGTGCCATCGGCGCGCACCTTGGCCTTTTGACGCCCGTTCAACGAATAGAGCTCCTCGCCCGGACGCAGCATGCCGCGCTCCACGAGCTGACCGAAGGGCACACGCGGTTCAGCGCGTTTGGAGGTGGAGACGCGCAGCGCATCCTTGTCGTATTTGCGGACAGAGGCGATACGCTTCTCAGCGACCTCGCGGTATTTCTCTTCGCGTTCGATGCCGATGAACTCGCGGCCGAGCATCTTGGCCACAGCGCCGGTGGTGCCGGTGCCGAAGAACGGATCGAGGATCACGTCGCCCGGATTGGTCGTGCCGACGATTACACGGTGTAGAAGGCTCTCCGGCTTTTGCGTCGGGTGGGCCTTCTCGCCATTGTCGTCCTTGAGGCGCTCGCCGCCGTTGCAGATCGGCAGAACCCAATCAGAACGCATCTGGATACCTTCGTTCAGGGATTTGAGCGCTTCGTAGTTGAAAGTGTATTTCGCGGCTTCGCCCTTGGACGCCCAGATCAGGGTCTCATGGGCGTTGGTCAGGCGTTTGCCACGGAAGTTCGGCATCGGGTTGGATTTGCGCCACACCACGTCGTTCAGAATCCAGTAGCCCTGATTCTGCAACTCCGCGCCAAGGCGGAACACGTTGTGGTAGGATCCGATCACCCAGATCGCGCCATTCGGCTTGAGAATGCGGCGGGCGGCTTTGAGCCACTCACGGGTGAAGTCGTCGTAAACTTTGAAACTGTCGAATTGGTCCCATTCATCATCGACCGCATCCACCTTGGAGTTGTCCGGACGATGCAAATCGCCCCGCAGTTGCAGGTTATAGGGCGGGTCTGCGAAAATCAGGTCAACGCTTTCCTCGGGAAGAGCGTTCATCACCTCGATGCAATCACCAGACAATATCTCATTGATCGGGAGCGAGTTCGCCCCCTTGCGGATGGTGTTCGTCATGTTCTGCCTCATATCGCGCCCCTTAAGGGACGTCGTTTTAACGCGCCATTTTTGGCGTCATTTATGGCTCTTAAGATGAGTCATCCGGGATTCCGCGTCAATTTCTTTTTCGAATCAGTCACTTACGTTTTTATCTTGATACAAGATATTGTGTACGGGCTTGAACGAACGCCTATGATGTGGTGTCACCCCCAAATCTCGGAGCCCCTCCATGTGGATTTTGGTCCCGTAACCCGCGTTTTTCTCCCAGCCGTAGCCGGGGTACTGTTGCGCCAAATCCACCATCAGCCGATCACGCCAGATTTTCGCGACAATCGAGGCCGCTGAAATCGAAACCGAACGAGCATCGCCCTTGACGATGGCCTCGGCGTCGAGGCCAAAGGCCGGGGGCACCTTGTTGCCGTCGACCAGCACGTAATCGGCTTTGAGCTTCAGCCCCGCCACCGCGCGCTCCATCGCCCGAAGCGAAGCTTGCAAGATGTTGATCTCGTCAATCTCTTCGACCGAGCAGGACGCAATGGAGACATCAGCCTTGGCGAATATCTCGTCATAAAGCGCTTCGCGACGTTTCGCGGTCAGGGCTTTCGAATCGTTGAGGCCCATTGGGATCGCCTCCGGGTCGAGCCAAACGGCGGCGGCCACCACGGGTCCGGCCAAAGGACCGCGTCCGACCTCATCCACGCCAACGATACGGGCATAGCCGCGACGCGTTGCGGCCTCTTCGAAACTGTAATCGGGGATCGTTTTTACCATACCCCTGTGAAGCCCATGCAGAACAGCGGCGCAAGAAAAAAGCGGGTGAGAAAACTCACCCGCCAAGTGACGTGACCCGTGGCAATTATGAGGACCATCAAGCCACGTATCTGCTCGATAGGGGGGGGGGGCGTTCCTTAACGAGACGCGCGGGTGCGCTCGACGCGGTAGCCGAAATTGGTCAGGCAGCTGACATCATATGCGTCCTTTTTGCCCTGACGTGTTTTCACGCGGGTTTCGCAGGCGCGCGGTAAACGAACCTGAGCCCGGTTGTTCCGCTCGATGCAGTTCTCCATCGCGACGAGGCGTTGCTTGCCACCCGTTTTGGCGCTGAACACACATTGGTTCGGAATATTGCGCTCGCGGGAACGATCACGGTCGCGGTCGCGATTCTGCCAAGACTGCTGTTGATAACGCTGATCATGGACCACAACGCGGTTCTTGTCCTTGTTCTGATCCTCCAGCGCCTTGCCGAGCACGAAGAGCGTCACGAGCCCGCCGAGCGCCAAGGCGGCGTCATTATTGTCAGCTTTTGCAGGGGCGGCGGCGAAACCGGCGGTTGCGATGGAAAGCGCCAAGAGGCCAGCGGTAAATTTCGTGAGTTTCATCGGTCGTCCTTTCAGATCCTGGGCCCCGCCATGGTGTTGGAGGCGGGCTTGCGAGGTGATGGGACGGTGATGACCTGTTTCGGGAAAATCGCTCAATAACAGCGAAGTGTCATTGGATAACAGCAGCCAAAAGTGGCTTTGCTATTGAATAACATCGTGCTTGCTCACAGGATCGCGAGCATGAAAAAGCATCTTCTTCTCCCTCTCCTCGTCGTGCTCGCCACCCTGCCGGGATTGGCCAGAGCCGACTGTTACGCGAGCTATAAAGCCAAGCGTGACAACCCGCTCAAGCTGCATTTCGGCGTGGCCGAGGTCAGCGACAATCAGTGCTCGAAATCGGCGGCGGCCAAGGCTTTGGCGCCGCGTCTGGAAAAAGAGGGCTGGCACCTTCTCTCCATCGTCGCGATGATCCCGGAAGAGAAACTGGGCGAGGTGAAGGCCGATGCTGGCAAATATTTCCTCCGATACTGACAGCCGGAAGGTCTCCCGCGTTGCGATCTACGGCATCGCGGCCATCGTCGCGATTCTGTTCGTGGCTGCGGTGCTTTTGTTCGTGAACCTGCCGGATGCGAATGCGTTCAATGCGCGGGTCGAGCGGATATTCGTTGAGAACGATCTGACGACTCAGGCGGAAATCAAGCTTCTGGAAATCCTAGCACAATCAGGCAGCTCGTTTTCCGCAGTGCTCAACTCCTATCGGATGGTGATTTTCGTCTTGTTGGTCTTCTCCACCGCCCTGCTGATCGCGGCGCTGGTGTTCCTCGTGGTGATCATTGCCCTGAACAAACGCATGAGCGAGATTGAAAAGCGCGGGATCGAAGTGTCCTCGCTACTGATTTCGCGCGCGGAGAACACCGTCTATCTGAACAACATGGAATTCAAACTCACCCCGGCGGCGATTGAAACCTTGTCGGTTCTGGCCGAAGCGCGGCTCGATGACGATGTTCTGTCGGGTGCGGAGATCGAGGCCGTGATCTCGGGCCGCAGCGCGACAGATTGCGAAGAGGCGGCCGGCGCAACGCGGATCAAACGTCTGCGCGACACGCTTGGCAATCAGATGGTGAGTGAGCTTCTGGTCAAGAACATTGCACGGAAGGGCTATATGCTTTCGTGCCCCCGTGATGTGATCAAGATGGTCTGAGCCCAGCTCAGACCAATCTGGCGCTCACACCGCAAGATATTCAAATGGTGACCCCGGCGGGATTCGAACCTGCAACCTGCCCCTTAGGAGGGGGCTGCTCTATCCAGTTGAGCCACGGGGCCACGCGCCCTCTCATAGCCGGGGCCGGGGCTTGGACACAAGAGGCGAGCGCTGTCAGCGCCTGCCATAAAGCGATGAAACCAAAAAGGGGGAGCGACTTTGGCCCACCACTCCCCCTTTTACGATCCGCATTCCGGTCAAAGATCGACGACCCTGCCAGAGCGCGCGGATTTTTGCACGATTGAACGTCTTAATGAGCGCGACTCTTCGACATTACGCACAACAAATTTGTTAGCGTTAACATAATCTCTTCACAACGCGTAGACAAGGCTGTTTTATGCTGTAGACTGAAGGGAATTATTCAAGACATTCAGGAGGGTCACGTCATGTCGCAGGGTTCCGGGAATACACCTTCCAAGCGGCCTTTAACTTTGCGCGACGTGTCCGAAGCTTCCGGCGTCTCGGAGATGACGGTCAGCCGTGTGCTCCGCAATCGCGGAGACGTGTCAGAGACCACCCGCGCCAAAGTGCTCGAAGCGGCGCGCGAACTTGGCTATGTGCCGAACAAGATCGCGGGCGCTCTGGCCTCTTCTCGCGTCAACCTCGTCGCGGTGATCATCCCCTCAATGTCGAACATGGTCTTCCCCGAAGTCATGACCGGCATCAACGATGTTCTCGAAGGCACGGAGCTTCAGCCGGTCGTCGGCATCACAAATTACAAACCCGAACGCGAAGAGGCCGTGCTCTATCAAATGCTGTCCTGGCGCCCCTCAGGCGTGATCATTGCCGGGCTTGAGCACACCGAAGCCGCGAAAGCAATGCTGGGCGCTGCGGGCATTCCGATTGTCGAGATCATGGACACGGACGGCGAGCCGATCGATTCCGCCGTCGGCATTTCCCATCGCCGCGCCGGTCGTAAAATGGCGCAGGCCATTGTGGACGCTGGGTACAAGCGGATCGGTTTCCTCGGCACCAAGATGCCCCTCGACCACCGCGCCCGCAAACGGTTCGAAGGCTTTACCGAGGTGCTGGCCAAGGCCAAGCTCGAAATTGCCGACAGTGAATTCTATTCCGGCGGCTCCGCGCTCAAGAAAGGCCGCGAGATGACCGAAGCGATCCTCAAACGCAATGAGGAAGACCCGCTGGATTTCCTCTACTATTCCAACGACATGATCGGAGCTGGCGGGCTGTTCTATTGTCTCGACAATAACATCGACGTCCCCGGTCAGGTTGGGCTCGCGGGCTTCAACGGTATCGAATTCCTCGACGGCCTGCCACGCCAACTCGCCACGATGGACGCCTGCCGTGCCGAAATCGGGCGCGCTGCGGCGGAGATCATCGCCAAACGAGTCGAAAATCCGGACGCCCCCGGCGGTGAGGTCATCACGCTGGAGCCGTCCATCGCCTATGGCGACACTCTGAAGCGAAAGAAAAAGCTGATCTGACGCCTCTCGGGGCGCTTTTCAGCAACTTTATTCAAGTTCGCACATCCCATCGTGACTGGAAATGACGCTCCGAAAGATTTAAGGAGCGTCAAAGCCCGTCTTTGCGGGCAGCCAGACGTAGCGGAAAGAAAGCAAAATGCCACATTACAGATCCCGTCGCTCCACCCATGGTCGCAACATGGCCGGTGCCCGCGGCCTTTGGCGCGCAACCGGCATGAAAGATGGCGACTTCGGCAAGCCGATCATCGCCGTGGTGAACTCCTTCACCCAATTCGTGCCCGGCCACGTCCACCTCAAGGACCTTGGCCAGATGGTCGCGCGCGAGATCGAGAAAGCCGGTGGTGTGGCGAAAGAGTTCAACACCATCGCCGTGGATGACGGCATCGCCATGGGCCATGACGGGATGCTCTATTCCCTGCCCTCGCGCGAAGTGATTGCGGACTCTGTGGAATACATGGTCAACGCACATTGCGCCGACGCCATGGTCTGCATCTCCAACTGCGACAAGATCACCCCCGGCATGATGATGGCCGCGATGCGCCTCAACATTCCGGTGATCTTCGTCTCCGGCGGTCCGATGGAAGCCGGTAAGGTGAAGATCGACGATCTGGAACGCGCTGTGGACCTCGTGGACGCGATGGTCGCAGCTGCCGATGATCAATACACCGACGCACAGGTGGACGCGTTTGAACAGAACGCCTGTCCGACCTGTGGCTCCTGCTCCGGTATGTTCACCGCAAACTCGATGAACTGTCTGGCGGAAGCGCTGGGTCTGGCGCTGCCGGGCAACGGCTCGACGCTGGCGACCCACGCGGATCGCAAGAACCTCTTCCTCGAAGCAGGTCGCAAGATCGTCGAGATCACCAAGAAACACTACGAAGAGGAGCTTCCGGGCTACCTCCCGCGCGAGATCGCGACGTTTGAGGCATTCGAGAACGCCATGTCCCTCGACATCGCCATGGGCGGGTCGACCAACACGGTGCTGCACCTTCTGGCGATTGCCCATGAGGGCGAGGTGGATTTCACCATGACGGACATCGACCGCCTGTCGCGCAAAGTGCCCTGCCTCTGCAAGGTCGCGCCGAACATTCACAACGTCCATATGGAAGACGTTCACCGCGCTGGCGGCATCTTCTCCATTCTCGGCGAAATGCAACGTGGCGGCCTGCTCCACGGCGATGCGCGCACCGTGCACAGCGACACCATGGGCGCAGCGATCGCCAAATGGGACATCAAAGTCGCAAACAACCCCGAAGCCGAAAGTCTGTTCAAAGCGGCCCCCGGCGGCGTGCGCACGACGCAGGCGTTCTCCACCGAGAACCGTTACAAAGAGCTGGACACCGACCGTGAGAACGGCGTGATCCGCTCTGTCGAACATGCCTTCTCGAAAGACGGCGGTCTGGCGGTTCTGTTCGGCAACATCGCCGAGCGTGGCTGTATCGTGAAAACCGCGGGTGTGGATGAAAGCATCCTGAAATTCACCGGCACGGCGCGGGTGTACGAATCCCAAGACGATGCGGTGAACGGCGTTCTGACCCGCGAAGTGCAGGCCGGTGAGGTCGTCATCATCCGCTATGAAGGCCCGCAAGGCGGTCCGGGGATGCAGGAAATGCTCTACCCGACGTCCTATTTGAAATCCAAAGGTCTGGGTAAGAAATGCGCCCTTCTGACCGATGGGCGGTTCTCTGGCGGCACCTCGGGCCTCTCCATCGGCCACGCCTCTCCCGAGGCGGCTGAAGGTGGCTTGATCGGTCTGGTGGAAACCGGCGATACGGTCGAAATCGACATCCCGAACCGGACGATCAATCTGGCTGTGGACGACGCCACTCTGGCCACGCGCCGCGAAGCGAAAGGCCCGCTGCCGTGGAAACCCGCCGCACCGCGCCCGCGCGCCGTCTCCACCGCGCTCAAAGCCTATGCGATGTTCGCCTCTTCCGCCGACAAAGGCGGGGTGCGCATCCTGCCGGACAGCGAAAAATAAGAGACGAATCCAGCCAAAATCAAAGAATGCCGCTCCATCCGGGGCGGCGTTTTTTTTCATTAACGGCGCGCCGTGATCACGGGAGCGCCAGAGGCGTAAAGAACGAGCGCGCCAGTCTCATCGATCTCGAACCAGTCAACTGAGGCGAGCGCCGCGAGATAGCGCCCTTCCTGCGTCATAAGCGCCTCCGGGCACATCATCTTTGTCGAGGCCAACGAACCGAACGACAACCCCTCAGGACCAAGCTCCAGCGCGCCCATGTAGCGATTGCAACTGGCCGAACCTGAGACACGCGCCTCCTTAGAGATCGCCAGCGTCACACGGCTCGCATCAATGATCCCGGCGCCCTCAATGTCTTCGATGTGCCACTCCGGGCCACTCAGAACATCCAGCGCATCACCCGCGCAGCCGCGCAGCATCTTGCCACCGTATTTCAGCGTCACACTCTCTGGGTAGGTCATTCCCGTCATGTCATCGCGGCACAGGCTTGGCCGCAGAAACAGAGACAAATCCGGCCAATCATACCACAAAGCCCCATCGAACAACCGCGCATCGGGCAGGTTTTTCTCAAGGGCGATCTCGCCATAGTCGAGCGATGCGGCAAGCTTTCCATCCTCGACGTCGATCCGCCAGCCCGGCTCATTGCCGCGTGCGGTCCATGTGGACGGATCAGAGATCAATGCGCAGGTCTGCTCGCCCTCATCGGAGGAAAAAAGCGCCTCATCGCCCTTGATCCAAAAGACGAGATCCCCGGCCTCGCTCTCATAACGCGCACCGGAGGCCGCTGGGGCTTGATGCAAAAGGGAGACTTCCGAGCCAACCTGGAGAATCGCTGCGCCCTCCGCGAATCCGACATGGCCACTGACATCGTCGCAACGTAGCTCAGTCGAAAACCCGAACGGCGTCTCCCCGGCAAAAACAGGAAGCGCCGATAGCAAAGCGCAAAGGAAAACTGATTCTCTGAGGAACATGGCACTCTCTCCAAACAACACACGCAAAGCATACGCCGCGCGCGGAAAGGCGTCCATCAACGCAAGCGGAAAGCCGCGAAATGGCAGATTGCCAAACTCCGACAAAACGCATGTTTCGGTGAAAGTGGTGAGCCGTGCAGGATTCGAACCTGCGACCCACTGATTAAAAGTCAGTTGCTCTACCAACTGAGCTAACGGCCCACTCTCTTCAGCCTCATCGGCTGTGCGGCGGGGTTTACTGGTGTGGGTCAGGAGCGTCAAGCAGAAAACTGAGATTTTCTTGGAAAAGGTTCTCACAAGGTTTATATGCCCGCCATGCGACAGGATTCAGACACTTCTTCCCGCCTGCCCTTTCTGAAAATGCATGGGCTGGGCAATGACTTCGTGATCATCGATTCACGGGGGCGCGACGCAATCGTCACGCCGGAACTTGCACGCGCGGTCGGGGACCGTCATCGCGGCGTAGGGTTCGATCAGCTCGCGGAGATCCGCAGTTCGGACGCGGCCGATATTGATCTGGACTTCTGGAACTCGGACGGCTCGCGCGCGGGCGCTTGCGGCAATGCCACACGCTGTGTCGGGCGGTTGATGCTGGACGAGACCGGCAAAGACGAAGTGACCATTCGCACCGAACGCGGGGTTCTGATCGCGCGGCGCGCGGGCGAAGAGGTCTCCGTCAATATGGGCCACCCGCAGCGCATGTGGGACGAGGTGCCATTGTCGCATCCGGTCGATACAGATTTCCTGCCGCTCGACGGCACGCCCGTCGCGGTGGGCATGGGTAATCCTCATGCGGTGTTTTTTGTCGATGACATCAAGGGGGTAGACGTCGCGGGCTGGGGCAAACAGGTGGAGTATGACCCGCTTTTCCCGAAACGCACCAATGTCGAATTCGCTGAAGTGCGGTCACGCGACGAGATCCGCATGCGGGTCTGGGAACGCGGCACGGGAATCACTCTGGCTTGCGGCTCCGGCGCTTGTGCAACGGCAGTGGCGGCCTCTGTGCGCGGCCTGACGGACAAAAAAGTCAGGATGGAAGTCGATGGCGGCTGGCTCACGCTGGATTGGCGTGACGACGGCGTCTGGATGACCGGGCCGACGCAACTCGTATTTCAGGCGGATTTCGACACGTCTTTTCTGGAGCGCGTCTGATGTCCGCCAATCCACCGATTTTTGCGACGCTCGGCTGTCGCCTCAACGCCTATGAAACAGAGGCGATGAAGGAACTGGCCGAAGCCAACGGGGTCGAGAACGCTGTGGTCGTGAACACCTGTGCGGTGACGGCGGAGGCTGTGCGCAAGGCTCGGCAAGAGATTCGCAAACTGCGCCGCGAGAACCCGGAAGCAAAGATTATCGTCACCGGATGTGCGGCCCAGACCGAGCCGGAAACCTTCGCCACGATGAGCGAAGTCGATCTTGTGATCGGCAACACGGAAAAGATGCAGCCCGAAACTTGGCAAAGCATGGGGCCGAATTTCATCGGCGACACGGAGCGCGTGCAGGTCAACGACATCATGTCCGTGACGGAAACCGCCGGGCATCTCATTGATGGCTTCGGACGGCACCGCGCCTATGTGCAGGTCCAGAACGGCTGTGATCACCGCTGCACCTTCTGCATTATTCCTTATGGCCGGGGCAATTCGCGCTCCGTGCCCGCCGGTGTCGTGGTCGATCAGATCAAGCGGCTTGTGGACAAGGGCTTCAACGAGGTCGTGCTCACCGGGGTGGACCTGACGAGCTGGGGGGCCGACCTTCCGGCCACGCCGCGTCTTGGTGATCTGGTGATGCGCATCCTGAAACTTGTGCCGGACCTGCCCCGCCTGCGAATCTCCTCGATTGATTCCATCGAAGCCGACGAGATGCTGATGCAGGCGATCGCGACGGAGCCGCGTCTCATGCCGCATCTGCACCTGTCCTTGCAGCATGGCGATGACCTGATCCTGAAGCGCATGGCACGGCGGCACCTGCGCGACGATGCGATCCGGTTCTGTGAAGAGGCGCGCAAGCTGCGGCCAGAGATGACCTTTGGCGCTGACATTATTGCGGGCTTCCCGACGGAGACCGAGGCGCAGTTCGAGAATTCTCTGAAACTTGTGACGGATTGCAACCTGACATGGCTGCATGTCTTCCCCTATTCGAAACGCGAAGGCACCCCCGCCGCGAAAATCCCGCGTCAGGTCAATGGCAAGGTGATCCGCGAGCGCGCCGCACGGCTGCGCGCGATTGGCGACCTGCAGGTGCAAAAGCATCTGCAAGCGCAGGTCGGGCGGGAGCACATGATTCTGATGGAAAACCCGCATATGGGCCGGACAGAGCAATTCACCGAGGTGAGTTTTGAGACCGCGCAAGACGAAGGTGCGATTCTGAAAGCTGTGATCACCGGCATGAAGGGCACGCAGCTTACAGCATGAGGCCTATTCTCTATTCTTTCCGCCGCTGCCCCTATGCAATGCGGGCGCGGCTGGCGATTGCCTCGGCGGGTCTGACCGTTGAGTTGCGCGAAGTGGTGCTGCGGGACAAACCGCAAGAGATGCTGACCGCCTCGCCGAAAGGCACGGTACCGGTGTTGATCACAGAGACCGACGTGATCGAGGAAAGCCGGGAGATCATGGACTGGGCCTTGGCGCAAAATGACCCCGAAGGCTTGCTTGATATGCCGCCTGAGGGGGAGGACTGGATCGCCCAGATCGAAGGGCCGTTCAAAACCGCGCTGGACCGCTACAAATACGACACCCGCTTCCCGGAGGCCGATCCGAGCCACGAGCGCGAAAAAGCCGCCGCAATCCTGCGACCCGTTGATGCGACATTGCAGCGCAGCGCGTGGCTCTATGGGGAGCGCCCGAGTTTGGCCGATCTCGCGACCCTGACCTTCGTGCGGCAGTTCGCGATGGTGGACAAAGACTGGTTCGATGCCGAAGACTGGCCCGGCGTGCAACGCTGGCTCGAAGCCTTCCTGGCCTCAGTGCGCTTCACCTCGATCATGGAAAAACACCCGAAATGGCAAGCCACGGAGGCGCCTGTCATTTTTCCCGCTGAGTGACATTATCCACATCGCGAGCGGATATAGGTGATTCAGAGATATATCTTAGACACCTCAGAATGACCATAGCCGCGACAGATCGCCCGCGTTCACAATTCATTGAATGCTAGACGCATGCATCTCCGCTCGTTAAAAACGAGCCTGCAGAGGGCGGCAGGAAACTGCCGCCTCTCAAGCATAGGCCGGGAGGACCGGCTTGAGAAATTGGAGAATTGCAGTGTCCCACGTAGAAGAACACGAAGGCACCCGTCGCGATTTCCTGTACTACGCCACGGGTGGCGCAGGTGCAGTTGCCGCAGGTGCAGCAGTCTGGCCTCTGGTCAACCAGATGAATCCGTCCGCCGACGTTAAAGCTCTTTCCTCGATCCGCGTTGACATCAGCGGCGTCGAAGTCGGGACCCAGCTCACCGTGAAATGGCGCGGCAAGCCGGTATTTATCCGTCGCCGTACGCAGGAAGAGATCGACGCAGGCCGAGCGGTGACCATGGATGAACTCGTGGATCCGAACGCGGAAAACGAAAACATCGCTCCGGACGCCGACGCGTCCGACGAGAACCGCACGCTGGACGAAGCGGGCGAATGGCTCGTCATGATGGGCGTTTGTACCCACCTCGGCTGTGTGCCGCTGGGCGATGGCGCCGGGGACTTCGGCGGCTGGTTCTGCCCGTGCCACGGCTCGCACTACGACACTGCCGGACGCATCCGCAAAGGACCGGCTCCCAGAAACCTTCCGGTTCCGATCGCCGCGTTTGACGGCGAAACCGAGATCATTCTGGGCTAAGGGAGGAACTTATGTCTGGTATTCCGCACGACCACTATGAGCCGAAAACCGGGATTGAAAAGGCGATCAACAACCGCCTTCCGATCATCGGCCTCATCTACGACACACTGATGATTCCCACCCCAAAGAACCTGAACTGGATGTGGATTTGGGGCATCGTCCTCGCCTTCTGCCTCGGGCTTCAAATCGTCACCGGCATCGTTTTGGTGATGCATTACACGCCGCATGTCGATCTGGCCTTCGCCTCCGTCGAACATATCATGCGTGACGTGAACGGCGGGCATATGCTCCGCTACCTGCACGCCAACGGCGCATCGCTGTTCTTCTTTGCTGTGTATCTGCACATCTTCCGCGGCCTCTACTATGGCTCCTATAAAGCCCCGCGCGAGATCACATGGATCATCGGCATGATCATCTACCTCCTGATGATGGCCACAGGCTTCATGGGCTATGTTCTGCCTTGGGGTCAGATGTCCTTCTGGGGCGCGACCGTGATCACCGGCCTGTTCGGTGCGATCCCGTGGATCGGCGAACCGATCCAGACCTGGCTTCTGGGCGGACCGGCCGTGGACAACGCCACGCTGAACCGCTTCTTCTCGCTGCACTATCTCCTGCCCTTCGTGATCGCAGGTCTGGTGATCGTCCACATCTGGGCCTTCCACCACACCGGCAACAACAACCCGGCGGGTATCGATGTGCGCAAAGGCTCGAAAGCCGAAGCCGAGAAAGACACGCTGCCGTTCTGGCCGTATTTCGTGATCAAGGATCTCTTCGCCCTCGGCGTCGTCCTGATCGCCTTCTTCGCCATCGTCGGCTTTATGCCGAACTACCTTGGCCACCCGGACAACTACATCGAAGCAAACCCGCTCTCGACCCCGGCGCACATCGTGCCTGAATGGTACTTCCTGCCGTTCTACGCAATCCTGCGGGCCTTCACCGCAGATGTCTGGCTCGTTCAGGTCGTCAGCTTCATCACCGGCGGCATCGTCGATGCGAAGTTCTTCGGCGTGCTCGCCATGTTCGGCGCGATCATCGCCATGGCTCTGGTGCCTTGGACCGACACCTCCTCGGTGCGCTCCGGCAAGTACCGCCCGATGTTCAAGGTCGCCTATTGGCTTCTGGTGTTTTTCTTCTTCGGCCTGACTTGGGCCGGGGCGCAAGGCACTGACCTGATCATGATCGGCGTGCTCGATGGCCATCCGGTCTTCATGCACGCGCTCTCCGGCGCCGATTTCGACAACACCATCGGCATGTCCGCTCCGGGCTTCGCTCTGATCGGCTCCGCCTACTGGTTCGGCTATTTCTTCGTGATCTTGCCGCTGCTCGGTGTGATCGAGAAACCGCTGCCGATGCCGGCGACGATTGAAGACGACTTCATCGCTCACTACCCGTCCGCCGCCAAAGAGCCGGCCGAGTGAGAAAGGAAACAGGGACAATGATCAAGAACCTCACCCTCTCCGCCCTCACCGCTCTGGGTCTCTCCGCCTCGGCCGCCATGGCCGCAGGTGGCGGTGGGCACATCCACGATGTGGACTTCTCGTTTGAAGGCCCCTTCGGCAAATACGACCAGATGCAGCTTCAGCGCGGTCTGCAGGTTTTCACCGAAGTCTGCACCGCGTGCCACGGCATGAAATTCGTGCCGATCCGCACCCTCGCGGATGAAGGCGGCCCGCAGCTCCCCGAGGATCAGGTCCGCGCCTATGCGGCCGAGTACCCGGTGAATGACGAAGCCGCGAACATGCATCTCTTCGACTATGACGAAGGCGCTGCGCGTCCGCTGACCGAGAACGACCACTTCCCGGCCAACGAATCTCAAAACGCACCGGACCTCTCGCTCATGGCGAAGGCCCGTGCGGGCTTCCACGGTCCGGCAGGCACCGGGATCAACCAATTCCTCAAAGGGATCGGTGGCCCGGAATACATCGTCGCCATTCTCACCGGCTACACCGGCGAGGAGAAAGTCGAAGCGGGCACCACCTATTACGAGAACACCGCCTTCTCGACCGGTTGGATCGCCATGGCCCCGCCGCTCTACGGTGAGGACGTCGAATTTGCCGACGGTCACTCCAACGAGCTGCACCATGAGGCCGAAGACGTCGCCGCCTTCCTGATGTGGGCAGCGGAACCGAAGATGATGGCCCGCAAGAAAGCCGGCTTCCTTGCCGTTGGCTTCCTCGTGGTCCTGACCTCGCTTCTGTTCCTGTCGAACAAAAAGCTCTGGGCGCCGCATAAAGGCAAAAAGGTCAATCTCTGACCTTCGCCCCGCTCCAAAAAGAAAGCGCCCCATTTCGGGGCGCTTTTTCATGTGCCGATGTAATCTTTGAGACCTTGCGGCGGGTCCGCCTTCATCTCCGCCCAACTCTGCGGCGGCTGACAGGCCCCCTCCTCTACCCAGATCACCAGATCGGCGAAGCGGTCCACATCGGCGATGTCATGGGTGACCATCAACATGGTTGCACCGAGCCTGTCGCTCACATCCTTCGCCAAACCGATCATCTCGCCCCGCATCGCCGGTCCAAGCGCCGAAAACGGCTCGTCCAGCAGGATCAGAGGCTTTTCCTGCACCAGCACCCGCGCCAGCGCCACCCGGCTCTGCTGGCCCCCTGACAGCTCCGCAGGACGCCGCGCGTCCATCCCGGACAGGCCCACGGCCTTCAGCGCTTCAGTGACACGAGACCGCTCCGCTTTGCTCAGGCGCAGGTTGGTCCGTATTCCCAGCCCGACATTCTCCGCCGCCGTCATATGGGCAAACAGATTGTTGTCCTGAAACAAATGCGAGATCGGACGGGCATGCGGCAAGGCCTTGGTCAGGTCTTTGCCCGCCCAAAGCAGCCGCCCTTCATCCGGGACCTCGAAGCCGCCAATCAACGACAAAAGCGTCGACTTGCCAGCCCCCGACGGTCCGATCACCGCAACGCGCGCCCCTTTCGGGATCACGAAGTCGGCGGACAGGGTGAAATCCCCCTGTGTGAGACGAATGGATTGAAGCTCAAGCACGGCGCTTCCCCCAGAGATCAAAGATATAAAACAGAGCCAAGCTCAGCCCCAAAAGCAGCAAAGCCGCCCCCATAGCCTGATCCATACGGTATGACCCCATGAGGCGATAAATCTGCAACGGCAATGTGGCGGCATCCGGACGCGCGAACAAGGTGATCACCCCCAGATCGCCCATCGAGAGAGCCGCGGCGAGACCGGCAGAAAACCCCATTGCCACGCGCAAACGCGGGAGGAATACGAGCCTAATCCGGCTCAATCCGGTCATTCCAAGACTATTGGACAATCGCCCATAGTCTCGCTCGGCCCCCGCCAGCGCGGGCCCCAAGGCGCGCAAGATGAAGGGCATCGACATCACCGCATTGACCAAAGCTGTGATCGGCAAAGCCCAGTCGGCGGGATCGGTCAAGGCAAAAAGCACGATATAAAGCCCCGTCCCCATCACCAGCGGAGAGGCGGCGATGGAGGACATGCCGATGATCTCCAGCCCCCGCCAGCGCAGCGCGGAGAGTGCCAGCGCGAGCGACATGAGGATCGCCAGAGCGGCAGAGCCAAGCGCAGTGATCAGCGACCGCAGCGCTGCTTGCCAGACCGAGGCAGGCAGATCAGTAATCCCCGCCGCCCCGCGCAGAGCGATGGCCAGAAGCGGGGCCAAGAGGAACAGACTGACGACAAGGATCCAAAAGAGATCGAGGGTACGGGCCGGCAGAGTTCGCGCATCAAAGCGCTGAACGACACGATTCAGCCCCCCCGAGCCCATTTGCGGCACGCGAAACTTGAGCGAGGCGGCGACGGCCAGCGCGCAGATCAGCACTTGGATAAGCGCAAGAAGCGAGGCTTTGCCAAGGTTGAAATCGTAGCGAAACGCCTCGTATATCGCGAGCTCCACCGTGGTCGCTTTCGGTCCGCCGCCAAATGTCAGGGCCACCGCGAAGGAGGTGGTGCAGATCAGAAAGATCACCGTGAAAGCACCGGGGATAATCTCGCGCAGCATCGGTGCTTCGATATGGCGAAACACATCCTTGGGGGCGAAGTGCAAAGAGCTCGCCAAGCGAAACCGCTCCGCCGGAATCGCGCCCCAACCTTGCAACAAAAGTCGGGTCGCCAAAGGCAGGTTGAAGAACACATGGGCCAGCACGACACCGTGAAAGCCGTAGATCGAAATAGGCTCTAATCCAGCCCAAATCAGCATAATAGAGACGAAACCCGACTTGCCGAACACAGCCGTGAGGCCAAGGATCGCCACAATGGTCGGGAGGATAAAAGGCGCACCCAGAAGCGTGATCAAAAGCCCCCGCCCCGGAAAGCTGCGGCGCGCAAGGGCGCGGGCGGCGGGAATGGCGAAGAGCACGGAGAGCAGCGCGGACAGGAGCGCCTGCACGACGGTGAACCGCACCGCGAGCCAGTCGAAATGGGACAGGGCGGAGAAACTCTCCGCCCGGACCGCGACGGCCCCCAATGTGCCAAAGCTCAACGCTGCGACCAAAGCCGCCGCAATGAGCCCCGGCCAGAGCGTTATTGAGAAAACGCGGTGCGCCATTCGGCGATGGCCTCATCACGAAGCGCGTCGGCCTCGTCCTCGTTCAGGAAAATCGCCTTTTCCGGATAGTTCAGATCGGCCATGACCTCCGGCCACTGATCTTTCGGCAGGGCCGCCGGATAGGACCAGTTTGCGGTCGGAATGATATTTTGGAAGGTCGGCGACAGGATGAAGGCCATGAATTCGTCTGCGAGCTCCGGCTGATCCGTGGTTTTCAGTTTTGCGGCGGATTCGACCATGAAATAGTGGCCCTCATCGAACAGCGCCGCCGATTTCGTGTCATCGTCTTCAGCGATGATGTGATAGGCGGGCGAGGTCGTGTAGGACAGAACCATGTCCACTTCGCCATCGGTGAAGAGACCATACGCCTCCGACCAACCCTTGGTCACGGTGGTGACTTTCGGCGCGAGCTTGGCCCATGCTTCTGGCGCGTCATCCCCAAAGACTTCCTTGCCCCAAAGCACCAGCGCGAGACCCGAGATCGAGGTGCGCGGGTCTTGAATGGCGATGCTCCAATCCTCGTCGGAGTTCACCAGCTCATGAAAGGACTGCGGCGGGTTCTCGATCTTCGTGTTGTCATAGATGAAGGCCGTGTAGGACCAGTTGAACGGCAGGAACGTGTCATCCGTCCAGTCGATCGGCAGGGTCAAAGGAGACAAATCCAGCCCATGAGGCGCAAAAAGCCCGGTTTCGCGTGCCTTCTTGGTCACGTCGGAATTGAAACCGATGGCGACATCCGCCTTGGTCCGCTCCCCCTCAAGCATCAGCCGGGGCAGCAGATCGCCGGTGACATATTCAATCTCGCACTCACATTCCGCCTCGAAAGCCTCTTTGATCGCAGGGCCCGGCCCCCATTCAGAAGCGAAATAATCGGGGGCATAGATGGTGAATGGCTCTGCCGAAGCAGCGGATGCGGCAAGGATTGCCGCAAGGGTCAGACCATGTTTCATGGTTCGCTCCATACAATATGGGCGAAGAAAAAGGGCAGCTCTGAGCGCTGATACCTTCCCTCCGCCGGTGTTAGCCGGTTCAGGTTCAACGGGTTCGCTGTCGCATCTCAGCCGTGACAAGCACGGGCACCCCGAGGTGGCGCCCAACTTAGCGTGAATTCAGAAAGACACAAGACCCGCTCTTTTCGAACCTCTCCGAAGGCGTTAAACCTCAATGCGATCTAAGGAGACGCCGCACATGAGCATGAACACCTTTGGACATCTGTTCCGTTTCACGACCTGGGGCGAAAGCCACGGGCCCGCTCTTGGCGCGACCGTGGACGGCTGTCCGCCGGGCATCGAAATCAATGAAGACATGCTTCAGGTCTGGCTCGACAAGCGCAAGCCGGGCACATCGAAATTCACCACCCAGCGGCGCGAGCCGGATCAGGTGGAAATTCTGTCTGGCGTGTTCGAGGGCAAGACCACCGGCACACCGATCCAGCTGATGATCCGCAACACGGATCAACGCTCGAAAGATTACGGCGAGATCGCGCAGGCGTTCCGCCCCGGACACGCCGATATCACCTATTACCAGAAATACGGCATCCGTGATTATCGTGGTGGCGGACGTTCTTCTGCGCGGGAAACAGCGGCACGGGTCGCGGCGGGCGGCATTGCCCGCGCGGTTCTGGCCGATTTGGTGCCGGGTCTGGAGATCAAAGGTTACATGACCCAGATCGGCCCGCACGGCATCGAAGGTCCGCGCGATATGGCGGAGATCGACAACAACCCGTTCTGGGTGCCCTCGGCAGAGACCGCTGACAAATGGGCCGACTATCTCGGAGACATTCGCAAGAATGGCTCTTCGGTCGGCGCCGTGGTGGAAGTGGTCGCCAAAGGCCTGCCCGCCGGGCTTGGTGCACCGATTTACGCCAAGTTAGACACTGATTTGGCCGCTGCGATGATGTCGATCAACGCCGTGAAAGGCGTTGAGATCGGCGAGGGCATGAACGCGGCCTGCCTCACCGGCGAAGAGAATGCCGACGAGATGCGGATGGGGCCAAATGGACCCGAATACGGCTCGAACCATGCCGGTGGCATCCTTGGCGGGATTTCCACCGGGCAGGATGTGGTCGTGCGTTTCGCCGTGAAACCGACCTCTTCGATCCTCACCCCGCGCAAAACCGTCACGAAAGCCGGTGAAGATACCGACCTGATCACCAAAGGCCGCCATGATCCCTGTGTCGGCATCCGCGCCGTTCCCGTGGGCGAGGCCATGATGGCCTGTGTCCTGCTCGATCACCTGCTGCTGCATCGTGGGCAAATCGGCGACGGGCTTCGCGGTAAAATTGGCTGACGTCCTCACCATTTTCGGAATCATCTTTCCGATCTTAGCCATGGTCGCCATCGGATACGTGACAGTGACCAAAGGCGTGCTTCCGACCATGGCCATCGCCGCCCTAAAGCGTTTCGACTTTAACTTGATCTATCACATAAAGTCGAAACGCCCGCTCCGCTTGGACGTTGCTCCGCGTTTCTGCTCAAACCCTGATTCAGGTTTAAGTAGAAACGCTTTAGGCCCGCAAGAAGTCGGGCGCGGCGCGCTGACGTCTCTCTCCTCCTGATCAACACGCTGGGGGCGTTCAGCACACTCAACATCGTGCTGTTTCTCGTGGTCTGAAACCATTCTTCAAACATGAAAAAAGGGCCGCAAAAGCGACCCTTTTTCCGAAACCTGAAAGCCGGTTCAGCCGTTCACGCTGTCTTTCAGCGCTTTGGCGATGGTCATTTTCACGACCTTGTCGGCTTCTTTCTTCATCTGGTCGCCGGTCTGCGGGTTGCGGACCATACGCTCCGGACGTTCACGGCAGTAGATTTTGCCAACGCCCGGCAGGGTCACGGCACCACCAGCGGAAACTTCCTTGGTGATGATCCCGGTGATCGCTTCCAGAGCGGTCGCCGCGGATTTCTTGTCGGTGCCCATTTCTTCGGCCAGAGCAGCCACCAGCTGGGTCTTGGTCATCGGCTTCGTCATTGTCTGTATACTCCTCGTACGCCCCCCTTGGATTAGGGGGTTATTGCGCATTTCTAAGCGAATATTGCGGGGGCGTACAACGGCTAGTGTAACTATACTGGGGTTTTTCGCGCATTTTGGTCGAAAAAGACTGAATCAGAGGAAGGCTGTCTCCTCAAAGGAGCGCAATTTCCGGCTATGGATGCGTTCAATCGGCATTTCGCGCAGCAGTTCCATCGCCCGGATCCCGATCAGCAAATGCCGCGACACCTGCGATTTATAGAACTCCGAGGCCATCCCCGGCAATTTCAACTCCCCATGAAGCGGCTTGTCGGACACGCACAAAAGCGTCCCATAAGGCACTCGGAACCGGAAGCCGTTCGCCGCGATGGTGGCGCTTTCCATGTCGAGGCCGATGGCCCGCGATTGGCTGAGCCGCTGCACCGGGCCGGATTGGTCCCGAAGCTCCCAGTTGCGGTTGTCGATGGTCGCCACCGTCCCCGTCCGCATGATCCGTTTAAGCTCATAGCCTTCAAGTTCGGTGACCTGCTCCACCGCATCTTCGAGCGAGGTTTGAATCTCCGCCAGTGCCGGGATCGGCACCCAGACCGGCAGATCGTCATCCAGCACGTGATCTTCGCGCAGGTAAGCATGCGCCAGAACGAAATCGCCGAGCCGCTGGGAATTGCGCAGGCCAGCGCAATGCCCGACCATGATCCAGGCATGCGGGCGCAGCACCGCGATGTGATCCGTCGCGGTTTTCGCGTTCGACGGCCCCACCCCGATATTGACCAAAGTGATCCCCGCCCCATCGGCGCGTTTGAGGTGATAGGTCGGCATCTGCGGTGTCTTCGCGGTGGGCGGGATGACCGTATCTACGTCGGTGATCTCGACATTCCCGGTGGACACGAAGCTCGTATACCCGCTGTCTGGGTCGGCCAGCATCTTGCGGGCATAGGCCTCGAACTCAGAGACATAGAACTGGTAGTTGGTGAACAACACATGGTTCTGGAAATGACAGGCGTCTGTCGCGGTGTAATGCGACAGGCGGGCCAGCGAATAATCGATCCGCTGCGCCGTGAACGGGGCCAGGGCCGAGGAGCCGTCCCCATGCAGATAGCCAAAGCCATTCACGATATCATCATGGGTCGTGCTCAGATCGGGCACGTCGAACACGTCGCGCAGCGGAAAGGCCATCGCGCCCTCCTGTGGCACCGTGATGTTTTCGTCATTGGCCACCGCGAAATGCACCGGCATCGGGGTTTCCGAAATCCCGATCTGCACCTGCACCCCGTGGTTGCGCACGATCTGGGTGATCTGTTGCTTGAGGTAATTGCGAAACAGGTCCGGCCGCGTGATCGTCGTCGAATACTCCCCCGGCCCGGCCACATGGCCAAAGGACAAGCGACTGTCCATCGTGGCGTGCGACGTCGTGACCACGCGAATCTCCGGGTAATAGGCCCGATAGCGCGCCGTGGGTTTGCCCCCTTGTGCAATCATGGAGAATTTCTCGGCGAGGAAGGTGCAGGCTTCCGTATAGAGCTCTTCAAGATAGCTGACCGCAGCCGCCGGGTCGGAAAAACTCCGAGCGTCCTGTTCCGGCGGGGTTTCAAGCATCAGGCTCGTCAAACGGCTGTCCATTCTTATATTCCTTTTATCAGCACTCGGCGCACGGCCTTTCGGACGCGAGCCGTTTGTGTCAGTTGAGACCATGTCCGGCACGGACGCAAGAGCCCGGCGGGCAGGAGTAAGACATGACAGGATACAGGCTGTTTTCCTTTGGCCATGGCTATAGCGCTCAAGCGCTGGCCCGCCGCCTCCTACCGAAAGGCTGGGAGGTCGTTGGCACCACCCGTAACGCCGAAAAGGCACGGGAATTTGACAAAACCGGCGTGACGCCCGTTCTGCTTGGAAAAGATGACCTGCCCCCCGCCCTTGGCGGCGCAACCCATCTCCTGATCTCAGCGGGTCCGGATGCGGAGGGCGATCCTTTCCTGCGCAGTTTTCGCGACGAGCTGATCCAAGCGGCGCCGAACCTGAAATGGGTCGGCTATCTCTCCACCACAGGCGTCTATGGCGATCATGTCGGCGGCTGGGTCGATGAGGACACGCCGCTCACCCCCGCCACCAAACGCGGCATCGCGCGGATGAAGGCCGAAGCCGCATGGCAGGAGATTGCGCAGGACTTGGGTCTCAACCTGTCGATCTTTCGCCTCGCGGGCATCTACGGGCCGGGGCGTGGCCCCTTTGCCAAGGTGCGGTCAGGCACCGCGCGGAGGATCGTCAAACCGGGACAGGTCTTCTCCCGCATCCATGTCGAAGACATCGCACAGGTGGTTGAAGCCTCGATAAATAGACCCGAATCCAGCGGAATTTATAATGTTTGCGACGATCTCGCTGTCCCACCGCAAGAGGTGATCGGCTATGCCGCCGATCTTCTCGGACTGCCCTTGCCGCCCGAAGAAGACTTCGAGACGGCAGAAATGACGCCCATGGCGCGCAGCTTTTATGCCGAAAGCAAAAAGGTGCGGAACGACCGGATGAAACAGGAACTTGGCGTGAAGCTGATCTATCCTGACTACAAATCCGGCCTCAAAGCGCTGCTGGCCGAAGGTCAGTAACGCCAGTTCCGCCGATAGTCCCAAAGCGTGATCGCATAGAGGATCACCCCGCCAAGGGTGAGCGCCGCCCCGACGTAGCCGGAGGAGGTAAACCCGTAGCCCTTTGCGATGAAGATCGACGCAATGAACGGCCCGAGCGCATTGGCGACGTTGAACGCCGCATGGTGGAGCGCAGCGGCCAGCGCCTGCGCATCACGCGCCACATCCATCAGACGGGTCTGCAACATGATCGGCAAGCCATTTGCGAGGCCAATGGACAGCACGATTGCGATCATCGGGGCCTGCTGTCCTGCGACAAGCGGGTAGATCATGAACAGTGCGATATTGACGAAAAGCGTCACGAACACAGCCAAATTCAGCGCTTTGTCCGCAGCCCAACCGGCGATCAGCGTGCCGAGCGTCATGCCAACCCCGATCAACATCAAGAAATAGGGCACGGTGCTTTCGCGCACCTGCGTCACCTCCAACAGGCTGGAGGTCATATAGGTATAGAAGGCAAAGAAGCCCCCAAAGCCAATGGACCCGCTCAGCAAGGTCAAAAGCACCTGACGATTGCGCAGCGCGCCAAGTTCACGCAGCGCATGCGAGCCAGAGCCACTTTCCGACTTCGGCGCGAAGATCGTAATCAAAATCGCTGTCAGCGCCGCCAGAGCTCCGACCAGCGCAAAAGCCCAACGCCAGCCCACGGTCTGGCCGAGGACGTTCGCCATCGGCACACCGATCACGGTCGCAATGGTCAGCCCAAGCATCAGCTTCGCCACCGCCTTACCGCGTTGGCCCGGTCCGGCGAGTGAGGCCGCGAGCAGAGCTGCAACTCCGAAATAAGCGCCATGCGGCATCCCGCTCAGAAAGCGCGCCACCCACATCAGCGCATAGGTCGGCGCAACAGCAGAAATGATATGGGTGACACAGAACATCATCATAAGACCGATCAACAACCGCCGCCGCTCGATCCGCGCCGCGGCAATGGCGATCAACGGCGCCCCTGCCACAACGCCAAGCGCGTAGGCGGACACGAGATGGCTGGCCTTGGCCTCGCCGATCTCCAACCCGTTTGCAATGTAAGGCAAAAGCGACATGGTCGCGAATTCTGCCGTCCCGATCGCAAAGCCCCCCATGGCAAGCGCGAAAAGAACAATGCCCGGACGGGTGCCGGGGGAGGCAGTGGAAACAACGGCCATTTTGGATCCTAAATTGGAAGTCTGTGCGAAACTCAATCCTTGGACTATTCATCCAATAGGATCAACACAGGGGCTACAGCGCTAACAGCAAACCCGTCATGCGAAAACCGCAATCAGGCGCGTTTGCTCGCAATGTCTGTCACGCCCAGAACGGACAGCACCTTGGCTTCGATATCCGGCGTATTCAGCCCGGCGGTCGCATACATGGACGCGGGGCTCGCGTGATCGATGAACGTATCCGGCAGGGTCATGGAGCGGAATTTCAGGCCTTGGTCAAAAACGCCCTCATTGGCGAGGAAATCCGCCACATGCGAGCCGAATCCACCGACAGAGCCCTCTTCGAGCGTGATCAGCGCTTCGTGGTTCGCGGCTAGATCGCGGATCAAATCGTGATCCAGAGGCTTGGCGAAACGCGCATCCGCCACGGTGCAGGAAATGCCCTTCGCCGCGAGGTTCTCGGCGGCTTTCAAGGCCGGTTCGAGACGCGTGCCAAAAGACAAAAGCGCCACCCGCGTGCCTTCGCGCATGATCCGGCCCTTGCCGATCTCCAGCACTTCGCCGCGTTCGGGCATCTGCACGCCAACGCCCTCTCCGCGCGGATAACGGAAGGCAATCGGCCCCTCGTTATGAGCGGCAGCGGTCGCGACCATGTGTTTAAGCTCGGCTTCATCGGCGGCGGCCATCACAACCATGCCCGGCAGGTTCGCCATAAACGAGATATCGAACGCGCCCGCGTGAGTCGCCCCATCAGCGCCGACAAGCCCGGCGCGGTCGATGGCAAAGCGCACGGGAAGGCGTTGGATCGCCACGTCATGCACAACCTGATCATACCCGCGCTGAAGGAAGGTCGAATACATCGCACAGAACGGCTTCATCCCGCCCGCGGCGAGACCGGCGGAGAAGGTCACGCCATGTTGCTCCGCAATCCCCACGTCGAAACAGCGGGTCGGGAAGCGTTCGGCGAACAGGTCCAGCCCCGTGCCATCCGGCATGGCGGCGGTCACAGCGACGATCTTGTCGTCCTGCTCACCCTCTTGAATGAGCGCTTCGGCGAACACCTTGGTATAGGACGGCGCGTTGGATTTCGCCTTTGTCTGCTCACCGGTCTGCACATTGAATTTCGCCGTCGCGTGGCCCTTGTCGGCCCGGCTCTCAGCGGGGGCATAGCCTTTGCCCTTCTGCGTGATCGCATGGATCAGGATCGGCCCGGTGGCGCGCGTTTTGACAGTCCGCAGCACGCTCAAAAGCTGGTCCATATCATGCCCGTCAACAGGACCAACATAGGAGAAACCAAGCTCTTCAAACAGCGTGCCCCCCACGGTCATGCCCTTGAGCATTTCCTTGGCGCGCTTCGCCCCTTCCTGGAACGGATGCGGCAAAAGCGACACCGCGCCCTTTGCGGCCGCTTTCAGCTCTTGGAACGGCGCTCCGGCATAAAGACGCGTGAGATAAGAAGACAGCGCACCGGTCGGCGGCGCGATGGACATTTCATTGTCGTTCAAGATGACGATCAGACGCTTGCCCAAATGGCCCGCGTTGTTCATCGCCTCGAAGGCCATACCGGCGGACATCGACCCGTCCCCGATCACCGCAATCGCATCGCCCAGACCGTAATCCGGAGCGCCGCCAAGATCGCGCGCCACAGCAAAGCCCAGCGCGGCGGAGATCGAGGTGGAGCTGTGGCCCGCCCCAAAGGGGTCATAAGGGCTTTCCGAGCGTTTGGTGAAACCGGAAAGGCCCTTTTCCTGACGCAAAGTGCGCATCCGGTCCCGGCGACCGGTCAGGATTTTATGCGGATAGCTTTGGTGCGACACATCCCAGATCAAACGATCTTTCGGTGTGTCAAACACGGCGTGGAGAGCGACCGTCAGTTCCACCACACCAAGCCCGGCCCCAAGGTGCCCACCCGTCTCGGAAACGGCGGAAATCACCTCTTGGCGCAATTCCGTGGCAAGACGCTTGAGCTCAACATCCGACAGCGCCTTCATATCGGCGGGGACATTGACGCGATCAAGGGTCGGGGTGGCTGGACGGTCGGACATGGCGTCTCGCTTTCTCAGGTTTCCCGCGAAATAACGAAACGGGCCACGTCTCGCAAGGGTTCGGCCCGTGTTCCATAGGGGCTCAATGCCGCACAGGCCTCATCGACCAGCGCCTCGGCCCGCGCCTTCGCAGCGTCAAGGCCGAGCAGCGACACGAACGTGGCTTTGCCCGCATCCGCATCCTTGCCCACGGCCTTGCCGGTCTTCTCTACATCGCCTTCGACATCGAGGATGTCATCTTGGATTTGGAAGGCGAGCCCCAGAGCCTTGGCATAATCCCCAAGCGGCACCGGATCGGCCCCCGCAAGGATCGCGCCCGCACGTGCGGACCATTCGATCAGCGCACCGGTCTTGTTGCCCTGCAGCTCGGTGATTTCCTCAAGCGTCAGCGGCGTCTCGGAGGTCTCGGCGGCGATGTCCTGCGCCTGCCCCAAAACCATGCCGCGCACCCCGGAGGATTTGGCAAGAGAGGCGATCAATTCGACCCTAATCTGGCCGGAAACGCCCAATTCGGGACGTGTCAGAAGTTCGAAAGCAAGGGTCTGAAGCGCATCGCCCACGAGCACGGCCGTCGCCTCATCCCAACGCTTGTGCACGGTCGGCTGGCCCCGGCGCAGGTCGTCGTCATCCATGCAGGGCAGATCGTCATGCACAAGGCTATAAGCATGCAGCGCCTCGATCGCAGCAGCGGCCCAGACAGATTGCGCTTCGGGAATGCCGTGAAGGGCCGCGCCCTCCATCACCAGAAAGGCGCGCAGATGCTTGCCGCCGCCCAGCGCATAACGCATGCCCTCTTCCACCGGCATGGTGCCGAGCGGGGCCAGAACAGTGTCAAAACAGGCGCAAACCGCCGCTTTGCAACGAGCCAATCCGTCTTGCATCAGACACCTTCGGCCTTGCTCACGCCCTTGGCCTGACCATCGGGGCCGACAGTGATCTTTTCGACCTTCTCTTCAGCGTCCTTGAGCTTGGCCTCGCAATGCGCCTTGAGCAATGCGCCGCGTTCATAAAGCGCGATGCTGTCCTCAAGCGCCACATCGCCGCGTTCGAGCTTGCTGACAACCTCGTTGAGTTCCGCCATGGCGGTTTCAAAGGACATTTCGCTGACCGGCGTATCGCTCATCTGACTCTCCAAAATGCTTTGTTCTCTGCATATAGGAAAACCTGCGGGAAAGGCCAGTTTGACTTTGCCGGATTACTCCGGTGTCAGCATATAACCCGCGCCCCGCACGGTTTGCAGGTAACGCGGCTGGCGCGGGTCGTCTTCGAGCTTGCGGCGCAGGCGGGTGATCTGGACATCCACAGCACGTTCCTGTGCCTGATCGCCATCCCGGCCCAGACGCTCGACCAACTCACTGCGTGTCACCGGCTCCCCGGCGGAGGACACGAAGATCTTCATGAGCTGCGCTTCGGTGCCGGTCAGGCGCACGATCTGATCGCCTTCCCAAAGCTCGCCGCGCTCGACATCGTAACGGAACCGTCCGAGATGCAGATATTTCGGCCCGGATTCCGTCTCCTCAATCTGCGGCATCCGGCGCAGCACCGCGTTGATCCGCAGCAAAAACTCCTTCGGCTCGAAAGGTTTCGGCAGGTAATCATCCGCCCCGGCCTCAAGCCCGGCGATCCGATCCTCCGTCTCGCCCTTCGCGGTCAAAAGCATGATCGGCGTGGACATGGTCTTGCGCAGATCGCGGGTCAGGGTGATCCCATCTTCGCCCGGCATCATCACATCCAGCACGATGAGATCGAATTCCAACCCCGCCAGAAGCCGGCGCGCATGAGCTGCATCGCGGGCTGCGGTCACACAAAACCCGTGCCGGATCAGAAATTTCTGCAACAGCCCCCTGATCCGCTCATCGTCATCAACGATCAGAAGGTGAATTTCCCCGCCCAACTCAGTCCTCCTTCCCGGACAACGCGTTAAAGAACGCCGTCTGATCCGGGTCCATCATCGCCTCAAGCACCTGCCGGAAGCCCGACACGGCCTCGTGCCCCGCTTCCCGATACGCCGCCCGCATCCGGGCGCGCTGCACCTCGGCGATCTCACCTTCAAGCACTTTACCCGTCTCCGTCAAATAGAGATGACGCTCGCGCTTGTCCTTCACCCCAACCCGGCTCTCCACCAGACCATCTTCGATCAGCGACCGCAGCACGCGGTTGAGCGATTGTTTGGTCACGCCGAGAATGCCCAGAAGATTGTTCACATTGGTGCCCGGCGCGCGCGCGATGAAATGCAGCGCCCGGTGGTGCGCCCGGCCGTAGCCGTGTTTTTCGAGAATGCGGTCCGGATCAGCGGTAAACCCACGATAGGCAAAAAACATCGCCTCGATGCCTTTGCGCAGTTGCTCGTCCGTCAGAAAAAGCAGCGCTTCCCCACTCTTGGTTCCGCCAGCCTTGCCGTCTGCCATATCCTGCCTCATTCCACTTCTGCGTAAATTGCACTCACTTTAAGTCAGTGTTGTTGACATTCCAAGATTGAATTGATAGCGAAACCGGGATTTCACGCAACAATCGTCCCATTTGTCGCGCAAAAGCGCAACTTCATGAAAGATGGGAGAAGAAGGAGAGCCCCATGGCTGGCAGCTACGAAGACCGCGACGGCTATATCTGGATGGACGGCAAGCTCGTCGACTGGCGCGACGCGAAGGTCCATATTCTCACCCACGCCATGCACTACGCCTCCTCCGTTTTCGAGGGCGAACGTTGCTACAACGGTAAAATCTTCAAATCCGTCGAACATTCCGAACGTCTTCTGGCATCCGGCAAAGCGCTCGACATGCCGATCCCCTATACGGTCGAAGAGATCGAAAAGGCGAAATACGATGTGCTCAAAGCCAATGGCTGGGACAACGCCTATGTGCGTGTGCTCGCGTGGCGTGGGGCTGGCGAAGACATGGGTGTCGCCGCCAACAAGAACCCCGTGCGCATGGCCGTCGCCGCTTGGGAATGGGGTGCCTATTACGGTGACGCGAAAATGAAGGGCGCCAAGCTCGACATCGCGAAATGGAAACGCCCCTCCCCGGAAACCATCCCGACCGCCGCGAAAGCCGCTGGCCTCTACATGATCTGCACCATGTCGAAACATGCTGCCGAGGCAAAGGGCTGTTCCGATGCTCTGTTCATGGATTATCGCGGTTATGTGGCCGAGGCGACCGGCGCGAACATCTTCTTCGTGAAAGACGGTGAAGTGCACACCCCGATCCCCGATGCGATCCTCAACGGCATCACCCGCCAGACGGTGATCGCCATGCTCAAAGACAAGGGCGTCACGGTGCATGAGCGCCGCATCCAGCCCGAAGAGCTTGCCGATTTCGAGCAATGCTTCCTCACCGGCACCGCCGCCGAAGTGACCCCCGTGGGCCAGATCGGTGACTATACGTTTGAAGTCGGTGCCCTCACCCGCGAGACCGCCGAAGCCTATGAGAAACTGGTCCGCAGCTGATCGCGCATCTCTTAACCTTGAACTAAGAGCTTTCTGCCAGACTGACCCCGTCAGTTTGGCAGGAGGCTTTCGTGGTTTCGAAAAAAGACACTATTGTCATCACTCTCATTACGATGTTCACGGTCACGCCCGCCGTTCTGGCCCTGAGCGCCTATTTCATCACGAAAAACCCGTCCCTGCGCCCGCTTGGCATCACCGTCAAACGGCTGACCGCGGCCGGTCAGATCGACAACAAAAGTCTGATCATCGCCGTCGTCGACATCGGCGCTGAGGCGCGGGCAACTTCGACCCGAGAGCAATACAAAACCGCGCTGGAAACCGCCTTCGCCCGCATGGAGACCGAGGTTCAGGTCAAATTCCGGACCATCCCCGGCAGCGACAAGGTCAACGTGACCTATCTCGTCGGAGAGAGCCAGATCGGCCCCTTCCCCATCACCCGCGCCGCCGACGGCGTTCTGGCCGCCACGGAAGCGGAACGCATGGTGGTGACCCAACGCAAAGCCGCCGCCAAGGAACAGGAACGCCGCGCCCAAAACGAGCGCAGCGGCTTTTGGCGTCATGTCATGGAGTGAAGCTTGGAGGTTTAAAGCGCGTCCGCTTTCTTCCGCTTCGCGGCACTAACCCCAAGCGCGCGTTCCCGCAGGATGATCACAATACCTGCCGCAATCACGATGAACGCGCCAAGCAGCATCGCCCCCGTCGGCACCTCGTCGAAGAACACATAGCCGATCATCAGCGCCACAAGCATCGACGCATATTCGAAAGGCGCCAAAAGCGAGGCATCGGCATAGCGGTAGCAAGAGGTCAGGAAAACCTGCGCCACACCACCGATCAGCCCGCCGAGAATCAGATAGACCAAGACCATGCCGCTTGGCATGACCCATGGCGTGAAAAAGATCGTACCGAGGCCCGCAACAGTACAGGACATGGAGAACCAGAAAACAATCGAGGTCGTGCTTTCCGTGCGCACCATGTTCCTCACATGGAGCTGCACAATCGCCGCCAAACACGCCCCGCCGAGCGCCATGGTCGCCCCAAGCTGCTCTTTCGGGTCGGGGATGCCGTTGAGCACCGTCATGCGCGGCGCAAGCACAATCGTCACCCCCAAGAGCCCGGCGAGGACAGCCGAAAACCGGAAAAGCCTCACGTCCTCACCCGCAAACATGGCCGCAAAGATCACCAGCAGAAGCGGAGAGGCATAGCCGATCACCGTTGCCTCCGGCAGCGGCAAGAGCGCCAGCGCCGAAAAGTTCAGGATCATCGCGCTCGCCCCAATCAGACCTCGCCACATATGGCCCATCGGCGATTTAACCCGAAGCCCCCCCCGGAATTCCCCGCGCTTTGCCAGCCAGATGAAGATGATCGGCAACGCAAAGAAGGAACGGAAGAACACCGCTTCACCCGCCGGAACCTCTGCACTCGCGGCTTTGACAAAAGACGCCATAATGACGAAACAGATCACAGATGCGACCTTGAGACCGATGCCGCGAAACGGCTGCATGGCTTCTCTCCTGACTGGTGGGCTTTCCCCTGTGTCTCATTCCGATCGGAGTCGCGCAACTGCCCATCGGGCCGCGTCTCGCACGGTGGGGTCGGCATCCTCGCACAGCCCGGCCGCCACGTCCCGAAGTTCAGCAGAGCCGGAATTGCCAATCGCATAGAGCACATTGCGCACGAACCGGTCCCGCCCGATCCGCTTGATCGGGGAACCGGAAAACTTTTCCCGGAAGCCCGCATCGTCCAACCGCGCCAGCTCGGCCAATGGCGGCGAAATCAGATCCTCCCGCGCCGCAAAGCGCAGCTCTGTCGCTTCCACCGCGAATTTGTTCCAAGGACAGGCCGCCAGACAATCGTCGCACCCGTAAATGCGGTTCCCCATCCGGGCGCGCAGCTCTTCCTCCACCGGGCCGTGGTGTTCGATCGTCAGATAGGAAATGCAGCGCCGCGCATCGATCTGGAACGGTGCCGGAAACGCCCCCGTCGGACAGGCATCAAGACAAGACCGACACGAGCCGCAATGCTCATTTTCCGCTGGATCAGGGTCGAAATCATGGGTCGTAAAGATCGCCCCGAGAAAGAACCAATTGCCCAGATCGCGCGACAGAAGGTTGGTGTGTTTGCCCTGCCAGCCAAGCCCGGCTTTCGCCGCCAAAGGCTTTTCCATCACAGGCGCGGTATCGACGAAGACCTTGATCTCCGTCCCCTCACCCGCCTGTTCGATCAGCCAGCGCCCAAACCGTTTGAGCCGCTTTTTGACGATGTCATGGTAGTCCCGATTGCGAGCATAGACAGAAATCGCGCCGGATTCGGGTCTGTTTATGGCCTCCATCGGATCATCGTCCGGCGTATAGGCCTCCGCCAACATGATCACCGATTTCGCCTCGGGCCAGAGCGCACCGGGATCGCCCCGCCAATGCATGCGCTCTTCCATCCAACCCATCTGCCCATGCCGCCCTTCGGCCACGAAAGCCTTTAGACGCGCCATCGCTTCAGGGATGTCCGGACGGCCGAACCCGGCCTTGGAGAAGCCTTCCTCCAAAGCCCGCGCGCGCACGGTTTCCTTATCCAACCCGGCCAAACGAAGCCCTTTCTTTTGTCCGGAAATATCCTCGGGGGGAATTGCCCAAAGGGCAAGGGGGGCAGACAGCCCCCAGGATCACACTCAAAAATCGAGATCGGTGTAATGCGCCGGCGGCGGGAAGCCCGACAGCTGGTCCGCGAGAAGCGAGCGGAAGGCCGGGCGCGATTTGATCTTGGCGTACCAATCCTTCACCACATCATGCCGGTTCCAGTCCACGTCCGAAATATAATCGAGCGAGGACAAATGCGCCGCCGCCGTGAAATCCGCCAGCGTCATCGCATCCCCGGCAAGCCAGCGCCGCCGATCCAAAAGCCAGGCCATGTAATCGAGGTGATATTTGATCGCTTTCGAGCCGGATTTGACATTCGCCGCCACCGGGTAGCCGGTCTTCATCAGCTTGCGGTTCACCCGCTCGTACAAAAGCTTCGAGGTGACTTCATTGTGGAACTTGTCATCGAACCAGGCCACCAGACGCCGCACCTCATAGCGCCCTTCCGGATCCTTCGGCATCAGCGCGGGTGTGGGGTAGCGCTCTTCTAGATATTCACAGATCGGCGTGCTCTCCGCGAGGTGCATCTCGTCGATCCTCAGCACCGGCACCTTGCCCGCCGGATTGCGGCGCAGGAAATCGGCATCCTGCTCCCAATAGCGCTCCTCGACAAGTTCGACCTCAAGCTTCTTTTCCGCCAGACACAGGCGCACCTTGCGGCAAAAGGGAGAAAGAGGAACGTGGTATAGGCGGATCATGATATCTACTCGCGGTTTTCTTCTTACTTGCCGCATGCCCAGAGGCAGTTCAATCCTCGAAACAGGATGCGCGCCCATCTCGCGCGATTGTGGCCGCCCCATCAACGATCTGCGCGGCTCTTTGCCGAACAAAGGGACCGGGATGGCCCGCATCACGCGGTTTCGGCGCGGGCAGGATCGCCGCCAAGCGCGCCGCCTGCACATCGGTAAGCTCCTCCGGTCCGACCCCAAAGTAATGCCGGGCGGCGGCTTCGGCCCCGAAGACCCCCGTGTCGAACTCGGCGATATTGAGGTAGACTTCCAAAATCCGCCGTTTGCTCCAAGTCAGCTCCACCACCGGCGTCAGCAGAGCTTCCAGCGCTTTGCGCGGCCAGCTGCGGCCATGCCAAAGGAAGGCATTCTTCACGGTCTGCTGGCTGATCGTGGACGCGCCACGGCGGCTGCCCTCCTCAATGGCGGACCGAATCGCCGACAGATCAAAGCCCCAGTGATTGCAGAAATTGGCGTCCTCGGCGGCAACGACCGAGCGCGCGAGGGCCGGAGACATGCGCTCCATCGGGGTCCATTGGTAATCGACCGCCTCGCCTTGGCGCGCGCTTTCCGCCAGCATGTAAAATGTACCGGGCACGGGGATCACCGAATAGGCAAGAATCCAAAGCACGACGAGCGCACAAAGGACCATCACCCCGCGCAGCACACGCCGTTTCAAACGCCGGAAAAACCCGGTCGTCTTGCTCGATTTCGTCTTCGTCTTACGCGTTTTTGCCATGTCGGTGAGGAACCATGAGGACGATGCTTAGGTCAAGTCTTGGCGGGTTCTGAAAAAGAAAAAGCCCCCGACATTCGGGGGCTTTTTGCTGTATTTGGATCGAAATCACTCGGCCAAGATAGCACCCTGCTCCAAGGTGAGCGGCACCGGCAGGTGAATGAGCATCTCTTTCGGGCAGACCTGGAGGAAGTTGCCTTTCTCCTCGTCCCAATGGTCGAGAATTTCCTTCGCCTTGATCGAGTGCGTCTCTTTGGCGTGACGTTCGATCAGTTCTTTGAGCTGGCTCTCCCAGTGGTCCACGGTGACCGGGCAGGTCACGAGGGTCTCAAGGTTCATCAGATCAAGCGCCTCACCTTTCGGATCGTAGAGATAAGCCATACCGCCCGTCATCCCCGCACCGAAGTTGGCACCGATGGAGCCAAGGATCACGGCGATCCCGCCGGTCATGTACTCACAACCGTTGGAGCCACAGCCCTCGATCACCACGGTCGCGCCGGAGTTCCGGACGCCGAAGCGTTCGCCCGCGCGGCCAGCGGCAAAGAGATAACCGTCGGTTGCGCCGTAGAGCACGGTGTTGCCGATGATCGTGTTCTGATCGGCCACGAGCGGCGAGTGCATCGGCGGACGCACCACAACGGTGCCGCCAGACAGGCCTTTCGCCACATAGTCGTTCGCGTCACCCGAGACTTCGATCTTCAGACCCGGAGCCGCAAAGGCGCCAAGCGACTGACCTGCGGAGCCCGTGAGTTTCACGGTCAGGTGGTCAGGCTGAAGATTGTTGCGCATGCCGAATTTCGACACGATATGCGACGAGGTGCGCGTCCCGATGGTCCGCAGCGTGTTCTGCACCGCGTAGGAGAGCTGCATCTTCTCACCATCGTTGAGGAAGCGTGCCGCATCCGAAACGATTTGAGCGTCCAGCGTATCCGGCACCGCGTTGCGCGGCTTGGAGCGGTCGTAGACGATCCGATCGGAGCCATCAACGGAGATCAGAAGCGGGTTCAGATCGAGATCGTCGAGATGTGCAGAGCCACGCGAAGTCTGGGTCAGAAGATCGGCCCGGCCGATGACTTCGTCCAGAGACCGTGCGCCCAGAGACGCGAGCAGTTCACGCACTTCCTGCGCATAGAAGGTGATCAGGTTCACGACCTTGTCGGCATTGCCGGAGAACTTCTCACGCAGATGCTCGTCTTGGGTACAGACGCCCACCGGGCAGGTGTTCGACTGACACTGACGCACCATGATACAGCCCATCGCGATCAGAGCGGCGGTGCCGATGCCGTATTCCTCGGCCCCCATCATCGCAGCCATAACGATGTCGCGACCCGTGCGCAGACCACCATCCGTGCGGAGCGTCACACGATCCCGCAGGTTGTTCATGGCGAGCACTTGGTGCGCTTCGGTTAGACCCATCTCCCACGGCAGACCCGCGAATTTGATCGAGGTCGCCGGAGACGCGCCCGTGCCACCGTTGTGACCGGAGATCAGGATGATATCCGCTTTCGCCTTTGCCACACCGGCCGCAATCGTGCCGACGCCGGAAGAGGCCACGAGTTTCACCGTGACTTTGGCTTTCGGGTTGATCTGCTTCAGATCGTAGATCAGCTGTGCAAGGTCTTCGATCGAGTAGATGTCGTGGTGCGGCGGCGGCGAGATCAGCGTCACACCTTTCGTCGAGTGACGCAGCTTGGCGATCAGGTCCGTGACCTTCATCCCCGGAAGCTGACCACCCTCGCCCGGTTTCGCACCCTGAGCGACTTTGATCTCAAGCTCTTCACAATGCAGCAGGTATTCGGCGGTGACACCGAAACGGCCAGAGGCCACCTGTTTGATCTTCGCCGAGGCGTTGTCGCCATTGGGTTCCGGCGTGAAATCGTCCGGAGATTCGCCACCTTCGCCCGAATCGGACTTCGCGCCGATACGGTTCATCGCGATGGACAGCGTGCGGTGTGCCTCCGGCGACAGAGCGCCAAGGGACATGCCCGGCGTCACGAAGCGTTTGCGGATCGAGGTGATCGATTCGACTTCTTCGATCGGAACCGGTTTGCCAAGCGGCTTGAGGTCCAGAAGGTCACGCAGGTGGATCGGCGGCATCGACTGCATCTTCGCCGAATACTGTTTCCACATCTCATAGGACGCGCGATCACAGGCCGATTGCAGCATGTGCATCGACTGCGCCCCCCAAGCGTGGGTCTCGCCGGTTTTGCGCGCCTTGTAGAACCCGCCGATCGGCAGCGTGTTCCCGCCAAGCCAGCCCTGTTTGTGGACGGCTTCGAGCTTGTGCTGGATGCCGCCGACACCGATGCCGGAAATCCGCGAGTGCATACCCGGGAAGAACTCGTTCACCATCGCGCGGGACAGGCCCACGGCCTCGAAGTTCAAACCACCGCGATAGGAGGAAATCACCGAAATCCCCATCTTCGCCATGATCTTCAGAAGACCCGCGTCAATCGCCTTGCGGTAACGCGCCACGGCTTCGGTCAGGGTGCAGTCGAGAAGACCGCGCTCGATCCGATCCGCCAGCGAATCTTCGGCAAGGTAAGCGTTCACGATGGTCGCGCCGCAGCCGATCAGAACCGCGAAATAATGCGGGTCGATACATTCAGCGGAACGCACACCCAGCGAACAGAAGGTCCGCAGACCTTTGCGCGTCAGCCAGCTGTGCACAGCCGAGGTCGCAAGGATCATCGGCATCGCGATCTTTTCTTCGTTCTGCTTCTTGTCGCTCAGGATGATGTGACCACCGCCGGAACGCACGGCCTCTTCGGCCTCGGCGCGGATACGATCCAGCCCCTCACGCAGCGCGTTCGGCCCACCATCCACCGGGAAGGTACAATCGATCTCGGTCATCGGCGCGTTGAAATGGCCTTTGAGCGCTTCGAATTGAGCGTTGCCGACGAAGGGGCTTTCCAGCACGAGAATCTCGGTCTGGGAGCTGTCCTCATCGAGCACGTTCTTGAGGTTGCCGAAGCGCGTCTTGAGGCTCATCACGCGGTATTCACGCAGAGAGTCGATCGGCGGGTTGGTCACCTGAGAGAAGTTCTGACGGAAGAAGTGGCTCAGCGGACGGTACTTCTCCGACAGCACGGCGGACGGCGTATCGTCACCCATCGAGGCCAGCGCCTCTTTGCCATCCTCGGCCATCGGCGCGAGAATCTGTTCCAGTTCCTCAATCGTGTAGCCGGCGGCGATCTGACGTTTCTTCAGCTCGGCGCCTTCATAGATCGGCGCTTCATTCAACCCCGCCAGCTCTGCTTCGAGATCGACAATCTTGCCAACCCATTCGCCAAACGGCTGAGCATTCGCCAGACGGTCCTTGATTTCGGTGTCATGGTAGAGCTTGCCCTCGGCCATATCGACGGCAAGGATTTGCCCCGGACCAAGCGCGCCTTTTTCCACCACGGTCGCCTCATCGGTCGGCACCATGCCCACTTCGGACCCCGCGATCACGAGACCGTCGCCCGTCACGACATAGCGCATCGGGCGCAGACCGTTCCGGTCGAGACCGGCACAGACCCAGCGGCCATCGGTCATCGCCAGAGCGGCCGGGCCGTCCCACGGCTCCATCACGGAGTTCACGTAGGAATACATGTCACGCCACGCCTGCGGCAGTTCCTCGGCATTCTTGGACCAAGCTTCCGGCACCAGCATGGTTTTCGCCATCGGAGCGGAACGACCGGCACGCACCAGCACCTCGAACACGGAATCGAGCGCAGCGGAGTCGGAGGAGCCTTGCGGGATGATCGGTTTGATGTCCTCGGCCATGTCGCCGAAGGTCGACGAGGCCATGCGGATCTCGTGCGACTTCATCCAGTTGGTGTTGCCTTTGATCGTGTTGATCTCACCGTTATGCGCCAGCATGCGGAACGGCTGAGCCAGCCACCACTGCGGGAAAGTGTTGGTGGAATAGCGCTGGTGATAGATCGCGAAGGCGGATTCGAAACGCTCGTCTTTCAGGTCCGGATAGAATTCCGCAACCTGCTCGGCCAGCATCATGCCTTTGTAGATGATCGAACGGCAAGACAGCGAACACAGGTACAGATCGCGAATGCCAGCCGCCTGCGCCGCTTTCTCGATGCGGCGGCGGATGACGTACAGCTCGCGCTCGAACGTCTCTTCGTCCACGCCTTTCGAGTTCGACAGAAGGATCTGCTCGATCTCCGGGCGCGTCGCGTTGGCTTTGTCACCGAGAACCGTGGTGTTCACCGGAACGTGGCGCCAGCCGTAGATGTAGTAGCCCATGCGCAGCACTTCGGTTTCCACGATCGTGCGGCAGGTTTCCTGAGCGCCGAAATCGGTGCGCGGCAGGAAGACCTGACCCACGGCGAGAAGTTCGCCGTGACGCGATTCGTGGCCGGTGCGGCGAATCTGGTCGCCGAAGAAGTGGTGCGGGATCTGAACGTGAATGCCCGCGCCATCGCCGGTTTTGCCGTCAGCGTCCACAGCACCACGGTGCCAGATCGCTTTCAGAGCGGAAATGCCGTTCTCGACCACCTTGCGGGACTTCGACCCGTCGACGGAGACCACGAGACCCACACCGCAGGAGGAGTGCTCGTCGTCCTCACGGAAGAGAGAATGCTCCGTCATCCACTGGCGTTTGGCCTCTTCGCGTGCGGCCCAGCTTGCATCAAATTTCGTCATCGTATGAACCCTTCATCTGGTGGGTCAGGACTGCTGTCCTTTTAGAACTCTTGCCTTTCGGAGCGGCGGCTATGTTGCCCGACAGGTGTCCGACACAAGTCCGACAGGATGCCGACGCTCCCTATGATCTCACTCGGCGGCCACCGCGGCGCTCTGATCGAGATAGGCGACCATCGCATCGGCGGCTTCGCGACCATCTCGGATCGCCCAAACCACAAGCGAGGCACCGCGCTGGATGTCGCCACAGGCGTAGACACCTTCGAGGTTGGTCGCGTGGGTGGTGAAGTCCGCCATGACCGTGCCCCAACGGGTGGTCTCAAGCTCTTCGACACCCCAAAGGTTCGGCAGGTCTTCCGGCTCAAAGCCGAGCGCCTTGATCACGAGATCGGCCTCTTCGACATAGTCGGCGCCTTCGATCACTTCGGGAGACTGACGACCGGACGCATCCGGCGCGCCGAGGCGCATCTTCTGCACCATCACACCGGTCACCGGATCGCCGGCAAACCCTTTCGGCGCGGAGAGCCAGACGAATTCGACACCTTCTTCCTCTGCGTTCTGAGTCTCACGCTGCGAGCCCGGCATGTTGGCGCGGTCGCGACGATAGAGACATTTCACAGAGGTCGCACCCTGACGGATCGCGGTGCGCAGGCAGTCCATCGCCGTGTCACCGCCGCCGATCACGACGACTTTCTTGCCAGCCGCATTCAGCTCGCCGCTTTCATACTCTTCAACCTCGTCGCCAAAGGAGAGTTTGTTCGACGCGGTGAGATAATCGATAGCGCGCACGATCCCGGCAGCACCGGAGCCCGGCCCTTTGAGATCACGGGATTTATAGACGCCGGTGGCGATCAGCACGGCATCATGTTTGCCACGGATCGCGTCGAAGGAAATGTCCTCGCCGACGTTGCAGTTGAGCACGAATTCCACGCCCGACTCTTCGAGCTGTTTGACCCGGCGCAGCACGATGTCCTTCTCAAGCTTGAAGCCCGGAATACCGTACATCATCAAGCCGCCAGCACGGTCAGAACGCTCATAAACAGTGACCTTCAGGCCCGCACGGCGCAAACGGTCGGCAGCGGCCAGACCACCCGGACCGGAGCCGATGATGCCAACGCTTTCCTCGCGCTCGACAGCCGGTTTGATCAGCTCAACCCAGCCTTCTTCCCAAGCGGTGTCGGTGATGTATTTCTCGACGGAGCCGATGGTCACCGTGCCGTGACCGGATTGTTCGATCACACAATTGCCTTCGCAGAGACGGTCCTGCGGGCAGATGCGGCCACAGATTTCCGGGAAGGCGTTGGTGGCCTGAGAAATCTCATAGGCTTCCTTCAGGCGCCCGGTCGCGGTGAGACGCAGCCAATCGGGGATGTTGTTGTGCAGCGGGCAGTGGGAGTGGCAATAAGGCACGCCACACTGGGAACAGCGCGATGCCTGCTCCTCGGCCTTTGCTTCCGCAAACTCGCCGTAGATTTCCAGAAAATCGTCTTTACGATCTTCCGCGTCCCGCTTTGTTGGCATGTCCCTGCCTACGGTCACGAATTTGAGCATCGGCTCTTTCGCCATGACACCACATCTCCGAAGGTTGGTAATAGTTATATAGAGTGAGCGCTTCACTATAGGGTCTGCAAGAAAAAGAAAAGTCAGAACTACTTACTTATTTTTCTTTTTTGAGACCAATGCACATGCAAGCTTCGAGAAGAACATCCGATAATAGGTCATAATATACTACCTATTAACGAACTTCTTATTGATTTCAAATGAGTTTATGCTCACTGAAAAAATGATCGCACTGGAAAGCCAATGAGCCTTTTTTATCTTCTCATCGTCGCCATCGTGCAGGGTATCACCGAGTTCCTCCCGATTTCCTCCTCCGGACACCTGATTCTCCTCCCGCTCGTCATGGACACGCAAGACCAGGGACAGGCCATTGACGTCGCCGTTCACGTCGGAACGCTCGGCGCGGTGATCTTCTATTTCTGGTCGGATGTGAAAGTCGGGCTGGCCGGGCTCCCCCGATTGATGACCGGCAAAACCGACACCCCCGGCTCCAAACTTGCCTTCCTTCTGATCGTCGCAACGATCCCGATGATCGTCATCGGATTGGTCCTGAATGTCACCGGCCTGTCGGATGCCATGCGCTCCCCCGTCGTGATCGGCTGGACCATGTTGATCTTCGGCCTCGTGCTGTACTGGTTCGACCAAAAGAGCGTCTCGGACAAAGTCGAAAGCGACTGGAACTTCAAAGACGCGGTCAAACTTGGTCTCTGGCAAGCCATCGCCCTGATCCCCGGCACCTCCCGCTCCGGCATCACCATCACCGGCGCACGCGCGATGGGCTACACCCGCCACGACGCCGCAAAGATCGCCATGCTCATGTCGATCCCGTCAATCCTCGCCTCGGGCATCTTGCTGGGCGCGGAAGTGGTGGGCGAGGCCGATTGGACAATACTGAAATACGCCGCGATCGGCGCCGTCTTCGCTTTTGGTGCAGCCATTCTGGCGCTCAGCCTGATGATGCGACTTTTGAAATCCGTGAGCTTTACGCCCTACGTGATCTACCGCGTGATCCTCGGCGTCGTGCTCTTGGTCATCTCTTACAGCTAAAACAAAAACGCGCCCCGCAAGGGCGCGCTTTCTTCTCAGCTTTTGAGCGAGCCTTAAATCTCGCGCAGGTTCTTTCCGCTTTCGCGCATCTCATTGTATTGACCGCCATCACGGTACACCCACATGTAATCAGGCAGCACCGCCTGAAGCGCCGTCGGCTTGATACCCAGATCCGCAAAGCTTTTCGCATCATCCGATACGACATTGTCCACTTTCAGATTCGCGACCTGATCACGGGTCAGAACGCCGTTGTGGAACAGACCAAGCGTCACGCCCTGCAGCACAGAGAACCCCGTCGCCATCAGGGAGCCAACCCAGAACGGCAGGTTCACAATCGGACGGTTGCGATGAATGACCTTGAGCATATCGCCCATAAGACCTTTGAGCGTGTCCACATCTGGCCCGCCCAGCTCGTAGATACCCGGCTCGGCTTCCCCAAGGACGCCTTTCACCGCCGCCTGCGCCACGTCATCGACATAGACCGGCTGGAATTTGGTGTTTCCGCCCACAAGGGGCAGCACCGCATTCTTCTCCGCCATCTTCCCGAAGCGATTGAAGAACTGATCTTCCGTCCCGAAGATCACCGAGGGGCGCAGAATGATCGCGTTCGGGAAAGCCTCAAGCACCTTCGCTTCGCCAGCGGCTTTGGTGCGGGAATATTTCGACGCGGACTTCGCATCGGCGCCCAAAGCGGACAGCTGAACGAGTTGGCCAATGCCCTCTTCCGCCGCGATCCGTGCGATCCGGCCAGCGCCCTCTTCCTGAACGGCAGCGAAGGAATTCTTGCCGCGCTCGGTCAGAACGCCCACACAGTTCACAACCGCGTCAGCCCCCGCCATCGCCGCGCGCACAGAGGCGTCGTCGCGAATGTTGCAAAACACCGGCTCGACCTGACCGACCGCACCATAGGGTTTGACGTGAAGCGATTCGTTGGGGCGACGTACGGCAACGCGGACACGCCAGCCCTCCTTTGCCATGCGACGAGCGATATAACGCCCGACAAAGCCAGCGCCGCCATAGATGGTGACAAGTTTCGTCATCTGCATCTCCAATGCCAAATTGTCGCGTCCGGTTTAGCTTTTCATGGGGAAATGAACAAGAGAGCAATGCTTTGATGAAAAACCTTCAAAATGTCCGTTGACACCCCCTCCGACTATCTTTAAATCGCGTCCTCACGACATCTGTGCCCAGATGGCGGAATTGGTAGACGCGCCAGCTTCAGGTGCTGGTGTCCGTATGGACGTGGAGGTTCGAGTCCTCTTCTGGGCACCATTATACCCCTAAAATCAATGCTCTAGACTTAGCTTGAATTTACCGGGTGTAATGGTCTTTGTCTGCCAGTCTCTTCCCGACAGCTCAGCTATAGTAAGAATAATAGGAAGATTTGCGCAGCTTGGTCTCATCGAAATTGAGCACCGTCAGGATCGGCGTCCCCTCCTCTTTCACATCATCGAGCTGCGTGAAGGTATCTCTGACATCGCCCTGAGATGTGCTGCCGTATTTGACGATCAGCACGATCGCATCGACCAGCGGCGCGATGTAGCGCGCGTCCACCACAGGCAGGACCGGCGGGGTGTCGATGATCACCACATCCATCGACTGACGAGCGCTTTCAAGCAGCTCGGAAAACGCCGCGCTCTGGAGCAATTGATCCGTCGGCACATCCGCCCGGCTGCGCCCAAGGATGATTCCCGTCCGGGATTTCGGGTCGGCGACATAAAATCCGCGTGCCAGATCGAGCTCTTGCGTGGGATTGCGGAGATATTCCATGAAGCCCGCATCCGGCTCATAGCCGATCTGTTTATGTTGCGCCGGGCTGCGCAGATCCGCGTCGATCAACAAGACAGACTTCCCGGCCTCCGCATAGGTGCGGGCCAAGGCGAGGGAGGCAGAGGATTTCCCCTCTTTCGAATTGGCCGAAGAGACCATGATCACCGTGGAGTTCAACCCCTTGCCGCGCAGGCCAATATCAACATTCGCCCGCAGCCGGCGGATCGCCTCGCTGAAAAATGACATCGGTTCATCTATGACCAGATCAGCCACTGTGATCTGCGCGTCAGACAGGCTCACGCTCGGAATGGCACCGATCACCGGCCCGGTCACCAGATTGCGCAGCTGGCTCAACGCGGTGACGCCGCCGATGAAGAACTCATTGACCACCGCGAGCGACACCCCGGCGGCCAGACCGACCAGCAACGCCAGAATCAGGATCAGCTTGCCATTCGGCGCGCTCGGACGGTTGGGTGGCAAGGCCTGTGACACGATGCGACTGTCGGCGACCTGTACCAAGGCCTGGGCCTCAAGATCGCGCAGCCGCGACAGCAGGTTGGAATACTGACGCTGGGCAATATCCGCCTCTTGCTGAAGCTCGAAAATATCCGCGAGCGTTTCGGGCGAAAGCTCACTCTTTAGAACTTCCGACCGCAAATCCTCTTGAAGCTCGTCCAGCGCATCGCGTTTCTCCGACACTGCAGTTTCCAGAGACCTGAGGGCTGCCTCCGCCCTTTGTTGAAACCGCGTCTCGATCTCAATGAGACCGGCCCGCAGGTTCAAATCTTCGCCCGACCCTTGCGCGACGCCCTGTCGCCGCCGCTCCAAGGTCTGACGCTGCGCGTTAAGTGCGCTCAACCCGTCGTCTGAGAGAGACGAAATCACCTCCTCCCAATTGTTCCCCTCAAGCGCCGCACGCGCCCGCGATACCTGCGCATCGCCCACTTGCGCGCCTTGCCGCAGCTCTTTGAACTCCCTTTGCAACGCCTTGAAACGCTCCGTCCCGACCTCCACAGAGAGGCGGGAAAGATTATCCGTAATGAAGGACGTGAACCGCGCCTCACCCTCGGCCAAACGGGTGCGCGCCGTATCGATCTGCCCCTGAAGCAAATCGCGCGAGGCCAAGACCACCGCGCTTTTCGAGGCGATCTGCTGATCGATATAGGCCTGCGCGATCTCATTGGCGATCCTCGCGGCTCTCTCAGGGGATTCGGACTGAACCGACACGGCAATCACAAAGGTCTGCCCCCGCCGCCGGATTGAAACGGCCTCGCTCAGCTTCTCATAGGTCGAGGCCACGCCCGCCTGCGGATCATGGCCGATCTTATCGCCCAGCCCGAGCAGAACCTTGATCTGATCGAGCCGCGACAACCGCGGGCCGAATTCCGCGTCCTGCATCAAATCAAGACGCTGCATAACATCATAAAGCACCCGGTCAGAGCGCAGAATTTCAACCTCACTCTCGACTTTCAAAGCCTCGGACGCCCCGGACAGGGATTGAAACGGGTCCGTGGTCAGCAAATCCTTTTCCGACGGGTCCACATAGATCAGCGCCGAGGCGGTATAGCTCGGCGTGGCGTTGAAGAGATAAAGCAGCGCCAGAGCCAAAACGATCGCAACGCTCAGCAAGAGCAGCCGAAGCTGCCGCCGCACCATCGTCACCAGCGCGCGCAGATCAAGCGTATCCATATGTGTCATGCGCCCTCCTCCCCTCGCAATCCTGCGTCACGGCTCCTTTCATCGTCTCGGGCCGAGAGACCTGTAGGACGACAGGCGCCTCCCCCGCCACAAGCCGAACCGCCGAAAGGCAACCGGTCCGATAGGCCCCCGTATCAACATTGATCGCGGCATTCGACAGCTCCACATGAGGCACCGGCACATGCCCGTGGATGACGCATTTCGACAGGCTTTTCCCCTGCAAACCGCGCGGATCGCCCCAGAGCAAATCCTCCTTGCTCTGGCCCTCGAAAGCTTTCGCGGCGTTCACCCCGGCATGGGACAAGAACCAGTCGGGCAGGTTCAAGCATATCGGGGTCTCTTCCAGAAAAGCCCGGTGACTTTCCGGCACCTTGGCCGCGAGGGCTCGGCGGAATGCGCTCGACCCAAAATCATAGGTGCCGTTGCCGCCCGGATGGATGCCGTAAGACGCCAAAGTTTGCGCCCCGCCCCAAGACACCCAGTCCCGCGCCATGAGAGGGTTGTGCAGCACCTGAAGAAACATGTCCTCATGGTTGCCGCGCAGGGTGACGCGGGTCACACCCGGCGGAGGCGGTCCAAGCAGATAATCGATCAGTTCCGCAGAGTTCGGCCCGCGATCAATCAGATCGCCCAGCAGGACAAGAAGAACCGGCCCATCACAGCCCGCGGCATCCTCAAGGATTTTCGCCTCAAGCGCTTTATAGAGTTCGAAGTGACCATGAATGTCGCCAACCGCGTAGGTGGCCGCTGGCGTGGATGACAGAGACAGTTTGCGCAGCGGTAGTGTCGCCTGTGGCGAAGCACTCCCTCCGATCAACATGCGTCTCCACCACATCATTGCGGCATCCTCGACGCATCGCGGATTTGGCTAAGCCCCATGGCGACCAGCACCAGTAGAAGCACTGCGTTCGCTTCCATTTCAAAACTGAAATCCAACGTGGAATGCACTGCGGCAAGCGTCAGCGCTCCGATGCCAATGGCAGGCCCCAAAGGCCGCTGCGCCTGACGGCGCGCAAAGCGCACCATCCGAATGCTCGCCATCAACAAAGCCAGCAAGATCGCCGAACCGGCAACAAGGCCAAGTTCGGCCCAAAGCATCAGGTAAGAATTGTGCGACAGGTCCCAGACAAGCTGCGACGACACACGCGCGTCATGCACCAGCGGAAAGGCGATCTGAAACGTGTCGAGACCATAGCCGGTCCAAGGTCGCGTCAGGATCAGCCCCCAGACATTGCGATAGAGATCGAGCCGGGTCTCAATGTCAAAACCGGCCCAAATCACCCGCGCTCCGGTGTCTTGAAACAAAACTGTGCCCACGGCCAAGACAATGACGATCAGCGCAAACCCCAGAGACCGCCCCCTTAAGACCCGCCCCCTCGACATCATAACCAGCGTCGCAAACACGCCCAAACCCGTCGCGAAAAGCCCCATGCGTGACCCGGAAGAAAGCAAAGCCGTCAAGAGGATCGCCACACAGATCAAGAGCCAAACCGCCTCAAGCACGTCTTGCCCCAGCCCGCCCGCGCGAGGGGAGCGCGTCGTCTTTCCCTGTTCATTGAGATGCTGAAAAAAGAGCGCCATTCCGATCACGATCCCAAGCCCCATGAAGCTTGCGAAAGAGTTCCGATTGACGAAAGTCCCCGTGGCCCAGCCGTGATAGGCCGTCTTCTCGATCCCGAAGACCGTGTCTCCAAGCACTGTCAGGAACACCATCGCCAAGACCGCATGCAACGTCAGCCCATAGAACAGGATATTCGCCATTTGACGCACCCGTTTGGGCCGGGTCATCACTTCGAACGCGAGGAGGAAAATGCCCGCATAGCTCATCAGCCGAAGCATCCCGAGCGCTGTTGCCCGTGGCGCGATGGATATCGTGCCCAGTACCCTCTCCGGCGGCATTGCGCCCGCGACAGGCAGGCCGATCGGCAGCATCTGCACAAGCGCCGCCAGCGGCATGATCATCGCGAGAAACAGCACATCAGACACGCGCCCAATTTGCAGCTTTCGCTCCGTTTCCCAAAGGATCAACCGCAGTAGAAAAGCCGACACCAAAATCGCAATGATCGCCCCCCAAAGCGCCCAGAGCACGGGGCGGTTGGACCCGAACGGAATGGGGATCACCAACACCAGCACAGCCACCAAACGCAGGTAAACCGCGTTCGTCGCATTCGGCCCCATCGCAGTCTTGCGCGTTTCCGGGATGAAAGTCTCATCAAAGTGCAACACCTCCCGAGACACATCTTGAGCCGGATTGGTCTCATTTTTGCGCATGCGCACGGGGTGAAGCCTGTCGAAATCCATACGCCTCACGCCCCGTCCAACCGGGCCTTGCGAACCGCGTTGAGAAAACCGCGTTGCGCCGCCATCGGCAGGGTCTCTGCGACAGCCAAAATCACCTCCCGCGTCTCAGGTCTGGACAGGAAAAGCCGTGCCAACCAGCCCTGACCCTCGGTCTCGTGCAGAAGCAATACCAGATCATCCCCAAGGGTCTCAGGCGCCATTTCCCAACGCGGATCAAAGGCCAAAAGGACACGTTTGCGCGCGATCCAGCCCTCATAGGACGACAATTCGGCAGACAGGCTCAGAGCCGCGCGCGCACCGTCCAAGTCCCCGCTCGCAAAAGCCGCACGGGCAATGGAAAACTGCCCCAGCCCCCAGACCGGCACTTGCTCCGCGATCTCTGTCGCATAGCCAAGGCATTGCGCGGCCACCCGATGATAGGACTCTTGGGAAACAACGGCGGACATCGGCGCGATCAGCGCCTCATTGCACATCTCCAAAACCTGCGTCTGCGTCCGGAGCGCCCAAGGTGAAAACGTCAGGCTCTCATTTTGCCGCAGGTACAGAAAAGCATCGTCGCCTGACGCCCGAAGATTGCGAAAGCTTGCATACTCATCCGCGACCACTTTCGCGGAAATACCGCCCGTGAGAACGGCCCCCAAAAGCACCGCAAAACGTACATCTTTCAACAGGTTCAAGCGTACTCCCTCCGCGCTTATGCCGCGTGGATGACGCTCACAGAAAATGGTTAACACACTGTTAATACCAAGCAGGACAACGCCCTCTGGCACAGTCCGCGTGAACCACTTGTTAACCATTTTCCATCACATTGGCGCATATGCAGGCTTAACCGTCACGGCTTTAAACGGCTCAAAGATTGGACAACAACGTCATGAAGAACGGCATTTCTCATGCGGCGCTCGCTGCAATCACGGCAACGGTGTTCACGCTTTCGGCGACACCCCTCTTGGCTCAATCGGTTGATATTGCCGCAGAATGCAGTGCGAATGCGGAAAGCTGTGCCGCGCTTGTACAGGGCCAAATCGATGCCCTGCTCGCCGCTGGCCTGACCGGGGTCGAACTTGATGCCGCGCTCGGTCTAATCGCGTCGCAAGTTTACAGCGTCGCACAAACGGCCCCGCCATCTGTTCACACAAGTCTCGCTGCGGCCATCGAAGTGGCGGCATCTCATGCCACCAGCCCCAGCGTGACCTCCGGCCTGCAACAAGCGGCGGCAACGGTATCGCGTGGCGCAGCGGCCTCCACCCCCGCGACCGCCGTGGGCCTGTCCGAGCCAACGGACACGCCGGACACCTCCGGAACAGCGGCCTCCCCGACCTGACCTTTTCCGTCCCGAAACGACATGATCATGCGGGGCGTTTTGGCCGTTCACCGACACTCCCGAACCCCAAGTTTGATCAACTCGCGCCCGGAGACCTTGATCAATCCAACCGTCGTGAAACGGGCCTCTTTTAGAAACCAATCTTGGATCGCGCGGGGATAATAGGATGCCATCACCCCGGACCAATATTCAAAATCATCGGGCGGCAGGGCCATGCCGTAGAACTGGCTCATCGGTCCATGAAAGCCGAAAGAGACGTTTTTGCTTATGCAGCTGTTCGGCACGCCGAGATACATGGTGCAGGCCGAGTTGCAGTATCCATCGACGATCCGAACCTGCAAACCGGATGCGCGCATGCGTTCGATCTCTCGCACCCTCTCCGCCAATACTCCGCCGGGATCGTTGCGCACCTCAATGACGCGAGACGTTTGCCCCGCGAACGCACCTTGCCCCATGAGCAATGCCGCCAAAACGACCCATAGACGCATTTTTCCTGCGGGAAAAAGCCCAAAGCCTTTTCCCGACCGGTTCTTTCGACACAGTCGCATTATGTCACCCACTCATGTTCTGAACTGGCCTTCGCCAGACGGGCAAGCCCACCTCACCACATGTGAATGAAAGGGTAGAAACGCTAAGAAGATGTTGCCTGAGCGTGCGTTGCAACGACGAAAATCATTCGCATTTAACTCGACATAGAGCGATATCCCGAATGGTGCTTCCGCACTTCTTCGGCTTTCATGATTTCAAGAAGGCCCGTCAGGACATGCGTTTCTGAAGACGACGACGCATCTGAACCATCCCCGCGCGCAGGAACCATTGCGTCAGATAGCGCGACGCGGTCACGGCGTTCATGCCGAGGCACTCGCGGTAAAACTGCCATTGGTAGGAGATATTCCCGAACTTGTTCCCCGAAATCGAATCCGAGCGTACGCGATAGGCGTTGGTGATCTCATCAAAAAGATAGGAGCGCCCAGCGCGTTTCGTCGCCTCAAGAAACAGACCAAAATCCTGCCGCTTCCGAATGAGCGGAAAGTAGAGTTTCCCAAGCTGGCTGACATCAAAGACATAGCTCGACGTTCGGATCTGATTTTGGGGCAAGAGCTGTTTGTAGCTCAGTGATTTTGCGATCTCGCCGCAGTCGCCGAAAACTTTCCCGGCCTCGTCGATCAGAGAATATCGCGTGTAACAGCTCGCGAGTCCCCTTTCCTTCATGAAGGCGATCTGTCTCTCGATCTTGGTCGGGAACCAGAGATCGTCACTGTCGAGAAAGGCGATGAACCGCCCCGTCGCGGCGGAGATGCCCACATTTCGCGCGGCCCCCGCCCCGCCGTTCTCCGGCTGTTCGATCAAGCGCACTCTTGGATCGTCGAGCGCATTGACGATGGAAACCGTGTGATCCGTCGAGCCATCATCGACCACGATGATTTCAAGCGACGGATAGGTTTGCTCACAGGCCGAGCGCAGGGTCTCCTTGATATAGGGGGCGGAATTGAAGGTCGGAATAATGACCGACACGAGATCAGACACAAGATCAGACTTGAAATCAGACATGGGGCATCATCCCGCGTTTTGAGGGCCGCATTCTAGGGATGCCATGCAAATCATGAACGAACCCTTAACGCACACACCGATAGGTTAACCAAAATTTCCGAGGTCATGGGCGAATACTGTCCGTGGATTTTCGCATGTCCCGCGAATCCGCACCTGTTTCAAATCGAGAGCAAGGAGTTGGGGATGACCTCACCATTCAACAGCCGCGCCACTGCATTGAGCGATCCGAAGCGCGACATCATGCCCGTGACACCCGACGACAACACAGACCTGAGCAAAACCGCCGTCGCCCTCTACATTGAAACGGGCGGCGATCTGGCGTTCATCTCTGCGGCGGGGCAAACGCGCTCTTTGAAAGTGCCGGACTTCGCCATTCTGCCAGTCGGCGCCAACCGCGTTCTTGCCACCGGCACGACCGCCTCCGGCATTCATATGTTGGTCGATTGACATGATCGGCTCCGGTGTCTCCCTCGTTCAAACCGCAATGCGTCCCAAACCGCAGCTTTCCTTCGAGTTTCTGAGCGAAAACCTTCCGCCATGGATCGCCTTTTCCCGTGGCAGCGAGGCGAGCCGGTTCGATGCCTCAGGCGCGCTCACCATCGCCGCTCAAGATGTGCCCCGGATCACCCATGACCCGAGCACCGGCGCGCTGCGCGGGCTGTTGATCGAGGATACGACCGGCAACCTTTTGACCCACGCCCGCACCGATCTCGCCAATGGCTGGAGTGAAGGTGGCACCAGTTCCACGTCCCTTGCCCTCGCGGCCCTCGGTCAGTTTGACGGGGTGAGCGTGGCGACCGAGGGAGCTGGCTGGGCGCGCCTTCTGCACAGTGCGCAGCCCGCAGTGACAAGCGGCACGCTCTATAGCTTCACGCTGTTGTATCGCAGCGGAACCAGCGGCCGCATTCGAGGCATTTTCCGAAGCTCCGCAGGCGACGAGACCCGTTTCGCCGGGGAAATCGGCGACAGCATCGGCGTTTCAAGTTCGGCGGCGGGCGGCATGACCATCGATGACGACACCTTGCTTTTCGATGGCGTCACCCGCAAATTGAGCCTGAGTTTCACGCCATCCTTCACAGGCACCCTATCCATCGGGATCGGACCGGACAGCGCGACGGTGGGAGAGACCATCATCTTACTCGGGGCGCAGTTGGAGGAAGGCGCGGAAACGTCTCTGATCTTGAGCGATGGCACGCCCGGGACCCGCACCGCGGACAGCGTGGCGCTCACCGGTCTCGCGGATAGTTATGACATCACAGCGCGCTATGGCGATGACACATCGGAAAGCTTCCTCGCGCAATCCGTCGCGGAGGGATATTGGCCGCCTCTCTCGCAGAACACGCTGAAATCCCTCACCCTGAAGGCTGTGTGACCGGCCTAGCGCAAACGCGGCAGGACGGCTTTATGCGCCTCATGGAGATAGCGGACAATGCGCCGCGATGGGATCGCGCCCATCGCGCCGTGATTGTCATGGGCATAGCTCAGGCGCGGCTCGTAAATAACTTTCAACCCGGCGTCGCGGCAGTTCGCGCCGACGGTGATCTCCTCGCAAAAGAGAAAGGCGGGGTGCTCGAACCCTGTGGTTTTTTCGAAATACGCGCGCGTCAGGATCATGAGTGCGCCATGCGGGGCAAAAATCGCATGCGGGACCTCCGTCACGCCACGCGAAAATCCCAACATCCGCTTGAGATCCGCCCCGAGACGATGGGTAAGCGCCAAGGGATAGGACGAGAAGATCGTCACCAACCTGCTGTATTTCGCGCGGCTGGGCGCTTTGACGTAGTGAAGCTGCGCTTTCATCGCACCGTCCGGATGGGTCAAGCGCGGCGCAATTGCACCGACACCGTCATGTTCAGTTCGCAAGGCGCTCAGCACCGCCAGAAGCTCCGCCGCATCATAGTGCAGATCGGTGTTTGAAATCGCGATGTAGTCGCAGTCCTTCAACCCCAGCAGAGAGCGCATCGCGAAATGCGCGGCACCGGCGTAGCCGAGGTTTTCCGGTTCCGCGATCAAGGTCGTGACATTAGGATGCGTCTCGAACGCAGCTAAAGCCGCGTGATCTGTCTGCGCATGGGGCGTGTTGTCCACGATAATGAAGCGCAGCCCCTCCGGCCCCTCCGCACTCTGCGTGGCCAGAAACGCCTTCATCGCGTCATAGGCATGGTAGAGCACGAAAATGATCGCAAAAGAGGGGGGCGTCGGAGGCGTCAAACCACACCCTCCCCGCTTTTCACAGACATGGCATCGGGCGCGCTGCCGAAACAGCATTTGACCAAGATCGGGAAGACGAGAAGCGCGACGATATTCGCGGTAAACGCCCAAAAACTCACGACGAAAGCGAAGGCCATGAAGCCCATGATCGCGACATAGGCGGACATGGCGAAAAAAGGTCCAATCCGGCGCAAGGCCTTGAGCGACAGCCCTCCCAAAACGCCGAGGACAAACATGAACACACCGGACCCGATCCAGCCGAAATCGAGATAGAGCCCCCGGAACACGGTGAAGATATTCGCGGCCTCCGAAGAGGTCAGATTGTGGTACTCTCCATAACCGCCAACGACCCGTTTCTCGATCCCGAGCTGATCGAAAATCCCCATCCATGTGTAGGAGCCTGGCACACGGTCCCAGATGTCGCCGCTCGGATCATCGAACCAGAGCGAAAACCCCGGCAGGCTGCCCCAAGGCCAGCGCCGCAGATGCGACCAGACCTCGGACGCGCTGCGGTTAGACTCCTCGCCAAATCGCAGAACCTGAAAGAGAAAGAACATGACCGCGACACTCAGGACGCCCAACACGGCATATGTGAGCATCTGCGGCGTGAACATGTCGGGCAGACGGTTGTCCCCGCTCCGCAGATAGAGCGCATAGACAACCGGGAAAATCATCAGCAGGATCATGAACAGGATCGGCGCGCGGGTCGTGATCAGCATATTCGCAGCGATGAAAATCGCGATGGGGATCAAATAGCGGATCACGATCTTACGCTGATCGACGAAATAGAGCGACACGGCCATCGCATAGGCCAGAAACAGCGCATTCGAGACGTTGTAAACAATCGGAAAACGCAGCCCCGTCGTGTACCGCTCATAGGTCGCGGCCTGCGCCGCACGCATGATCCCGATCGGAGAGGCAAGATCGGGGAGCCGCACACCGATGACCTTGAGCGTCACGGCAAAGGAAAAGATGGAGAAGATCAGGCCGAAATAGAAAAGGAATTTGGGCCGGACCAATTGGACGTCGAACGCGTTCGCGGAGGCCCCCTCCCCAAGCATGGTCCCGAACACTGTCCCGAAGCTCACCAAAAGCGTCATGATGACCAGATAGATATTGGCCTGTAGCGACATGTAATAGTCCGGCGCCATGGTGAGCGTACCAAAGGCGGAGATCCACATGCTCAAGGCCAGCAAAGCACCGGGGGACCACCAGCTCCGCTCAATGAGCCGGGCGAAAAGGGCTGTCAGGGTCCAGAGAAAAAGGATCATTCCTCAGTACCTCGCCGTGCCGCAAGAAAGGGCAAGATGACGATCTGCGTGTTGCGCGAAAGCCAGACGACCTGCCAAGTATATTGAAGCGCAAAAGCGAGCACCGTGCCAACCGCGATATAGATCGGCCCATATTTGAACAGGAGCGCACCGCAGAGAAGCTGGCACAAGATGGCGGCACTGAGCGAAAAAATGACAATGCGGTTGCGCCCGGTCATCTTGAGGATTTCATCGCTGAGGCCGCCGAAAGCTTCGCCCAGGGTGCCGAACATCAAGACGATCAGAACCGGAACCGCCGCCTCATATTGCGCGCCGAGCAAGAAGGGCACGACGGTGCTTCCGAGTGTCAAAAGAAAGACCAATCCCGCCACGGGCGGCAGCGCGGACAGTTTGGACACAGCGCGATTGAGGGCGGCGATATCCTCGAACCGCCCGGCGGAATTGGCTGCAACGATCTCCCCCCGCATCGAAAACCGCAGCGACGCGACGACCGATGTCACGGCCACGGTCAAGCGCGAGGCGGCGGCATAGATCGCGGCGGAGTCGGGGGATTGGAAGTAGCCCAGAAGCCAGACCGGAATCCAAGGCAATGACGCCTGCATGAGCCGCGACATCATCATCGGCATGCCGGAACGCATCACGTCTGATAGCTCGGTGAAAAGATCGGCCCGTGCGATCTCGGGGGACTCCTCGCTCAAGCGCCATCCCGTTCGAAGTGCAATCACGCCAGCGAAAAGCAAAGCCGCATTCGCCGCCCCGGCGGCAAATGACATCACGGTCATCAGGCTTGGGGCGTCCATGAACACCAGCGCGGGGACCAAGGTGAGAGCATACATGATGTTGATCGAGGAATAGGCATAAAACGTCGCGAGCACGGGGCGGCCCGCCCCCACGAGAACCTGCGCGAATAAAAAAGTTCCCGCAGAGCCGAACCACCAAAGGGCGATCACAGGCCTGAAGCCGTCCGGCAAACGCGCGACTTCGACTCCGATCACCCCGATCACGGAAGCGATCCCAACATTGACAAGCAAGGTTACGGGAAGCGCCCCGCGCAGCAGCGCGCGAAGGCGGGAGATGTCCCCGGAGGCGCGCGCCTCGTTCATCGCTTTCACACATCCGTCGGGAATGCCGAGACCCGACAGGGTGAAAGCGACGGCAATGATCCCGAAGACGGAGAAATACTGACCGGCCAGAGAAAGAGGAAGATTTTGCGCCACAGCAAGGACAACGGCGAACTGGATGCCGATGGAAATATAGCGAAGCAGAATGCTTGTGGCGGCGATCTTCATGAAGGCGGGGATGTCCTCTTCGCTTGGATCAGGCTTTGCAGGTAGCGCCCGTAATCAGTCTTTTTAAACGTCTCCGCATGTTCCTGCATTTTGGCCTCGTCAATCCAGCCTTGGCTATAGGCGATCTCTTCGGGGCAGCCCGATTGCATGCCTTGTCGCATCGACAGGGTACGCACGAAATTCCCGGCGTCGAGCAAAGAGCCATGCGTGCCGGTATCAAGCCAAGCATAGCCACGCCCCATTCGTTCAACGGACAGTGTACCATCTTTGAGGTAGCTTTCCAAAAGGGTGACGATCTCAAGCTCGCCGCGCGCCGAAGGTTTGACCTCTTTGGCGCGCGCCGGGGCTTCGCCATCGAGGAAATAGAGCCCCGTCACGGCGTAGTTCGACGGCGGAACCTCGGGTTTCTCGATGATCTCTTCCACCGTTCCATCCGGGTCGAACCGCACGACGCCATAGCGTTCCGGATCGGCGACATGGTAGCCGAAGACTGTACCGCCCACGGATTTGGCATCGGCCGCAGCAAGCATTTCCGGCAGGCCGTGACCAAAGAAGATGTTGTCGCCCAGCACCATCGCCGAGGGCGCGCCGTCGAGAAAGTCTTCTGCCAAAAGATAGGCCTGCGCCAGACCGTCCGGCGAAGGCTGAACGATGTAGGTCAGCGACAGGCCCCATTGCGAACCATCACCCAGAAGGCGTTTGAACTGGGCCTGATCGTCCGGTGTCGTGATCACCGCGATCTCGCGAATGCCGCTCAGCATCAGCACAGACACCGGATAATAAATCATCGGCTTGTCATAGATCGGCATGAGCTGTTTCGAGACCGCCATGGTCAGAGGGTAAAGCCGCGTGCCGGAGCCACCGGCGAGAATGATGCCTTTGCGCTCGGTCATGCTGTGGGCTCCAGTTCTTTCAAAACCTCGGCGAGGCTGGTTTTCCAGTCGGGGCGCTTGATCCCGAATGTCGCCTCTGTCGCACTGCAATCCAGACGGCTGTTGTAGGGGCGTTCGGCGGGCATCGGATACTCCGAGGCCGGGATGTCCTCGACGGTCATGGCGTCGCCGGATTGCGCAAAAATCTCGCGTGCAAACGCGGCCCAGCTGACATCGGGCGCGCCGGAGAAATGGTAGGTTCCGGCCTTGTTCGGGTCGATTTCGAGTTGCTTGGCGATCTCGACACAGGCTTTCGCAATATCGCGCGCCGCCGTGGGGCCGCCGATCTGGTCGGACACCACGGTCAGCTTGTCCCGGCTCTGAGCCAGTCGCAGCATGGTCTTGACGAAATTCCCGCCATGGGCGGAGAACACCCAGCTCGTCCGCAGGATCACGAACCGCCCACCCGCTTCGCGCACGCCGTTTTCGCCTTCAAGCTTGGTCTCGCCATAGACGCCCAGCGGTCCGGTGGGAGCGTCGGGGGTGAAAGGAGTCTCCCCGGCGCCATCGAACACGTAATCCGTGGAGATATGAACAAAGGGAATGTCGAGATCAGCGCAGCATTCCGCCATCTCGGTCGGGGCCGCGGCATTGACCAATGTGGCCGCCAAGCCATCTTCCTCGGCCTTGTCCACCGCCGTGTAAGCCGCCGCGTTGATCACGGCCTCCGGTTTCAGCGCGCGGATGATCCGGCCACAGACCAGCGGGTCGGTCAAATCGGCCTCATCGCGCCCGAGAAAGCGGGCCTCCGGCAACAGAGAGCGAAGCTCGCTCGCGACCTGACCGGTTTTTCCAAAGACGAGGATCATGCCTTTACTCCCAAACGCTCACCCACACCGTGCCGATCCTGTAACGCGCGCCACCAGGTCTCGTTGTCCAGATACCACGCCACGGTTTTCTCCAAACCCTCTTCGACCGTCACCGAAGGGCTCCATCCCAGCTCATCGCGGATACGCGACGGGTTGATCGCATAGCGCGCGTCGTGCCCCGGACGATCCGTGACGAAGGTGATCTGATCCGCATAATTTCCGCTGGATTTGGGTCTTTTTTCATCCAGAATGGCGCAGAGCATCTCCACCAGTTCAAGGTTGGAAAGCTCATTTTCGCCACCGACATTGTAGCTACGCCCCAGCGCGCCTTTTTCCGCCACAAGCAATAAGGCGTCCGCATGATCCTCGACATAGAGCCAATCGCGAATGTTCGAACCATCGCCATAGATCGGCAGGGGTTTGCCCGCCAAAGCATTGAGAATGATCACCGGGATCAGTTTTTCGGGGAAATGGAAGGGGCCGTAATTGTTGGAGCAATTCGTCAGAACGACCGGCAACCCGTAGGTCTCATGCCAAGCGCGCACCAGATGGTCGGAGCTGGCTTTCGACGCGGAATAGGGCGAGCGCGGGTCGTAAGGCGTGTCTTCCGTGAACTTGATCGCCGGGTCATTGGGGAGCGAGCCGAACACCTCATCGGTCGAGATGTGGTGGAACCGGAAGCTCTCCGGCTTGCCGCTTTCCACCCAATATTTGCGTGCCGCTTCCAGCATGTTGAACGTGCCGGTGATGTTGGTCTCGATGAAATCCCCCGGCCCGTCGATGGAACGGTCCACATGGCTTTCCGCCGCCAGATGCATCACCACATCAGGGCGATGCTTGGAAAAAACAGTGTCTAATCCGGCCCGATCACGAATATCGACCTGTTCGAACGCATAGAGCGGGCTCTCCGCGACAGAGGCCACATTGTCGAGGCAGGCCGCATAGGTCAGCGCATCGACATTCACCACCTCATGCCCGCGCGACACCGCGAGACGCACCACGGCAGAGCCAATGAACCCTGCGCCGCCTGTCACCAGAAGTTTCATAGGCTGTCCTTTGTGAAAGGCGTTTTGAAATCCGCGAAGCTCTGGGCTTTCTCGTCTTTCTCGGAAATGATCGGCGTGATGCCTTCAAGCGGCCAGCCGATGCCGCAGCTGTCCCATTTCACGGCACCGTCGCACTCGGGCGCGTAATAGTCGGTGCATTTGTAGATGATTTCGCTGTCCGGCTCCAAAGTCATGAACCCGTGCAGGAACCCGGCGGGGATCCAAAGCTGTTTGCCATTCTCAAAGGAAAGCTCCGCGCCGACCCATTGGCCGTAGGTCTCGGACCCCTCGCGCACATCGACCGCGACGTCGAAAATCCGACCCTTGCCGCAGCGCACCAATTTGCCCTGCGCATGGGGCGGACTTTGAAAATGCAGGCCCCGCACCGTGCCAACCTCGCGCGACAGCGAATGATTGTCCTGAACGAACTCAGGCAGATCAAGCCCGGCCTCTTCGAGTTTTTTCTTGTTCCAGCTTTCCGAGAAAAATCCCCGATGATCGCCAAAACGCGGGGGCGAGATAAAATAAACGCCGTCTAACGCTGTCGAAGAAATCATATCTACCTGTCTTACTTGTCCGGATTACTCTCCGACATAAGTGCAGAATTCCGACGGTAGCCGCAACATTTCCCTCGGGAAAAGCGCGCATGTGGCGCCCGCTTTACACGGACGCCACATAAAATTTTAGAAATCCCAGTCTTCGTCTTCCGTCGCGACCGCCTTGCCGATCACGTAGGAAGAACCGGAGCCGGAGAAGAAGTCATGGTTTTCGCTATCGGGCGACAGGGCCGCGAGGATGGCGGGGTTCACTTCGGACACTTCCGGCGGGAAAAGCGCCTCAAAACCGAGGTTTTGCAAGGCTTTGTTGGCGTTGTAATGCAGGAAGACTTTGACGTCTTCCGTCAGCCCGATCCCGTCGTAAAGCTCTTCGGTATACTGGTTCTCGATCTCGTAAAGCTCGAACAGCAGACCATAGGCATAGTCTTTCAGCGCCTGTTGTTCCGCTTCCGGCAGTTTTTCGATGCCGCGCTGGAATTTGTAGCCGATGTAATAACCATGCACCGCCTCGTCGCGGATGATCAGACGGATCAGGTCGGCGGTGTTGGTCAGTTTCGCGCGCGAAGACCAGTACATCGGCAGATAGAAGCCAGAGTAGAACAGGAAGCTTTCGAGGAACACCGAGGCGATCTTGCGTTTCAGCGGATCGTTGCCCGGCGCGTAGGTTTCCAGAATGGCTTTCGCCTTGGCCTGAAGATGCGGGTTTTCTTCGGACCAACGGAACGCCTCATCCACCTCTTTCATCGAGCAAAGCGTCGAGAAAATTGAGGAATAAGAGCGCGCATGCACGGCTTCCATGAAGGCGACGTTGGTGAGCACGGCTTCCTCATGCGGCGTCACCGCATCGGGCATCAGAGCCGGCGCGCCGACGGTGTTCTGGATCGTGTCCAGAAGCGTGAGCCCCGTGAACACACGGATGGTCAGGCGCTGCTCCTCTTCGGTCAGGGTAGACCAGCTCGGGATGTCGTTCGACAGCGGCACTTTTTCCGGCAGCCAGAAGTTCACGGTCAGACGGTTCCAGACCTCAAGGTCCTTGTCGTCCTGAACCCGGTTCCAGTTGATCGCACGCGGGATGCGGATATCGGTCATATCTTTCATAACTCTTGGCTCTCCTTACAGCGTGCAGGACACGCAGCCCTGAACCTCGGTGCCCTCAAGGGCGGCCTGGCGCAGACGGATGTAGTAGATGGTCTTGATGCCTTTTTTCCACGCATAGATCTGCGCTTTGTTGATGTCGCGCGTGGTGGCCTCGGCGGGGAAGAACAGCGTCAGGGACAGACCCTGATCGACGTGTTCGGTGGCCGCGGCATAGGTGTCGATCAAGGCTTCCGGCCCGATCTCATAAGCATCGCGATAATATTCGAGATTCTCGTTGTCCATGAAGGCGGCCGGGTAATAGACACGGCCGATCTTGCCCTCTTTGCGGATCTCGATTTTCGACACGATCGGGTGGATCGAGGAGGTCGAGTTGTTGATGTAGCTGATCGAACCGGTCGGCGGCACGGCCTGAAGGTTGCGGTTATACAGCCCGTCCTTCATCACAGCCTCTTTCAGAGCCGCCCAATCCGCACGGGTTGGCAGGTCCATCCCGTCGAACAGAGCCTTCACCGTCTCGCTTTCCGGCAGCCAGTCGCGGTCGGTGTATTTATCAAAAAAGGAACCGTTGGCGTAATCGGAGGTCTCAAAACCTTTGAAGCTCTCACCGTGATCGCGCGCCAAAGCGTTGCTTTCCCGGATCGCGTGATAGGCAACAGCGGCGAAATAGACCGAGGTGAATTCGACGCCTTCCGGGGAACCGTAATGGATGTGCTCGCGGGCCAAAAAGCCGTGCAGGTTCATCTGGCCGAGGCCGATGGCGTGGCTTTCGTCATTGCCGCGACGGATCGACGGCACAGAGTCAATCGCCGACATTTCGGACACAGCGGTCAGGGCGCGCACAGCCGTGCCGACCGTCTGGCCAAGGTCTTTGCCGTCCATCGTTTTCGCAATGTTGAGCGAGCCGAGGTTACAGGAGATATCGGTGCCGAGATGCGAATAGCTCAGGTCGTCGTTGAACTCGGAGGCTTCGTTCACCTGAAGGATTTCCGAGCACAGGTTCGACATGTTGATCCGACCCTCGATCGGGTTCATCCGATTCACCGTGTCTTCGAACATGATGTAGGGATAACCGGATTCGAATTGAATCTCCGCGAGCGTCTGGAAGAACGCACGGGCGTTGATCTTTTTCTTGCGGATACGTTTGTCGTCCACCATCTCTTCGTATTTCTCGGTGACCGAGATTTCAGAGAACGGCACGCCATAGACTTTCTCGACGTCATGCGGCGAGAACAGGTACATATCTGCGTTTTTCTTGGCGAGCTCAAAGGTCACGTCCGGGATCACGACGCCCAGAGACAGGGTCTTGATGCGGATTTTCTCGTCGGCGTTCTCGCGTTTCGTGTCGAGGAAACGCAGGATGTCCGGGTGGTGCGCGTTCAGGTAAACCGCACCCGCGCCCTGACGTGCCCCAAGCTGGTTGGCGTAGGAGAAGCTGTCTTCGAGAAGCTTCATCACCGGGATCACACCGGAGGACTGGTTCTCGATGCCTTTGATCGGCGCGCCGTGTTCGCGGATGTTGGTCAGGAGCAGAGCCACCCCGCCACCGCGTTTCGACAGTTGCAGCGCAGAGTTGATGCCGCGACCGATGCTTTCCATGTTGTCTTCGAGACGCAGGAGGAAGCAGGAGATCAACTCACCACGGGATTTCTTGCCAGCGTTCAGGAAGGTCGGCGTTGCGGGTTGGAACCGGCCCGACAGCATTTCGTCCATGAAGGCCATCGCAAGCGCTTCGTCGCCGCGCGCAAGTGCCAGAGCAGTCATCACGACACGGTCTTCATAGCGTTCGAGAAAGCGCTGCCCGTCACGCGTTTTCAGCGTGTAGGAGGTGTAATATTTGAACGCACCGAGGAAGGTCGGGAAACGGAACTTCTTGGCATAGGCCTCGTCCCAGATCTTGCGCATGAAGTTCTTGGAATACTGATCGAGAACTTCGGCCTCGTAATAGCCTTCATCGACCAGATAGCCGAGTTTCTCGTCGAGCGAGTGAAAGAACACCGTGTTCTGGTTCACATGCTGCAGGAAATATTGCCGCGCGGCCATGCGGTCGGCCTCAAAGCGGATATGCCCCTTCTCGTCGTAGAGATTGAGCATGGCGTTGAGCGCGTGATAGTCCGTCGTTCCGTTCAGGCCATCGTCGAGCATGGCGCATCCCCCGTGTGTGTGAGGCCCAGTTTCTGGCCCATTTTCTCCAACCCGGCGCGAACCCGGGCAATATCAGTGTCGAATCCCGCCAACTCGAACTTGTAGAGCAGCGGGACATTGCATTTGCGGGCGATCACATCGCCCGAACTGGCAAACAAAGTGCCGAAATTTCTGTTTCCGCTGCCGATGACGCCTTTGAGAAGCGCGCGAACTTCGGGATCGTTCAACAGGCGAATGACCTGTTTGGGAACCGCGCCACGCCCCTCACCATCTGCGTAAGTCGGACAGATCAGAACAAAAGGCCGGTCGATCACCGGCCCTGACTCCTTCGGAGAGATCGGAATGCGTTTGGCGGGAAGCCCGAGCCGATCCACGAAACGCACCGTGTTCTCCGATGTGGAGGAATAGTAGACGACATCCGGAATGCAATGCGGACGTGGCGCCGCCGGCATCGGATTCCCCATCGGCTCAGACCAGACGTGCGATCATGTCAGGACGGAAACCGGACCAGTGGTCCTCACCCGCGACAACGACGGGGGCCTGACGATAGCCGAGACCGGTCACATGGGTCATGGCGTCATCGTCTTGGGTCAGGTCGATCACATCGTAATCCACGCCCTTCGCGTCGAGCGCGCGGGTGGTAGCCGTACATTGCACACAGGCGGGTTTGGAATAAACGGTGATGCTCATCTCTCTGTCCTCAAGCTCGTTTTTAATGTGAGTTCTGGACGCGAGCACGGCGACACGCCGCTTCACACGCCCGCGAACCCTCCGTTCGTGGTCATTCTTCATTCTGGCAGATATCCTGACTTGCAGCTCAAACACCTCCGCCCACCTTCCCGGCAAAAGCCAGTGGATTTTGGACATCGATTTGCCGCTTACAGTTGCGGGGGCAGTGCGGATTTCAACCGTCTTCCCTGTTCGCCAACCGACTCAACGGCCAGCACCAGAATGTCCCCACATTTGCAGCCGTGAGCTCATGGTGTCAATCTGGAATACACCAGATACAGTAGGAAAAATTTTTATCCACACCACAAATAGCATATTTTGATCAGAAGACCAAAAACCGCCCAACGCGCCGGAAAAGCCGAATTGAGGCGCATTTCGCCCCAAAGGGCGCCCTTTAAGGCCCATTTTGCGCCTTCTCCGGCGTTTTGCGCGCGCCACTAGATTTAGCATCCCCACCCTCAGACACATATTTCGTCACACCGCGTTTCGACGATAAAAGCACCCCGCCCTACGCAGGCCCAGAGCAGCGACGCTCCCTTGCCCCAGACCAACGGAAGCCTTATGCACAGACCCAACACCGACACAGCGTCGGATTTCAGAACAAAGGGTCAGAGCCATGGCGAATTTTCTGTATAAAAACGACCTTCCGGACGATCTCGACCTCGGGCCAGTTGTCGCCATTGATTGCGAGACCATGGGGCTCAATCCGCACCGCGACCGGCTGTGCCTCGTCCAGATGTCCGGCGGCGACGGCAATGCGCATCTGGTGCAGGTCGCGCGCGGCCAGACCGAAGCGCCGAACCTGTGCAAAATGCTCGCCGATCCGAATGTGCTCAAACTCTTCCATTTCGGCCGCTTCGACATCGCCGCGATGTATCACACCTTCGGCACGCTCGCCGAACCGGTCTATTGCACCAAGATCGCCTCGAAACTCGTGCGCACTTTCACCGACCGTCACGGGCTCAAGAACCTCTTGGACCAACTGTTGAAAGTCGACATTTCCAAGTATCAGCAAATGAGCGATTGGGGCGCGGAAGACCTGACCAATGCGCAGCTCGATTACGCCGCCTCCGACGTTTTGTATCTGCATCAACTGCGCGACAAGCTGAACACCATGCTGGAACGCGAAGGCCGTATGGAAATCGCGCAATCCTGTTTCGACTTCCTGCCGACCCGTGCCAAGCTCGATCTTGAGGGCTGGCCCGAGATCGACATTTTCTCTCACTGACCGGAGCCGAGCGACATGACACAGCCCGTCCCTTTTCTTGAGACCGCCCGCCGTGTGATCCGGCAGGAGGCAGATGCGCTCGGCCTGCTCGCTGAGAGCCTCGGCGCGGAATTTACCGCAGCCGTTGAGACGATCCTCGCCGCCAAGGGCCGCACCATCGTCACCGGCATGGGAAAATCCGGCCATATCGCGCGCAAGATCGCGGCGACCCTGGCCTCCACCGGCACCCCCGCGCATTTCGTTCATCCGGCTGAGGCCAGCCACGGCGATCTCGGCATGATCGGCGACGGCGATGTGTGTCTCGTCCTGTCGAACTCCGGGGAAACGCCGGAGCTTGCCGATGTGATCGCCTACACCCGGCGCTTTAAAATCCCGATGATCGGCGTTGCTTCGAAACCCGACAGCTCGCTGATCCGGGCCTGTGATGTCGCGCTCGTTCTGCCGAAAGCGGCTGAGGCCTGCGGGCACGGGATCGTGCCGACCACCTCGACCACGATGACGCTGGCGCTTGGCGATGCCATCGCGATTGCGTTGATGGAACATCACGCGTTCACCGCCGATAATTTCCGCGTTCTGCATCCGGGCGGCAAGCTTGGCGCACGTCTCACGAAAGTGCGGGCGCTGATGCACACCGACATGCCTTTGGTGCGCGCCGACACCCCGATGCGCGACGCCCTGTCCGTCATCTCCGAAAAGGGCTTCGGCGTGGTGGGTGTCGTGGAAGCGGACGGCCAGCTGACCGGGATCATCACCGACGGTGACCTGCGTCGCCATATCGACGGGCTTCTGGACAAGACCGCCGGTGAGATCATGACCAAAGGGCCGATGACCATCACCGCCGACGCTCTGGCCGAAAAGGCCGTTGCGCGGATGGATGAGCGTGCGATCACCTGCCTCTTTGTGCGGGAAACTGCCGATGACGGGCGTCCTTGCGGGATTCTGAAAATTCAGGACTGTCTTCGCGCCGGTGTCGTGTAAGACGTCCTTATGGCGCGGTACGACAACCCCTATTCCAAATTCGTGGCCTTCGCGAAGATCGCCCTGCCGCTGGCAAGTCTGGCGGTCTTGGCGACGCTGTTCCTGTTTGCCCGCGGCAAGGAGATCGGCGTATCGATCCCCTATGCGGATGTGGATTTGGAAACGCTCGCCCGCGAACAGCGTGTCGATAAACCGTCCTTTGCGACGGTGACACGCGACGGGTCCGAGCTTGAAATTTCCGCTGACGCCGTCCGCCCGGACCTGTCCACGCCGGACGTGGTCAATTCGACCGTCATTCACGGCGCGCTCAGGATCCCCGGCAATGGAACGGTCACGATGAAAGCCAATGACGGCGTGATCGACGGCCCGACCAAGATCGCCGAACTGTCCGGCGATGTGGAGATCGTGACCTCCACGGGCTACACGATTACGTCCGAGCGGATCGCCACGCTTTTGGATGTGTCCAAGATCGAAAGCCCTGGAACCGTCGAGGCGGAAGGGCCCGCAGGTGATTTAACAGCCGGTTCGATGGAAATTTCACAAGATCCGGAGACCGATGCCTACCTTCTGGTTTTCAAGAACGGGGTGAAGCTGATATATCAGCCCTGATTTTCGAGGAATTACACGTGCCCACCATCCGGTCCCTTTCGATCCGCTGCGCTTTGTCTCTGGCGCTTTCCGTTTCAAGCCTGCCCGCGCTGGCGCAGGGCGCTGAAATCGCCTTTGGCGGCCTCAAACACGACAGCTCGCTTCCGGTCGAGATCACCTCCGACCAACTGAGCGTCGATCAGAACACCGGCAAGGCGCTCTTCACCGGCGATGTGGTGATCGGACAGGGGCCGATGCGGCTCGCGGCCAGCACCGTCGAAGTGATCTACGCAACGGAAAGCAGCGACATCGCCAAGCTTTTGGCCTCTGGCGGCGTCACGATCACCAATGCGGGCGAAGCGGCCGAAGCGCAGAATGCGGAATATGACCTCGAATCAGGCACCGTCACCCTGACGGGCAATGTGATTTTGACGCAGGAAAACTCTGTATTGTCCGGCAACCGGATGGTGATCGACCTGAACACCGGGACGGGCCGTATGGACGGACGGGTCAAAACCATCCTGCAATCCGGGAAGGATCAATGAGCGACACCTCCGGGCTGAAAGTCCGCAACCTGCGCAAAGGCTACCGCAAACGGACCGTGATCCGTGACATCTCCCTCGACCTGCATCGAGGGGAGGTGGTTGCGCTTTTGGGGCCGAACGGCTCCGGCAAGACCACCTGTTTCTACTCCATCGCAGGGCTCGTCATGCCCGAGGGCGGTGAGGTGACGGTGGATGGCCGCGACATCACACTTTTGCCGATGTATCGCCGCGCCAAGCTTGGCATCGGCTATCTCCCGCAGGAGGCCTCGGTGTTCCGCGGCCTCTGTGTCGAGGACAACATTCTCGCCATCCTCGAAGTCTCCGAAAGCGATCCGCTGCTGCGCCGCGAAAAGCTTGAAGACCTGCTCTCTGAGTTCTCCATCGCTCATCTGCGGCGCGCGCCGGCCCTGTCTCTTTCGGGTGGCGAGCGGCGCCGAGTCGAAATCGCGCGCTGTCTGGCGTCTGATCCGTCCTACGTCCTGCTCGACGAGCCGTTCGCAGGGGTCGATCCCATTGCAGTGGCAGAAATTCGCGGACTGGTGTCTGACCTTAAGACCCGTGGCATCGGCGTCCTGATCACGGACCATAACGTACAGGAAACATTGGGAATTATTGACCGCGCCTATATTCTTCACGACGGCCATGTCCTGATGTCCGGGACCAAGGAAGATATCGTCGCAGATGAAACCGTCCGCCGGGTTTATCTGGGCGACAATTTCCGCATCTGAAGACGGGTTTCCATTGACATTTCCCCCATTTCTGACGCCTTATAATTATCCAATGCGTGACGTGAGAATGACAGCCTGCGCCATGGCACGACAGGGCCACTGGGCGCCAGAAAACACCGGGACACATTGTCTGGGTTCCCTTCCCGTCGCATGCATTGGATTCCCGCTTTCAACAAAAACCCAGGATCTCGCAGGGACGCCCGATTTGGCGTCGAAGTGCAGATCGAACTAAGAAGGAGGTATCTATGCGGTACCAAATCAGCGGAAAACAAATCGACATCGGTGAATCGCTTCAGACGCATGTGAAAACCGAGCTTGGCGCGGTGCTGGATAAATACGGGCAACGCCCGACCGACGCGAACGTCGTGTTTTCCAAATCTGGGGCGGAATATGTTTGCGAGTCCGTGGTGCACCTGTCCTCCGGGCTGAACGCACAAGCCAGCGCAAAGGCACATGAAATCTATGGTGCTTTCGATGCGTGCGCAGAGAAAATGGACAAACAGCTGCGTCGTTACAAACGCCGCCTGAAAGATCACCACAAGGAACGCAGCGAGCCTGTTGAACTTTTCGGCGCTTCCCAGTATATCCTCGCCGCGTCGGAATACGAAGACGACCAGGAACCCGAAACCCTGCAACCGATGATCATCGCAGAGATGGAAACCAAAATTCCGACTCTGACGGTTGGCGAAGCGGTGATGCAGATGGAGCTTGCCGGGGCCCCCGTTCTTGTGTTCCACAAAGAAGGCAAAGACGGCGTCAACGTGGTTTACCGTCGTGCTGATGGCAACATCGGCTGGGTTGACCCTGACAACGTGAAATAATGAAACCGGCCCGCCTCGACGGGTCGGGGCGGGTAGTTTCGTATGGATATCTCGAAGATCTTGGCGCCGCAGTCTGTAAAGGTTGTGGGCAAAATGACGAGCAAAAAACGTCTGTTCCAGGATCTCGGAGAGATCGCCGCAGGCGCATACGGTCTGTCGGAAAATGACACGATTGATGCGCTGCAAGCCCGCGAAAGCCTTGGCCCAACTGGTGTGGGCCATGGCGTCGCGCTTCCCCATGCACGCATTGAAGGTCTGGACCGCGTTGTCGGTGCCTTTATGCGTTTGGAAAGCCCGATGGATTTTGACGCGGTGGATCGTCAGCCCGTCGATCTGGTCTTTGCCCTGTTCGCCCCGGCGGAATCCGGCGTCGATCACCTCAAGGCACTGGCTCTCGTGTCCCGCACCATGCGCGACAGCGATATTTGCGCCAAGCTGCGGTCCAACAACGATCCGGCAACGCTGCACGCCATTCTGACCGAAGGTCCGGCCATCAAAGCCGCCTGATCAGCCCCTCAGACCGTCTCAGCCCCAGGGCTTGAACCCAAACATCATGTAATCGCGCTGATACGCGCCGCGCACGGCCTCTTCGACTGTCCCGTCGTAGATGTCGGCAAGGGTAAACGGCGTGTCCTCCGGCTCCTCGGAGATCAGCGGAGACACCTTGCCGATTGCAGCGCCGAGATGCGCCAGATCTTCGGCCAAGCTCTCTTCGCGCAGAACCATATCGGGCAGCGAGAAATCAGCGAACCCTTTGATGACCTCTGACTGCGACGCCCAAGTGCCGTCGATGCGGATTGAGGTCTGACCATTCAGGTTGCCACGCACGAATTCCGCAAATTTCACGAAGGCTTCGCGATGCTGATCGCGGCTGTAGCCCTCATCCGGCCCGCTGATCGGCAGCGGCAGCTTGTAGGTCGCCCGCAGCGTCTCGCGAATGTCGCCATAGGTCTGACCGCCGACATTCAGGATATACTGGCAAAAGACGCGGTGCAGACGCTGTACCGGATGCGAGATCACTGTGAAGCTGCGATGCCCTTTGTTCTTGCGCTTCCACTGTCGCAAGGATTTCTGGGTAAAGCCCTGTGTCAGATCCTCTGGCGAGACCCTATCGAGCGCCGCGATCCAGTTTTGCACGACGATCTCCGGCCCGCCACGTACCGGCATATAAAGCACAGGCACCTCCTGCCCCGCGAGATAGGTCGGCACCGCCGGGTGCCGGCGCGGCTCGAAGTTCGGCGTGTTCGACAGGTTGAAGTGGTCGATGTTCGATAGGTCTGAGACCATCTCCGCATAGTTCACCACCTTGTCCTCAAGACGGGCGGGGTTTTGGACCTTTGTCTTCTGGGTGGTCTTGTTGCGCTCCTCGGTCACGCCAAGGAAATGCGCCAAGCCGTTCAGAACCTCGATGTCCTGAATGTCCTCGTAATTGATGTAAAAGGCAGTCTGCCCGGAGGTCTGCAATTCCCGTTGCAGATACATCTGAAACCCTTTGAGCTCATCAAGCATGCCCTGAAACTCACGCCGCTCAAACCGTACCTTGGCCGATTTCGCGTCCTTCAGGTCGCCCAGCCGCCACTGCCCCGTCGCCCCGGCAATCTTGCGCGAGACATAGCTCTCCAACGGGTTCCGGGTGAGGATGATCTTGGCACAGCGCGGGTCTTTCAGCACGTGGTGCAAAATGCGCGGATCGTGATCGTGGAAGAACCGAAACCCGGCGAGCCCCTCCGTCTCGGCGCGTATCTTGTCCAGCAAAACGACAGGCTCCGCCTCGCGTTGCATCATGCTGACACCAAGCAGGTCCTTTTGGTTCGACTTCCCGATGAAGGCGGGGTTGAAGGCCTCGCCCCAACATTTCAATCCCGGATAGGAATTGACGTTTTCCTCCAAAAAGTTGGACCCGGTCCGCATCTCGGCGAAAATCACGAAATAGTCGAAAGGCTTGACCATAAGCTTTGATACCAATGTTATTTTACAAGATAGGGCCGTTTACGCTCGCCCGGCCGGGTGTGCGGATCTCGATCCATGGGGAAATCCCCCATCAGATGCGGCTTCATCCCCTGATTTTTGAGATTTTGCAGGAATTGCCCGAATCCCGTCAAATCCCGCATTTTCGGCGCCTCGGCCAAACGGCGGGGATTACGGGGGCCGATCTCGTCAATAATGGCCTGCAAGGGCTCCATCTGGCTTTCGATGAAATCCGCCATCGTCCAAATTCTGACCCGCGCTTTGATATGCGGGGACCGCAAAATCTCAAGATGATGCGCCTCGATCCGTTGCAGCCGCGCGGCCTCGCGCCGGATTTCGGAAAAACTCATATTCGAGCGGAACAAGGTCACGGCCCAAGCGCCGGAAATCACCGAAATCTGCGCATTTTGATCCGTCGCAATCAGCCAGCTGATCGCCTGATTGTCCCGCGGCCCGAACATGAAACATTGCCGCTCGCCGCGTGTGTTCCAGATCAGGGAAGTCAAAAAGCCCAAAGGGCTGTAATCACGCAGCGCCGCATGATTGGAGAGAGCTCCGGAGAACACCTTCTGCCCGCCCGCGAATTCCACCTCATCGGGCGCGAAGAGGTGCCCGTGAACACGCCCCCCCACGGCACGGGTCAGCCATTCATCGAAATCCTCGAAGAGATCGGAAAACCCTTCGAAAACCGAGTAGGGTCCGCTTGTCTTGCCATGCCCCTTGCCGCGTCCCGGCATCCGGCTCTGCATGTAAAGTCCTGCGCGCCCTGTGACGCGCCGCTCCACGGCCTTGGAGAAAATCCGGTCGATTTTGCCCGGATTCGGCTCTGTTCCTTTCATCGGATTGCTGTCCGAGTTGAGGAAGGTCTCATAGAGACGATCCGCCTTTGGCCAGATTTTGCGCGCAACAAAACAGTCGGAGCGGCGCAGAAGCTGTAGGTGATCGTCGTAGAAGATATGCGGCTTGCCCTGATAATCGAACTTCGACAGGGTCAGCGACCGGCTCTCGATGTTGTTCGAATAGAGCCGCACGAGCGTCTGATAATAGCTCTCGTCGGGAATCCAGACCCTTTTGAAATAGCCATCGTAGAGCTTGCGATCCGGGTCTTCGAGAATGGCGGACAAGGTCTGGCGGGTCAGGCACCACCATTGCGAACCGAGATGCGGCACCAGATTGTCCGGGATTTTACGCTTGTACCCGATCTTGCGTTGGAAGCGGACATAGCGGTCGAACAAGCGGCGATGCTTTTTCCAAGAGAACGGGAAACGCAGCGTGAAACGCTCCGTATCCAACCCGCCAACGGTCCAGGACACGTCCTCGGTCGTAACGCTTTCGATGAAATTCGTCATCGGACGCGCGGCAAGATAGCTTTTCAAATCCTCGACCGGCCGCAGCGGCAGGCACGCGCCGGAGGAGAGATAGACATGCCGCGCCTCGGGGAAGCGTGACAGCATCAGTTCCGAGGCATCCTGAGAGGCGGCCACCAGAGACCATGTGCCCCAGTCGCAAGCATGGCGTTTCGAGAACAGCACATTGTCGAGATCGGACAGGCTATCGACGAAAGGTTGGTACACATCTTTCGGCACACGACGATCGACGTGGATCACCACGGGGCAGTCATGCGTCGCCCAATGGCGCGCCACCTGCTCGGCCCGGTGCAGGGCGGTGTGGACCAGCATCACGAACCCGACCGTCATGCCCAGTTCCCTTTGGACATCAGCCCCAGAATTTCCAACTGCCGCCAGTTGATGTATTTCTCGGACCAGTTGCACCACAGTTCAGGGTCGTCATGAATCCGGCTGTGATAGGCCAGATATTCCCGCGATCCGGCATAGTGTTGACGCCGATGCAATTCCTCTTCGGTCTTCTCGACAAAGGTGTTGAGAAACTTTGCATGCAACAGCGCGCCGGACGCCTTTTCTCCGCCCTTCGTCTCGTAGACGAAATTCAAACCGCGCGGCAAAAGCATATGGGTCGAATGCATATAGGCGTAATGCCGCTCCCATTTGACCAAGGGAATTTTGTTCAGAGAGGGTGCATTCTCAGGGTCGTCATGGAAGAACAACCGCGCCCGTGGCCCACCCTGAATCCAAAGATTGTAATAGTCCGGATTGGTCGAAATCATGTAGTTCCCGCTGTCGAACCACTCCGCAATTTCGAACGGGTTCTGCCCGTCGCGATAGGGTTGCGCGTCAATCGGGCCTTTCGGGTACATGTCGATCAACATGGCCGAAAAACTACGGATGCCGGAATTGTCGAGCCAGTCGGTGAGCGCCGGGATCGGGCGTGTGTCGCAAAAGGGAAAAACCAAGAACTCGTCCACATCGACGGTCAGCGTCCAATGCCCATGACAATATTTGCGGGCAAGCCAGTTCATCCAATGCACGCCGAACAGGGACTCGCGATAGCTGGCGATCGTGTGCCAGATCGAAACGTCCTCCTGCCCCACCAGAAACTCGCGCGAGCCATCATCGCTGTCGTTGTCGACGAACAGGAAGTGGCTTACACCCATATCCCTGTAATATTTGAGGAAATAGGGCAGACGAATGCGTTCGTTGCGCAGCGTGCTCACGAGGATGACATCGTCAGGACGGATGCGAGAGGTGTTGTTCTGAATAAGTGTCAAATCCCGCCGCGCCCGGAAGGCGCGCCAGAGCGCCTGTTTGCGCCTGAGCCGCATTCTGTATTGCCTCAGCCTGCTCACCGGTTGACCTTATTCCCCAAGCTGCGAATACGCCTGTATTCGGTTCGACATGATGTCCTTATGCTTTGCGGATCAATTTACGGCTTTAAGCGTAAAACGTAAACATTTCATATGTAATGGCAAAACAGTCTGACGCGCCTTGTGGCCCGCGCTTCTCAGGCGGACCAAGCCCCGCGGCTCATCAGTCCAAGAGCCTCAAGTTGTTGCCAATTCACGAAAGCAACAGACGCCTCATCCCACAGCGTCGGCCCCGCGATGAGCGCATCGTAATAGGCACCGAACTGGTCCGGCTCGGCGAAATGTTGTTTGCGGGTCTTTTCCTCGACGGATTTTTCCACCGCCACAGGAAGAAATTTACTGTGCAGCAACACACCACACAGACGCGTCTCACCGGGGCCGTCATAGGCGTGATTGAAGCGGCTCGGCAGGATCGCATGGGTCGAATTGCTATAGGCGTAGCGCAGATTCCATTTCACCAGAGGCAGTTTGTTGAGCGTCGGACCGCGTTTCGGATCATCCGCGAAAAACACCCTCTCGCGCACGCCGCCCTGAACCCAGAGATTCTCTTTCGGCTCTTGCCGTGTGGCCCTGTATGGCCCCGCATCGAAATGCGTCAGCACTTCGCAAGGGCTCTGACCGCTTGCATAAGTCTCTTCGTTGATCGGCCCCTTGGGGTAGAGATCAAGCATCATCGCGCCCATCGCATCCGCCCCCTGCTGATCGAGAAAAAGGGTCAAATCCTGCAGGGTTCGGGTCTCATGGAAGGGGTAAATCAAAAGCTCATCGGCATCGAGCGTCAGGCACCATTTACCGCGCGCGTATTTCATCTGCAGCCAGGTGCTCCAATCGAGACCAAAGCGCGACGCCTTATAGCTCGCCCCCGTGGACCAGAGAGAAACGTCGGGCTGCGCGGCAAGAAGCGCCTGCGTGCCGTCGGTGCTGTTATTGTCGATAAAGAGAAACTGCGTCACCCCGAGGCGACGGTGATGCTCAAGGAAATAGGGCAGTCGCAGCGCCTCATTGCGCACCACAGAAACACAGAGGATCGCATCCGGCGTGATCGAGGCAGTCCGGTCTGAGACAAGCTTAAGCGCATGCCGCGCCCGAAAGGCGCGCCACAACAAATGCCGTCTCAACACACGCAGCTTGTACCTCTGCCAAACCCGGCTCAAACCTGTTCCTTCCGCCAAAACATTTTTCGTTTCATCTGACTCAGATTGAGCGAAAGACGTTATCACACCACATTGATATTGCTGCGTTTCTCAAAAATTGAGTGTCTCAAGTTCTTGAGAAACGCTTTAGCTCAGAAGCAAGTTAGATGAGTTCGATCATTTGTCATAGTGGCCCGTTTGATGCCAACGCCAGGCATCCCCGATCATCTGCGACAAATTCGACCGGTCCGGTTGCCATCCAAGCTCCGTAACCGCGCGCTCTGAGCCGGAGACGAGCTTCGTGCAATCGCCGGCACGGCGCTCCCCTTCCACGTAAGGCACCTCTTTGTTGGTGACAGCGCGGGAATGATCGATCACTTCGCGCACCGAAAAGCCTTTGCCGGAGCCAAGGTTGAAGACACGGCTTCCCTTCCCGTCCTCAAGCCATTTCAGACCCAAAACATGCGCATCGACAAGATCGCAGACATGCACATAGTCGCGGATACAGGTGCCGTCGGGCGTGTCGTAATCCGTGCCAAAAATGGTCAGAGCCGCCCGTTTGCCGGAAATCGCATCCAGCATCAGCGGGATGAGATGCGTCTCGGGCTGGTGGAATTCGCCCACCTCCGCCTCCGGATCACAGCCCGCCACGTTGAAATAGCGGAAGATCACCGCGTTCAGACCAAAGGCCTGTTCGAAGTTTTCGAGAATGTCCTCGATCGCGCGTTTCGAGGCACCGTAGGAGTTGATCGGCATCTGAACCGAGTCTTCGTCCAGAACCACATTGTCCTGATCACCATAGGTCGCACAGGTCGAGGAAAAGACCACATTCATGCAGCCCGCCGCCACCGCCGCCTCGATCAAGGTGAGCGACCCGATGACATTGTTGCGCCAGTATTTTCCCGGATCCTTCATGCTTTCGCCCACCTGCGAGAAGGCGGCGAAATGCATCACGGCGACGGGTTGATACTTGGCGAAGACCTCATCGAGCCGCGCGCGATCCAGAAGATCGCCCTGCTCGAAAGGTCCGAATTTCACGGCATCCTCCCAACCTGTGGACAGGTTGTCGAAGGTGACGGGAAGATAGCCAGCGGCCCGCAACGCTTTGCAAGCGTGTGAGCCGATATAACCGGCCCCGCCAGTTACGATAACAGACTTGGCCATCTTCGTGCCTTACTCCGCCGCCGAGCGTAGGGCGGAGAGTTCGTCGAGATATTCCTGAAGCTCATCGTGCAGATCATCGCGCGACAGACCGAAGGAAATCGTCGCCTGCAAGAAACCGGCTTTGGAACCACAGTCAAAGCGCTGACCGGCGAACCGGTAACCGTAGACGCCGCGATCCGTTCCGATTTCATCGGCGATTGCATCGGTCAATTGGATCTCACCGCCCGCACCCGATTTCATCTGGTTCAGGTTGGTCATCACCGCCGGATCGAGAATGTAGCGACCGATCACAGCGAGGTTCGACGGTTCAGTGCCCGGCGCGGGTTTCTCGACCATGCCTTTGACAGACACGGCATTGCCCATGTCCTCTTTCACGTCGAGCACACCGTAAGCGGACACCTTGTCTGCGGGGACTTCCATCGCCGCGACCATCGAGCCGCCGAGATCTTCGTAAGCTTCGACCATCTGCTGCAGACAGGGTTTTTCTGCCGCGATCACGTCATCCGGAAGAATAACCGCGAAGGGTTCGTTCGGATCGAGCAGGCGGCGCGCACACCACACAGCATGGCCGAGACCCAGCGCTTTATGCTGGCGGATATAGGCGATGGCACCGCTGTCCATATTGGTGTTTTCCAACACCTCAAGCAGCTTGTCCTTGCCCTTCTTGCGAAGCTCCTGTTCCAGCACAGGCGAATGATCGAAGTAATCCTCAAGCGCGCCTTTGCCGCGCGAGGTGACGAAGATGAATTCCTTGATCCCTGCCGCACGCGCTTCGTCGATGGCGTATTGAATCAGGGGGCGATCGACCAAGGTCATGATTTCCTTCGGGATAGATTTGGTCGCAGGCAAAAAACGCGTTCCAAGACCAGCCACCGGGAAAATCGCTTTGGTCACTTTCCGTTTCATCATGTCTCCTTCGGCTCTCACTCATGAGCCATTCAAATTTCTTAGGTCCGAGCTGACCTTAAAGGCTGCGGCACGGATTTTCAGTACCGCGCCCCAGCATTCACACAGGAATTCTACAAATATGCAACCCTGCCTGCTTCACACAGGCAGACGATGAAAATTTGAGCAAATTATCGCTGAAATCCGCTTATGCGACGTCCATTTCGGCCAACATCGCCTCAATTCGCGGCACATCTTCGGGGTTGTTCAGCTCCCAAAACTGTCGTCCACGCGCCTCAACCTCGACACAGAGCACCGGGCGCTCCTGTTCGAGAAAACGAAGTTGCTCCAATCCTTCGAGACCTTCCAACGGCCCCATCGGCCATTTCGGATAGGCGCCCAGCGCTGAGGGCCGATAGGCATAGACGCCCACATGGTGGAACACCGGCGTTTCATCGCCATCCGCATAGGTGGCCGAGGTGTAGGGAATCACTTCCTTCGAGAAATAGAGCGCCTTGTGATCGGACCCGAAAACAGCCGTGGTGCCGCCGACACGACCCGCGCGACGGTCCTCAAGGAACCCGTTGAGCGCACGCCCATCGCATCGGAGCACAGGTGTCGCCACTTCGGCCGTCGGATGCGCGCGCAGGCCCGCAACCAGATCTTCGACGAACCAAGCGGGGGTCAGGGGCGCGTCGCCCTGAAGATTGACGATGATATCGTAGCCGCCGCCGAGATTTTCCAAAGCCTCCGCACAACGCTCCGTCCCGTTGGCGCAAGTCTCAGAGGTCATCACAACCTCCGCGCCGAACGCCTCCGAAGCCTCACGAATGCGCGCATCATCCGTCGCCACAAAGACACGGTCGACACCCTTGGCCGCAACAGCCGCTTCCCAGCTGCGCTGGATGAGAGACTTTTTCTCTCCGGTGGCCCCCGTCAATTCGACAAGAGGCTTGCCCGGATAGCGGGTGGAGGCAAAACGCGCGGGGATAACGATGAGAACGGACATCAGGCGTCTTTCAAGTCAACGCCTGGGGCATAGGCGATAAAGAACGGGTTGGCGTAATCGGCTTTGCCATAGGTCAGCGGCGCATGATTGTCGAAACGCACGACATCTCCACCTGCGCCCAGCAAAACGGCATGGCCTGCGGCGGTGTCCCACTCCATCGTGCGCCCGACGCGCGGATAGAGATCGGCTTCGCCAGTGGCCACGAGACAGAATTTCAAAGACGAGCCCGCAGATTTGCTGTCCTTGGCCTTGTATTTGGCAAGGTAATCTTCGGTCGCCTGATCGCGGTGGGATTTCGAGGCGACGATCATCAGCGCCTCATTGTCCGGCGTGGACACGGAGATTTTTTTCATCTCACCCTGCACATCTGCGGAGAAGGGACCGATTTCCTCGTAGGACTGGCCGGACGCATCCGTGATGAACAGACGATCGCGCGCTGGCGCATAGACCACACCGCGCAGCGGCACGCCCTTTTCGACATAGGCGATGTTCACCGTAAAGTCGCCCCGGCGTTTGATGAATTCTTTGGTGCCGTCGAGCGGATCGACGATCAGGAACGTGTCTGCTTTCAGATCATGCGAAGCGGCCTGCTCTTCGGTGATCAGGGTCACATCCGGAAATGCCGCGCGCAAACCGGCCGAAATCAACGCGTCCGCCGCTTCGTCGGCTTCAGTCACCGGACTGGCATCGGATTTGGTTTTGACCTCGAAATCGTCCGAATTGTAGATCTCCATGATCTTGTCCCCTGCCTCAATGGCAAGCTTGCGCATCACCGGGATGAGCTTGTCAAAATCCATATCCTGCTCCTGTCTGACGTCACACTCGTTTTCATTGAAAGAAAACAGCAACAACCTTATGCTATGAGCTTATGGGAACGGCAAGAAGTCCCTGCGACACGGGCATGATTCAAACACAGGACCCAGTAGATGTTTCACTCTTCCAGAAGTCAAAGCGGCTTCTACGCAGCTCTGACCATTCTGCGCCTGATTTTTGTGAATACCGTTCGCCATGTCCGTAAAACAAACGGCAACCCTTTGGTCGGCTTACTTCTCAGCATCTCTCAGGCTCTGGTCATGGTGGTCGTGTTCGTCTTCATGTACACGATCTTCGGCGTCAAAAACGTATCGATCCGGGGAGATTTTCTACTCTATATCATGTCCGGGATTTTTCTGTTCCTGACACATAACAAGGCTCTCATCGCCGTCGCCGGGTCCGAAAGTGCGACCTCGCCCATGATGCAGCACGCGCCAATGAACACCGCGATTGCCATTGTTTCCGCGGCATTGAGCTCTCTTTATATCCAAGTTCTCTCGATCAGCGCCATTCTATGCGGATATTCTCTAGGATGGGGCACTGTGACCTTCCAGAACTTGACTGGCGCTTTCGGCATGCTGCTTCTGGCTTGGGCCTCCGGCGCATCAATCGGTATGGTTTTCCTCGCCGCCAAACCCTGGGCACCGGGCTTAACCCAGCTTGTGCAACAGATTTACACTCGCGCGAACATGATCACCTCTGGCAAAATGTTCGTGGCGAACCAGACGCCCGCATATATGATCGCCATGTTCTCCTGGAACCCGCTGTTTCACACCATCGACCAAGCGCGCGGGTTCATCTTCGTCAACTACAACCCGCACAAAAGTTCCATCGTCTATCCGGTCGTTTTCACGCTGATCTTCCTGACAATCGGACTTCTGGCGGAATTCTTCACCCGCAAGCGCGTCTCGCTCAGCTGGGGGCGCTAGAGCGTTCAGGTGACCACCCGCAAGGTCAGATTGATGCGCCCGCCTTTGGCGAGCAGCCGACTGCTCCCGCTCTTGAGCCGGTCAATCCCGTGATAAAGCAGGCGGGATTCTCCCGTCATCACCAGAACATCGCCCGAAGACAGCCACACGCTCTCCGTCTTGCCGCCTCGCGTCAGGTTGCCGACCCGAAACAAAGCATCGTCCCCAAGCGAGATCGACACCACGGGCTGATCGAAATCCGCCTCGTCCCGGTCCTGATGCATCCCCATCTTCGCGCTCTCATCGTAGAAATTGATCAGACAGCATTCCGGCTCTCTCTCCGTCTGCGAAACCTCCCTCCAGACATCTCGGACAATCTTCGGAATAGCCGGCCAACTCACGCCCGTGGGATGTGTCTCGCTATAACGGTAGCCCCGCCGATCCGACACCCAGCCGAACCGCCCCGCAGACGTCATGCGCACGGACATCGCTTTTCCCGACGGGGTGACCGGGCGAAACAGCGGCGCTTCGCGCAGAACGTCGCGTAAGGTTTCCACCAAAACACGCTGCTCCTCCGGCACGATCATGCCCCGGAACAGTTTCATCCCCCGGATATCAAACGGCTGTTGTTTTAACATGTGGCGTTCAGTTTCGCTCTTCTCGTGGCAATGACTCGATTTTTCCACACCTGACCCCCCTTGCACAACTTGCAGGCACCAAAACCCATCCTTATATACCCCGAGAAGCTTTGATCGGACTGAGTATCAGCCCGGTTGAAATCACTGGGATCGACGGCGGACGCCGCAATGGGTCCAACGTCATAACATCGCCTTAGAGAGGATTTTGAGCATGGCCAAAGTCATCGGTATCGACCTCGGGACCACCAACTCCTGCGTTGCCATCATGGATGGTTCGCAGCCGCGTGTCATCGAGAACTCCGAAGGGGCGCGTACCACGCCCTCCATCGTCGGTTTCACCGACAGTGAACGCCTCGTGGGTCAGGCAGCCAAACGTCAGGCTGTCACCAACCCCGACAACACCATTTTCGCCGTTAAACGTCTGATCGGCCGTCGCATCGGCGACGCAGCTGTAGAGAAGGACAAGCAGCTTGTCCCTTACGCCATCGTCGATGGCGGCAACGGCGACGCTTGGGTGGAAGTGCGCGGCGACAAATATTCCCCGTCGCAAATCTCCGCTTTCATCCTTGGCAAAATGAAAGAAACCGCCGAGTCCTACCTCGGTGAAGAAGTGACGCAAGCCGTCATCACCGTTCCGGCCTACTTCAACGACGCTCAGCGTCAGGCCACCAAGGACGCAGGTAAAATCGCGGGCCTCGAAGTGCTCCGCATCATCAACGAGCCGACCGCGGCTGCGTTGGCCTACGGCCTCGACAAAGAAGACACCAAAACCATCGCCGTGTATGACCTCGGCGGCGGCACCTTCGACGTGACCGTGCTCGAACTGGGCGACGGCGTGTTTGAAGTGCAGGCCACCAACGGTGACACCTTCCTCGGTGGTGAAGACTTCGACATGCGCATCGTGAGCTACCTCGCGGATGAGTTCAAAAAAGAGCATGGCGTCGATCTGACCAAAGACAAAATGGCGCTGCAGCGTCTGAAAGAAGCAGCAGAAAAAGCAAAAATCGAGCTGTCCTCTTCGTCGCAGACCGAGATCAACCAACCGTTCATCTCGATGGACCCGTCCACCGGCACCCCGCTTCACCTCGTGGTCAAACTGACCCGTGCAAAACTGGAAAGCCTCGTGTCCGACCTGATCAAGCGCTCGATGGATCCGTGTAAAGCCGCTCTGAAAGACGCTGGCCTGAGCACCTCCGACATCGACGAAGTCGTTCTCGTCGGTGGTATGACCCGTATGCCGAAAGTCATCGCTGAGGTGACGAAATTCTTCGGCAAAGAGCCGCATAAAGGCGTGAACCCGGACGAAGTGGTCGCCATGGGCGCCGCCATTCAGGCCGGTGTGCTTCAGGGCGACGTGAAAGACGTTCTGCTGCTCGACGTGACCCCGCTGTCGCTGGGTATCGAGACGCTGGGCGGTGTTTTCACCCGTCTGATCGACCGTAACACCACGATCCCGACCAAGAAGTCGCAGATCTTCTCCACCGCCGAAGACAACCAGTCCGCTGTGACCCTGCGCGTCTTCCAAGGTGAGCGCGAGATGGCTGCCGACAACAAGATGCTCGGTCAGTTCAACCTCGAAGGTATCCCGCCGGCACCGCGCGGCATGCCGCAGATCGAGGTGACCTTCGACATCAACGCCGACGGTATCGTTGAAGTGGGCGCCAAAGACAAAGGCACCGGCAAAGAGCAACGGATCACAATCCAAGCCTCCGGTGGTCTGTCGGACGACGACATCGAACAGATGGTCAAGGACGCCGAGGAAAACGCCGAAGCCGACAAGAAACGCAAGGATCTCGTCGAGGCGAAAAACCAGGCCGAGAGCCTCATCCACTCGACCGAAAAGTCGATGGAAGAGCATGGCGACAAGGTCGACCCGACCACCATCGAGGCGATCGAACTGGCCATCGCAGCGCTCAAAGATCAGCTGGAAACCGAAGACCCGGACAAAATCCGCTCCGGCATCCAGAACGTGACCGACGCGGCCATGAAACTCGGCGAGGCCATCTATAAGGCCGAGCAGGAGAAATCCGGCGCGGCTGAGCCTGACATGGACGACGCCGACCAAGGCCCGTCTTCTGTCGATGACGATATTGTCGATGCCGATTTCGAAGATCTCGACAACGACAAACGTTCGTAAACCGTAATCGCGGACACGATCGACCGGTCCGGGCATCCGGGCCGGTCATCGCGTTCCAAAAGGAGTAAACTCCATGGCAAAACGCGATTATTACGAGGTGCTCGGCGTCGATAAAAGCGCGGACGCGGGCGAGTTGAAGAAAGCCTATCGCAAAAAGGCGATGGCATTTCACCCCGACCGCAACAAGGACAACCCCGATGCGGAAGCCAAGTTCAAGGAAGTGAACGAGGCTTACGACACGCTCAAGGATCCCGATAAGAAAGCCGCTTACGACCGCTTCGGTCATGCTGCCTTCGAACAGGGTGGCATGGGCGGCGGACGTCACGGTGGCGGGTTCGGCGGCGGTCAGGGCGATTTCTCCTCGGCCTTCTCCGATGTGTTCGACGACTTGTTCGGCGACTTCATGGGCGGTCAACGCGGTGGCGGTGGTCGGCCGCGCGCTCAGCGTGGCTCCGATCTGCGCTACGACATGCGGGTCACACTCGAAGACGCGTATAAAGGCGTACAGAAAACCATCAACGTCCCGACCTCCGTGGGCTGCACAAGCTGTGACGGCACCGGGGCTGCAAACGGGGCTGAGCCGCAAACCTGTCCGACCTGTGGCGGGATGGGCAAAGTCCGTGCGCAGCAAGGCTTCTTCACGGTCGAACGCACCTGTCCGGCCTGTGGCGGTCTTGGGCAAACGATCAAGGATCCTTGCCCCGATTGTCACGGCGCAGGTCGTGTGGAGAAAGAACGCTCGCTGTCGGTCAACATCCCGGCAGGTGTCGAAACCGGAACGCGTATCCGTCTCGCCGGCGAAGGCGAAGCGGGGCTGCGGGGCGGTCCGACGGGCGATCTCTACATCTTCATCGAGGTGCGTCCGCATCCGATCTTCGAACGTGATGGCGTCAACCTGCACTGCACCGTTCCGGTCTCCATGGCCACGGCGGCGCTTGGCGGCGACATCGAGGTTCCGACCATTGATGGCGGTCGCTCGCGGGTGAAAATCCCCGCCGGTAGCCAGTCCGGTCGCCAGATGCGCCTGCGCAGCAAAGGGATGCCAGCCCTGCGCGGCGGCGGGCAAGGTGACATGTTCATCGAGCTCGCGGTGGAAACGCCTGTGAACCTCACCTCGAAGCAGAAAGAACTGCTTCAGGAGTTCGAAAAGCTCGCCGAGGACAACAACCCGGAAAGCTCCTCCTTCTTTAAGAAGGTGAAGAATTTCTGGGATGATATGACCAGCTAAGATCATAAGTCAGGGCGCTTCGGCGCCCTTTCTTCATGGCGGGTCTTAAGAGCTGTTAACTACTTTTTCAGCGAATCGGGCCACGGTTCCCCATATGACCACGCCCGCAACCCCCTCCGCATTTCGGGAAATGCCCGACTGGCTCTTCGATCTCGACGAGGCCCGCCCGGTTGCGCTTCCCTCTCGCCCGCCAAGCTACCTGCGCAATCACAGCAAGCATTTGCAGGAAAGATTGTTCGACGGCGGCGCACAGGCGATGCCGGATTACGAATTGCTGGAACTTCTGCTCTACCGCGCCCTGCCACGCGCCGATGTGAAACCGATTGCCACCGCGCTCATTGAGACGTTCGGGGACTATAACCGCGTTATCTCCGCCCCGATCCCACGCCTGACCGAGGTTGAAGGCGTCGATCTCGCGGTCGCTCAGGAGCTCAAGATCGTCGAAGCCGCCGCCCACAGGCTCGCGCGCGCCCGGATCATGCAGCGGCCGGTCATCTCAAGCTGGGAGGCGGTGCTCGACTATTGCCACACCACGATGGCCCATCGCGAGACCGAACAGTTTCGCATCCTCTATCTGGATTGCAAAAACATCCTCATTGCCGATGAGGAACAAGCCAAAGGCACGGTTGATCATGTGCCCGTCTATCCCCGCGAGGTGATGAAACGCGCGCTGGAACTGAACGCTTCCGCGCTGATCTTGGTGCACAATCACCCCTCTGGCGATCCGACACCGTCACAGGCGGACATCAACATGACGAACCAAATCCGGGACGCCGCCGAGACGATGGATATTCAGCTTCATGATCATCTGATCATCGGCAAATCCGTGGAACTCAGCTTCCGCGGCTCGGGTTATCTCTGATCGCGGACCCAGACCTCGACACGGCGATTGAGAGAGCGGCCCCAGGCGATATCGTCACAAGCGAGTGGCATGGCCTCTCCGAAGCCTTCAGCCGTAAGAGACACATAGTCCTCATCAAACGCCTCCCCCATAGCCTGACGCACAGAGCGCAGCACCGTATCGGCCCGTCGCTTCGAGAGACCCTTGTTCACGGAGGCTGGCCCCTGCCCATCAGAGAACCCGGCAAAGATCAGGGCGTGACCATCGAAAACACCCGCTTCCAAAAGCTCCGCCAGAAGATGCACGTTCGAGCGCGATTGCGCGTCCAGCACGGTAGAGCCGCCTTCGAACCGGAAGCCAAGCGTGAGCCGTTTCGCGCCTTGGAAGGCGGCGGTCACAGATTGCAGATCTTCGAGAGAAATCTCCTCGCCCGCATGGGTGATCGCATTCGCGAAACGCTGCCCCTGATCGCGGAAGCTCAGGGCCTCGACGCCCTGATCCACGAAATGCGTGCGCGCGACCACCGTCTGCGCCGCAGGGGAGCGCACGAAGGACAGAAATTCACGCGCCAGCACCGGCAGACGCCGCGCGGGCGTGTAGAGGAACACGGGACGGGTCAGCGGGTAGTCTTCGGTCTTGATGTCGGAGGGCATCGCCTCGGCTTCAAACCCACAAGCGCCGCTCAGCCCCAGAGGCTTGACCGCACCGCCCTCGGACACGCGCCCAAGCCCGATTGCATAGGGGTCGGCCTCCACAGCCGCGACAAGGTCCGCGTAGCTGTCATGCAGCGTCACAAGCCCCTCTGGCGGCAGGACACCGCGCCCCAAGATCATGCGACGAAATTCGCTCCCCTCGCGCAGATCGTCACGCATCAGGTGAAGGACGACCGGGGCGTCGGCGCCGCCCAGCTCCTGCCAATTCGTAATCTGGCCCGTATAGAGAGCCGCCAAATCCGACAGAGACAGCCGCTCAATGAGGTTCGAGCGAGAGACGACGGGGATCAGCGCATCCAGCGCAACAACACGGGCGCGCAGCGGGTCGGACAAATCCCCAAGCCCAGCCTCAAGCGCCAAGGCTCTTTCCTCCGGCGCAATCTTGCGCAGCGACAGAACCATGTCTGTGTTCTCGGCCACAAGGTCCGCGAAGCCCTCGGCGCTGGAGGTTTCCGACAGCAAAAACTCCCCAACCGTCAGATCGTTTTCCGCATCTGCCAAAACCATAGACTGCAGGCCTTCTTCCGGCGTGCTGGTCGCAACCGTGTAGCCGTTGCGCATCGCAAAAGCGGAAATCAGCGCGGGGAGAAGCGTACCCGTCGCCTCCGCATCGCCGGACAGACGCACCTGTGCGTAATAGCCTTCAAGATCTGGACAGCCCGGCCCCTCACAGCGCACACCGGAGCTATCAACGGTCAACACGCCAAGGTCGGTATCGACCCGGTAGAATTCCCCGTCAAAACTCAGAAACGTACCGTTGATCGAAATACTCCCGTCGCGGGACAATAGATTCACGTCCTGCGCAAAACTCGCAAAGGGCAGCAAAAGCACCAGACACGCGGCGATACCGCGCAAGGAAAATTTCAGCATGGCAGTAAGTCTCTGCGTCTTGGAAACGGAGCCAAAAGGCGCGCGCCCATAGGGGCGACAGGCAATGGAAAAGGCCCGCACTTTCGCGCGGGCCCAAGAGATCGAAATCACACCGCCCCGTGGCAATGTTTGAATTTCTTGCCGGAGCCACAGGGACACAGATCGTTGCGCCCCGGATTGCCCCAGGTTGACGGATCGTTTTCGTCAAATCCCGGCACAGCGTTCGGATGGCCTTCTTCCGGCTCATCCACCGGCTGCGGCTGCGCCCCGGCGGTCATGGCTGCCTGTTGCTCCATGAGCTGCTGCATCATGGCGCTGCGCTCGTCCTCGGTCATCGGACGCACGCGGGAGAGCTTTTGCGTCACTTCCGTGCGCAGGCTGTCAAGCATGGTCTCAAACAGCTGGAAGCTCTCGTTTTTATACTCGTTGAGCGGATCACGCTGCGCATAGCCCCGGAAACCAACCACAGAGCGCAGATGCTCCAGCGTCAAAAGGTGCTCACGCCATTTGCTGTCGATCGTGTTGAGCAGGAATTGCTTTTCGATCTGGCGCATTTGCTCAGAGCCGAAAGCCTCTTCCTTCTCAGCCATCATCTTGTCGGAGGCCTCAGAAATACGGTCGGTGATGATTTCATCATCGACGCCTTCCTCATCCGTCCAGTCCTTGACCGGCAAATCCATGTTCAGCATGTCGACGAGGCTGTTGTGCAGACGCTCGACGTCCCATTGATCGGGATAGGATTTCGGCGGGATCGCGGCATCGACCAGATCTTCGATGACCTCGTGCCGCATGTCCTCGACGATCTCGTTGACGTTTTCCGATTCCATAATGTCGCGACGCTGGGAGAAGACCACTTTCCGCTGGTCGTTCATCACGTCGTCGAATTTCAAAAGCTGTTTACGAATGTCGAAGTTACGCCCTTCGACCTTCGCCTGCGCTTTTTCGAGCGACTTGTTGACCCAAGGGTGAACAATGGCCTCGCCCTCTTTCATCCCCAGAGACGACAGCATCTTGTCGAGACGTTCGGAGCCGAAAATCCGCATGAGATCGTCATCGAGAGACAGGAAGAACAGCGAACGGCCCGGATCGCCCTGACGGCCGGAACGACCGCGCAGCTGGTTGTCGATACGGCGCGATTCGTGCCGCTCGGTGGCGAGCACGTAGAGACCACCGGCCTCAAGCACGCGTTTCTCTTCCTCGGCATGTTCCGCTTCGATCTTCGCGCGAATTTCGTCGGGTTCGGCCTCAGGGTTCGCAGCGATGGCTTCCATCACGGACATTTCGACGTTGCCGCCGAGTTTGATGTCGGTGCCGCGGCCAGCCATGTTCGTGGCGATGGTTACAGCGCCGTATTTACCGGCATCCGCAACGATCTGCGCTTCTTGCTCGTGGTGACGAGCGTTCAGCACGTTATGCGTCACACCTTCACGGGTCAGGAACTGCGACAGCTCTTCGGATTTCTCGATCGAGGTCGTACCAACAAGAACTGGCTGACCTTTTTCATGCGCTTTGCGGATCGACTCGACCACAGCCGCAAGTTTCTCCGCTTCGGTGCGGTAGACACGGTCATGTTCGTCAATACGCTGGATCGGACGGTTGGTCGGCACTTCGACCACGCCCAGCTTGTAAATTTCCATGAACTCTTCGGCCTCGGTCGCGGCCGTACCGGTCATACCGGACAGCTTGTCATAGAGGCGGAAGTAGTTCTGGAAGGTCACCGAAGCCATGGTGATGTTCTCAGGTTTGATCTCCAAACCTTCCTTGGCTTCAATCGCCTGGTGCAAACCGTCGGACAGACGGCGGCCCGACATCATCCGGCCGGTGAATTCGTCGATCAGCATCGCCTCGCCGTTGCGCACGATGTAATGCACACCGTTCTGGAACAGCTTGTGCGCGCGCAGGCCTTGGTTGACGTGGTGCACGATGGTCGTGCTTTCCGGATCGTAAAGCGTCTGACCTTCCGGTAGGAACCCAGCCTCGTGCAGGCGTTTTTCGAGGAACTCGTTGCCTTCCTCGGTAAAGGTCACCTGACGGGTCTTTTCGTCGAGTTCGAAATGCTCGTCGGTCAGTTCCGGGATCAGCTTGTCGATTGCGATATAGAGCTCGGAGCGGTCATCGGAGGGGCCGGAAATGATCAGCGGGGTCCGCGCTTCGTCGATCAGGATCGAGTCGACCTCGTCCACGATGGCGAAGTGATGCCCGCGCTGCACAAGATCCTTGAGCTCGGATTTCATGTTGTCGCGGAGGTAGTCAAAGCCCAGCTCGTTGTTCGTCGCGTAGGTCACGTCGCTGGCATAGGCCGCACGCTTTTCGTCCTCGGGCTGCTGGCTGTAGATCGACGCACAGGTCATCCCAAGAGCCTCGAAGACTTTCGCCATCCACTCGGCATCGCGCGTGGCGAGGTATTCGTTGACCGTCACCACGTGGACGCCCTTGCCGGTCAGGGCGTTCAGATAGGACGGGAAGGTCGCAACGAGGGTTTTACCCTCACCGGTTTTCATTTCGGCGATGTTGCCCTGATGCAGGAAAATGCCGCCCATGAGCTGCGTGTCAAAGGCCCGCAGACCGAGAGCGCGGCGCGCAGCTTCGCGACAGTTCGCAAAGGCTTCCGGCAGGAGTGCGTCGAGGCTTTCGCCATCCGCGACCCGTTTTTTGAATTCTTCCGTCTTGGCGATCAGGCCGGCGTCATCGAGTTTCTCGAACTCGGGTTCCAGCGCGTTGATCTTGGCCACGAGAGGTCGGGTTGCCTTGACCTTGCGGTCATTAGGGGTTCCGAAAACCTTTTTCGCGAGTGTACCAATGCCCAGCATATTCTCTCCGCTCAATGCGTCCTGACAGGATCGTGTTAGAGGAGGGATTGCCCCGTTGCCCCACAACCCATAGAAACAGGCGCGACGGCTCCTCTGCAGTGACCTAACGCGATGTAAGGGGCCATATCATGAGTGTCAACGTCGCGCCCCTGAATGGCGCCGACAGGAAGGGAATTCCCATGAAATATCGCTTTTCTTCTGCTGCTGCGCTGCTTTCTCTGGCGCTGGTGACAGCTGCGCCCTCTTTCGCCGAAGATATGACCGCCGATACGGTGGTTGCACGTGTCAACGGCGTCGAAATCACGCTCGGCAACGTCATCGCAGCACGCCAATCCCTTCCGGATCAGTACCAAGCCCTGCCCGATGCACAGCTTTTTGATGGCATCGTGAACCAGATCGTTCAGCAAGAGCTGCTCAAACAATCTGCGGGCGACACCAAAGACACGCTGAAATACCAACTCGCCAACGAAGAGCGCGTGCTGATCGCGGGTCATGCGCTCGAAACCATCGCGGCTGACGCGGTGACCGACGAGGCGCTCCAAGCCGCCTATGACGCCAAGTTCGCCGATTTCGAACCGGGCCGTGAATATCACGCCGCCCACATCCTCGTGGACAGCGAAGACGAAGCGAAAGAAATCATCGCCGAGCTGAACGACGGTGCCGACTTCGCCGAGCTTGCGAAAGAAAAATCCACCGGCCCCTCCGGCCCGAACGGAGGCGATCTCGGCTGGTTCGGCAAAGGCATGATGGTTGAGTCCTTCGAAACTGCCGTCGTGGACATGGAAGAAGGCGCGATTTCCGAGCCGGTTCAGACCCAGTTCGGCTGGCATGTCATCAAGCTCATGGAAACCCGTTTGGCCGAAACCCCGTCCCTTGACGAGGTGAAAGATGAGCTGTCCGCCGACATTCAGGATCAAGCCATTCGCGCCAAACTCGACTCTCTTGAAGCCGATGGCGATGTTGAGATGGTGGAAGGGATTGACGCCGCCGCTCTGCGGATGGACGATCTGCTCGCAAACTGAGTACTGCGCCTAACGAAGGACGCCAAAGATGGCCAAGATTGACCACGTTTCTCCCCTCGCCCCGAAAGAGGGCTTTCCCGAATTGCCTGTGATCGAGGGGGTGCGATTTGCCGCCCTCGAAGCCGGGGTGCGCTATGCGGGACGAACCGATGTGATGTTGGCCGAACTCTGTGAAGGCACCGCGATTGCCGGTGTCTTCACGCGCTCGACGACCCGCTCTGCCGCGGTCATCGACTGTCAGGACAAGATCGGCCTCGATCTTCCGGGCAAGGCCGCGATTTTGGTCAACTCCGGCAACTCCAATGCCTTCACCGGCAAAAGCGGCTTCGAGTCGGTGGAGAAAATCACCAGCGCCGTGGCTGAGGAAATGGGGATCGACCGGAACCGCGTCTTCACCTCCTCGACCGGTGTCATCGGCGAACCGATGAAATGGGAGCGCATCACCGCCAAAATCGGTGAGTTGAACGCTGCCCTCGACAGCGACGCGTTGGAAATGGCCGCCCGTGCGATCATGACCACGGACACGTTTCCGAAAGGATCGACGCAAAGCGCGACGCTTGGCGAGACCGAGGTGAAAATCTCCGGCTTCGCGAAAGGCTCCGGCATGATTGCCCCGGATATGGCGACGATGCTCTGCTATATCTTCACCGATACGGCGATCTCCCGGGAGGTGCTTCAGCAATGCCTCTGGCTCGACAACGCCAAGACCTTCAACTGCATCACAGTCGACAGCGACACCTCGACCTCCGACACGGTCCTCGTGGCCGCGACGGGCAAGGCCGACATGGAGCCGATCACCGATTTCGCCGACCCTCGCGTCCCCCCGTTCCGCGAAGCGCTGCATGCGGTGATGAAGGATCTCGCGATCCAGATCGCTCGTGACGGCGAAGGTGCCACCAAGCTGATCGAAGTGCAGGTCACCGGCGCCAATGCCAGCGGCCCGGCGCACCGTGTCGCCATGGCCATTGCGAACTCCCCGCTGGTGAAAACCGCCGTGGCTGGCGAAGACCCGAACTGGGGACGTATCGTCATGGCCGTTGGCAAGGCCGGTGAGCGCGCTGAGCGCGACCGTCTCACCATCTGGTTCGGCGATATTCTCGTGGCTGAAAACGGCTGGGTCTCCCCGACCTATTCGGAAGAGGCCGGTGCCGCCTACATGAAGAACGATGAGATCGTGATCCGTGTCGATCTCGGCCTCGACAATGGCACGGCCACGGTTTGGACCTGTGATCTGACCCATGGCTACATCACGATCAACGCGGATTATCGCTCGTGAAGATTGTTCTCGTCTCCGCCGTGGCCCTCATCGATGTTGAGGGCCGCGTGCTTCTCGCCCAACGCCCCGAAGGCAAATCCATGGCAGGTCTCTGGGAATTTCCCGGCGGCAAGATTGAGGCCGGGGAGACGCCCGAAGCGGCCCTTGTGCGTGAACTGCATGAAGAGCTTGGCATCGAGACATGGAACTCCTGCCTCGCCCCGCTCACCTTCGCCTCGCACAGCTATGACGATTTCCACCTGATGATGCCGCTCTTTGCCTGCCGTAAATGGAATGGCATTCCCCAGCCGCGTGAAGGTCAGGTGCTGAAATGGGCGAAGGCCAAAGAGCTGCGCGACTATCCGATGCCGCCCGCCGACATTCCCTTGATCCCGATCCTGCGCGACCTGCTGTAATCCCGCGATACGGACAAACTGCGGGCGTCAGGACTGTGTTTTTTCCACTTGCATAACATTTGTGCTAAAAGCGGCCAATTGTCTTAAATTTGGATATCGGTTTTAACGCTTTTGCGTGTAAAACCCTGCCCGATATCATTGAAATTGGGGATAAGGCGATGATGCGGTCCATCACTCTTGGGAAATATATTTCCGTGCAGGGTCACTATGTAGGTGACGCCGACAACGGGAAAATTCAGGTGCGTGTAGGCGACAAAACCTTTGTCGGGACGCCGGTGTCCTACGCCAAAGCCGCCTGAACAACGACAGTTCAGACTTCATGAAAAAGGCGCGCCGACCGGCGCGCCTTTTGCTTTGTCCCGAAAGGGTCAGGAAACTCAGTCGAGATTCCGTTCCACTTCTTCGCGTTCGAAAATCTCGATGACATCGTTCGGACGGATATCATCGTAATTCTCGAAGGCCATACCACATTCCTGACCGGAAATGACCTCTTTGACTTCGTCCTTGAAGCGCTTGAGCGTTTTCAGCGTGCCTTCGTGGATCACAACATCGTCGCGCAGCAGGCGGACACCGGCGGAACGACGCGCCACACCTTCGGTGACGAGACAGCCAGCAACCTTGCCGACGCCAGAGACCTTGAAGACCTCCATGATCTTCGCGTAACCGATGAAGTTCTCGCGGATCTCAGCCGACAGAAGACCGGAGGCCGCCGCTTTCACGTCATCCACAAGGTCGTAGATCACGGAATAGTAGCGGATTTCCACGCCCTTCTGGTTCGCGGCGTTGCGCGCAGGCGCGTTGGCACGGACGTTGAAGCCGATAACCGGGGCACCGGAGGCTTCCGCCAGACCGATGTCGGTTTCGGTGATCGCGCCCACACCATAGTGCAGCACGCGCACGCGGACCTCGTCGTTGCCGATTTTTTCCATCGCCTGAACGATGGCTTCGGCAGAGCCCTGCACGTCGGCTTTCACCAGAATCGGCAGCTCGGCGACATTCTCGTCGGCTTTGGCTTTCGCCAGAAGCTGATCAAGGGTCGTCGCAGCACCGGCGGCAGCGCGTTTGTCCTTGGCGGCTTGTTCGCGATATTCAGCGATCTCGCGAGCCTGTGCCTCGGTATCAACCACGTTGAGAACGTCACCGGCTTCCGGGGTGCCGTTGAGGCCGAGAACCTCGACCGGCACGGACGGACCAGCTTCGTCAACACGGTCGCCCTTGTCGTTCACGAGCGCACGGACTTTACCCCACTGCTCACCAACGACGAAGATGTCACCGCGTTTCAGCGTGCCCTTCTGAACCAGAACGGTCGCGACCGGACCACGGCCCACATCGAGCTGGGCTTCGATCACGGCACCCTCAGCGGCCCGATCCGGGTTCGCTTTGAGTTCGAGAATTTCAGCCTGAAGCGCGATGGCTTCGAGGAGGTTGTCGAGACCCTGTCCAGTTTTCGCGGAAACTTCCACATCCTGAACCTCACCGGACATTTCCTCCACGATAACCTCGTGCTGGAGAAGTTCGGTGCGCACTTTCATCGGATCAGCGCCCGGTTTGTCGCATTTGTTGATCGCGACGATCATCGGAACACCTGCCGCTTTGGCGTGTGCGATGGCTTCGACCGTCTGCGGCATAACCGAGTCGTCAGCCGCGACAACCAGAACCACGATATCCGTCACCTGCGCACCGCGGGAACGCATGGAGGTAAAGGCGGCGTGGCCGGGCGTATCGAGGAAGGACAGAACCGCACCGGATTCCGTTTTCACCTGATAGGCACCGATGTGCTGGGTGATCCCGCCAGCCTCACCGGAGGTCACATTGGCATTGCGGATCGCGTCGAGCAGCGAGGTTTTACCATGGTCAACGTGGCCCATGATGGTGATCACCGGCGGACGTGCTTTCAACGTCTCAGGCGCATCATCAACCTGCGAGATCACGTCTTCGACGTCAGCATCGGACACACGCTGGATCCGGTGGCCAAATTCTTCGACGATCAGTTCGGCGGTATCGGCATCGATCGATTGGTTCTGCGTGACCATCATGCCCATTTTCATGAGCGATTTCACAACATCAGCCACACGTTCGGCCATACGGTTCGCAAGTTCGGAGACCACGATGGTTTCCGGCACCTGCACATCACGTACAATCTTCTCGCGCGATTCATTGCCACCCATCGCCTTTTGGCGCATGCGTTCTTGTTTGCGCTTCATCGCGGCCATCGAGCGTTGACGCCCGCCTTCGCCGCCTGTCAGCGCCTGATTCACGGTCAGCTTGCCGGAACGACGGTTGTCGCCACCTTTGTTGCGTCCGCCGCGGTCATCGTTGTCGCGCGTTTCACGGCCACGGGCCGGAGTTGCAACACGACCGCCACGTTCCTGCTTCTGCATCGCCGCTTGGGCAGCAGCCGGATCGTCGGTCTTCGCAGCAGCGGCAGCAGCGGGAGCCGCCGCTTGTTTTTTCGCAGCAGATTTCGCCGCAGCTTCGCGTTTCTTGGCTTCTTCAGCCTCACGCGCCGCACGGGCGTCTTCTTCTTCTTTGGCTTTCAGAGCAGCTTCGCGCTCCGCCTCTTCGCGGGCCTTTTCTTCGGCCTCACGACGACGGCGCTCGCGCTCTTCCTCGCGGGCTTTCTCTTCTTGCTCGCGTTTTTTCGCCTCTTCGGCCTCCGCCGCTTTCGCAGCAGCGAGTGCCTTCATCCGGCGTTCCATCTCCGCATCGGAAATGCCAGCGGGGCGCTTGGACGGATCGCCCAGCGCAGCTTTGCCGCCGGAAGACGACTTCGCACCACCCGGCTTCGGCACCACAACACGTTTGCGTTTGGTTTCCACCACGACATTCTTCGTGCGCCCGTGGGAGAAGCTTTGCTTCACCGAACCGGAACCACCACGAAGGCCGAGGGTTTTCTTGCCGTCTGTATCGCTCATTTCGTCGTCTTACCCTTCCCGGCGGAGCCCTCTCCACCGATTGTCTCGCGCACGCCCATCAGGCGGTTGGCATCCTCTACAACACGTTTTGAGAGTCCGCCACCTGCGAGCGCGCCATGTATCACACTTTCGCGGCCAAAAGCCAAACCCAATTCAGCACTGGTCATGTGCCCGAACCAACGTCCCCCTTCAGGGGTCCAGAGTTTGCCTTTTCCGCGTTCCGAGCCGTCAGACGCCTGAAGCAGCACTTTCGCATGCCCGTCCGCCAGCCAGCTCTTAACCTTTTCAAAGCCACAGACCGCCTGACCCGCTTTGCGTGTCAGAGAAATCAAATGCACCACGCGATCCGCCAAACCGGCTTCGATCAAATTGACGAAGTCCTCGGGGACGGTCACGGGTTGCCGTGCAGCCTTGGCAAAGAGTTTCTTCTTCACCGCCTCATCCAGAGCGGCGCGGTCCGCGCTCACCCAGATCCCGCGGCCCGGCAGTTTTTCAGCCAGATCGGGAACGATGAGCCCATCGGGCGCAACCACGAACCGGATAAGACCACGACGCGGCTCTGCCTCGCGCGTGACGATGCAGCGCCGTTCCGCCTCATCCCTGACTTTCGTCTGTCCGCCTCTGCTCATCGCTCACCTTCTTAGCAACGAGGCCCGATCAGGCCTCGTTCTCCTCTTCGGTTTCTTCAACTTCTTCCTCAGCCGTCTCGAGATCAGCCGGATCCACCCAGCCAAGCTGAATGCGTGCGGTCATCACGAGGTTCTGAGCTTCTTCGAGGGAGACATCGAACTTTTCGAGGACGCCGTCGTCCTTCACGCGTTCGCCGTTTACCGTGGTCCAACCACCGGCCAGCTCCCAGTCGGCACAGGTCGCGAAATCTTCGAGAGATTTCACGCCGTCTTCGGCCAACGCTTCAATCATCTGGGGTGTCAGACCCTCAAAGTCAACCAGGCTGTCTTCCACACCCAGCTCGCGGGCATGTTCCATCGCCTTACGGTTGGCTTCTTCGAGAACGTCACGGGCACGGGCCTGAAGCTCGTTCGCCGTGTCTTCGTCCACACCATCGATCACCAAAAGCTCGTCAACGTCGACATAGGCGACTTCTTCGAGGTTGGTGAAGCCTTCGGACACCAGCAGCTGGGCGAAGAATTCGTCGAGATCGAGCGCATCCATGAAGAGCTGCGTGCGGGCCGCGAACTCTTTCTGACGACGCTCAGATTCTTCGGCTTCGGTCAGGATGTCGATGTCGAGCCCCGTGAGCTGGCTTGCCAGACGCACGTTCTGACCGCGACGACCGATGGCGAGCGACAGTTGCTCATCCGGTACCACGACTTCGATTTTGCCAGCGTCCTCGTCGAGCACAACTTTCGTCACTTCGGCCGGTTGCAGCGCGTTCACGAGGAAAGTCGGCTGATCGTCATTCCACGGAATGATGTCGATTTTCTCGCCCTGAAGCTCGTTCACCACGGCCTGCACGCGCGAACCGCGCATACCGACACAGGCGCCAACCGGGTCAATGGAGTTGTCGAAGGAAATGACGGCGATCTTCGCGCGCGACCCCGGATCACGGGCCACAGCTTTGATCTCGATGATGCCATCGTAGATTTCCGGCACTTCCATTTTGAACAGCTCGGCCATGAATTCCGGAGCGGTGCGGGACAGGAAGACCTGCGGACCGCGCACTTCGCGGCGCACATCTTTGATGTAGCAGCGGATACGGTCGTTCGGGCGGTAGGTTTCGCGGCCGATTTTCTCGTTGCGGCGCAAGATGCCTTCGCCACGGCCGATATCGACGATCACGTTGCCGTATTCTTCGCGTTTCACCACACCGTTGATGATGGTGCCGACGCGGTCTTTGAATTCGTCGTACTGACGATCACGCTCGGCTTCGCGCACTTTCTGCAGGATAACCTGTTTCGCGGACTGAGCAGCGATCCGACCCAGCTCCACCGGCGGAACCTCGTCCTTGATCTCGTCGCCGATTTGCGGGTCAGCCATGTATTGCTTCGCCTGTTCGATGGTCAGCTCGGCCTGATAGTTCTCCAGCTCTTCGTCTTCCACAACCGTGCGCACACGGGTGAAGGTGGCGCGGCCGGTCTTGCGGTCGATGTGGACGCGGATGTCCATCTCGGAGCCGTAGCGCGACTTCGCGGCACGGGCGAGGGATTCTTCCATCGCTTCGACCACGAGATTCGGGTCGATCATCTTCTCGCGGGCCACGGCCTCGGCGGTTTGCAACAGCTCAAGCTGGTTTGCAGAGGTGATTGCCATTACTCAGTCCTCTCTCAATCCTCTGAAGACCCGTCGTCGGTCTGGATTTCGTCAAATTGTGTTTCGTCGATTGCGCCATTCGCTTTGCGTTGACGCAGCATTTCTCGGATCAACTCATCGGTCAGCACAAGCTTCGCGTCCGACAGCCAATCGAAATTGAGACCGACGGTGACCTCTTCGCCTTGTTCATCAAGGGTCAGCAGCACTTCGTCGCCTTCAACACCGGCCAGCATTCCTTTGAAGCGGCGGCGGCCGTCGATCATCTCGGTCGTCTCAATCTTGGCTTCGTACCCTTCGAAGGTCGCAAAATCCTTCAAACGGGTCAGCGGGCGGTCGATCCCGGGGCTCGACACTTCGAGCGTATATTCATCTTCAATCGGGTCTTCGACGTCGAGAATAGCAGAAACCGCCGTCGAAATCTCGGCGCATTCATCGACCTCGATACCGCCTTCGGGACGTTCGGCCATGATCTGAAGCGTCTTCGACTTGGTCGAGGACATCAGACGCACGCGCACAAGCTCGAACCCCATCCCTTCGATGACGGGGCCGACGATTTCAGCCATCCGGCGATCGATCGCGGTTTTGGCAATAAGTTCGGACATGTCTTGCCTTTCGAAACTGGCAAAGCCCCCATGAGAAAACTCACAGTGAGGGCACAAAAAAACGGGCGCGCGGCCCGTCGATCTTTCCCGGTGGAGCTTCGGGAACTCCCGACAGCGCCGCTGTTGGAGGGGTCTATACGCTTACGATCCCGAATCTGCAAGCCCTATCGCTTACCGGCCCAAACGATCCATGGTCATCACCAAGGCTTCGGTGATACCCGGCTCGGACAAAGCATGCCCGGCTTGCCCCACCATGATCAGCCGCGACCCCGGCCAGACTTTATTCAGCTCATAGGCGGTTTCCGGCGGGCAGATCATATCAAAGCGGCCCTGAACAATGGTTCCGGGCACATCCGCCAGTTTTCCGGCATTGGCCAAAAGCTGCTCGTCATGGGACAGAAACGCGGCGTTTTTGAAGTAATGGTTCTCGATCCGGGCAAAGGTGCGCGCATATTCCGGCGCGGGATCGCCGACCACACCGTCGGAGCCGAGAGACGCCAAAGCATTTTCCCAGCGCGACCAGATTCGGCCATAGGTGATTTCCTCGCGATGATCACCGCTGAACAATCTTTGGTGATAGGCCCTTATGAGATCGCCCTGTTCTTCCACGGGAATTGCGTCACGGAATTCGGCCCAATGCGCGGGCCAGAAGCGCCCGGCCCCGCCCGCATAGAACCAATCAAGTTCGCCTTTGCGCGCAAGAAAGACTCCGCGCAAAATCAGATGCATCACCCGGTCGGGATGACTTTCCGCATAGGCAACCCCCAAGGTCGCCCCCCAGCTTCCGCCGAACACCATCCAGCGCTCGATCCCGAGCGTCTCCCGGATCAGCTCGATATCTGCCACGAGATGCCATGTCGTATTGGCCTCGACAGAAGCAAACGGGCGCGATTTTCCGCAGCCGCGTTGATCAAACAGGATAATGCGATAGATCGACGGGTCGAAATAGCGGCGCATATAGGGGCTGCACCCGCCCCCCGGCCCGCCATGCAACACAACGACCGGAATTCCCGTCGGATTTCCGCTTTGCTCGACATAGAGCTTGTGCCCATCGCCCACATCCAGCATGCGGTGGTCATAGACCGCGATTTGGGGATAGAGATAGCTATATGCGCTCTTTTGGCCTGAGACCTTGTCCATGGGTGTCCTATATAGAGCGGGAGAAAGCGGATGTCCCGGCGAAGCGAGTTGAACATGAAGGAGACGATCATGCAAACCACCATTGACCCCGATGAGGTGGCAAAATTCGAGGCTATGGCCGCCGAATGGTGGGATCCGACCGGCAAGTTCAAGCCTTTGCACATGATGAACCCGGTGCGCCTCGACTATATCACCGCGCAAATCGCCGCTGAATTCGGGCGGGACTTGTCCGCTGACAAACCGTTTGAAGGCATTCGCATTCTCGACATCGGCTGCGGCGGCGGGCTTTTGTCCGAACCGATGGCACGTCTTGGCGCCACCGTGATCGGGGCCGACGCCGCCGAACGCAACATTCCCGTGGCGCAGGTCCATGCCGAACAATCCGGGCTTGAGATCGATTATCGCAACACCACCGCCGAAGCGCTTGCCGAAGCCGGAGAGCAGTTCGATGTGGTCCTGAACATGGAAGTGGTGGAGCACGTTGCCGACCCGCTCGCCTATCTCACCGCTTGCCAAACCCTGCTCAAACCGGGCGGTTTGATGCTGTGTTCGACCCTAAACCGGAACCCGAAAAGCTACGCGATGGCAATCTTCGGGGCGGAGGTCGTGATGCGCTGGCTGCCGAAAGGCACACATGAGTGGAAAAAATTCATCACGCCCGACGAGCTGTTCGACCTGATCACCAAAGCGGGCCTCAACCCGGTTGATCGCAAGGGCTATGTCTTCAATCCGATCCTCTGGAAATGGTCGATCTCCGCACGGGACCTGTCGGTGAACTACGTCACCGCGTCGATCAAACCGGAATAATCAGCTCTGGCGGAGTGGGCCTCGGCAGGCTCCGCCGTTCAGCGATCAGTCATTTTCCAAACGAATGCGCATTTCGCGCAGCACCGGCAGGGCGGCTTTCACCTTGTCGGCCCCGATCGCTTCGACAATATCCGACAGGATCGGAGCGATGGCGGCAAGGGCTGCATCCCGCGCCGCCCGGCCCGCCGGAGAAATCGAGACGAATTTGCGCCGTGCGTCATCCCAATCGGGGCGCACATGGATGTACCCCGCCCATTCCAGCTTGTTGAGCGTGTTGGTCATCGCGCCGCGCGTCACATGAAAGGCACGCGCCAGCTGCGCCGGGGAGCGTTCATCGCCAAGCCGCGCAAGGTGGTTCAGCATGGAGAAGTGACTGATCTCCATCCCCTTCGGCAGCGCCTTGGTCAGACGGTTGCGCGCCAGCTGATCGGCCATGAAAATTTCCGAGAACAGCGCGACCGACAAGGCGTCATGCTTTGAGTTTCCGCTCATACATCGACCTCGTAGCTGCGGTCATGCGACAGCGCCGGAATACGTTTGCGGGCTTTCTCGACCTCGGCCAAGTCGATCTCAACTAGACCCCAACCCGGCTCAACTCCGCCATCGAAGAGAACTTCGCCCCAAGGGGAAACCGCCAGAGAATGCCCATAGGTCCGACGGTTCACGTCAACCTTCTCCTGATGATGCCCGGTCTGAGCGGGTGCCAAGACGAAACAGCCGGTCTCAATGGCGCGGGCGCGGAGCAGGCTATGCCAATGCGCCTCACCCGTGACAGCCGTGAAGGCCGCGGGCTGCGTGATGATCTGCGCCCCGGCCTTGGCCAGACTGCGGTGCAAATGCGGAAACCGCAGATCGTAACAGATGGTCATGCCGATCTTCGCGAAAGGCGTCGTCGCGACGACCGCCTTTTCCCCCGGACGATAGCCATCGGATTCGCGATACCGCTCCGTGGCGCTCACATCCACATCGAACATGTGGATTTTGTCATAGCGCGCCGCGATCTCTCCCTCCGGTGAAATCAGGAAAGAGCGATTGGCGAAACGCCCATCCGGATCGTCGGTTTTGAGACCCAAAGAGCCGATCAAGACCCAAATCCCGCGGGTTTTCGCAGTGTCCCGCAAAGCCGCCAGCGTCGGGTCATCCGCCTCATGGCACAGCACCTCTTGCTGATGCGCCCGCGATGAGGACACGCAATTGGTGACCTCGGGCGTCATCACGATCTGCGCCCCCGCATCGGCTGCGGCATTCACATAGCCCAGCGTCACAGGAAGATTGGCAAGCGGATCATCGCTCGAATTGAGGGTGACAAGACCGATGCGCAGCATGTCTCAGGCCGCCAGCAGCGGATCGAGCTTGCCCGCATGTTCAAGCGCGTGCAGCTCATCACAACCACCAACATGAGTGTCCCCGATGAAAATCTGGGGCACGGTGTGGCGGCCGGAGGCGCGCTGCATCATTTCCTGACGGCGGGAAGGATCGGCCATGACGTCGATATCGGTATAGTTGACGCCTTTGCTGTCGAGCAACCGCTTGGCCGCGATGCAATAGGGGCAGATTGGGGTCGTGTAGAGCGTGACAGGTTGCATTGAGGAGGTCCTTATGTCTTTCGGCGACTATAAGGATTTAAGCATCCCTGTCCACGCGCGCCAGCACTGCAACGCTGATCGATATCGCTCCGGCCTTGAGACAGGCCTGTGCGCATTCACCCAATGTCGCCCCGGTCGTCATGACATCGTCGATCAAGAGAACAGCTCGGCCCTTTATCCGCCCCTCCTGCGCTCTGTTGATCCGTATGGCCCCCGCCACGGTATCCCGGCGCTGCTCTGCGGTCATGCCGTCCAGTTTTCGCGTCGCAGAGGAGCGTTTGAGCAGGTCGGGGAGATAGTCGAGCCCATTGAGCCGCGCAACACGGCGGGCCAACAGGGCGGCTTGATTGTAACGGCGGTAAAGCAGCCGACCCCAATGCAAGGGCACAGGGGCAACCACGGTCTCTGGCACGATCAGCGGGGCCGCGGCATCGGAAAGCCAATCTCCCATCGGATGCGCCAGATCCGTCCGATCTCCATGTTTGAACCGCAACACCATAGCGCGGGCGTTGCCGCCATAGAGCATCACCGCCCGTCCACGATTCCATGGTTTTGGCTGGAGTCGACAATCATCACAAAGATCGCCCGCTTCCGCCGCGCCAACGAGGGGGCGTCCGCAACACTCGCAGGGATGATCCACGATGAACGGCGTCTCCGACCAGCATTTCGGACACAGGCCGCGTTCCACCTCGATCAATTCGTCGCAGGTGAGGCATTGTGGCGGGTAGATCAGTTTGGCCAGCCTTTGCATTTCCCGTTCAACTACCTAGATTGTGCCGCGCAGACTTAAGTCAGGACGAAACCATGTCTCAGCCCTCCCTCCTCGTGGATCGGGAACAGCTTTCCCGAAATCGGCATCGCGCGATGCGCAAAGGGGGGGATTTCTTTCTCCACGAAGAAGCCCGTTTCGAAATCGAGGATCGGGTCGACATGGTTAACAAATCCTTTACGGCTCCGGCCGTGGTCACGGGATTTCCGGAACTGTGGTCAAAATACTTCCCCGACGCCAAGGTCGTTCCCGATGACGACATCCTTGCCTTGGAGGAAGGTGCGCATGATCTGGTGATCCACGCGATGAGCCTGCATTGGGCGAATGATCCGGTCGGCCAGCTCATCCAGTGCAACCGTGCGCTCAAACCGGACGGGCTGATGATCGCCGCGTTTTTCGGGGATCAGACCCTGAATGAATTGCGGTCCTGCCTCGGCCAAGCGGAAACCATGGTCAGCGGCGGCCTTTCCCCGCGTGTCCTGCCGATGGGAGAGCTCCGCGATCTCGGAGCGCTTTTGCAACGCGCCTCCTTTGCCCTGCCTGTCGCGGACAAGACCGTGCGCAAGGTCTCCTACCCGTCGCTCACACGGATGGTCGAAGATCTCCGCGCGATGGGGGAAGGCAATGCCTTGTCCGGGCGCATCAAAACCCACAGCCCCGCCCAACTTTTCGAGGCGACCGAACGCCTCTACAAAGATCACTTCTCCGAAGACGAACGCATCGTCGCCACCTTCGATCTGGTGTTCCTCACCGGCTGGGCGCCGGATGCAAATCAACCGAAACCCCTCATGCCCGGCTCCGCAAAGATGCGACTGGCAGAGGCGCTTAAAACCGAAGAATTCAAACTTCCGCAAAGTTGAGTTCTTGACCTGAACCCGCACCGACCTAACCCTAAAACAAACAATAATCAGGAAGATCAAATGGGACTCATGAAGCCGTCACGGCTCAACACCAATGCACCGGACGCCACCTGCCCGATGCATGCCCCGAAAGACCACCCGAAAGTACCGAAGGAAAAGGTCGGCATTCTGCTCGCCAATCTCGGAACACCGGACAATACGGATTACTGGTCGATGCGGCGCTACCTGAACGAGTTCCTGTCGGACAAGCGCGTGATCGATTACCCATCCTGGAAATGGCAGCCGATTTTGCAGGGCATCGTCCTGACTTTCCGCCCGTCGAAATCCGGTGCGGCGTATAAGTCGATCTGGAACAACGAGGCCGATGAAAGCCCGTTGATGACAATCACCAAAGACCAAACTGCCGCGATCAAAAGCGCTTTGCAGGCGGAATACGGCGATCAGGTCATGGTCGAATTTTGTATGCGCTACGGCAATCCGTCGACGAAATCCAAGGTCGAAAAACTCGTGGCGGACGGCTGCACCAAAATCGTGTTCTTCCCGCTCTACCCGCAATATGCGGGCGCCACGACGGCCACCGCGAACGATCAGTTCTTCCGTGCGCTGATGGAAGAAAACTGGCAGCCCGCCTCACGCACCGTCGCGCCCTATTTCGATGATCCGGCCTATATCGAAGCCCTCGCGCACTCCGTCGAACGCGCCTACGCCAGTGCCCCGCGCAAACCGGATATCCTGATATGTTCCTATCACGGCTTGCCGGAACGCTACCTGAAGGAAGGCGGCGATCCCTATCATTGTCAGTGTCAGAAAACGACTCGGCTCCTGAAAGAACGACTCGGTTGGGACGACACCCAGATCATGACGACGTTCCAGTCGAAATTCGGACCCGAGGAGTGGCTTCAGCCCTACACTGTCGAAGAAGTCGCGCGTCAGGCCGAGAAGGGCAACAGGAGCATCGCCGTCTGTGCCCCCGCCTTTTCCGCCGATTGCATCGAAACGCTCGAAGAGATCAACGAAGAGATCAAAGAGAGCTTTGAGCACGCCGGGGGGGAAGATTTTCTCTATATCCCCTGCCTCAATGCAGATCCTCTGCATATCGAGGCCTTGGTCGGTCAGATCCGCAAGAACCTTGCCGGTTGGGTTTAAACCCACCGGCTCAAACGGAATAACAAACGAATCAAATGAAAAGGGCGGCTCAGAGAGCCGCCCTTTCAATTCTGTACTGTCTGGCGACGATTAGTCAGCAGCAACAGCAGCAGCCACGAGAGCCAGGATCAGAAGCGGCACAACGTAGCCACCAGCGGAAGAAGAAGAGGTTTCTTCAACAACAACCGGAGCTTCGATAACCGGCTCAGAGTAGCCGCCAGCGAAAGAAGCGGTGCCAGCCAGAGCGAAAGCAGCAGCAACAGCGAGTTTTTTCATAGTCAATCCTCCTTGAACCCCACGACAGAGGGCAGGTTTGTTTCACACAAAAACCTATATGAAGCAAAAGCAGGCAAAATCAATTACTCCATGCTTCCATTGTAGTTTTCCGCGACTTTGTCGTCAAATTAGCAACACTTGCGTGCCAACTTTGGCGAGCGAGAACAACTCTGCGATGTGTTCATTGTACAAACCGATACAGCCATTCGAAGACCGACGACCGATCTTGCGCGTGTCATGCGTGCCGTGAATGCGGTAATATTGCCAGCTCAGATAAAGCGCGTGCGTTCCCAACGGGTTATTCGGGCCCGGACCAACGAAATCCGGCCATTCGGGGTTGCGCTCTTTCATCGACGGCGTCGGCGCCCAGCTCGGCCCCTCCACCTTGCGGATCACTTCGGTCCGCCCCCGGCGTGTCAGATCTTCGCTCAGAGGAACGGAGGTCGGGTAGAGCTTATAGACGCTCTCATCCTCGCTCCAGAAATGCAAAGCCCGCGACGTCGTATCCACGAGAATCGCCCCATTGTGCAGGTTGCTGAAATACGGTTGCCAGTTCAGCGAGCGGAAACTGGAGATATTGCGGCGCACAACGGTGGAAAGATCGTTCTCCATCTCCGTCGTCCCCTCCGTCTGCGCGAACGCAGGCGCGCTCAAAACTGCGGCGGTGCCGGCGAGGAAACTGCGTCGGGAATACTTGAAGATGTTGGACTTATTCATCGCAACTCAGCCATTTATATGAGATCTGGACATTCGGCCTTATATGACCAGAAGCCTTCCCCCGCAAATCAAACAATACCCACAGGCGGAAACGCGCGAACATGATTTGATCCTTCCGATCAAAGCGTTTAATTCTGCACCGATGAAAGTCATGGAGTATCTGGAATGTCGCGCATCGTCGCCATCCTCATGTTGGCCCTGATCGGTCTGACCGCTTGTGAAACACCGACCGAACGTCTCGGCCCCGATGGCAAACCTTTGCCTCGCGTCTATCGCATCTCCACCAAGGATGAGGCGACGATCCAATATCGCATGCTCGATTCGATCAACGCGTTGCGGTCCGCTGCTGGGGTAGCTCCTGTACAGCTCAACGCAAACCTGAACGCCGCCGCGGCGACCCATTCGCGCGACATGCATGTTCAGAACCGGCCATGGCATTTCGGCTCCGACGGCTCCTCGCCGCTCGATCGCGTGAGACGCTCCGGGTATTCCGGCCTGATGTTGGGTGAAAATATCTCGGAAACCTATGAGACCGAGCTTGAGACCCTGTCCGCTTGGATGGAGCAATCCGACACGCGCGATGTCATCCTCGACAACCGTGCCACCGATATCGGTTTTGCCTGGTATCAGGAAGATTCGGGCAAGCTCTGGTGGACCTTTCTGGCCGGGGGAAAGACGGCGGACCAAACGCTCGCCGCCCTTCAGTAAGCAAAGCTCTTACGGAAAAATATCTACCTGAGTGCCGTTCTGCACCATCATGTAGATTTTCTCGATCTGGCGATCTTTGACGGCGATACAGCCCGCCGTCCAATCCTTGCCCTTACCGCGGTTTTCCCCGGCACGGCCATGGATGAAGATATCCCCACCGGGACGCCGCCCCAATGCCTGTGCATAAGCGGCGTCTTCTGAGTTCGGATAGGAAATACCAAGAGACAGGTGATAGGCGGAATTCGGATTGCGGCGATTGATGATGTAGCTGCCTTCCGGCGTTTTGCCGTCACCCTCAAACTGCTTCGGACCGGTCGGGTTTCCGCCAAGACCGATCTTGAACTCTTCCACCACATCCGTGCCATGCAAGAGATAGAGCCTCCGGCGCTCTTTATAAATCACCACACGGGTGATTTCCGGCCCCGTATAGGGCTTCAATTCACGCGCAAACGCCGCCTTTGAAAACGGCAACATAGCTGCCGCAGAAACGAGAAATACCCGCCGATCCATGATCACTACCCGATCTTTGTTTTTTAGGTGTCATACATCGAATCGTCGAAACAGGCCAAATCATTTTGACAGTCAGGCCCGGCGGAAACTCGCGGCAATCTCGACATGGGGCGACCAGCGGAACTGGTCCACGGGGACGATCCATTCAAGCTCAAACCCCGCCTCGATCAGGTGTTTTGCATCTCGCGCGAAGGTGATCGCATTACAGGAAACAAAGCCCACCCACTTCAGATCGCTTTTGGCGATCTCATCGCATTGCGCCGCCGCTCCGGCCCGCGGGGGATCGATCACCGCCGCATCAAAGCGGTTCAATTCATCGCTGCGCACGGGTTGGCGGAACAGATCGCGGGTCTCGACCGAAACACGCTTGAGCCCTTCCGATTGCCGCCACCCTTTCATCAGAGCCTCAAGCATATCGGACACGCCTTCTACGGCATGCACCTCCGCCCCTTCCGCCAAGGGCAAGGAAAACGTCCCGCAGCCTGCGAAAAGATCGATGACCTTGTCGACGTCGCCAACAGCACGGCGCATCAAGGCGACCAGAGCGGCCTGCCCCTCTGCCGTGGCCTGAAGAAATGCGCCGGGCGGAGGCAGCACGCGGGCTTTGCCAAAAGTGAGAAACGGAAGCGCCTCACCCGCCAAATCTTCGCCGTTCCAAGACAGGCGCGATAGACCCAAATCCTGCACAAAACGGCCCAAATCGATCCGCATATCCAGATCGAGCGGCTTACCGTTCTGAACGGAGATATCAAGCCCGCTGTCTGACGAGATCACGGTGATGTCCATCTCCCCACGGCGCGAACCACCCAGTTCGACCAACCGTTCGAGAGCGGCGTAGCGCTCCATGATCTCGGGCACCATGAGGATGCAATCCGGTACGGGCACAAGGCTGTCGGAGGCGCGCGCATGCAGACCAAGCATCACACCTTTTTTCGTCCGTCTCCCATGAAACACCGCGCGTCGGCGGCTCTTCTCGGGAGAGGTCAAAATAGGCTCTAACTCGGCTAAAATGCCCTGATTCTTGAGGGCGGACGCCACAAAATCAGTCTTCCACTGAGCCACGAAATCATCCGATGCGTGCTGCAATGAGCAACCACCACAAGCCTTGGCATGGCGACAGGCGGGCTTCACGCGGTCCGGCGCGGGCGTAACAATCTTGCCTCCGACAACACGTCCGTTTTCCGCGACGCCCTCGACCAACTCACCGGGCAAAGCCCCGGCGACAAACGTCCCGTCCGCGGTGATGCCATCGCCCTTGTGACCCAAACGCTGAATTTCAAACGTCTCCATCAGCCCTTATCCGCACGCTGCATGAGCTCTTCTTTCGTGAGCTGAAATTTACTATCGATCCAGTCCTGTTCGAGATGTTTCAACGTCTCGCCCAGCGCCCGCCCGCTCAATCTCGGCATCAAATCCTGCGCCGCGATCGGGAAACGCGCCGCTGCGCCTGTCCTGATCTCCGCCTCAAGCGTCGCAGGCATAGGCTGCTCCAGAAACGCGGATCGCAAAGCCATCCCGAACCGGGCGATCTCCCCCCCCTCGCGATAGGCAATCTCAGCCGCCGACTGCATACCCAGAGCCGCAAAGCGCAGCGCCTCATACTGCCGGATTTGGGTCTTTGAGAGGCGCAAAAGCTCTGCCACATCGAACTGCCCCAAAGCGGCGAGACGCAGGATCGGATCAGGCACCTCCTCCAAAGAGGTCAGCACGAAAAACGCCTTTGTCGAGGCCCCCGGCAGGAGCGCATTCAAGACGCCCGTCTGATCCATCGCGCCCAGCGCCCGTTCCGGTGCTTTCGCGGACAAAAGCTTGATCATCTCATGGCCGATCCGCTCTCGGGACAACCGCCCAAGCCCCTCAAGGTGGCTGGCACAGGCCGCAAGCCCCTCGGGATCTAACCCGGCGTCATCATCGCCGTACCAAGCGTGAAAGCGGAAAAAACGCAGGATTCGTAGATAATCTTCCTGAATCCGCTGAACCGGGTCGTCGATAAACCGCACCCGCCGGGCCTCAAGGTCGATCAATCCACCGAGCGGATCGACAATGGTCCCGTCCGCCTTGGCATAAAGCGCGTTCATCGTGAAATCGCGCCTATGCGCATCCTCGTCCAAGGTGTCGGCAAAAGCCACAACCGCGCGGCGCCCATCGGTTTCAACGTCTTTGCGGAAGGTCGTGATTTCAAACGGTTCGCCCTCAATCACCACCGTGATCGTGCCGTGCTCAATCCCTGTCGGAATAGCCTTGAACCCACAAGCTTTCGCGAGCTCCATCGTGCGTTCAGGACGCACATTCGTCGAAATGTCGAGATCGCTGACCGGTACGCCCAAAAGGCTGTTGCGCACACAGCCTCCGACGAAATAGGCGCTCTCCCCGGCATCAGAAAACATCGCCATGATCGCTTGTGCCGGGGCGCTTTGGAGCCAGTCCACAGACAGTTTCATGATCCGCTCACCCGATCCGCCAAAACACGCAAAATCCGCGCCGTGGCGCCCCAGATGTAATAGGGTCCGTAAGGCACCGTATAAAAGGATCGTGTGTGGCCACGCCAACGGCGGGATTGGATGGCGAAATTCTCAGGGTTCAAAACATGCGACAGAGGCACGTCGAACACTTCTGAAACCTCACCTTCTTCGGCTCTCAGGACAAAATCGTCTCTAATCCAGCCTAAAACCGGAAACATTTCGAACTGGGAAACCGTCTCATGCGTCGGCAGGCTGCCAAGCACATCGACGGAGGACGGCGGCAATCCGATCTCTTCCTCAGCCTCACGGAGCGCTGCGGCAATCGGATCGCGATCCGTCTCCTCGACACGCCCGCCCGGAAAGGCAATCTGGCCCGGATGATGTTTGAGCGCGGAGGACCGTTTGGTCAGGATCAAACGCAAGCCTTGAGCCGTCTCCCGGATCGGGACAAGCACGCCCGCCGGGCGCAGCGTGGCCCGGTCCTCAGGGCGCAGACCGCGGTTCAGATCGAAGTCTGACGACGGCTCCCCCGGAGACCGCAAAAGGGTCGCGAAATCATCTCGCTCAATCGGCATCACCATCTCGGTTTTCCTCCGCGTCGAACCCGACCGATTTCGGGTCGAGCACATAATGCGCACCGCAGAACTGACAGTCCGCCGTGACGACGCCTTCATCGGTCGTCATATGCGCAATGTCCTTGGCCGAATAGATCGATAGGCTCTGACGCACTTTCTCCTCGGAACAATTACACCCGAAATGCACCGGTTGCGGATCAAAAACACGCGGCCGTTCCTCGTGGAACAGGCGCACGAGCAGGTCGGTCGGCTGTACACGCGGGCCGATGAGTTCCATCTCCTCAACCGTATCGAGCAGGATATTCACCCGGTTCCAGTCTTCGAAATCATCATCATTCAGCATGTCGGCGGCTTGCAGAAGGCCCTCGCCTTCGCTGTCGCCTTCATTTTGAGCGGCAAAAGGAGACGCTTTCGGCATTTTTTGAAGCATCACGCCACCAGCGCGCCAATGCTCATCACCGCCACCCGACAGACGTGTGGTCCCGAAAGTCGTGGAAAAACGAGTCGGTAATTGCTCCGATTGGGCAAAATAGGTTTCGGCACAGGCCGACAGAGACCCGCCCGCGATGGGGGTGATCCCTTGATACGGCACCATGCCTTTGCCCTGATCGATCAGGATCGCGAAATAGCCTTTGCCGATCTGAGAAAACGGATCAACGCGCGGCACCAAGCGGTTCGCGTCATAGGAGGCATAGGCACGAATGCGGGCCGGCTCCCCTTCTGCGGTGGGCGCATAGTAATCGGTTGCGATCAAACGCGCCGCACCTTCCCCGCGCACCTGCAAGGACAATTTCCAGCGCAGTTTCATCGTCTGACCGATCATCGCAGTCAGCAGAGCCATCTCCGCAACCAAAGACTCGATTTCCGGCGGGTAAGCGTGCTGCGACAGGATGCTGTTCAGCACCCCGTCCAGACGCGCCACGCGTCCGCGGATATCCGAGGCATCCAATTGGAATGGCAGGACGGTGTCGTCCCATGCAATTTTCGATCCGAGCATTTGTGCTTCCCCTGACGTTCGGCGCTGGAATATCCTGTTCATATAGGCGGAACAACCACCGAAGGAAGGCAAGGCAGGTATGCGGCGTTACGGGGAACCCAGACTTCAGGGACAATTATATCGGGCACGACCGGGCGCATATGCCATTCTGCCGAGAGATGGGCAGGTGCTTTTGACCTATCAAGCGGGCATCCATCACGAGTTTCAACTTCCCGGCGGTGGCATTGATCCCGGAGAAAGCCCGGTCACGGCGCTGCACCGCGAAGTGTTCGAGGAAACCGGTTGGCGCATCGCACAGCCGCGTCTTCTGGGCGCGTTCCGACGCTTTGTGTTCATGCCCGAATACGACCTCTGGGCCGAAAAGATTTGCCATATCTATCAGGCGCGCCCCGTCCGCAAATTGGCCGAACCGCCAGAGGTCGACCATTCCGTGCATTGGGCCTCCCCGGAACAGGCTGTGGTCAGCGTCGGCAACCCCGGAGACAGGGCGTTTCTTCAAAGGCTGTTCTGACCGGAATATTCCAAGAGGATGGCGGAGATATCGTCGGGGAAATCCTGATCCTTATTGAAGTCATTCAAATCCCAGAGAAACGTATCGAAGAAGGCGCTTCCACGCTCCGCCGCAACTTTGGCGCAGAGCTCGGCCAGCCCCTCCTCTCCCAACATGCCATCACCGCCATCGGGGCATTCCGTCACCCCGTCAGAGAAGACTAAAATCCTCTCACCGGGGGAGAGGGACAGACGCACATCTTCATATGTCGCATCCGGGATCAGTCCGACGGGAAGCCCGCCATCTCCGAAGAATGTGACCTCCCCGGTTTTTAACTGGAACACGGGGCTTGGATGCCCGCATTGGGTCATCACGAACACACCCTCAAGCCGATCAAAATGCCCCAAGATCATGGTGAAATAGAGATCGGTTTCCATCTCCTCCAACATCAGCCGGTTCAGCGCCCTCGCCACCTCCGAGGGGGAGCAAGGCTGAGAGTTCCCGGCCTCATCCAAGCGAATCGCCAGATTTTGTTCCGGCGTCGAGCCGGTGAGATAGGCCGCAAGCCGCGCGGTCATCAACGCCGAGGCAATCCCGTGCCCGGACACATCTAGCGCGAAAACACCAAAATGGCGGTCGTTGATCGGGAAAAAGCCGACCAAATCGCCGCCGACATGGCCACACGGGCGCAAAAGTAGGGATATCTGCGCGCTGCCAAAGTCGCGAAACCGTTCACGGACGAGGGACTGCTGCATCTTGCGGGCTTCGATCAGGTCGCGGTCGAGTGAATCATAGAGCGCGGAAATCTCAGAGAGAGTTGAGCTGACCAGACGGTTCTTCTCCGTCAATTCCCGCTCCATCCGAAGAATACGCTCCCCCGCCCGTATGCGCGCCAAAAGCTCATCACCCGCCACGGGTTTTGTCAGAAAATCATCCGCCCCGACATCAAGCCCCTGCGCCACTTCCGCCTTGTCGGATTTCGAGGTCAGAAGAATAAAATAGCCGTAATGCGCGCGGTCGAGTTGACGAAAGGCCTGACAGAATTCCAGGCCATTCATGCCAGGCATCATCCAGTCGGACACCACGAGATCAATCGGCTCCTGCTGACAGATCGTCATCGCCTCCTCGCCGGACGCCGCCTCGAAAACCGTGTAACCCCACCGTCCGAGATAGGAGGACAGGATGCGACGTTGCGCCCGTGAATCGTCCACGATCAATACGCTGTTCACGACACCGCGTTCCGGCACGGCCTGTAGATAGTTTTGGGTTTCCGCGATGAGCAACGCAAACGATTCCTGTCCGTGGCTTGGTGTCCCCACCCTGCCGCGCTCGGTTTAATGTCGCCTTAAACCTAAAATTTTTCCGAAATTCAGAGATATGCTAACGCTTCCGTAACCTTGATGCGGTCATATTTCTAGGAAGCGGGAGAATGCCATGATTGATTGGAACCGGGTCGCGGATTTGCGCAATGAGGTTGGCCCAGACGATTTTCGAGAGGTCGTGGACCTGTTTCTCGAAGAGGTCGATGATGCGATTGAGCGGATGAAAACCGCTCCAAACCCCGCGCGTTTAGAGCAGGATTTGCATTTCCTGAAGGGTAGCTCTCTCAATCTCGGCTTTGCGGCCTTCTCCGCCCTCTGCCGGGACGGAGAAATTGCCGCAAGAAAGGGTCAGGCCGACAGGATCAACCTGACCGCCATTTTTAACAGCTACGCACAATCCCGCGCGGAGTTTCTGAGCAAAACGCCCGAAGACCCGCCTTGATCACAAGACGAATTCGGCCAAATCCTGATCATTGGTGATGTCACGATAGACCAGGCCCGCCGCGTTCATCTTGTCGAACAGATGCGCGAAATTGGCCGGATCATCGGTTTCGATCCCGATCAGGACCGACCCGAAGTTGCGCGCCGATTTTTTCAGATACTCAAAGCGAGCGACGTCATCGTTCGGGCCAAGCATATCGAGGAAATCGCGCAAGGCGCCGGGACGCTGCGGCATACGTAGGATGAAGTATTTCTTCAGCTCGCGGAACCGCTGCGCGCGCTCTTTGACCTCTGGCAGACGCTCGAAATCAAAGTTGCCGCCGGAAGTAACGCAGACCACGCGTTTGCCGCGGATCTCGTCCCGAATGTCCTGAAGCGCGTCGATCGACAGCGCGCCAGCGGGTTCGAGCACGACCCCCTCGACGTTCAGCATTTCCAGCATGGTGGAACAGATGCGATCTTCCGGGCAAGCCAAAATACGATCAAGCGGCGTGTCCTTTAGCACCTCAAACGGAAGCGCGCCGATCCGAGCCACGGCCGCACCATCAACGAAACTGTCCACATCGCTCAAGGTCACGGGCTCGCCAGCGGTGACCGCCGCCTCAAGCGAGCGGCCGCCTTTCGGTTCAACGAAATAGACCTCGGCCTTGGGCGCAACGTCTTTGAGATAAGACACCACACCGGCGGAAAGCCCACCGCCGCCCACGGGAAGAACCACGACATCGGGAACCATCTGGGACATGAATTCGACGGCAACCGTCGCTTGCCCCTCGATCACATCCATGTCGTCGAAAGGTGCAAGGAAATGCCCGCCCTGCTCCGCGCAATAGCTCTGCGCGGCTTCGAGCGTGTTGTCGAAATAGTCGCCGACCAGACGGATTTCGATATTCTCACCGCCAAAGACCTTGGTCTTGTCGATCTTTTGCTGCGGGGTCGTCACGGGCATGAAAATCACGCCTTTCACCCCGAACTGTCGACAGGCAAAGGCCACGCCCTGCGCATGGTTGCCAGCCGAGGCGCACACGAAAAGCCCGATATTGGGGTCTTTCGCGCGGGCTTTCACCATCGCATTCCACGCCCCGCGCAGCTTGTAGGAGCGCACCGGCGTAAGGTCTTCGCGCTTCAGCCAGACATCGCAGTCATAGGCTTTCGATAAATGATCGTTGCGCAGACAGGGCGTCGGTTCGAACAGACGACGGACCAAAACCTCCGCCGCGCGAGCATGTTCGGTGAATGTGCTTTGCTCAGTCATCGAGTTTTCCCCGCATCGCCAATTCATAGATCGAAGACAGCAGGCTCACGTTGACCATCAACAGGAACCAGCCCGCCAGCAATTCGTAAAGCAACGCCAGAATACCGCCGCCGAACACTGGGGCGATGAACTGGAACACGATCAAAAGGGCAATCGCGAGAATGACCGCCTGAAAGATGACGGCGGAATGTGCTTTGGTCGCTTGCCACGCTTCGCCGATGGAAAGCTTTTGCCCCAGAGCCACGGCGGGCAGGACCGGCGAAATCCGGAAGAACAGGAAGACCGCCGGCAAACCGATCAGGACGATCACGAAAAGACCGCCAAAAGTCTGTGTCAGGATGCTGCCGAACAGGGAAAGCAAAACCGTGGCGAAGACGACGACCGCCAAACCGACCATGATGCCGATGACGATCGAGAGCATCAGATAACCCCAGACGCGCCCACCGCTCCAGGACGGAAAGGCCGAGGTCGGGCGCTTGCCCTCCAGCACGTAGCGGTGCCATTCCACCGCAATCCAGCAGGACCCCACCGCCATGACAACATTCGTCAGCAAAAGCACCCAGAGCGTTTTGCCGGAAACCACCTGCGGGTCGCCGCTGGCCAGCGTCTCCACATCCAGCGCCCCAAAGGCGAAAATCTGCACGATCAGGATGGCAATCCAGATCAGGCCGGACACGGCCAAAGCCTCGTCGAGATTACGAATGACACGCAGAACCGCGTTCTGGAACAGAATGAAACCCGTCATGATGACCCTTTTCAATGCTTCTTGCCGCAGGTTTAGAGGTTTTGACGGGGAAGCTAAAGCAATCTTCAGCTCCAAACCTTGCTCTTGGCTCGAAAACCCGATAATCGCGCCTGCGAACTCCGAAAAAGGAATGTCCCATGTCTGCGCCTAAAAAAGTGGTTCTCGCCTACTCCGGCGGCCTCGATACCTCCATCATCCTGAAATGGCTTCAGACCGAATACGGTTGTGAAGTTGTGACCTTTACCGCCGATCTCGGTCAGGGCGAGGAACTGGATCCGGCGCGAAAAAAGGCTGAGATGCTCGGCATCAAACCGGAAAACATCTACATCGAAGACGTACGCGAAGAGTTCGTGCGTGATTTCGTCTTCCCGATGTTCCGCGCCAATGCGCTCTACGAAGGTGAATACCTGCTCGGCACCTCGATTGCCCGTCCGCTGATCTCCAAGCGTCTTGTTGAGATCGCCGAAGAAACCGGTGCCGATGCCATCGCCCATGGCGCAACCGGCAAAGGCAACGATCAGGTGCGTTTCGAGCTGTCCGCTTACGCGCTGAACCCCGACATCAAGGTGATCGCACCTTGGCGGATTTGGGATCTGTCGTCGCGCACGAAACTCATTGATTTCGCCGAAAAGAACCAGATTCCGATCGCGAAAAACAAACGTGGCGAAGCACCGTTCTCCGTCGACGCCAACCTGCTGCACACCTCCTCTGAGGGTCGCGTTCTTGAGAACCCGGCAGAGCAAGCGCCGGACTATGTTCTGCAGCGCACCGTGCCGATGGAACAGGCTCCGAACGAGCCGGAATACATCGAGATCACCTTTGAAAAAGGCGATGCGATTGCCATCAACGGCGAAGCAATGTCCCCGGCGACCTTGTTGACGAAACTCAACGAAATGGGCGGCAAACACGGGATCGGTGTTCTCGATCTGGTGGAAAACCGCTTCGTTGGTATGAAGTCCCGCGGCATCTATGAAACGCCGGGCGGCACCATCCTGCTGCAAGCGCACCGTGGCATCGAACAGATCACGCTCGACAGCGGCGCTGGCCACCTCAAAGACAGCCTGATGCCGCGCTATGCGGAGCTGATCTACAACGGTTTCTGGTTCTCCCCGGAGCGCGAGATGCTGCAAGCCGCCATCGACAAGTCGCAAGAACACGTCTCCGGTACTGTACGCCTGAAACTCTACAAAGGCGCAGCGCACACCGTTGGCCGTTGGTCCGAGGCGTCGCTCTATTCCGAGAAACACGTTACGTTTGAAGACGATGCTGGCGCTTACGACCAGAAAGACGCGGCGGGCTTCATCCAGCTCAACGCCCTGCGTCTCAAACTTCTGGCCGCGCGCAATCGCCGCCTGAAATAACGGTCGGCAAAGCGTCGGACATGTGTCGGACTTCCGTCGGGCACATCAGACAAACAGACATGAAGAAAGGGCGCCCAAGAGGCGCCCTTTTTGCTGTGTTCTGATAGGGGCTGTGCTTAGGACAGACCGCCGAAGCAGAGGTTCTTGATCTCAAGATAGTCGTCCATGCCGTATTTGGAACCTTCGCGGCCCATGCCGGATTGTTTGACACCACCGAAAGGCGCCATCTCTGTCGATATCGCGCCGGTGTTGATACCGACCATGCCGCTTTCCATCGCCTCACCGACACGCCATGCGCGGTTGAGATCAGCGGTGTAGAAATAGGAGGCCAGACCGAACTCGGTCGCGTTGGCGTAGGAGAGCGCCTCTTCTTCCGTTTCGAACTTGACCAGCGGAGCAAGCGGACCAAAGGTCTCTTCGCGCGCCACTTTCATCTTCTGCGTCACACCTTTGAGGAGCGTCGGCTCGAAGAAGGTCTGGCCAAGGTTCGAACGATTGCCGCCGGTAACCACTTCGGCCCCAAGCTCCACAGCATCGGCGATGTGGCTTTCGACCTTGGCGACAGCGGCCGCGTTGATCAGCGGGCCGGTGTTGACGCCCTCTGCAAAGCCGTCCCCGAGGGTCAGAGCTTCGAGCGCTTTCGCCAGTTTCTCCGCAAACGCGTCATAAATGCCTGCCTGCACATAGATGCGGTTGGCGCAGACACAGGTCTGACCGTTGTTGCGGAATTTCGCGATCATGCAGCCCTCGACCGCCGCATCAATGTCGGCATCGTCAAACACCACGAAGGGCGCGTTGCCGCCCAGTTCCATGGACATTTTCTTGACGGTGTCGGCACCTTGCGCGAGCAGGATTTTCCCCACACGGGTCGAGCCGGTGAAGGTGATCTTGGCGACCTTGTCGTTGGCGCACATTTCCTGCCCCATGCCAGCGGCATCGAGACCGGTCAGCACGTTGAACACACCGGCAGGCACGCCCGCACGCTCGGCCAGAACGGCCAGCGCGATGGAGGACAGCGGCGTGAACTCGGAAGGACGCGCCACCATAGTGCAGCCCGCCGCCAGAGCCGGCGCCATTTTGCGCGCCAGCATAGCGTTCGGGAAGTTCCAGGGCGTGATGGCCCCGACAACGCCCACAGGCTGCTTGACGATCACCATGCGCTTGTCATTCGACGGGCCGGGGATCATGTCACCATAGTTGCGCTTGGCTTCCTCGGCGAACCATTCGACGTAGGAGGCACCATAGAGGATCTCACCACGGGCCTCGGCCCAGGGCTTGCCCATCTCGGCGGTCAGGATCGTCGCCAGATCGTCGGCATTCTCGACCAAAAGATCGAACAGCTTGCGCAGGATCGCAGACCGATCCTTCACGCCCATGCTGGCCCATGCTTTTTTCGCGTCATAGGCCCCATCAATCGCCATCGCGACGTCTTCGGCGGTCAGATCCGCCACGTGAGCGATGACCTCCCCGGTGGCGGGATTTTCCACCGGAAAAGTTTTTTTGCCTTCGAGCCACACGCCATTCACATAGGCGCGGGTTTCCAGCAGGCTTTTGTCTTTCAGGTCACGCATCTCAGAGTCCTTTTGCGGCTTTCGCTGCGTTTTCAAGGATATCGAGCGCTTCTGCAAATACCTCGTCCTGAATGGTGATCGGAGCGAGGAAACGGATCACGTTGCCATAGACGCCGCAGGTCAGGAGAAGCAGGCCACGGTCCAGCGCCTCAAGACGAATGGCGTTCGCGAGTTCCGCAGACGGCTTGCCATCATCACCGTAGAATTCAGCAGCGACCATGAAGCCCGGACCACGGATTTCAGCGATCTCCGGCAGGAAGTCCGCTTTCATCTTAGTGAGACGGATTTTGAGCGCATCACCGAGGGTCACGGCACGTTCGCAGAGTTTCTCCTCTTCGATCACGTCGAGAACCGCGTTGGCGGCGGCGATGGCGAGCGGGTTGCCGCCATAGGTACCGCCGAGGCCGCCCGGACTGGCCGCATCCATGATCTCTACTTTCCCGACCACAGCAGAGATCGGGAAACCGCCGCCGAGGCTTTTCGCCATGGTGGTCAGGTCCGGGGCTTCTGCATAGGCGTCCATCGCGAAGACATTGCCGGTGCGGGCAAAGCCGGTCTGGACCTCGTCGGCGACCATGACGATCCCATGTTTGTCGCAAAGCGCGCGCAGACGTGTGACAAACTCGGCAGGCGCCGGGTTGAAGCCGCCTTCGCCCTGCACCGGTTCGAACACGATCGCGGCGACGCGCGACGGATCGACATCGGCTTTGAACAGATGCTCGATGGCATCAAAGCTGTCGTCCACGGAAATACCGTGCAGCGCGTTCGGGTAAGGCGCGTGGAACACGTCGGGCAGCATCGCGCCGAAGCCGATTTTGTAGGGCGCAACCTTGCCGGTCATGGACATGGTCATGAAGGTCCGGCCGTGGAAGCCACCGTTGAAGGTGATGACGGCGGAGCGTCCGGTGGCGGCACGAGCGATCTTCACGGCGTTTTCCAGCGCTTCGGCGCCGGTGGTCACGAAGAGGGATTTCTTTTCGAAATCGCCCGGAGCCAAAGCGTTCAGACGCTCGGCGAGGGTGACATAGTTCTCGTAGGGCACGACCTGATGGCAGGTGTGGGTAAAGGCGTCGAGCTGGGCTTTGACGGCTTCGATCACCTTCGGGTGGCGGTGACCTGTGTTCAAAACGGCGATCCCGGAGGCGAAGTCGATGAGGCGGTTGCCATCAGCGTCCCAGATTTCCGAGTTCTCCGCTTTGACGGCGAAGTGATCCGTGAGAACGCCGACACCGCGGGCCAGTGCCGATTTGCGTCGTGCGTCGTATTCCTTGTTATTGGTCGATTTGAGCATCTCTGATCCTATCCGTAGCCCTGCCCGGGCACCCTGTCGGTTTGACTGAGGATAAGAGTGTCAGGGTTTGAAATTTTCAAAAAGTCTGTTTCTTTATTTCACTAACTCATTGTAATAATTGAAGTGGATGATTTAGGGTTTAATTAAAATGAACACTAGCAACACAAATGACACCTCACATGAGGATCGCAAGCTGGGTCAGCGTTTGCGGGTGATTCGAGAACGCAGCGGGATTTCTCAGCGTGCGCTCGCGAAGAAAGTCGGCGTTCCGAACTCCACGATTTCGCTGATCGAATCCGGCAAAACCAACCCTTCGGTGGGGTCTTTGCGTAAGATTTTGGACGGTATTCCCGTCAGCCTGTCGGAGTTTTTCGCGTTCGAGCCCGATCCCGAGCGGCAGATTTTCTATGCCGCCGAGGAGCTTGTGGAGATCGGCAAGGGGAAGGTCTCGCTCAAACAGGTGGGCAACACGCTGTTCGGGCGCGCGATGATGCTTCTGAAGGAAACCTACGAACCGGGCGCGGACACGGGACGTGTGCTCTACGGGCATGAGGGGGAAGAAGGCGGCATCGTGATCTCAGGCCGGATTGAGATCACCGTCGGGGAAGAACGCAAGATCCTTGGGCCGGGAGATGCCTATTACTTCGACAGCCGCCTGCCGCATCGGTTCCGGCAGGTCGGGCCGGAGCCCTGCTCGCTATTCTCCGCCTGTACCCCTCCGACGTTCTGAGATCATCACGTCCGGGACGGAACACATAGACATGAAAAAGGGGGCCGAGGCCCCCTTCTCAATGTTCTCTTGTCTGGCTCAGCCACCAAAGTCATCGAGCATGATGTCTTCGCGATCCACGCCCAGATCAAGCAGCATGTTGATCACGGACTGGTTCATGATGGGCGGGCCACACATGTAATATTCGCAATCTTCGGGCGCCGGGTGGTTCTTGAGGTATTCCTCAAAGAGCACGTTGTGAATGAAGCCGGTGTACCCGCCCCAGTTGTCGTCCGGCAGCGCATCCGAGAGCGCCACATGCCATTCGAAATTGTCGAACTCTTCCGCAAGCTGGTCGAAGTCCTCGACGAAGAACATCTCGCGCTTCGAGCGCGCACCGTACCAGAAGGAAATCTTCCGGTCGCGGTTCTCAAGACGTTTGAGCTGGTCGAAGATATGCGAGCGCATCGGCGCCATACCGGCACCACCCCCGATGAAGACCATTTCCTTCTTGGTGTCGCGGGCGAAGAATTCGCCAAACGGACCGGAAATCGTGACCTTGTCACCGGGTTTGAGGTTGAAGATGTAGGAGGACATCTGACCCGGCGGGATGCCTTCGGACCGCGGCGGCGGCGAAGCGACACGGACGTTGAGCATGATGATGCCCTTTTCCTCCGGGTAGTTCGCCATCGAGTAGGCGCGTTCGATCGGCTCGCTCACCGTCGATTCATATTGCCAAAGGTTAAACTTGTCCCAGTCTTCCCGATATTCTTCTTCAACATCGAAATCTTTGTAGGACAGTTTGTGGGCAGGCGCCTCGATCTGGATATAGCCACCAGCGCGGAAGTTCACATCCTCGCCTTCCGGCAGTTCAAGAACCAGAGCCTTGATGAAGGTCGCCACGTTGTGGTTCGAGCGCACGGTGCACTCCCACTTCTTGACGCCGAAGACCTCTTCCGGAACTTCGATCTCCATGTCCTGCTTCACGGACACCTGACAGGACAGGCGGTCGCCGCAAGCAGCCTCACGCTTGGTGATGTGGCTCTCTTCCGTCGGCAGGATCGACCCGCCGCCCGAATGGATCCGCACACGACACTGCGCACAGGTGCCGCCGCCGCCACAGGCAGACGGCACGAACAGCTTTTGCCCCGCGAGGGTCTGGAGCAACTTGCCACCAGCCGGAACGGAAATCGTCTTCTCACCGTTGATGGTGATGTTGACGTTGCCGGAGCTGACGAGTTTCGAGCGCGCCACCAGAATGAGTGCCACAAGGGCAATCACGATCAGGGTGAAAAGGACAACGCCCAGACTGAATGTCATCATGATCTTTGCCCTCCCTTACAGTTTCACGCCGGAGAAGGACATGAAGGCCATGGCCATCAGACCCGCGGTGATGAAGGTGATCCCGAGACCCTGAAGCCCGTCGGGGATGTCAGAGTATTTCAGCTTTTCGCGCACACCGGCCATCGCGGTGATCGCCAGCGCCCAGCCAAAGCCGGAGGAGATACCGTAAGTTGCGGATTCAGCGAAGTTGTAGCTCCGTTCCACCATGAACAGGGAGCCGCCGAGAATGGCGCAGTTCACGGTGATCAGCGGCAGGTAAATCCCGAGCGCGTTGTAGAGCGGCGGGAAATACTTATCGAGCACCATCTCAAGGATTTGCACGATGGCGGCGATAACCCCGATGTAGGAAATCAGACCAAGGAAGGTCAGATCGACATCCGGGAAACCGGCCCAAGCCAAAGCACCGGGCGCGAGCAGTTTGCTCAGGATCAGGTTGTTGGCAGGCACGGTCAGCGCCTGCACCACCATCACGGAAATCCCGAGCCCCATCGCCGTCGAAATTTTCTTCGACACGGCGAGAAAGGTACACATGCCGAGGAAGAACGACAGCGCGAGGTTTTCAATGAAGACGGCTTTCACCGCCAGTGAAATGAGACCTTCCATCAGTGGCCCTCCACCGTCTGGATTTTATATTCACGCTCTTCCACCTGTTCCGGTTTCCACGTGCGCACGGCCCAGATGATCAGACCGATCACAAAGAAGGCCGAGGGCGGCAGAAGCAGAAGACCGTTCGGCACATACCAACCACCGTTGTTCACGGTTTTCAGGATGGTGATGCCGAAGAGTGAGCCGGAGCCGAACAGTTCGCGGATCACACCGACGACCATCAGAAGAAGGCCGTAGCCGAGACCGTTGCCGATGCCGTCGATGAAGCTCGCCACCGGCGGGTTCTTCATCGCGAAGGCTTCGGCGCGGCCCATGACGATACAGTTGGTGATGATCAGGCCGACGAAGACCGAAAGCGTTTTCGAGATTTCATAGGCGTAGGCCTTGAGCACCTGATCCACGAGGATCACCAGCGAGGCGATGATCACCATCTGCACGATGATCCGGATCGAGCTCGGGATCTGGTTGCGCAGCATCGAGATGAACAGCGACGAGAATGCGGTCACGAGCGTCACGGCCAGCGACATAACGAACGCCACCTGCATCGAGGAGGTCACAGCAAGCGCCGAGCAGATGCCCAAGACCTGCAAGGTGATCGGGTTGTTGTCGACCAACGGGTCGATCAGTTGAGAACGATAGGTCTGTGCCATCAGTTCACCTCTCCTTCTTGCAGATGTTCAAGGAAGCTGCCGTACCCGGCTTTGCCCATCCAGAAGCGGACCAGGTTGTCCACACCGCGCGAGGTCAGCGTCGCCCCGGCAAGTGCGTCCACATAGTAGTCGGTTCCTGCGGGCGGCGGCGCTTTTGCAACCGTGATGGCCAGATCGCCATCTTCGGTGAAGAGCTTCTTGCCGTTCCAGAGCGCACGCCAGCGCGGGTTGTCCACCTCGGCGCCAAGGCCGGGGGTTTCACCTTGCTGGTAGAATTGAAGGCCGAAGATATCGTTGCCGTTCTCTTCGAGCGCGATGAAACCGTAGAGCGTGGACCAGAGGCCGTAGCCTTCGATCGGCAGCACAACTTTGTCGAGCGCACCGCTGTCGTCACGCAGCAGATAGACCAGACGATAGGTCTGCATCTGGCCACCGAGACCAGCAGGGTCTTCGTCCAGCGATTTCATGATCGACGGATCGCCCGCGGCCACCAGTTCTTCGAACGTGGCGACATCGTATTTGTCGGTGAACTCACCAGTGGACAGGTCCAGAACATGCGGTTCGAAATCGGCGAAAGCCTCGTTCACCGCCACGTTCTCGTCATAGACGCCCGCGACCTGAAGAATGTTGATGCGCTTGTCACGCAGTTTGTTTTCTTCCTGAACCGGACGCAGCGCGACCGCAGCCGCCGACACGATCATGGAGGCGATGAGACAGAGCACGACGGCCACGAAGACCGTTTTGCCTACGCCATCAGCCGGCGCATCCAGAAAACGGCGGATCAGGCCTTTGTTTTCAGTTCCCTCAGGCATTGCGCTTGGCCCTCCGTTTGATGTTGGCCTGCACGACGAAGTAATCGATCAGCGGCGCAAAGACGTTGCCGAAGAGGATGGCGAGCATCATGCCTTCGGGGAAAGCCGGGTTCACCACACGGATCATGACGACCATGAAGCCGATCAATGCACCGTAGATGTAGCGCCCCGTGTTGGTATGCGCGCCGGACACAGGCTCGGTCACCATGAAGGCGAGACCGAAAGCAAAACCGCCGGTCACGAGGTGCCAGTACCACGGCATGGCGAACATCGGGTTGGTATCAGAACCGATCCAGTTCAACAGGCTGGAGAAGGCGATCATCCCGGCCAGACAGCCGAGCACCAGACGATAGTTGGCGATCTTGGTCAAAAGCAGGAAGGCGAGACCGATCATACAGGCGATGGTCGAGGTTTCCCCGAGCGAGCCTTGGATGGTGCCGACGAAGGCGTCCATCCAGCTGATGCCATGTTCCGCAAAGGCGCCAACGCCTTGGGAGGCGCCGATGGACAGGGCGGTTGCGCCGGAGAACCCGTCAACCGGGGTCCAGACCGAATCACCCGACATGTAAGCCGGATAGGCGAAATAGAGGAACGCCCGCCCGACCAGCGCCGGGTTGAGGAAGTTCTTACCGGTACCGCCGAACACTTCTTTGCCGATCACGACACCGAAGATGATGCCCAACGCGACCTGCCAGAGCGGCGTCGATGCGGGCATGATCAGAGTGTAGAGCATGGAGGTCACGAGGAAACCCTCGTTCACCTCGTGACCACGAACCACGGCGAAGAGCACTTCGAAAATCCCGCCCGCGACGAGTGTCACGATGTAAATCGGCAGGAAGTACAAAAGCCCGTGCAGCATATTCGCCAGCACGTTGTTCGGATTGAACCCGATGCCCAGCCCCTCGATGATCGCTGCGCGCCAGCCCGACGGACCGTATTCGGCAATCGCGAGGTTGGTCTGAAGGCCGGTGTTATAAAGCGCGAAAAGGATCGCGGGGATCGTCGCGATGACCACATAGGTCATGATCCGCTTCATATCGATGTAAGACCGCGCGTGGGGCGCGACGGTGGTGACCGTTTTCGGCGTATAAATAAAGCTTTCCACCATCTCGTAGATGGAGAAATACTTCTCATACTTGCCGCCTTTAACGAAATGCGGCTCGATCCGGTCGAAGAAATTGCGAAGACCCAAAGCCTTACCCCTCCTTCTCGATCTTGCTGAGGCTGTCGCGAAGCGCGAGGCCGTATTCATATTTGGCCGGGCAGGCAAAGCCGCACAGCCCGAGGTCTTCCTCGTCCAGTTCCATAACGCCAAGCGCCTGCGCCTGGTCGGTATCCATCACGAGAAGCGCACGCAGAAGCTGGGTCGGCAGGAAATCCTGCGGCATCAGCTCTTCAAAAGTGCCGAGCGGCACCATAGCGCGGCGACCACCATTCAGGTTGGACGTCAGTGCATAGAGTTTTTTGGCAAAAGCCGAACCCAGCACCGGCTGGAACGCGTATTTCGAGGACATCGGACGAATCCACCCCATCGGGATCTGTTTATGATCCTCTTCGATCAGGGTGATCTGACGCGCGTAGCGACCGAGATAAGCCGTCTGCCCTTCGCCCGCACGACCGCTCAGGATCGAGCCGGAGATCACGCGGATCGGGGTGTCGGTTTTCAGATCGTCAGCGCAGAGGTCTTCCATCGACGCGCCCGCCACCGTGCGCACAAGGCGCGGTTCGGAACACATCGGACCGGAAAGCGCGATGATTCGGCTCGAATCAAGTTTGCCGGTCAGCATCAGTTTCCCGATGGTGATCACGTCATGATAGCCGATGGTCCAAACGGTTTTCGAGGACGAGGGCGGCTCCAGGAAGTGCATATGCGTCCCGGCGAGACCCGCCGGGTGCGGACCGGAGAAGCCAACGGCGGTGATGCCTTCAACGTCAGCGCCGGGAATGTCGGCCCCGATTTCCTGACAGAGATAGGTTTTGCCTTCGGTCAGCATTGCCACAGCCGCGAGGCCGCGCGCGAATGCTTCCGCATCTTCCTGAATGATCAGCGTAGCATCGCCCGACAGCGGTTCGCTGTCCATGGCGGTGACGTAGATCGCGGCGGGTTTCGTATCCGGCGCCGGCACCTTGGAATAGGGGCGCGTGCGGAACGAAGTCCAAAGCCCGGAGGCGCAAAGACGTTCGATCACACCTTCCATGGTGGCCTCATCGCCGACTTGCGAAAAGTCAACCGGCTCGGCGGCAGAAGGATCCACCTCGATCTCGATAGAGATCAGAACCCGGCGCGCGCCGCGGTTGATTGCTTTGATTCGCCCGGAAACCGGCGCGGTCACCTGAACCTCTGGCGTATCCTTATGCGCCAGAACCGGTGCGCCCGCGGCAATGACATCCCCCTCCTGAACCGCAAGGCGCGGTTTCAGACCAAGATAGTCCTGCCCAAGTATGGCGACGGTTTGGATCGCTGCTGCATCTACGATCTTGGCGTCAGGTGCCCCCAGCACCGGAACGTCCAGACCTTTCTTCAACACATGTTGCTGCACGTCTATAAAGTCCTGTCCATTTTCCGGCTACCTTATGCGATAATGAGACACGGTTTGGAAGACTTCCGTATACAGTTCTTTTACTTTAGTGTTGAACCCAAGCCCATTCTGCCGCAGAAGCATGCAGAATACCGCAAGATTGAAACATCGTAGCTAATGTGGAGCAGGCCCTTGTCCAACTCTCTTCTCCTTTCTCGCCGTAGCTTTCTGGTCATGCCAATTTGTCTGGCCGCCTGCAAGAAAGGGTGGTCCGTACTGGAACTCACTGGCCTGACCATGGGCACGAGCTATTCCATCGTCGCCGTCGATCACACCAAAGACGTGAACAAGACCGAGCTGCAAAAAGCCGTCGATGTGGCGCTTGCCAAGGTCAACACCCAGATGTCGAACTGGGACAGCTCCTCCGAGATTTCCCGCTTTAACGCTGCCGCCGCAGGCGACAAGCTGACGGTTTCTCCGGAGCTTGAGCATGTGATGCTCGCCGCAGAACATGTGCATGACGCAACCGACGGTCGTTTCGACGTCACCGTTGGCCCGCTCATCGATCTCTGGGGCTTTGGCGCCACCGGCACCCGCGCCGACACGCCGAACGATGCACAAATCGCCGATGCGATGGCCTGCTGTGGTCAGTCCCGTTCCCTGAAAGTCGAGAACGGCGCGCTGAAAAAGCTGAACCCGGGTGCAGAAGTTTACCTCTCCGCCATCGGCAAAGGCTTCGGCGTCGATCAGGTCGCCCGCACGCTCAAGAGCTTTGGCATCACCGATTACATGGTTGAAATCGGTGGCGATCTCTACACCGCCGGCCGCAACCCGGATGGCAAACCGTGGCAGATCGGGATCGAAACCCCGGAAGCATTTGATCGCGGCGTGGCGCAAATCGTCGCCGTGTCCGACATGGGCGTTGCAACCTCCGGCGATTATCGCAACTTCTTCGATTACGACGGCACGCGTTACTCCCACATCATCGACGCCACCACCGGTCGCCCGGTCACCCATGACACAGCTTCTGTCACCGTGATGACCGAGAACGCCATGCTGGCCGATGCCTGGGCCACCGCGCTTCTGGTTCTGGGTCGTGAACGCGGTCTCGAGATCGCAAATGAACGTGATATGGCCGTGCTCTTCATTGACCACACCATGAAAGACGGTGAACATAGCCACGCAAGCTATGCCTCCGACAAGTTCGTTTCGCTGACCGCTTGATCTGAAACGATTATTTTAAACTGCTAGGGGTCGATCCATGTCGACGTTCATTCTCGCCTTCGGGCTTCTCTTGATTGTGATGGTTGGTATGGCGCTTGGCGTCATCTTCAGCGGCCGCACGATCAAAGGAAGCTGCGGCGGGTTGAACGCCATCGACGGCGCGGATCATTGTCTGGTCTGCAAGAAAGAGATCGACCCGAACAGCCCGCTGCGCGACCGCCTCGCCTGCCCGCGCGCACGCAAAATGGTCGATGACATGGAAGAACAAGCCAGCTAAGGCCGCGTTCTTTCGTCGATCAGGCCCTGACGGGCACCAATCCAAGCGTCAACAAAATCACCGCCGCGATCAGCCCGTAAATCCAGAGCTGATACCGCGGCCCTTCCGCTTTCCAGACGTTGCGATAGCGATATCCCGCAAAACAAGCGATCACGAAAAGGATCGTCGCGCTCAGCGGCGACAGCGTCATGCCGGTCAGATTTTGCATCGAGACAGGTCTCCCGTCGGAAAAAGTTTACTAAAGCGCGAATTTCTCTACCCTAGAAGGTGTTCTAGGGAGGAACCACCACATGCCAGCTTCATATACACCTAAGACGCGGGGGGCCATGGCGCATGAGCACAGCCATAGTCAAACCGTGGAAACCAACATGTCCGCCACCCAAGCCACCGTCGCCGATGTGCTCGCGCAGAAAGGTGTCGAGATTTTCTCGATCCGCCCACAGGATACCGTGAGCCATGCCGTCCAGATGATGCGCGACAAACGGATCGGCGTTGTTTTGGTCAAAGATGCGCAAGGCGCGCTCGTCGGCATTCTGTCGGAACGCGATATCGTGCGCCAACTCGCCAACACGCCGGGCAAAACCCTGCCGCAGATCGTGGCGGATCTGATGACGCAAAAGGTGGAAACCGCGACGCCGGATGAATCACTCGTATCGGTGCTGCGCCGGATGACCGACGGGCGCTTCCGCCATATGCCCGTGTTCGATGGCGAGGCGCTGATCGGGCTGATTTCCATCGGCGATGTCGTCAACTACCGTCTGGCGGCGCTGGAATATGAAGCGTTGCAGCTCAAACAATTGATTGTCGGCTAACGCACTCATTTTCAATAATTTTAAGATGTTCCAAGGACGCCATTTTCGGCGTCCTTGATGCCCTAAATCCGCCACTGGCGGGCGGATCAGATCCGGAAAGCGGCTTTCACATCCGCAGCCGACGGGATCGCATCCGCGGTGCCCGGACGGGTCACTTTCAGCGCGGCAGCCTGCACGGCCCATTCCATCGCAGTACGGATCGGCATGCCGAAATCGAGCCCGGCGGCCACATAGCCAATGAACGTATCCCCTGCCCCGGTGCTGTCCACCGAGCTGACTTTCGGAGCGGTCACTTCGATCACGTCGCCGGTCTCATTGGACCGCCACATCGCGCCTTTTGCGCCCAAAGTCACAAGGATTTCCGGTGCCGGAATTTGTTCCAGCGACAGACCGAGCGCGGAACACAGCTGCGAGGCCTCAATCGCGTTCATCACCAACATCGAGCTATGGCGCGTCACGTTGCGCACCGCCTCGATGGAAAACGGCGCGGCGGAATAGATCACGCGCATGCCTTTCGCGAGGGCGAAAGCGGCAGCTTCGGCCTGAAGATTCGTTTCGTTTTGCAGCAAAAGCGTATCGCCAGCACGGGCCCAGTCGATGGATTGCGTGACGAAATCCCGATCCTGCGCGACGTTCGCGCCCGGATCGATGACGATCATGTTCTCGCCATCGGGACCGACATAGATCACGGCGTGGCCGGTCGGTTCCTCGACTTCGCGCAAATATTTGCAGCTCGCACCATAGCTTTCGATCCGCTGACGGACCCAGGGGTCCGCCTTGCCGATCGCACCAATGTGGTACACTTCCGCCCCGGCTTTCGCTGCCGCAACGGATTGGTTGGCGCCTTTGCCTCCCAATCCGATCTTGTGCCCCGTGGCGCTCAGCGTCTCGCCGGGCTCAGGAAAACGCGGCAGTGTATAAAATCGGTCGATATTGACAGATCCGAGATTGAAAATCGCCATTTATACACTCCCTCAATGCTTATTTCGTTTGGCCCACCTTACAGGCTGCAAGAACGGCCATGTTCAGAATGTCGTTGACCGTCGAAACGGTGGAACAAATCTGAATCGGTTTGTCGACACCGGTCAAGATCGGACCGATCACCGTTGCACCCGCCATTTCCTGCATCAGTTTGACGGAAATGGAGGCCGAGTGACGGGCCGGAACGACGAGAATATTCGCCGGGCCGGAAAGACGACAGAACGGATAAGACGCCATAACATCCGGGTTCAGCGCCACATCGACGGTCATTTCGCCATCGTATTCGAAATCAGCTCCGCGCGCGTCGAGCACTTCGGAGGCGACGTGCATCTTATGCGCCCGTTCGGACACCGGGTAGCCGAAGGTCGAGAAGGAGGCGAAGGCCACACGCGGTTCGATCCCCATCGCACGCGCCACACGGGCCGCTGCAATGGCGATGTCTGCGAGATCTTCTTCAACCGGCCATTCATGCACCAGCGTATCGGCGATGAAGATGATCCGCCCCTTATGCAGAAGCGCGGTCACACCGACGGCGCCGTCTTTCGCGGAAGCGTCGAACACGGAATTGATCCGATCGAGCACATGCGCCGATTTGCGGGTCGCGCCGGTTACGAGACCATCGGCATGACCGTGGGCCAGCATCAGAGCAGAGAAAGCATGACGGTCACGCGCGGCAAGACGGTGAATGTCCTTCTGGTCGAAACCGGAACGCTGCAGACGGCGATAGAGGAAATCTTTGTAATCGTCCAAATGCGGCGTGTTGGCCGCGTTGACGATTTCTAGTTCCGAAATGGCTTCGCCAAGCCCTTCTGATTGCAGTTTGGCCAGCACTTCTTCCTCGCGACCAACAACCAAAGCGCGACCAAAGCCACCACGGCGATAGGCCACAGCGGCGCGAAGCACGCGGGAGTCGTCGCCCTCTGCGAAGACCATGGTCGCCTGCGCTTGACGCGCACGGGCGTAGAGCCGCTGAAGCATATGCGCGGTCGGGTCCATACGGGCCTGAAGATCCTGCGCATAGCCTTCCATGTCGATGATCGGACGACGGGCAACCCCGGTGTCCATGCCAGCTTTCGCCACGGCGGGCGGGATGGTGTAGATCAAGCGCGGATCGAATGGCGTCGGAATGATGTAGTCGCGCCCGAAAGACAGTTTCTGACCATAGGCCAGCGCCACCTCGTCCGGCACATCTTCGCGCGCGAGTTGCGCAAGGGCTTCGGCGCAGGCGATTTTCATCTCATCATTGATCGCGCGGGCATGGATGTCGAGCGCACCTCGGAACAGGTACGGGAAACCAAGCACGTTGTTCACCTGGTTCGGGTAATCGGAACGGCCGGTGGCGACGATCACGTCGTCGCGCACGGCATGGGCGTCTTCCGGGGTGATCTCCGGATCCGGGTTGGCCATCGCGAAAATCACGGCGTTCGGCGCCATGGATTTCACCATATCCTGCGTCACGGCACCTTTTGCGGAAACCCCGAGGAACACGTCCGCCCCGTCCATCGCCTCGGCCAGCGTGCGGGCGTCGGTGTTGGCGGCATGGGCCGATTTCCATTGGTTCATGCCTTCGGTACGACCCTGATAAATCACGCCTTTGGTGTCGCACATGATGCAATTGTCATGCGTCGCGCCCATGCGTTTGATCAGTTCGAGACAGGCGATCCCCGCCGCGCCGGCGCCGTTGAGAACGATCTTACAGTCCTCGATTTTCTTGCCCGAAATATGCAGCGCATTGATCAGACCGGCGGCACAGATCACGGCCGTCCCGTGTTGGTCATCGTGGAAGACAGGAATGTCCATCTCTTCCTTGAGCTTCTGCTCGATGATGAAACACTCGGGCGCTTTGATGTCTTCGAGGTTGATACCGCCAAAGGTCGGCCCCATCAGGCGTACAGCGCGGATGATCTCTTCGGGATCTTCCGTGTCCAGTTCGATGTCGATGGAGTTCACATCGGCGAAACGTTTGAAGAGAACCGCTTTCCCTTCCATCACCGGTTTGGAAGCCAATGCGCCCAGATTACCAAGGCCCAAAACGGCAGTGCCGTTCGAGATCACTGCAACGAGGTTGCCTTTGTTCGTATAGTCATAGGCGGTTTCCGGCATCTCGGCGATGGCTTCGCACGGCACGGCCACACCCGGAGAATAGGCCAGCGACAGATCGCGCTGAGTCGACATCGGCACGCTCGGCGTCACATCGAATTTGCCCGGATAGGGCTCCATGTGAAATGCCAGTGCTTCTTCGCGGGTTTGTTTCGTCTTGGACATACTGCCGTGCCTCCTCGTCGTCGGTCGGCTTTACTTACCGACAGCCTTGGCGATGCTCAACTAAAAGAACACGATCTGGGCCTTTACCTCCCCTTTTGGGGCGATAAGTTGGTGCGAAATCAAATCTGGAAGCCGACAGTGACCACAACAGCCCCCGCCGCCACGCCGATGATGGCGCAATATCTCGAAATCAAGTCGCGCCACCGCGACGCGCTCCTGTTCTACCGGATGGGCGATTTCTATGAGATGTTTTTCGACGACGCGATTGCCGCCTCAGAAGCGCTCGATATTGCGCTGACAAAGCGCGGCAAGCATGCTGGCGACGACATTCCGATGTGCGGCGTGCCCGTGCATGCGGCGGAAACCTATTTGCTCAACCTCATTCGCAAAGGCTTCAAAGTCGCGGTCTGTGAACAGCTCGAAGATCCGAGCGAGGCGAAAAAGCGCGGTTCAAAATCCGTCGTGAAACGCGATGTGGTGCGGCTTGTGACGCCCGGCACCCTGACCGAAGACAGTCTGCTCGACGCACGGCGCCACAACTTTCTCGCCGCCTATGCGGAAATCCGTGAAGACGGCGCGCTGGCTTGGGTCGATATTTCCACCGGCGACTTTCATGTCATGCCCTGCCCGCTGGTCGGTCTTGGCCCGGAACTGGCCCGGCTGAACCCGTCGGAAATTGTCGTGTCCGAAGCGCATGAGGCGAATTGGGCTGAATTTGTGCCTGATTTCTATGATCGCATGACCGATCTGTCGCGCTCGTCTTTTGACAGCACCTCAGCGCAAACGCGGCTGACGGAACTCTTCAAAGTCTCCTCAATGGATGCGTTCGGGCAATTCACCCTGCCCGAGATTTCCGCCATGGGCGCGATCATCGACTATCTGGACATCACCCAGAAAGGCAAACTGCCGCTGGTGCGGCGTCCGGTGCGGGAATCCCTGCGCGGCGCGATGCAGATCGACGCCTCGACCCGCCGAAACCTCGAAATTTCGCATTCCTTGTCGGGATCTCGCGACGGCTCGTTGATTTCCACAATGGACCGGACCGTCACCGCCGCCGGTGGTCGTCTTTTGGAGCGTCGCCTCGCAAGCCCGTCCCGCGATGTCCCGATCATCACCGACCGGCTCGACGCGATCACATTTGCAATCGAGAACAACCGCACGGCCCAAGCGCTCCGTGACGCGCTTCGCAAAGTCCCCGACATGGAGCGCTCACTCTCCCGGCTCGGTCTTGACCGGGGTGGACCACGTGATCTCGCGGCCATTCGCAACGGTCTGACCCAAGCGGAGAGCATTCGCGACATCCTTATGGAAGCACCCGTTTCGAGCCTAATCCAGCAGAAAATGGACTTTTTGACCGGCCATTCGGAGTTGTTAGACTTGCTGGATGCCGCGCTTGTCGCTGAGCCCCCTCTCCTTGCCCGCGACGGCGGCTTCATCGCCCCCGCTTACGAAGAGGAGCTGGATGAATGCCGGACGTTGCGCGATGAGGGGCGTGGGGTGATTGCTTCCCTGCAAAAGAAATACGCCGAAATGACCGGGGTTCAATCTCTTAAAGTCAAACATAACAACGTGTTAGGCTATTTTATTGAGACGACATCGACCCATGCGGAGAAAATGCTCTCCGCCCCGCTGTCGGAAACCTTCATCCACCGTCAGACCACGGCCAATCAGGTCCGCTTCACCACGCTGGAACTCTCTGAACTTGAGACGAAAATCCACAATGCGGGCGGCCGGGCGCTAGAGATCGAAAAACGTCTGTTCGAAGTTCTGCGCATGGCCATTCTGGAGCGCGCACCCGCGATCAACGATGCCTCAGGCGCTTTGGCAGAGCTCGATCTGATCACCGCGCTCTCCGATCTCGCACAAAGCGAGGGTTGGACCCGTCCTGAGGTGGATTTGGGTCGAGAATTCGACATCAAGGGTGGTCGTCACCCGGTTGTCGAGCGCGCTTTGCGCAAGCAAGGCGGCGAGAAATTCGTCGCCAATGACTGCGCCCTCTCGGACGGGCATGACGGTGCTGCGATCTGGCTTTTGACCGGTCCGAACATGGCCGGTAAATCGACCTTCCTACGCCAAAACGCTCTGATCGCGTTGATCGCGCAGGCCGGTTCTTACGTGCCTGCTGAGAGCGCCCATATCGGCGTTGTCTCACAGCTATTCTCCCGCGTCGGCGCATCTGATGATTTGGCACGTGGCCGCTCGACCTTCATGGTCGAAATGGTGGAAACCGCCGCAATTCTCAATCAGGCGGATGACCGCGCCCTAGTCATTCTCGACGAGATCGGACGCGGCACGGCGACCTATGACGGCTTGTCGATTGCCTGGGCGACCTTGGAACATCTGCATGATGTGAACAAATGCCGCGCGCTGTTTGCCACACACTACCACGAAATGACCGCGCTCTCCGATAAGCTTACCGGCGCAGATAACGCCACGGTCGCCGTCAAAGAATGGGAGGGAGAGGTGATCTTCCTCCACGAAGTCATCAAGGGCAAAGCGGATCGTTCTTATGGTGTCCAAGTCGCGCGCCTCGCCGGGCTTCCCGATTCCGTGGTCAGCCGTGCGAAATCGGTCTTGGAGGCCTTGGAACAAGGTCAGGCGGAAAATGCCGCCAATCCGAAGGCAATCATCGATGACCTTCCCCTCTTCGCAGCCATTCCCCCAGCGCCCCCGCCCGCAGCTCCGAAAGAAAGCGAAGTCGAGAAAGCTCTCGCAGGTATTTTGCCGGACGACCTAAGCCCGCGGGAGGCGCTTCAGGTGCTTTATGATTTGAAAGCGAAGCTCGGCTAAGCCAAAAATCTAAGCCATAAAAAAAGCCCCCGCAAAATACGGGGGCTTTTCTAATTCAAATTCGAGCGACTTACGCAGGCGTGGAAGACACGCCAACCTGTGCCGGGCGCAGAAGACGGTCGTGGATCATGAATCCGACGTTCATCACCTGAATGATATCGCCCGCTTTCGTGCCCGGAACCGGGGCCTCGAACATGGCTTCGTGATGGTTCGGATCGAATTTTTCACCAACTTCCGGAGACACGATCTGGATGCCGTGCTTGCCGAAAACATTCAGCAGCTCACGCATGGTCAGTTCGATGCCCTCGATCAGCGCAGCTTGCTGTTCGCGTTGTTCTTCGGTGATGGCATCCACCGCACGTTTCATATTGTCGAACACCGGCAGCATGTCGCGCGCCAGTTTGGAGCCGCCGTAGTTTTCGGCCTCTTTGCGATCACGATCGGCACGTTTGCGGGAGTTTTCCGCATCGGCCACCGCCCGCATAAAGCGTTCGCGGAATTCATCACGCTCTGCGCGAAGCGCCTCAAGCTCTTCCGACAGAGTTTCATCGGTCGGGTCTTCGAGGGCCTCTTCGGAGGTGATATCGATGATCTCGTCGATCTCGGTTTCGATCTCTTCAGACATGTCTTTCTTAGGATCCGTCATGTTGCACCTTTTCACGCCTTGCCGGACAAAATCCGCCCCACAAGCTGGGCCGTGTAATCGACGATCGGGACGATCCGCCCATAATTGAGGCGAGTCGGTCCGATGACACCCACGGCACCGATAATTTTTCGTTCAGCGTTCATATATGGAGAAACCACCAAAGAGGAACCCGAAAGAGAGAAAAGTTTATTCTCAGAGCCGATGAAAATGCGCACACCCTCGCCATCTTCAGTCAATTCGAGGAATTCGGCGATGTCGCGCTTTTTCTCCAGATCGTCGAACAGGGTTCTGATCCGGTCCAGCTCTTCGGCCTCGGAGCTTTCCCCAAGCAAGTTCGCCCGACCGCGCACGATCAGACGCTCATAGCTCGTTTCCTCGCCTTCCCAGAAAGCCGAGCCATTCTCGATCAGGTCTGCCGCAAGACTGTCGAGTTCCTGACGACGCAATTTGATCTCGCGCTCGACCACCTGACGCAACTCAGAAAGGGTTTTCCCCTCGACCAAAGCATTGAGGAAATTGGCAGCTTCGCGCAGCGAGGACGGTGTTTGTCCAACGGGCGGCGTGAAGACGCGGTTTTCCACCTGACCATCGGCAAAAACCAGAATGACCAGAGCACGATCCGGCGCGAGGCTGACAAATTCCACATGTTTCACAGGCGCTTCGTGCTTCGGTGCCAAAACAAGGCTCGCCCCCTGTGTCAAACCGGACAGAGCCGATCCAACGCGATCCAGCATCCCACCAACATCGGTATGTTCATTGCGGACGCTGAGCTCCATTTTTGCCCGCACATCGTCCGTCACGGTGCCAACCTCGAGCAAACCGTCCACGAAAAGGCGCAAACCAAGCTGCGTGGGCACGCGCCCCGCAGATACATGCGGACTATCCAACAACCCGAGATATTCGAGATCCTGCATCACGTTGCGGATCGTCGCGGCGGAAACCTTTTCGCTCATGGTCCGGGTAAGCGTCCGCGACCCCACGGGTCCACCGCTGTCGAGATAGCCCTCGACCACGCGCCGAAACACCTCCCGAGAGCGGTCATTCATTTCAGCGATGAGATTGGCACGTTCGGTCATTGTTCCTGCGTCTTGCGAGACCCTTTGCAATTAAAAGACATACGGGCCGAGGGTCAATGAGGCTTGCGCCTTTACGCCCCTCTTCGCTATGTCTGCGACGACAAATGCGGAAGGAAAAAACATGCGCCCCTCGGGTAGAAATTTAGATGAAATGCGGTCGATTTCAATCGAGACCGGTGTGACAAAACATGCTGAAGGGTCTTGTTTGATCCGTTGCGGCGACACGCATGTGCTCTGCACCGCCACCATCGAAGAACGTGTGCCGCCGTTCATGCGCAATTCTGGTCAGGGCTGGGTCACCGCCGAATACGGAATGTTGCCGCGCTCGACCTCATCGCGGATGCGCCGCGAGGCCACTCAGGGCAAACAAGGCGGTCGTACCGTCGAAATTCAACGCCTGATCGGCCGCTCGCTGCGTGCTGGCGTCGATCGTGTGGCTCTTGGCGAACGTCAGATCACCGTGGACTGTGATGTGATCCAGGCCGATGGCGGCACCCGTTGCGCCTCCATCACGGGCGGCTGGGTTGCGCTTCGCCTCGCGGTGAACAAGCTTTTGAAAGCTGGCGATCTTGTCTCCGATCCGCTGATTTCCAACGTCGCCGCCGTGTCCTGTGGGATTTATGCCGGTCAACCGGTGCTCGACCTTGATTATCCGGAAGACTCGGAAGCTGGCGTTGACGGGAACTTCATCATGATGGCCAACGGTCAGCTGATCGAAACCCAGATGAGCGCTGAGGGCGCCACCTACTCCCGCGCTCAGATGAACGAGCTTCTCGACCTCGCCGAAAAAGGCGTCGCGGAACTCGTTGCGGCGCAAAACGCGGCGGCGGCGTGATGCGCGCGTTCGACGGCGATAAGCTCGTTCTCGCCTCCCATAACAAAGGCAAGCTTCGCGAAATCGCGGAGCTTTTGGAGCCTTTCGGAATCGAAGTGGTCTCCGCCGGCGATCTCGGGTTCGAAGAACCGGAAGAAACCGAGGATACCTTTGCCGGAAATGCCCGGATCAAGGCGCATTTTGCTGCCAAATCCAGCGGCCTGCCCGCCCTGTCCGATGACAGCGGCCTCGCCGTCGATAGTCTGGACGGCGCGCCGGGTGTCTATTCCGCCGATTGGGCCGAAACGCCCAACGGCCGCGATTTCCCGATGGCGATGCAAAAGGTTTGGGACCGTCTCGAAGAGACAAATGCAGCCGAACCCCGCACGGCTCGATTCTGCTGCACCCTGTGTCTCGCTTGGCCGGATGGTCATGACGAGATTTTCGAAGGCACCGTCGAAGGCCGCATCGTCTGGCCCGCGCGTGGGCCTCATGGGTTCGGCTACGACCCGATGTTCCTCCCCGACGGCGAAACCGAAACTTTCGGGGAAATGGATCACGCTCGGAAACAGGCCATGAGCCACCGTGCCGACGCGTTTCACAAACTGGTCTCCGGACCCTTCAAGGATCTCGCAAAATGAGTACCCGCAAACTGATCTCTTCCGGTTCTGACTTTGAGAAAGTCATGGGCTATTCCCGCGCAGTCGTGCAAGGCGACTGGTGTTTCGTCTCCGGCACGACCGGCTACGATTACTCCACGATGACCATGCCGGACAGCATCGCCGATCAGGCGCGCAACTGCTTCAAAACCATCTCGGGCGTTCTCGAAGGCGAAGGTTTCTCGCTCAAAGACGCGGTACGTGTGCAATACACCATCACCGACGCCGCGCTGGTGGACGAAGTTGTTCCGGCACTCGGTGAATTCCTCTCCGACATTCGCCCTGCTGCCACCATGGTCGTTGCCGATCTCATCAAACCCGAGATGAAGATCGAAATCGAAATCACGGCGTTCAAAGGCTGATGATGGAAGACTGGCAAAATGGCGGTTTCGGCCTCTACATTCATTGGCCGTTTTGCCAGTCGAAATGCCCCTATTGCGATTTCAATTCCCATGTCGCCGCGACGATTGATCAGTCGGCCTGGGAACGCGCCTATCTTTCCGAGATTGAACGTGTTTCACGGGAAACATCCGGCCGGGTCTTGAACACGGTCTTTTTCGGCGGGGGCACCCCGTCCCTGATGGATCCTGAGCTTGTAAATGCCATTTTAGGCAAGGTTCGAGACTGTTGGACGCTTTCAAACGATATTGAAATCACCCTCGAAGCCAACCCGACATCCGTCGAAGCGGGACGGTTTCAAGGCTATCACGACGCAGGCGTCAATCGTGTCTCCATGGGGATTCAATCGCTCCATGACGAAGACCTAAAACGTCTTGGACGGCTTCATTCCGTCTCAGAAGCGCGAAAGGCCTTCGATATCGCGCGTAACACCTTTGATCGCGTGAGTTTCGACCTGATTTATGCCCGTCAGGAACAAACAAAAGACGCCTGGCGCCAAGAATTGCGTGAGGCGCTGTCCATGGCGGTCGACCATCTCTCGCTCTATCAGCTCACCATCGAACAAGGGACAGCCTTCGGCGATCGCTACAATCGCGGACTTCTGCGTGATCTCCCGTCCGATGACACGGCTGCGGACATGTATTTCATCACTCAGGAAGAGTGTGAAAAGGCCGGAATGCCTGCCTATGAAGTGTCTAACCATGCGAAAAAGGGCTTAGAAAGCCGTCACAACCTGATTTATTGGCGCTATGGCGACTATGCGGGCATTGGTCCGGGCGCCCATGCCCGTCTCACCCTCGGCGGCCAGAAATATGCCATCGATACACCGCTCTCCCCGACATTGTGGCTCGCCTCTGTTGACCAGAAGGGCCACGGAGAGAACCCACGCGAGGCTCTCAGCGGATATGATCAGGCCGTCGAGTATCTCATGATGGGATTGCGCATCTCTGAGGGCATTGATCTGGACCGCGTTTCATCGCTCATGGGTCAAGAATTTAACATCGAAAACAATTATTTAATCGACGAAGGTTTTCTAAATAAAGAACAGGCCCGCCTTTTCGTAACGGAAAAAGGCAGACCTGTTCTGAATGCGATTATTCGCGATTTGATCCCTGACGCTTAAGCTCCGCGCGACAAGATTCCGCAGAGGCTATCCAACTCATCGAGACTGTCATAAGAAATCGTCACGGTGCCCTGCTCCGTGCCGTCCTTATGCGCGATATTGACCTTCATACGGATCGCGGCAGAAAGATCGCCTTCCAAAGCCCGCGTATCTGCGTCTTTCTCTGGAGAATAGCTCGATTTCTGCGGTTTTGGCTGTGTTGGGGTCTTTTCTCCCTTCACAAGCTTTTCCGTTTCGCGGACCGAAAGCCCATTCTCAATGATCTTTTGCGCAAGTTCGTACGGGTTTTCCGCCGTCACGAGAGCCCGCGCGTGACCGGCAGACAGCTGACCGCTAATGACATATTGCTGCACATCCTCGGGCAGTTGCAGCAAACGCATCAGATTCGCAATGTGGCTCCGGCTTTTCCCCAAAGCATCAGAAAGTTTTTCCTGCGTATGACCAAACCGCTCCATAAGCTGTTTGTAACCCGCCGCTTCCTCGATCGCGTTGAGATCAGAGCGCTGGATGTTCTCGATAATCGCGACTTCGAGCACTTCCGTGTCGGAATAATCGCGCACAAGAACCGGGAGCTCATGCAAACGCGCAATTTGAGAGGCACGCCAGCGGCGTTCACCGGCGACAATCTCATAATCCCCGGCTTTGCGCGGATTTTCACGCACGATCAGCGGCTGAATCACACCTTTTTCACGGATGGATTCGGCCAGCTCATCCAAAGCAGATTGATCAAAGGTCCGGCGCGGCTGATCAGGATTTGGTGCAATCTTTTCAATCGGTACCAACATGTCGGCCCGGCGCGGCTCAGACCCCGTTTCTGTGGTGTCAGGCTCATGGGTCACATCCGCCATCAAAGCAGACAGACCACGCCCAAGACCCCTATTCTTCGATTTGCCCGATTGCGCCATATTTTATCGTCCTTTTTTGGTCAGAACTTCGAGTGCCAATGCCTGATACGCCTGACTTCCCTTCGAGTTGGGATCATAATCCAAGACCGGCAGCGCGAAAGATGGCGCTTCACTGATCCGCACATTGCGTGGAATCACCGTTTTGAACACCAGATCGCCAAGGTTATCACGCGCATCCTGCTCCACCTGCCGAGACAAGTTGTTGCGTTGATCATACATAGTCAACACAACACCTTCGATTCTTAATTTCGAATTGGCGGTTTGCCGCACTTCGCGGACGGTCAGCATAAGCTGGGACAGACCTTCCAGAGCAAAGAATTCACTTTGCAGCGGAACCAACACGGAATCAGACGCAACCATCGCGTTCACCGTCAAAAGACTCAGCGACGGCGGACAGTCGATCAGGATGAAATCGAACTTAAAGTCATCAATCGCCGGCTGACGCAGCGCATCATGCAGAAGATAGCTCCGCTTTTCATTGGACACCATTTCGATATCCGCAGAGCTGAGATCAACCGTTGCCGGAGAAATCCAAAGGCCTTCGAACTCCGTCGTCTGAATGACGTCATGAAGGTCGACATCCCCCAAAACCAAATCATAGGTCGTATAATTGCGGTTTTCAGGATCAATTCCGAGGCCCGTGGACGCGTTTCCCTGCGGATCGAGGTCCACAACCAAAACCCGGCACCCGTTTTTGACAAGGGCCGCCGCAAGGTTGATCGAGGTTGTCGTCTTTCCAACCCCCCCCTTCTGGTTCGCAATCGCGATGATTTTCGGGTGATTGGGACTGGAAAGGTCAGACACGTTCAATATCTCCGATAAGAAGGATGACGGATTCGGGGTCCGTTGTGCTCGGGTATTCTTCGTAGGTGAACTTCCAGCTTTCAAGAGATTCGGTGATCTCCTCCCTGAAAGAAGCACCCTTCATGAAAAGGGCGTGTCCGCCTTGCCGCATATGGCGTTCCGAAAACTCCAAAAGCTTCGGCAAACTGGCCAAAGCGCGCGCGGAAACGATGTCTGACTGCAAAGGATCAATCTGTTCGATCCGTTTTGACAAAACCTCGACCGCTAGATCGAGTTCGCGGGCCACTGTGCGGAGGAATGTCGCCTTACGCTGATCGGATTCGACGAGCGTGAACCGCGTTTCGGGTAAAAGCTCTTTCGCCAGTGTTGCACAAACCAGACCGGGAAATCCGCCACCACTGCCAAGATCGCTCCAATGCGTGGCATATTTAGGGGCAACACAGAAAACTTGTGCTGAATCTAGAAAATGCCGGTCCCAAGCGTGTTGCAACGTCGACTTCGCAACGAGATTGATCGCCGGATTCCATTTGTTCAAAAGCGCCAGATAGGTTTCCAGTCGCTCCATTGTTTCACGTGAAACATCAAGCCCAGCCAAATTTTCCGACACCATCAGGACGCCTTTTTCTTTTGAGCCTGACGCAGACGAGCAAGGATCAACGTCACAGCCGCCGGGGTCATCCCCTCTACCCTCCCAGCTTGGGCAATGGTTTGCGGACGCGCGGCCATAAGTTTGGTCCGCAGCTCATTCGACAGACCGCTCAAGGCGCCATAATCAAAATCATCCGGGATCAACTGCTGTTCATCGCGCTTCAGCGCCTCAACGTCGCGCTTCTGCCGTTCGATATAATTGGCGTAAAGCGCATCGCGAGACAGCTGCTCCTGAATTTCAGGCGCTATATTTTCAAATTCAGGATTGAGCTGAAGGACATTTTCAAAGGTCACATCCGGGAAAGCCAGAACCTGATACGCGTTTCGACGCGCACCATCGGAGCTGACCATGATCCCTGCCCCGCTCAACTCTTTCGGCGTATAACTGGTTTCTTCGAGTGCAGCGCGGCCTTCTTCCAAAGCAGTCATCTTTTCAGAGAACTGCGTCTTACGGTTTTCAGCAACCAGTCCGAGTTCGATGCCCAGCGGGGTCAGTCGTTGGTCCGCGTTATCAGCGCGTAAAGACAGACGGAACTCGGCGCGAGAGGTGAACATCCGGTAAGGTTCGCTCACGCCACGGGTCACCAGATCATCAATCATCACGCCGATATAGCTATCAGAACGAGTAAAAGTCGCGCCCTCCAGCCCCATAGATTTACGGGCAGCGTTCATCCCAGCCACAAGGCCTTGTGCCGCGGCCTCTTCATAGCCCGTCGTCCCGTTGATCTGGCCGGCAAGGAAAAGGCCAGGCACATCGCGCAATTCAAGCGTCAGACGCAGAGCGCGCGGATCAACGTAATCGTATTCGATGGCATAGCCCGGCTGGAGGATTTCGACCTGCTCCAACCCGCGAATCGACCGGACATAGGCCTCCTGCACATCAACAGGGAGAGATGTGGAAATGCCGTTCGGATAGACCGTGTCGTCATCAACACCTTCGGGTTCAAGGAAGATTTGATGCGATGATTTATCGGCGAAACGCACGATCTTATCTTCGATCGACGGGCAATAGCGCGGCCCTACCCCTTCGATATGGCCACCATACATCGCGGACCGGGAGAGATTTTCCCGGATGATGTCATGGGTTTTCTCATTCGTATGCGTGATCCCGCAGGACACCTGAGGCGCGGACGGCTTGCGATTCAAGAAGGAAAAGACGACAGGATCTTCATCGCCGGGCTGCTCTTCGAGAATATCCCAGTTGATCGTTTTGCCGTTCAGACGCGGCGGCGTGCCGGTTTTCAGGCGCCCAATCGGAAGATCGAAACCATAAAGACGTTCCGCCAAAGCGACGGATGGCTTATCGCCGATTCGACCGCCCGGACGTTTGAGGTCGCCAATATGGATCAGACCATTGAGGAAAGTGCCTGTTGTCATCACAACAGCACCAGATTTGACCTCTGATCCATCACCAAGAACGACACCGGAAACGGCATCGCCCGTCATAAGGAGATCGGTGACCTCAGATTCGATGATCGTCAGATTCGGCGTCGCTTCGAGTTCAGCGAGCATTTCCGTGCGATAGATCTTGCGATCAGCCTGCGCACGTGGCCCTTGCACAGCCGGCCCTTTGCGACGGTTCAAAAGACGGAATTGAATCCCCGCCTTATCGGCGATCCGCCCCATGACCCCGTCAAGCGCATCGACTTCGCGGACAAGGTGCCCTTTTCCCAAGCCACCAATGGCCGGGTTGCAGGACATCACACCGATATTCTCCCGCTTGAGCGTGACCAGAGCGGTGCGCGCACCTGCCCGGGCCGCTGCCGCTGCCGCATCACATCCTGCATGGCCGCCACCTACGACGACAACATCGAAGTCGGTATGTTTCACGTGAAACACTCCTTGCTCATTTCCCAATGCAGAAACTGGAGAAAATTTCCCCCAGAACGCTTTCCACATCAATGCGTCCGACCAGGCAATCCAGCGCATGGATCGCGCGCCGCAACTCTTCGGCGGCAAGCTCGGTCCGGTCAGGCCCGTTCAATACCTCATTTCGCGCTGATTCCATAGAGGCCAGCGCAGCTTTCATCGCTACACGATGTCGTTCCCGGATTGCAGTAGACGCAGAGCTCGCCCGCGCGCTTAGGGTTTCGGCGATCCCAGCCACCATAACATCAACGCCCTGCCCGGTTTTCCCGGAAATGGACAGAGATTTGCCCGCCAGTTCACCGGTATCATCTTTGCCGATCACGACAAGATCACCCTCCTCGGGATCAATCTCTGGTGTCGCGTCAGGCGTCGGGATCAAGATCACGCGCAAATCAGCGTGTTTTGCCCGTTCACGAGCACGCTCAATGCCAATGGCTTCAACGACATCTTCGGTTTCACGGAGACCGGCCGTATCAAGCAAGGTTACGGGTAGACCTTTGAGTTCCATCCGAACCTCGATCACATCGCGCGTCGTACCCGCAACCTCGGAGGTGATCGCCGCTTCGCGCCCAGCGAGCATGTTCAGCAAGGTCGATTTGCCCGCATTCGGAGGACCGACGATAGCAACCTCGAAGCCGTCGCGAATACGCTCCGCCATTTTCGCGCCTTCGACTTCGGCTTCCAGCTCGATCATGACTTCGGCGATCAGAACCAGAACCTCAGGCGACACATCCGTCGGTACCTCTTCATCCGCGAAATCAATCGTGGCTTCCAAAAGCGCCGCAGAGCGCAAAAGCGCGGCGCGCCAACGTGCGGTTTTATCACCGAGCGCGCCGGAAAAGACCTTCAAAGCCTGACGACGCTGGGCTTCGGTTTCCGCTTCGATCAGATCGGCAAGGCCTTCGACCTGCGCCAAATCGAGCCGCTCGTTTTCAAGGGCGCGACGTGTGAACTCGCCTGCCTCGGCAAGACGCATTCCATCGATCTCAGACAGAGATTTCAGAACGGCATTCACGATGGCGACGGAGCCGTGAAGCTGCAATTCCGCGCTTTGCTCACCGGTAAAGGACGCCCCTTCTTCAAAGCAAATCACCAGAACTTCATCAAGGACGACACCGTCGCGATCTTTGAGCTGCCGCAGCGCAGTCCGGCGCGGCGCAGGCACGTCTCCAGCCAGCATTTCGACAGCCCAAAACGCAAGCGGCCCGGAAATCCGGACCACTGCGACACCCGCTTTGCCACGGGCTGTTGCCAGCGCGTAAATCGTATCCATAGGCGTAACCTATTGATATCCTTATATTTAAGCGTTCATCGAGTCGAAGAACTCGCCATTTGTTTTGGTCTGCTTGAGCTTGGAAATCAAGAACTCGATTGCATCGGTGGTGCCCATCGGGTTCAGGATGCGGCGCAGAACGTAGGTTTTCTGGAGATCTTTCGCATCCACCAGAAGATCTTCTTTCCGGGTGCCGGATTTGAGGATGTCCATGGCCGGGAAGACGCGTTTGTCGGCGACTTTGCGATCCAGAACGATCTCGGAGTTACCCGTCCCTTTGAATTCTTCGAAAATGACCTCGTCCATACGCGAACCGGTGTCGATCAGAGCGGTTGCGATGATGGTGAGCGAGCCACCTTCTTCGATGTTCCGTGCAGCACCGAAGAAGCGCTTCGGGCGCTGCAGAGCGTTGGCATCCACACCACCGGTCAAAACCTTGCCGGACGACGGGACAACGGTGTTGAAGGCGCGGCCCAGACGGGTGATTGAGTCGAGCAAGATGACAACGTCGCGCTTATGCTCGACGAGGCGTTTGGCTTTCTCGATGACCATCTCGGAGACGGCAACGTGACGGGTCGCAGGTTCGTCAAAGGTGGAGGACACAACCTCCCCTTTCACGGACCGCTGCATGTCCGTCACCTCTTCGGGGCGTTCGTCGATCAGAAGCACGATGAGATAGCACTCAGGGTGGTTGGTTTCGATCGAATGCGCGATGTTTTGCAGCAAAACGGTCTTACCGGTGCGCGGCGGCGCCACAATCAAAGCACGCTGGCCTTTCCCGATCGGCGCGACGAGGTCGATGATCCGGGCGGAACGATCTTTGATCGTCGGATCTTCGATCTCCATTTTCAGGCGCTCATCCGGGTAGAGCGGCGTCAGGTTGTCGAAGGCGATCTTGTGACGCGCTTTTTCAGGTGCTTCAAAGTTGATCATCGTCACTTTGGTGATCGCGAAATAGCGCTCAGTCTCGCTGGGAGCCTGCATGACACCCTCAACGGTGTCACCCGTGCGCAGACCGTGCTGACGGATCACATCGGGCGAGACGTAGATGTCATCGGGACCCGGAAGGTAGTTCGCTTCAGGAGAGCGCAGAAAGCCGAAACCATCCTGCAAAACTTCGAGCACGCCGTCACCGGAGATTTCCCAGCCCTCATCCGCGCGTTCGCGCAGAATTTGGAACATGATCTCGCCTTTCCGCATGGTCGAGGCGTTTTCGATCTCAAGTTCCTCGGCCATGGCGAGCAGCGCTTTCGGGCTTTGCGCTTTCAGATCGGCCAGATTCAATTTTTCTTCAGTCATGGAAATCCATCACGACCGACGCATACTGCGCAGGTCTTTTCTCAGAAATGTAACAGGAGAATCCTCTTGGCCGGACGGCCGGGATTTGCGCCTAAGTACGAGCAGAAAGAGTTTGAGTCAATCTTTCTCAGAAAGGCTTGGCGATGATCATGATCACGATGACGATCATCAGAAGCGTCGGGAGCTCGTTCATCATGCGGTAATGGCGCCCTGAACGAGTGTTTGTGCCCGCCAGAAATTCCTTGCGGCGCACGGCGAGCCACATGTGGAACCAGGTCATCGCAAGGATGCAGACCGCTTTCACCCAGGGCCAGCCGTCGGACCAAACGATGATGCCGGGGGTCAGGACAAGGCACAGACCGAAGAACCAGCTGGAGATCATCGCAGGGTTCATGATCATTTTCAGGAGTTTCAATTCCATATCCTGAAAGAGCCGGTCGGTTTCGGTTCCTTGTACGACGCTCTCAGTGTGACGCACGTAAAGCCGGGGAAGATAAAAAATCCCTGCCATCCAGGCGATGATGGAAATCACGTGAAGAGATTTCGTCCAGGGATAAATGCTTGCGAGAAAATCGCCCATGACCGGCCTTTCGATGTTTCCCCCTAAATAAAATAATAAAAGAAAAAAAAAAGATGATGATTTAGTAGGGCCTGTGGATAGTCTGGATTATTGCTTTATCCCCACACTCTTCCAGAGGTTCACAACCCAGATATTTCTTATCCACAGATGCGGATATTTTTTGAAATATACAATGATTTCAGAAATTTGATGGAATGATAAAAGAACACATCCGGGGATAATGCCGCTTTGCAGCGTGGGCAAACAAGTTTTTCATCGAGAGGGGATTTCTCTTACCCACGAAGATAAGATGCGGACGAAACAGGTCTTGCCTCGGGTTTTATCCCCGGGAAAAACAGGCGGCGAGATATCAGCAGAATGATCAACCTAGTGACACAGGAGTTTTCAACAGGATTATGAACAGCCCGGAAACTCTCATCCTCGCCTCTGGATCCGAAATTCGTCAGACGCTCCTGCGCAATGCGGGCGTGCCTTTCGAGGTGATCGTGGGGCGTATCGATGAAGACGCGGTGAAAGAGGCGCTTATAAATGAAGGCGCAACGCCGCGAGATATTGCCGATGCTTTGGCGGAGGGCAAAGCCCGCAAGGTTTCAATGAAACACCCCGAGGCGATGGTGATCGGCTGCGATCAGACGCTGTCTTTCAAAGGGCATCTGGTTTCCAAGGCCGGGAGCAAGGAAGAGGCCCGCAATCAGTTGCGCCAGATGCGCGGAGAGCGCCACAAATTGCTTTCCGCCGCGGTGATCTATGAAAATGGCGAACCCAAATGGCGCCATGTCGGCGAAGTTCGCCTTGAGATGAACCAGTTCTCGGATGACTACCTTGATGGGTATTTGGAGCGAAACTGGGAGCAAGTCCGCCACTGCGTTGGCTCCTATATGTTGGAGGCCGAAGGCGTGCGTCTCTTTTCTAAGATAGATGGCGATTACTTCACGGTCCTGGGTTTGCCGCTGCTGCCGCTTCTGGCATATCTGTCTCAAAGAGGAATGATTGCATCATGAGCGACAAGATACCGATGGCGGGCGTGATCGGAGCGCCTGTAGGTCACAGCAAATCCCCGGCCCTGCATAGCTATTGGCTCAAACGATACGGGATTGCCGGCCATTATGTGCATTTGCATGTGGAGCAGGCCGATCTCGAAGAGGTTTTGCGCGTGATGCCCAAAATGGGCTTCGTCGGCGCCAATGTTACCATTCCTCATAAAGAGCATGTGCTGGCGATCGCCGATATCGTCACCGACCGGGCAGCGCTGATCGGGGCGGCGAATACGTTGATTTTCCGGGCCGATGGCAAGCTGCATGCGGACAACACCGATGGCTATGGGTTTGTCGAAAACCTGCGGATGAACGCGAACTGGGAACCGAAATCCGGGCCTGCGGTTGTTCTCGGGGCCGGGGGGGCTGCGCGCGCTGTGATTGCGTCGCTTCTTGAGGTTGGTGTGCCGGAAATCCGGCTGTCCAACCGCACACGCGCCCGCGCCGATGCTCTGAAAACGGAATTTGGTGCGAAAATCTCTGTTGTCGAATGGGTCAACGCTGGCGACATGATGCAAGGCGCGGCCACTGTCGTAAACACGACGTCTCTGGGGATGGAAGGGCAGCCAGAGCTGAAGGTGCCGCTTGATCTCATCAGTTCGGACGCAGTTGTGACCGATATCGTTTATACCCCTCTGCGCACGGCGTTTCTGGAGCAGGCGGCGCAAAAAGGCTGCCAGACGGTCGATGGTCTCGGCATGTTGCTCTATCAGGCGGCTCCGGGGTTTGAGCGCTGGTTCGGTCATCGCCCGGAAGTCGACGAAGACACGCGCAATTTCATTCTATTGACATGACACGTCCGTTTCTCATCGGTCTCACCGGCTCGATCGGGATGGGGAAAAGCACCACGGCGCAGATGTTTGCCGAGGAAGGCGTGCCAGTTTGGGATGCGGATGCGGCGGTCGCGCGACTTTATGGCAAGGGCGGCGCAGCAGTTTACCCTTTGTCGGAGGCCTTTCCCGATGTTCTGATCGATGGCGCGGTCTCGAAAGAGCGCCTGAAAACGATCATTGCCAAAGATCCGGAGGCTCTGAAGACGATTGAGCGCATCGTGCATCCGCTTGTCGCGGCGGATCGGGAGGCGTTCATTACCACCTCAGAGGTCCCTATCCTTCTCGTTGATGTTCCTCTTCTCTTTGAAACCGGGACGGACAAGACTATGGATGCCGTGGTCGTCGTTTCCGTTGACCCAAAGACACAGGCCGAACGTGTTCTGACCCGCCTCGGTATGACCGAGGCGCATTTTAAAACCATCCTGTCGAAACAGATGCCCGACGCGGAAAAGCGCGGCCGCGCCGATTTCGTGATCGAGACGACAAGTCTTGAAGCCGCCCGCGCGCAGGTGCAGGATGTGCTCTCCCAAATCAGGACCAGATTGCCCCATGCGTGAGATCGTACTCGATACCGAAACCACCGGTTTTGACCCGTTCAGCGGGGATCGTCTCGTGGAAATCGGGGCGATTGAGCTTGAGAACCACATGCCGTCCGGGCGGACCTATCACCAGTATATCCACCCGGATCGCGACATGCCCGACGAGGCTTTCGGTGTGCACGGGATCGGCCCGGACCTTCTGCGCTCTCCGCGCCCGCCAAAAGACGGCGAAGTGATCCTCAAGGATAAGCCGTTTTTCAAAGAGGTCGGGCAGGCGTTTCTCGATTTTATCGGCACGGATTCGAAGCTGATCATTCACAATGCGGCCTTCGATATGAAATTCCTGAATGCCGAGCTGAAATGGATCGGTCTGCCGGAAATTCCTTATGAGCGGGCCATCGATACGCTGCCCATGGCGCGCCGGAAATTTCCGGGGGCGCCAGCGACGCTGGATGCTTTGTGTCGGCGCTTCGGGATCGACAACTCGTCGCGGACCCTGCACGGCGCTTTGCTCGATTCCGAAATTTTGGCCGAGGTGTATCTTGAGCTGATCGGTGGTCGTCAGCCCGATCTTGTTTTGGCACCTGCCGGGAAAAGATCGGATAAAGTCGATGCCGCGTCGCAAGAAGCCTGGCGCCCGACAAAACGTCCCGCCCCGCTTCCGCCGAGGATCACAGACGAAGAAGCCGCCGCCCATGCTGCTTTCGTTGAGCAGTTGGGCGACGGCGCGCTTTGGAAGAAATTTGACTGATCTTTAAATCAGTTGACCGGAGCGGCCGCTTGTTGCGCGGCGGCGCGGCGCTGCATGTCCTGACGGTAGAGCTGAACGAAATCGATGTTGTCGAGGTTCAGCGGCGGGAAGCCACCGTCGCGGGTGATGTCATGGGTCACGCGGCGCAGGAACGGGAAGAGCATGCGCGGGCATTCGATCATCAGGAACGGGTGCATTTGCTCGTCCGGCACGTTTTCGATGTGGAAGACACCGGCGTAGTCGAGTTCGAGGATGAACAGCGTCTGATCGCCGCTCTCGGTCTTGGATTCGACTTTCACCTTTGTGGCGACTTCGAACTGGTGCTCTTCTTCCCGCTTTTTCGCATCAAGAGCGACCTGAACGGAGATCGCCGGACGACCTTCGACCTTCAGGCCTTTTTGAGCGAGGATGTTCTCGAACGACATATCCCGGATGAACTGGCCCAGGATTTGCATTTTGACGGGGCTGGACTGAGCGCCAGCCTCAGGTGTCGGAGCGGTGTTGCCAGTATCGGCCATGGTTTTCGTCCTCGAAAAATGAAATTCGCGGATTTGTATCAGGTTGCGATCCACGCCTCAATGGCGTGTCCAACCTGATGGGCCCTGATTTTTCGAGCTTTCGCCGTCGAGTTCTTCCCATTCGCCGTCAATCACACCGGGATCACGCGGATTTTCACGATAAGAAGACGTCCGGCTGTTCTGAAATCCCGCCTGCTGCCCCATGACAAAGCTCTGCATTTTCACCCGTTTGCGCAGCTCTGTGAGCACCAGCTTACGAAAGGCTGGGATCAAGAGCAGAAAGCCGATGGTGTCGGTGAAAAAACCGGGGGTCAGCAAAAGCGCGCCGGACAAAAGGATCATGGCCCCATTGGCCAAAGGTTCCGCCGGATCGTTCAGTTCAGCAAAAGATTGGCGCAGTTGCGACATGGCCAGAGCGCCCTGTTGTCGTACCATGGCGGTGCCCAAAATGGCCGTCACGATGACGATCAAAAGCGTGGGCCACAGGCCGATCAGACCGCCGACCTGTATGAACAGCGCGATCTCAATGATCGGAACAGCGACAAAAAGCGCGAAAAGCCACATGGAAACACCTCTCTATTCTCCGCCCCGCAGGTAGACTTGGCGGGGTGCGTCACCTACATAATGTCGGAACACTGCTTTTTCCACGTTTGAACGGAGATCGAACGCCGATGGGGAATTCCCTGCTTTCCATTCTTGTCCTTGCGGGCATTGCCATTTTCCTGATCCTGCGCCTGCGCAGCGTTCTGGGCACACGGGAGGGATTTGAAAAACCCCGCGCCGAATTCCCTGGAGCGGAGGAGAGCTCCCGCGTCAAACGTGATTTCGAAGTGATCGAAGGTGGTGTGGATCACGACATCATCGACAACGTCCCCGCCGGGTCGCGCGCGGCTGAAAACCTCGCCGCGATCAAGCGCGTTGAGCCGTCGTTCAGCGTTTCCGAGTTCCTGTCCGGCGCACGCGGGGCCTATGAGATGATCCTCATGGCGTTCGAGCATGATGATCTCGACAGCATCAAACCTTTCCTGTCCGAAGACGTTTACGAGGCCTTCGCCTCCGTCGTCGCGGATCGCCAAGCGAAGGGTTTGAGCGTCGAGAGTGAATTTATTGGTGTGCGTGAGATCCAAATCGTCGATGCCGATCTCGACCGCGGCACGGATGAAGCCGAGATTCAAATCCGCTTTGTTGGTGAAAGCACCTCTATCGTGCGCAATGCCGAGGGCGATGTGGTTGAGGGTGATGCCAAGGCGGTTAAACGCCAGAAAGATACCTGGACCTTTGCGCGCCATCTCGGCAGCGACGATCCGAACTGGCAACTTGTCGCGACTGGCGCCTGATGTGGGCGAGGGTGGCGCAGGCTGCCTTCGCGGCATGGCTCGCGCTCAGCGGGCCAGCGTCATCTGCGGATGATGTCATGCCGCATGTCTTGAGCTTTGATGAGCTTTCCCAATGGGCCGACGACGATCACGCCGCGGCCCTTTCGGTTTTTCGGAATACTTGCAATCTGATCGACGGGCCGGAATGGCCGCAGCTTTGCGAGTTGGCGGAACGTGTCACCGACGCGCGCGCCTTTTTCGAATTGTTCTTCCGCCCGGTGCTGATCGAAGACGGCGCAGAACCTTTGTTCACCGGGTATTTTGAGCCGGAACTCCACGGTTCGCGTCACAAATCAGCCCGCTATCAATACCCCGTCTATCGCTTGCCCCCCGATATCGTCTCTGGCGCGCCCTATCTGTCGCGTCGTGACATTTCCGGCGGCGCTTTGGATGGGCGCGGGCTTGAGATCGCTTGGGTCGATGATCCGGTGGAACTGTTTTTCCTTCAGGTTCAGGGGTCTGGGCGCATCCGCCTCGAAAACGGCGCCATGATCCGGATCGGCTATGCGGGACATAACGGGCGTGATTATCGATCCATCGGACAGGAGTTGATCCGGCGCGGTGTCTATGATGCGCATCAGGTCTCCGCCAAGGTCATTCAAAACTGGGTGCGCCGCAATCCGGACGCGGGCATGGAGCTTTTGAACTTCAACCCGTCCTATGTGTTCTTCCGTGAATTGCCGCGCCTGCCCGCTGACAAGGGGCCGATCGGCGCGATGCATCGCTCGATCACCAAGATGCGCTCCATCGCCGTCGATCCGAAATTCGTGCCGCTCGGCGCGCCGGTTTGGATCGAGAAAGAAGGCGACGTTCCGCTCCATCGTCTTATGATCGCGCAGGACACCGGCTCCGCCATCAAAGGTGCGCAGCGTGCCGATATCTTCTTCGGCACCGGCAATGCGGCGGGGGAAGAGGCCGGAAAAATTCGCGATCCGGGCCGCATGATCGTGCTTTTGCCGATCCAGACCGCCTATGGCCTGCAAGAGAGGGCCGAAGGGTGAGCCGCCGCAAGAAATCCCTCACGGAAGAGGACAAGTCCCTCTGGAACGCGGTGCGCAAAACCGCGACGCCGCTTCACGTGGAACGCGCGCCGGATCCCCTGCCCCGTCCAACCGCGCCAAAGGCCTCCGCGCCGAAAGCGCCGCGCGGTATGGACAGTTTTGACATCGAGATCGGCAAAAACGCTGCGAAAACCGCGCTGGGTCATGATCTCGCGCCCACGATTTCTGATAGCCTCTCGCAGGTGCCTTTGCGGATGGACCGCAAGAAATTCGGCAAGATGCGCAAGGGCAAGATGGTCCCCGAAGGCCGCATCGACCTTCACGGCATGACCTTGGCTCAAGCTCACCCGGCACTGATGCGTTTCATCCTGAATTCTTGGGCGATGGAGCGCAGGCTCGTTCTGGTGATCACCGGAAAAGGCAAACACCGGGACGAAGACGGGCCAATCCCGATACGTCGGGGCGTGTTGAAACATCAGGTGCCGCATTGGCTGCATTCATCGCCTTTGCGCGAGGCAGTTTTGCAGGTCACGGAAGCCCATTTGAAACATGGCGGCACAGGCGCGTATTACGTCTACCTGCGCCGCCCGAAGTAAGAAACGCTTTGATCAGAGCATATAGCGGCTGACATCCGCGACCTTGGCCATCTCATCGACATGCGCATGGACATAGGCGGCATCGACCGTGATCTTTTCGCCGGGTTTGTCGGGCGCGACGAAAGACAGCTCCTCAAACACTCGCTCCATGATCGTATAAAGCCGACGTGCACCGATGTTTTCCACGGTGCTGTTCACGTCCGCAGCAAGCTTGGCGATGGCGGCGATCCCATCCTCGGTAAAGGTCACCTCGACCTCCTCGGTGTCCATCAGCGCCTTGTATTGCAGCGTCAATGCGTTGTCGGTTTCCGTCAGAATGCGGACGAAATCGCCCTCTTCCAAGGCGCGAAGCTCCACCCGGATCGGCAAACGCCCCTGCAATTCCGGCAACAAATCCGAAGGCTTGGCGATATGGAAGGCGCCAGAGGCGATGAACAGGATATGATCGGTTTTCACGGGCCCATGTTTCGTGGAGACCGTCGTGCCCTCGATCAGCGGCAGCAAATCGCGCTGCACACCTTCGCGGGACACATCCCCGCCACGCGCGTCAGAACGGGCACAGACCTTGTCGATCTCGTCAATGAACACGATGCCGTTTTCCTGCACGGCTTCGAGCGCCACACGGGTCACCGTCTCGTCGTCCAGAAGCTTGTCGGCCTCTTCGCTGATGAGAACGTCATAGCTTTCGGCAACCGTCAGGCGCTTTTTGACGGTGCGCCCGCCAAAGCCCTTGAGCAGATCGCCAAGGTTCATCATGCCGCCCATTTGCGGCTGACCGGGAACTTCGAACATCCCCATCGGCGTGCCGCTGTCTTGAAGCTCAAGCTCGATCTCGGTGTTGTCCAGCTCACCCGACCGCAGTTTCTTGCGGAACATTTCACGGGTTTGCTCGCGCGCATCGGTGCCGGCGATCGCCTCGATCACACGATCTTCGGCTGCGCCCTGCGCCTTGGCTTTCACGTCATCGCGCATCTGGTCGCGGGTCTGGGAAATCGCCGCATCCACCAGATCGCGCACGATTTGCTCAACATCGCGGCCGACATAGCCCACTTCGGTGAATTTCGTGGCCTCGACCTTCACAAAGGGCGCTTTCGCAAGCTTTGCAAGGCGGCGGGAAATCTCCGTCTTACCGACGCCGGTCGGTCCGATCATCAGGATATTCTTCGGGTAGACTTCTTCGCGCAGATCATCGGAAAGCTGCTTACGCCGCCAGCGGTTGCGCAGCGCCACAGCAACGGCACGTTTGGCGTCGTTCTGGCCGATGATGTAGCGGTCCAGTTCGGAGACGATCTCGCGGGGTGTCAAATCAGTCATTTGGTAATCTTCTCAACGGTCAGGTTGCCATTGGTGTAAACGCAGATATCGGAAGCGATCTTCATCGCTTTGCGGGCGACGGTTTCGGCGTCATGTTCGGTTTCCATCAGGCCACGCGCGGCGGCGAGAGCAAAGTTCCCGCCCGATCCGATGGCCGCAATGTCATGCTCGGGTTCAAGCACGTCACCCGCCCCGGTCACCACCAAAAGCGTGTCGCCATCGGTCACGATCAGCATCGCTTCGAGTTTCGAAAGGTATTTGTCGGTGCGCCAGTCTTTCGCAAGTTCGACACAGGCGCGAGCCAATTGTCCCGGCGTGGCTTCAAGCTTGCTTTCCAGCCGCTCCAAAAGCGTGAAGGCGTCTGCCGTGGAACCGGCAAAACCGCAGACAACATCATGACCGCCGGGCTTAAGCCGCCGCACTTTGCGCGCAGTGCCTTTGATCACGGTTTGGCCAAGGCTCACTTGCCCGTCACCAGCCACAACCACTTCACCACCGCGCCGCACGCCAATGATCGTCGTGCCATGCCAACCGGGGAATTCTTCTTTCGACATTCGGATTTCCTTTCGCTTGGTGCTCTATATGTGGCCGTGACCGACGCGGTGCAACCATACCCGCAAATCGGACATGAAAAAGGGCGCCGCAATGGGCGCCCGAATTCAGATCATATCCGTGAATATCAGGACTCTTCGGAAATCCAGTTGGCGAGCGCCGCTTTCGGAGCTGCGCCGATTTTGGCCGAAGCCACTTCGCCGCCTTTGAACATGAACAGCGCCGGGATCGAACGCACGCCGAACTGAGCCGGGGAGTTCGGGTTTTCGTCGACGTTCACTTTGACGATTTTGACTTTACCGTCGAGCTCGTCGGACAGTTCCTCAAGGGACGGGCCGATTTGTTTGCACGGGCCACACCATTCCGCCCAGAAGTCGACAACCACGGGGATGTCGGATTCGAGGACTTCGGATGCGAAGGTGTCGTCGCTGACTTTTACAGTAGCCATTGGGCTTCTCCTGAATGCTTAAACTTGAGAAAAAATCTATGTCTTGCCCCCCGCGGGGTCAAGATGTGGCGGTGCGCTGCAGGGCTTCCATCACGATATCGAGAGGCACAGGCTGGAGCGTCGCAGTCTTTGTCCACAAAAGCGCCACTTCGATTTCGCGACCCGGATAGATCTCCCCGATGGCCTCGGCATAGGCGCCAAGTTGGCGCAAAAGCCCCTCCGGAATGTCGCTCACGCGCTCCGGGACCACGGCGTTGGATTTGTAATCGACGATCTGGACACGGTCCGGCGTGACGATCAGCCGGTCGATGATGCCGTGAATGATCTGATCGCCCATCTTTCCGGTATAGGGCACCTCGGCCAGCGAATTTGGCCCGAAAATGTCCCACTCATAGCGGCCTTCCAGCACATGAATGGCTTCTTCCATCAACTCCGCAATTTCCGTATCGAGCGCCGCATCCTCTCCAGAGGAAAGAACAAACCGCGCGACCGTCTCGCGTTTGTCTGGCGCGATATCCGGCAGAACCTCGATCAATTGGTGCAACTGACTGCCGCGCCGCATCGCCGTTTCCTTGTCGAAAAGCCCATCTTCGCCGAGCAAGGCCTTTGCACCGCCAAGATCAGAGGGGGAAATGACAGAGGATTTTGCTGCCGGAGCCTTTGCTGAGCTGCGCGCCCAGTCGGGAAGCGCAAGCGTCAGCTTGACCTCGGGGCTTTCGCTTTTGTCCAAAGCGGGCCAATCCCCATGCGCGTAGCGCTGCCCAAGGCTTCCGGCCAATTCGCATGTCTGCGTCGGCAGAGAGGACAGCCCGCGTTTGACGAGTTCATACCATGTGTCCGGCTTTTCCTCGCCAGCCCCACAGACAACAAGCCATTTTTCCGCCCGCGTCATCGCCACATAAAGCAGGCGACGATCTTCCTCCAAATCGGCCTGTTTGAGCTGGGTTAGGGTCTGTTTGATCTGATCAGAGCGCTGATCTGCCGGCCCTTTCCAGACCAGTTGATCTTTCACGGGCTCAATAAATTCATCCCGCGGTTCGCGCAGGGCTTTGAGCGTGTCCGGAAGGATCACAATCGGCGCTTCAAGGCCTTTGGACCCGTGTGCCGTCATCACGCGAACGAGGTTGGAGTTTTCATCCAGCACGCGTTTGAGCTGAATATCCTGAGATTCCAGCCATGCGATGAAGCCCGTAAGACTGGGCGTTTCCGCCGCCTCATAGCTTCTCGCCTGATGCAGCAGGGCATCCAACCCGTCTTCAGCCTCTTTGCCGAGCCGGGCAATGAATTTGCGCCGACCATCATGGCGGATGAGCACACGTTCGATCAGATCGTAAGGCCGCAGAAAGTCCGAGACCTGTCGAAGGTCTTCGAGAATGGCGAAGGTCTCGGGCCATTCCGCGCGGCGCTCGTAAAGTTGCCGCCAAAGCGTGATCGTCGTCCGCCCATGCGCCAATTTATAGAGATCGCGCTCCGACCAATTGAACAGCGGCGATTTCAACACCTCCGCCAGCGCCAAATCGTCGTCCTGCAGGGACAGGAAAGCCAACAGAGACCGCATATCCTTTACGGCCATCTCATCGCCAAGTGTCATGCGGTCCGCGCCCGCGACCGGAATGCCAGCCGGGTGAGATTTCAGCGTTCTGAGCATACGCCCGAAAAGTTCCGAGCGGCTGCGCACGAGGATCATGATATCGCCCGGCTGCACTGCGCGGCCTTTGCCATCTTTGTCGGGAATTGAGCCGGATTCGAGAAGCTCTGCGACGAAATCCGCAACCCTCTGCGCGAGGCGGGCGTTGTGATGTTCGGGGCGGATGATGTCGATGGGATCTTCCCAGTTTTCATCCTCCTCATCGGCTTTTTCCGGCTCTTCCAGTGACCAAAGATCAACCCGTCCGGGGATGTCTTCGAAGAAGGCGATATGCTCCGGAATGCCGCCAACCCCCTCGCCGCCGCTGGCCGCAAAAACCGCGTCGGTCGCAGATAGGATCGCGGGCGATGAGCGGAAGGAATATTGCAGCGCGAGATCTTGAAGCGGCTGCCCCACGGCCTGAAGACGCTCGCCGAAATGCGCTTTCATTTTGTCAAACGCTTCCGGCGCTGCGCCTTGGAAAGAGTAGATCGATTGTTTGTGATCGCCCACGACGAAAATCGTGCGGGTCACATCGGCGCGGGCGCCCTCGCCCGCCGTAAATTCGCCCGCCAGAAGCTGCACAACACGCCATTGATCTGGGCTGGTGTCCTGCGCCTCGTCCACAAGGATATGGTCGATCCCGCCATCGAGCCGGTAGAGCACCCATTGCGACACGTTGGAAATCGACAACAAATCACGCGCCCGGCGGATCATGTCGTCAAAGTCGAGCAAGCCAAGCTGGGATTTGCGCTCAAGATAGGGCGGCAGAATGTTTTGCGCGAAGCGATGGAGCGCCAGCGTGCGTTTGGCATCGCGCAGGGCATAAAGACGCGGCCGCACCGCTTCTACGCGTTTCATCAAGGATTCAAGCCGATCAAAGGCACCGGGATGGGCATCAATAAGCTTGCGGGTCGGAAGGCTGGAATGCTGCGCGTAGAACTTCGATTGCAGCGGATTTTTCGATTTTTCCCCAGAGAGAAACTTGCCACAAAACTGCTCTACCAAATCCAAACTCGGCTCTAATCCAGCCCAAATCCGGAAAAAAGGTGCGACTTTCTGATCTGCGGCACTCGATCCTTCCATGAGTGCGGCGCAATCTGAAAGCACCTCTTTTTCACCACCGAGAAACACGTCAGAAAGCAGCTCTGCCTCTCCGTAGCCTTTCGGAAGATCGAACCAAGACCAAATTTCAGCAGGGCTTTTTTCCGGCAAGAAGCCTTCGCGTTTGGCGACGACCTTCATGGCGAGATCGGTGAGATCGAGATCGCTGACATAGAGGGCGACGGCGTCGATCACATCGCGACCGGAGCCGGAGGCCATGTCCTCCAGAATATCGACAATCATCCGGCGAGATTGCCGTTCGTCCATCTCTTTGAATTGCGGCGACACACCCGCTTCAAGCGGGAATCGTCTCAAAAGCGCACTACAAAAAGAGTGGATCGTCTGGATTTTCAAACCACCCGGCGTCTCAATCGCGCGGGCGAACAAGGTCCGCGCATGGCGCAGGATGTCGGAGTTCAACTCTTTTTCCGGTGCCAGCGCCCGTAGCTGTGAAATCAACTCCGGATCGGGCAGCATGGCCCAATCGCCGAGACGCTTGAACAGACGGTTCTGCATCTCCGCCGCGGCGGCTTTCGTATAGGTGAGACAGAGAATGTGCTGCGGCGGCGTGCCGTCGAGCAACAACCGCGCCACCCGGTCTGTGAGCACCTTGGTTTTCCCCGACCCGGCGTTGGCGGAGAGCCAGGTCGACATGTCGGGCGCGGCGGCCATGATCTGGCGGCGTGTGGCCTCGTTCATTTCGGTCATTCGAGGTCCTCCGGCACGGGCGTATCCGAAATGGACCACTCACCAAACCGCGCGAGATGTTCGAAATCGGTGCTATATTGCACGGTCTCCATCATACGCCGCGAGGTATAGCCAAGCTGCGGATCGTCATAGGCCTTGATCAACTCCTCCAACCGTTCGCGCACCTTTGCAATCTCATGCGGCTCCAACGGCAGAACGGTTTGTTTCAAAGCGGCGTTCAACCCAAGATAGGCCACCTCCGACACCCTGCCCTCCGGCAGCCCATCGAATTTTCCTGCCTCCAGCATCATGGCTTCCAGCAGGAGCTGAATGCTGAATTTCTTGGTCTGCTTCTCGCTCGGCGGCGAGCCGGATTTATAGTCATAGATGACGAACGTGTCGTCTTCTTTCCGGTCGATACGGTCGGCTTTGCAGGTCAGAGAAAAATCAACGTCCGACAGGTGCATCGCGCCTTTCGTCTCAACGCCGATGGGGCTGCCTTTGGCGAACCTGTCTTGCTCGTCGCGCACCAGCTGTTCCGCAATCCGCCGCACACGCCCAAGCCAGACCCGGCGCGCGGAGGGCCATGCAACCTCTTGTTCCAAAACGTCTTCCGCAATCATTTGGAACCGTGCGAGAGCGGCTTCGAAACTCTCCTCACCGATCTGTTTGAGGTAGGTTTCCATAATTGCGTGAAGCGCGGTGCCGCGCTCGCGGACATCCGGATCTCGTGACAGAGGGTCGAGCTTGCTCAGGCGCAAAATGCGGCTGGCGTAAATCTCGTAAGGATCGCGGATCAAGGTCTCGATGCGCGTGACGGAAAGCTGCCGGGGCCGGGCGTCCACGGGGGGACGCGGGCTCGGGCGACGTGCGGGCGACACGGTTTCGTCCGGCACATCGAGCGCTTCGGCCAAGGCCATCCATTCCGCTCCGCGATCCCGCATCGTTTGAAGCGCGCTGCGCCCTTCTTCCGACATCCCGGCCATCAGGTTCGTCAGGCGAATGAGCCAGCGAGACGGCACAGTCTCGGCTTCGGCATCCCGCTTTGCTCGGGTCAGAACGACCTCGGGCGCGCCGATGGCCTGTTGAAAATCATGGGCGGAGAGGCCGATGGATTGTTCCGGCGAGACAAGTCCGGCCTGCCGCCGCATGTCGCGGCTGAACCACGGATCTTGCCCGACAGATTGTGGCCAGATGGTTTCGTTGAGACCGGCGAGGATCACCTTATCGGCCTGCAAAGCGCGCGCCTCAAGCGTCCCCCAAACCATCACTTTCGGATGTTTCGGAGAAGGATCGCGCGCCATTGCACGTCCCAAAATCGCTCGGAACAGATCGGCGAATTCCTCGATGCTCAAAGTCCCGCCATACTCCGCTTCGCGCTGCAATCCTTCGACAACGCGCCGCGCTTCGCGGCCTGCATTCTGAGCCCAAAGCTCGCTGTCGTCCTCGCCCGTCGGCCCTTTAACCAGAGCCGAACTCAGCGCAACAAGCTGTTCGAGATGGTCCGAAAGCGGCCTTTCGGGCGCAACGAACATTTGCTCCTGCATATCCGACAGCCAGTGCGCCCAATGTTTGCGACCGTCCTTGTCAGCCTTATCTTTTCCGGACTCTACGGCCCATTTCATGAAATCTTCGCGTGTCGGAAAGGCCGGACCTTTGCGGCGCAGATGCACTTCCAATTCGCGCGTCCACAGGAGGTGGTAACCACGCCCCTCCTCTCCCTCGGAACCACGCGCGCAAAGCGGGTGTTTGAGCAGCACAAGGAAATCTTCTGCTGACAATGTGCGCCCCATGAAACCGACGATATGACGCAACAATCGGCCCGGCGGGGTTTGGTTGAGCGGGATACCGGCGCTGTCATCCGCGACGATGTCCCAGCGATCCAAAAGGGCCGAAACGCGCCGCGCCAAATCGCGGTCGGGCGTCACGAGGGCAACGGTTTTGTCCTGCTCCGCCGCTTCTCGCAGCATGAGCGCAATCGCATTGGTTTCGATGCGCATGTCCGGCGCTTCGACCAGCGTCATCGCCCCTGTCGCCTGTGCCACATTCTCGAATTTCGGGCCCTCTTCCATCCATTGATCGGTCACGGGAGCCGGACGCAAAGCGAGGGAAATGAGCTTGTTTCGGGTCGCATTTGCAGGTGGTGTCGTGTCCCAGACGGGAATTTTTCCAGGGTGCATGCCAAGCCGTTCGGCCATGCGCGCGGTGCGTTCTTGCGGATGCTCTTCCGCCGCGCGTTCCTCGTTGCGAATTTGCGACCAAACCGACGTGGGCATTTCGAAATCGACGCCGGGAAGAATAACGGCACCGTTCGGCAAAGACGCGACAAGGGACATGAAACGCGCGGTGGTGCCGCGCGAACCTGTTGAACCGGCCACAAGGATCGGATGATCCGGCGGCGTTGCGCGCCATTGCGCCTCAAGCCGGTCAACCACCAACCTCAATCGATCTTCCAATCCGGGATCGCGGGCGGCTTCGGGGCCGAAAAAGTCGAAAATGATCGACAGGAATTGCAGCGATTTTTGCCAATGCCCGGAGGAATCCTGAACCTTGAGGCCACGAATGTCGTCGGGATGGACGGCTTCGTCCTGCATCTCTGACAAAAGCTGCGCGAGACTGTCGGCGAGATCGAACACGGAGGCGCGGGTCGCGAATTTTGGTTCTTGCCGGAGGAAGTGGGCGACGAGTTGGGACAGTTCCAGACGTCGGCGCAGGCTGCTGACGGGGATGGGCAGATCCATGAAAGCATGATCGGTGCCCAATTCGGACAAAAGACGTATTTTGGGCAGGAATCGGGTCGATCCATCATCGAAGGCCGCCTGAATATCCTTGCGCATGCGCGAGGTGTTTACGAAGATTTCGGTGCGGGCCAAAACCTCTGGCGGCTGGTCATTTAGCCGCGCCAAAAGGCCGGTCTTCACCGCAAGTGGATAGTTCGCGCCGCAGGCTACACCAAAGAGACCTGGCTTTCCCTCGTCGCTGAACATCACTTTCCTTTCAAAATTTCTTCGGCGATCGCAATACCGTCCGGATGGCCGACATCGCACCAATGCCCCTCATATTCCACACCGTAAATGCGGCCGGCTGCGAAAAGTTTTTCCCAAACGAGGTTTAGGGAAAAATGTGACTGCTCGACCTTCGCGACAGGATCAGTCTTCAAAATCTGAACGCCCGTGTAAACGGTCTCGGTGCCGCGTTTCAGTTGGCCGCTTTCAGAGATATCGAAATCTCCGCGGCCCAGATGACCATGCGCCCGCGTTTTCGGGACCACGAGCAACAGCGCATCCATCTTGTCCGGCTGCCAATGCGCCGCGAGAACATCTGCCGCGCGCGGACCTTTCCAGACGGCATCGGTGTTCATCGTGAAAATCGCATCTTCTTTGAAAAGAGGCAGCGCGTTTTTCAAACCGCCTCCGGTCTCCAGAAGATCGTTCTCAAAGATCGTTTCGACGCCCACAGATGTCAGGTGCTGTTCAAGCTTTTCCGGCAGGTAATGCAGGTTCGCGACGCGGTGTTCGATCCCTTCGAGCTGTTCAATCGCGTGATCCACAAGCGGTCGCCCCGCCACTTCGATCAAGGGCTTGGGGCGGTCTATGGTGAGCTCTTTCATGCGGGTGCCACGCCCCGCGCAAAAGATCATTGCAGAGTTGGGATGGTGCCGCATTTCGCTTTCAGTGTTTTGAGGGCGTTTTCGTCGGGTTCAGGGAGGGCCGCGCGAAGGACTTTCGCGAGCTCCGCGAGGTCGGGATGATTGAGATCGTTTTGCAGATGCTGCCAGACGCGGGGGATGAGATCGACGTAATGAGGGCGGCCGAAATGGAGGGACATGCGGCCAAACACCATGAGGATTCGCAGGTTACGCTGCACGGAACAAATGGCGGCTTGTCGCATAAAATCGATCCGATTCAGGCCGAATCCGACGCTAAACCGATCCAAACAGCGGGTTTGAATGTCGGGAGGAACATCGCGGCGGGCATCTGTCGTGAGGGAGATCAGATCATAGGCCGGATGGCCCAGCATGGCGTCCTGAAAATCGAGGAGGCCAACCCGTGCAGCGCCCGAGCGCTCCGGCAGCCACAGCAGGTTCTGTGCGTGATAATCGCGCAAAATGGTCACCCGACCGGGGCCGAGATCGTCGATCAGGGGCGCAAGGGCCGAAGCCGTCGCCGCACGTTCGGCGGAAAGATCGCGCCCAAGGATCGGTTCGGCGTACCAGCGGAAACAAGAGAGGGCGAGCTCGCTCATTTGGGCGCTGTAATCCGAGAGACCCGTCATGGGAGGTGCGGAACAAATGTCGATCAGCACATCGACCGCAGCATCATAGAGCGCGGGTTCCATCTCCGGTGTACGGGCGCAGACTTGGTCATAGAGGTCTTCGCCAAAATCTTCGAGGATCAGAAAGCCTTGCTCCTCATCCGCATCAAAAATCTCGGGCGCTGAAAGGCCGAGACCCCGCAAATAGTCAGCAACTTTGAGGAAGGGCCGGACATCTTCGCCCGCTTCTGGCGGGGCATCCATCAGAATGGCCTGTTGCCCGGAAACCGGATCAATCAGCCGATGATAACGACGACGGGAGGCATCTCCGGCCAATGCGATTGTACGGGCGGTGGCCCAGTCGCTGTTTTGCAAAAACGTATCTAGACAGTCTTTGCGATCAGTGGATGTGGTCACGGGAGGGAGCCTTTTGCGTCTGACGTGTGTCGTCCGACTTTAGGCTTCGCACCGTTGGAGACAAGGGCTTGCCGTCACATCCCGATGAAATGCTTTTCTTCGATCTTGGATCGCACGGCCGGGCGCAATGCGCTGGCGCGAGACTCTGGTGTAAATCCGACGAGGGTTTGGCCTGAGGCCAAGGGCACAAAACGGCATTTTAGGCGGCGGCCATCCCAGAGGCGGGTTTGTCCGGTCCAGTTCGTGCGATCGCCGGGTTGGGTCGCAAAGTCGCGAAATTCCCGCCAAAGCGAAGAGGGGGCGCATTTGGCGTGCCAGATGCGCGTGGCATCGGTAAGGCTTGTTTCCGAGAGGCCTTCCATTTGCTCATGCCCCCAGAGGGTTGTGTAGGTGGAATTGGCCATGACGAGCATGCCTTCGCCGGAAAACACGGCGATGGCTTCGGGCAGACTGTCGATCACGGCCTGCGCGGTTTCGATTTCCGCGCGGAACCGGCGGGTGAGCGACATTTCGGCTGAAATATCCTCGAACAGAAAGGCGATGGCACCGTCGGGATGGGGCCGCCCGGAAATGCGGTAGGTCAGGCCACTGGGCAGGGTCCAGACTTCCTCGTAAGTGCCGTCTTCGGCAGCGGTTTCAAGCGCGGTCATTTCCTGTCGCCAGGATTTGTAATCCTTGGGTTCCGGCATCATCTGATTGTCCCGCAAACGATCAAGGAACGAGGTGAGCGCGGGTCGGGTGATCAGGAAATCCGGGGGCAAAGAGGTCAGGTCCGTCAACGCAGGATTAAAGAGCGCAAGGCGACGTTTGCGGTCGAACACGGCGAGGCCGATGGTCAGATGAGAAAAGGTTTTCGTGAGCGTTTGCGTGAATTCACGCAGCGATTCCTCTGCCTTCACCGTCCGATCCGCAGATGCTGCGGTGTAGAGCGTGTCATTGCCGAGTTTGAAACGGTTCACGTCGAACCAAAGACGTTGCCCCGTTTTGTCATTCAGACTGAGACGGCGGATTTCGTTCGGCCCCGCCTGTGCCAGTAGCTGGGTGTCGAAGAGGGCGGCGGGTGGCCAGCTCGTATGTTCATCCTGCTCAGAGAGGGTCTCGGACAGCGCGATATAGGCGCTGTTGGCCCAGCTGATTGCGCCGTTTTCAAGCTCGCGCCACACAAGGAACGGGATGTTTTCCGTCGTCGAGCGCAGGGTGTCCAGCTCCTGTTCCATCGCCATGAGAGAATGACGATCCATTTCGATATGGGCCTGCTCGGTTTCGCGGTCAAACAGGGTGATGCGCGCCAGACCGTTGCGCCATTCGCATTTGAGAACGGCTCTGCCATCGCGGGATTCAATCGCGATGCTCTCTCGTTCCGCCAGATGGGAGACTTCCTGCTGCATGTCCGGGAATTTCGAAATCATGATCGAGAGAAGCCGAGACCAATCGGACCCGACCTCTGCGGCGGTCGCGAGAACGCTTTTGGCCGCGGGCGTTGCGTTCACCAGTTTCTCGTCGTCGAACAAGAACACGATGTCATGGTCCTGCGAGGCGAGCGCGATCGTATCGATGCGTTCCTTGCGCGCCGCAAGCCATGACAGGGCGTAAAGCGCGAGGAAGGCGACCGAGAGACTTCCCGCGATCAAAGAGACAAAGGTGAACAGGCTATTCGGCGACATGTGATTCCCATCTTGCGCTGCGCATTCGAGATGTCGCCAGTTTGCGCAAGGATGGTTAACGCATAGTTAAGTCAACGGTCAGGGCATCAGCGGGATGTTGTCACCGAGCGCTTTGTTCTGTTCGCCTTCGGGAACGCTGATCAGCTCTCTTTGCCAATTCAATTCGACAATCGCGCCGGAGCGCCGACCGGCATGAAGGTGCAGATCATGCGGCGCAGAGCCGTTCGCAAAGGTGATCTCCGCCCCGGTGCGTTCCAGCAGGGTTTTGGCAATAAAGAGCCCGAGCCCCATGCCCTTGTAACCGGGACGCTTATCCAACTCCCGGTCGCTTCCTCTGTCGCCCCCCCGATCACTCCCGCGATCACCACGCCGCCCATGCATGAAAGGATCCCCGATCCGCCCGATGACGGAGCTGGGGAAACCGGCGCCATCATCGATGATGCGCAGTTGAATATCGGAGGCGCTCCACGTCACGTCGATCCACACCGTGGTTTCGCAAAAATCCACGGCGTTCTGGATCAGGTTTCGCAGCCCATGGATGATCTCAGGGCGTCTGTAGACAAAGGGCTGCGCGGAGCCGTCCTCGGCGCCAAGCACTTCGAGTTTCACGGTTTTCCCACGGGTCATATGGGGCTGACCGGCTTCCTCGACGACGGCCTGAAGCGGCGCGAACCGCATGTGAAGATCGTCTTTGGCCACCTGCCCCATCGACTGAAGAATATCGCGGCACCGATCCGCCTGTTCGTTGATCAGGAGGGCGTCATCGCGGAGATTTTCGTTCTCCTTCAGATCATCGAGCAGTTCGCTCGACACCAGTTTGATCGTGGCCAGAGGCGTTCCAAGCTCATGGGCGGCAGCGGCGACGACACCGCCGATGTCCGTCAGCTTTTGTTCACGGGTCAGGGCCATTTGGGTCGCCAGAAGCGCTTCGGACATGGAGTGAATCTCGGAGGCGACTTTCCAAGAGAACACGCCGAGAAACACGACGCCGATGACGATCCCGGCCCAAGTGCCAAAGAGGAACATATCGGGCATCGTGAGGATTTGCTCCTCCTGCGTTTGCAGCGGCACGTAGTAGAGCGCGAGGACGCTGACCAAGGCGATGGCTGCCGCACCGATGAGGATCGAGGATTTGGGACGCAGCGCCGAAGCGGAGATGGACACCGGGGCGAGGATGAGCATCGAAAACGGGTTGTTCAAACCGCCCGCGAAATACAACAGGGCCGAGAGTTGCAGGATATCGAACAGCAGCATCAACGTCGCGCCGCGTTCGCTCAGGCGCGTGTTCTCCGGGTAAATGAAACTCGAAATGACGTTCAGGATGATCGAGGCCCCGATCGCCATGGCAAAGGCGCCATATTCAAAGCGCAGGTTCAAAATGAGTTCTGCGATGAGAATTGTGCCGATTTGTCCCGCAATCGCGATCCAACGCACCGCGACCAAAGTGCGCAGCCGGACCCAGTCAGACCGTCTCTCCCCCGTGAGGAAGCCATTTCCATTTTCAATCATTGACGTGAAATTACCCTGATGCGTCATTAAATCCCTTGTTAGTACCTGCGTTTGCCCCGATCAATGCGCAGCAACGAGAGGAGAATTAAGATGTCCACGAAATCTATCGCCATTGCGGCTGTCGCCGTCGTTGCAATCGGGGTTGGGGCGACCGTTTGGTATGCGACCCGCCCGGCAGAGGAGGACGCTTTTGCGCAATGCCGCGAGTCCGCAGTGAGCGGCGGTGCCGCCGCAATCGGCGGGCCGTTCGAGCTTGTGAACGAAGATGGCGTCACGGTGACCGATCAGGATGTCTTTACCAAACCGACGATCCTCTATTTCGGTTATACCTTCTGCCCGGATGTCTGCCCGCTCGACAATATGCGCAACGCGGATGCTCTGCGCATTCTCGATGAGCGCGGATATGACGCGCAGGCTGCGTTTATCTCGATTGATCCGGAACGCGACACGCCCGAAGTGGTCAAGGAATTCACCAGCCTTTTTCATGACAACATGATCGGTCTGACGGGCACGCCGGAACAGGTCAAAGCGGCCTCCATGGCCTACAAGACCTATTACAAGAAACAGGAAGATGGCGATCCGGAGTATTATCTGGTCGATCACTCCACCTTTGCCTATCTGGTTTTCCCTGAGATTGGCTTCGTTGATTTCTTCAAACGCGACGTCACTCCGGAACAAATGGCGGATCGGGTGGCCTGTTTTATGGATGCCGCAGGGTAAAAGTAGAGTAAAAATTGACCCTCCCTTAGAGGCGTTCTAAAACTAGACCGATTTCATAAGAAAAATGCCGATGGCAGGAGGGTCCGATATGGACGCGGACGAGAAACTGGAACTGGGCGAGGACAAGTCGCTTCTCTTGGTCGATGATGACGAAGCGTTCCTGCGCCGTCTCGCGCGCGCCATGGAAAAACGTGGCTTTGAGGTCGAAATGGCTGGTTCCGTCACCGCCGGGAAAGCCATCGCGACGGCCCGCCCGCCGGCCTATGCCGTGGTTGATCTGCGTCTCGAAGATGGCAGCGGTCTGGATGTGGTCGAACTTCTGCGAGAAAAGCGCCCGGACAGCCGCATCGTCGTTCTGACAGGCTATGGTGCGATTGCGACGGCTGTGGCTGCGGTGAAAATCGGCGCGACGGATTACCTGTCCAAACCTGCGGATGCCAATGACATTGTGCACGCCCTTCTGGCCACTGGCGACGAGCTTCCACCGCCGCCGGAAAACCCGATGTCGGCGGATCGTGTACGTTGGGAACATATCCAGCGCGTTTACGAGCTCTGCGATCGCAACGTGTCGGAAACGGCGCGACGTCTGAACATGCACCGCCGCACGTTGCAGCGCATTCTGGCGAAACGCTCGCCGCGCTGATCGTTACCGCGCCTCGGGGGCCAGCGTCTTGAGCCAGTCGATGAACAGACGGGTCGAGGCGCGCTCAACCCCTTTGGGGGTTGCGGCAAAATAGGTGAATTCTTGCGAGAAATCATAAGGCAAACGGACCAGAGCGCCGTTTGTCAGATCGTCGCTGACCGCGATTTCGGAGACGAATGTCATCCCGACACCGCGCACAACGGCCTGAACGCTTTCCGACTGACCTTCGATGAAAATCGCGGAGACCTTCTCGCCATCGACCCCGCATTGCCGCATCAGGGCGAGATCATCGGGGTGATCCTGTGATCTGATCCACGGCATGGATTGCAGCGGCAGGGCATTCACATCACCACCGTGCTTTTCAATGAGGATCGGGCTGGCGACAAGAATGACGCGTGTGGTCCAGAGCGGCTCAACATCGACACCGGGCCAGTTGCCGCTGCCGGTCCGAATGCCGAGATCGAATTGCCGACGTTTCAAATCATCCACCGAGCCCGAAGGCGTCAGAGAGACCGGAATTTCCGGGTGATCGTCCCAGAACTGCCCAAGCCGGGGAATGATGAAAGCGTAGGAGAGCGCAGGGGTGCAGGTGACCCGAAGCCCGCGCGATCTTGGCCCATTGCGGGCGCGCGTTATGCCTTCGGAAATCGTGGAAAACCCTTCGGACAGCGTGTCCGCCAATTGCCGTCCCGCATCCGTGAGCGCCATCCCCCTGCCCTCGCGCTGCAACAAGGTCAGGCCAAGATCCTTTTCAAGCGCCCGCACCTGTTGGGTGATCGCCGCATGGGTGACGTTCAAAGCACGGCCTGCGGCGGTGAAGGAGCCGAGACGGGCCGTCGCCTCAAAGGCGCGGAGCGTCGAAAGGGAGGGCATATGGCGCCAGTCGATATCGATCATATGTAAGTTCTACTTACAATTTGAAAAAATCCCTGAGTGGAATGTGTTCACTATAATTAATAGATGAAGCGCATGTCGAGCTTTTCGGGAGTAACACCATGTTACAGATAATCGCAAACGAGATGATGCGCGGGCCGGATATGACCTCCCCGGAGGTGCAGCATCGCCGCGAGATTCTGGCGCGCCGTCGGGAGAGCCGGCGGGAGACAGGCAATTCCACCCGCGCCGCATGGGTTCAAAAGCTTCTGGCTTTTCCCGGAAAGCTCGGCCTTTTTTCCGCCGACCACGTGGCGCCTCGCAAGATTAAAGCGCAGCCATCAACTCCGCATGCCGCTGTGTGAAGGCGTTGCGCGTCTCGACCGGCGGGCGCAGTTGGATGCGCAGATCGCGGATGAGATCGGGATTCATACGGCCAAAGAGTTTGTTGCTTTCCGCTTCTGAGAAACCGGCAATCTGAGTGGCTTCCAACCAGGCGGACACCTTGTCCGCCTTTTTGATTTTCTTCTTGATCGTCACCGGAATTTTCGCGGGCAGGCCAAAGCGAATATGGATCGCGGCGGTCAGCCGTTCGTCCAAATCCCCGTAATCGGGCCCGATGGCCGCCTTCACCGGCGAAATCATGTCACCGATCACATATTCCGGTGCGTCATGCAAAAGCGCGGCCAGTTGCCATTTCACAGGCTCTTTTGGGTAGAGACGGCGAAAAATCTCTTCGACCAGAACGGAATGCTCGGCAACGGAATAGGCGAAATCGCCGTGTGTCTGACCGTTCCAGCGCGCCACAAAGGCGAGACCATGCGCGATGTCTTCAATCTCGATATCCATCGGGGTCGGATCCAGAAGATCAAGCCTGCGTCCCGACAGCATCCTTTGCCAAGCTCGTGATTGCGCCATGTCACCCTCTTTGTGCTTTCCGTCTAGGTAGCCCTGCACGGGAAAGGTTTCCATGGTTTTCCATCGCACCATCTCATTTGGGCCAGTATGCGCGCGTGGCTTTAACCTTAAATCAACGGCTCTGCGTTGTAAGGAGAGGTTGAAGCTGGTAACCAGCGCTTAAATTGATCATCGCAAGCAGGAGCCGAACATGGGCACCGACTATATCGTCAAAGATATCTCTCTCGCTGAGTTCGGACGCAAAGAACTCGATATTGCGGAAACCGAAATGCCCGGCCTGATGGCCCTGCGTGAGGAATATGGCGAGAGCAAGCCTCTCAAAGGCGCGCGGATTGTCGGCTCTTTGCACATGACGATCCAAACCGCTGTGCTGATTGAGACGCTTGTCGCACTCGGCGCGGATGTGCGCTGGGCGTCCTGCAACATCTTCTCGACCCAAGATCACGCGGCTGCGGCCATCGCGGCGGCGGGCGTTCCGGTCTTTGCCATTAAGGGGCAAAGCCTTGAAGAACATTGGGATTATCTCGACAAATCCTTCCAGTTCGCCGATGGCCCGAACATGATCCTCGACGATGGCGGCGATGCGACGCTCTATGTTCTGCTCGGCGCGCGTGCCGAAGCGGGCGAGGATGTGATCGCTGTGCCGACCTCTGAAGAAGAGGCGGTGATCAAGGCGCAGATCAAGAAACGCATGGCGGAGACCCCCGGTTGGTTCACCAAGATGCGCGACCAAATCAAAGGGGTCTCTGAGGAAACCACCACCGGCGTGCACCGCCTGTACGATCTGGTGAAGAAAGGCCTCCTGCCCTTCCCGGCGATCAACGTGAACGACTCGGTCACCAAATCGAAGTTCGACAACAAATACGGCTGTAAAGAGAGCCTCGTGGACGGTATCCGCCGCGCGACGGACGTTATGATGGCGGGCAAAGTGGCCGTCGTTTGTGGTTATGGTGATGTGGGCAAAGGCTCCGCGGCCTCGCTGCGCGGCGCTGGCGCGCGTGTGAAAGTGACCGAAGTCGATCCGATCTGTGCGCTTCAGGCTGCGATGGACGGGTTCGAAGTGGTTCTGCTGGAAGATGTCGTGAAAGACGCGGATATCTTCATCACCACCACCGGCAACAAGGATGTGGTCCGCATCGAGCATATGCGCGAGATGAAGAACATGGCCATCGTCGGCAACATCGGCCACTTCGACAATGAAATTCAGGTCGCTGCGCTGAAAAACCACAAATGGACCAACATCAAGGATCAGGTCGATATGATCGAGATGCCCTCGGGCAACAAGATCATCCTTCTCTCCGAAGGCCGTCTTCTGAACCTCGGCAACGCGACGGGTCACCCGTCCTTCGTGATGTCCGCGTCCTTCACCAACCAGGTGCTGGCTCAGATGGAGCTTTGGACCAATGGCGACAGCTACGACAACGACGTCTATATCCTGCCGAAACACCTCGACGAGAAAGTGGCGCGTCTGCACCTTGCGCGGATCGGCGTGAAGCTCAGCCAACTGTCGAAAGAGCAAGCGGATTACATCGGCGTGACCCAAGAAGGTCCGTTTAAGCCGGAACACTATCGCTACTGATCCGGTACTTTCCGAATTGGGGCCCTCTCGCGATCTCGTGAGGGGGCCTTTTTCATGAAAATTTCCCTTTGTATTGGCCGGGCTAGCCACTACGCTCCCTCTTGAGCCTTCATTGGCTTGTTTTATCAGCCTTAAACTCTTTCATGGTGGGAGAATAAACATGGGAAAACGTGACGACCTGATCGCGAAATATGCCGAAGATCTTAAGTCCAAATGCGGTATCGAGCCGGATATGGATCTTTTGACGAAAGTGACCATCGGCTGTGGTCCGGCGATCTACAATGACGATGCCTCCACCGTTGCTGCTTCGCAAGAAAGCGAGCTTGAGACCGTCAAGACCAACTTCCTCATCAAGAAACTCGGCCTCGCCGATGGCCCGGAACTGATGGATGCGATCAACGCGGCGATCGAAACCTATGGGCAGTCCGAGCGTAACAAATACCGCGCCGTGTTCTACTACCTCTTGGTTAAGCATTTTGGAAAAGAAGCCATTTACGGCTGATATTTCAAAACATTAAGAAAACGCCGCCTCCAGTTTCGGGGCGGCTTTTTCATGTCTGACGCTTGCGTGTGTTAAGCAAGAGTTTCGAAATTCGGCGCAACTCTAAACACTTCGGATTTGCAGGGAATCGGCAAATTCCCTAGGTTGAAAACACGGACCAGGATGGCCCGAACCCTTTCAAATTCGAACACGTGTGGTGCTAGGGAGCACGTGGGGTGGTGGAGGGTTCCGGGGGTCGGAACCCTCCTTTTTCATGACATCGCGTTTATGACATCACGCTCATGACATCGCAGGCTTACGATGGATCGGTTTCACCGAGTTCGCAGACAATCTTCCATTCTTCGTCCGTGACCGGCTGAACCGAAAGACGGCTGTTGTTCACCAACACCATATCCTTGAGACGCGGATCTTCTTTGCACATGGCCAGCGTCACCGGTTTGGTGAACGGGCGCACGGCCTTGATGTCCACGCATTCCCAGCGAAGATCATCCGCCTTGCTGTCCGGATGCGCTTCGGCACAGACTTCGACGATCCCGACGATCTCCGTTTCCTTGCGCGAATGATAAAAGAACCCGCGCTCACCAAGCTTCATGGCGCGCATGTTGTTGCGCGCTTGGTAGTTGCGCACGCCGTCCCATTCCTCGCCAACCTCGCCTTTCGCGACCTGTTGATCCCAGGACCAGACTTCCGCTTCGGATTTAAAAAGCCAGTGTGCCATCAGCCAATCACCTGTTTCCATGCTTCGATACGGACATCGGAGAAGAGCCCTGCCTTGGCGTAAGGATCATTTGCAGCCCAGTCTTCTGCGGCGGCGCGGTCTTCGACCTCGATGATCACGAGGGAGCCACACATGTTGCCGTCTGCATCAAGAAACGGACCCGCGCGTTCGACCACGCCACAGGTTTTCAGGTATTCGACATGATCCGGGCGGGTGTCGAGGCGGATTTGAAGCCCGCCGGGTTTGTCGGTGGAAATGACCGCGTATTTCATGGATTACTCCCTTTTCAATGGGCGGGCGAGCAGGATTTCCGCCGCCTCGGATATGGAAATCTGGCCGTTCAGTATTTGCGTCACAGCCGTCGTGATTGGCATATCAATCCCGAGCCCCTGAGACAAATGCGCAACCGCTTTCGCCGTTGCGACACCTTCGACCGTTACGTTCGGGTCGATGGTCGCGCCGGAGCCGAGTTTGATGCCATGTGAATAGTTGCGGGATTTCTCAGAGGTACAGGTCAGCACGAGATCGCCGAAACCAGACAGCCCCGAAAGCGTCGCCGGGTCCGCGCCGAGGCGAAGCGCGAGACGCTGCATCTCCGCAAAACCGCGGGTCATCAGGGCCGCACGGGCGCTTTCGCCAAGCCCTGCCCCGATGGCGAGGCCACAGGCGATGGCGATGACATTCTTGAGCGCCCCGCCAAATTCGACGCCGAGCGGATCGAGGCTTGAATAGAGGCGGATGTTATCCGTGGTGAGCAGGGCTTGCAGACGGTCCACAGTGTCTTGCAGACGCCCGGCCAGCGTGAGCGCTGTGGGCAATCCGTCGGCGATATCGACCGCAAACGACGGTCCGGAGAGGATGGCGATCTCGGCCTCCGGGACGATTTCTTCGAGCACGGCCAAAGGTCCGCGCTCGGATTTCAGATCGACACCCTTGCAACAGCAAACAAGCGTTTTGCGCTGGATTAGAGCCTTATTTGTCTCACAAAACCCGGCGAGTTGCTGCATCGGAACCGCTAGCAAGAGCACGGAGGCTTCACAAGCTTGTTCCAGATCGGATGTCGCTGTGAGGCTGTCGGGCAAGGATTTTCCGGGGAGACGCGATGCATTCTCACGGCGCGCTTGCATGGCCTCGGCGCCCTCAGGCGACCGCGCCCAAAGGGTGATCTTGCGGTCTGAGCGCGCCAGAGAAATGGCAAGCGCCGTTCCGAAAGCACCTGCGCCGAGGACGGAAATCTCATTCACGACCTGTCTCTCCCTTTGGCTCATCCGTCTGCACGATTGTTTAACCGTCCTTTGGGAGGTATCACCGAGAGAGAGACCAGACAATCCCGAGACCGATTTGCAGTCATCCCTTCTGATCACACGACCGTCCCAAGACGCCGAACGGCTCGCAAAGGATTTGCGCGTGCTTGTACCGGGACTTTCGGTGATCGTGGCGCCGGTGATGGATATTCACGCCCTACCCTATATGCTCCCGGAAAACCCGGTCGATTTCGTGGTGATCAGCTCGCAACATGCGATTCCGGCCGCTTTGGAATGCGGCGATGTGCCTGTCGTTTGCGTTGGCGCGGCGACGGCTCGGAAAGCGGAACAATCCGGGCTCACGGTGCAAGGCGTGTATCCAGCAGCGGATGATCTTGTGCGCGGCTTGGCGGATCGGGCGGGACAAAAGGCGCTTCATCTCCATGGGCGGCATACCCGTGGAAATGTCGCAGAACGGCTGAGTTCCGCTGGATTAGAGACGAAAGACTGTGTCGTCTACGATCAGGTTGCGCGAGATTGGACCTCGGAGGAACGGAAAAAGATTTTTGCGCAACCGTGCTTGGTGATTCCCCTTTATTCACCCCGGTCTGCGAAGCTTCTGTCGGGAAAACTGGATGCTTTCGAAGGGGAATTGCGGCTTGTTGCGATTTCTGATGCGTGCAGGGACGCTTGGTCGGGGCCGACAGCACATAGCATTATTGTTGCGGAACATCCGGATGGTGAGTCGATGAAACGCGCGATTGCGTCACAGCTTGCCTGATCCTTGCTTGAGAGCCTGGGCTGCAGGGTCTAAGTTTCTTATGTGATATAAAAAAATGGTTCTGGAATCGAAAGGGTAGTCTCATGCCAGGTGATAAAGAAACCCCGCTGGATACCGCGAAAGACGAAGAGAAAAAGGTTCAGGATCAAGAGCTTGTGACTGATGTCGAGGCGACTCCCGTTGAGGCGGTAGAAGAGCCGTCCGTTGAGGACGAGGACACGGTCGAAGAGAAGACCTACGAGTCGGAAGAACAGAATGTCGAAGAGCCGCCTGTGATCGAACAGCCAGCGGAAGAGCAGAGCGCCGCCCCTGCCCCGGTTGTCGTCAAACGCGGTGGATTTGTGCCGACGGTTCTTGGCGGGATCGTTTGTGTCGCGCTCGGCTATGGCGCGGCGAATTTCGTGAAACCGAATGGTTGGCCGTTCCCCGGTGCGAATACCGAAGAGCTGACACAGGAATTGGCGGTGCTGAAAGCTCAGATCGCCGATATGGACAGCGCGGCGAAAACGCAGTCCGCTTCGATGACGGCATCGCAAGACGAGCTGCGCACATCGCTCGAAGCGAAAATCGCCGGAATGGATGCGAACGCGGCGGTGGCAACCCTGTCCGATCAGTTGAAAGCCTTTGAGGATCGCCTCACGGAGATTGAGGCGCGCCCGGTCGCGGAGGCGATTGTGTCGCCGGAAGCCACGGCGGCTTACGAGCGGCAACTGGCGCAGATGCAGGATTTGCTCAACAGCGAAATCGGCCGTCTGGAAGAGGCCAAGGATCAGGCCATCGCAGAAGAAACGGCGGCGCGTGAGGCCACGGCGAAGGCACGGTTGCAGACCTTGGTCGATGCTGGCGAACCATTTGCCGATGCCTTGGCGCTCGTCGGTGGAGACATCCCGCCGGCGTTGAAAGAGGCGGCGCAAACCGGCATTCCGAGTGTGAGCGGTCTTCAGGAAAGCTATGCAGAGGCGGCGCGCAAAGCCCTCGTCGCTGCGTCACGCGCGTCCTATGAGGCCGGGGAGGAAAGCTGGTTCCAAACCGTTCTGCGCACTCAAATCGGGTTGAGGTCCACCAAACCCAAAGAGGGCGACGATGCGGATGCGATCCTGTCACGGGCCGAGCAATCGGTGCGCGATGGTCTGTTTGCTGAGGCGATCGACACGCTCAATGCCTTGCCGGAGGCCGGTCGAGCGGAGATGCAGTCGTGGATTGCAGATGCACAAAAACGGGTGGATGCAATGACTGCCCTTGATGAAGTTCTTGGTCAGTAAGGGAGGTTGAACATGCTCTGGTCCCTCGTCAAAATCGTTCTTTTCGTCTTGATCGTGGCCGCGCTCGCTTATGGCGGCATGGTGTTGATGGATATGGAAGGCGGCGCTCAGATCGCTTTCGGCTCTTTCGAGATCAGCCTGACGCCGTTGAAAGTCGTCCTCGCGCTGATCGCGCTTGTGGTGGTGATCTATGTCGCGATCAAGCTTATTGGCTTGTTGCTGGCGGTGTTGAAATTCCTGCTGGGCGATGAAACCGCGATTTCCCGATATTTCGACCGCAACCGTGAGAAAAAAGGCATTGAAGCGATCACCGATGGCATGATGGCTTTGGCCTCCGGCGACGGTCGCCAAGCCATGGCCAAGGCGGCAAAGGCTGAGAAATACCTTCAGAAACCGGAACTTACCAATCTCCTGAAAGCGCAGGCGGCGGTGATGAACGGCGATAAGCTGACGGCGGAGCGTGCCTTCAAACAGCTCGTGGCCGATGAGCGCACCCGGTTCGTCGGTGTGCAGGGAATCATGAAGCAGAAGCTTGAGGACGGTGACACGGACACGGCGCTGAAACTCGCGGAAAAGGCCTTTGCGCTGAAACCGAAACATGTTGAGACGCAGGATATTCTGTTGCGTCTGCAAGCGGAGAAAGGCGACTGGTCCGCCGCGCGGGGCACGTTGTCCGCCAAGCTGAAACACGGCGCCATTCCGCGCGACGTGCACAAACGTCGCGACGCCGTTCTGGCCTTGTCGCAGGCCAAGGGCGTCTTCGAGACAGGCGCAAGCATCGAAGCACGGGAAGCCGCGATCGAGGCCAACAAGAAATCGCCGGACCTGATCCCGGCAGCGGTCATGGCCGCCGACGAATATGTTGCGGAAGGCAAGGGCCGGCAGGCTGCGCGCGTGCTCAAGAAGGCTTGGGAGGCACAGCCGCACCCCGATCTCGCCGCCGCGTTCGCGCGGATCGAGCCAAAGGAAACGCCGGAGCAGCGTCTCAAACGCTTTGGCGCTTTGACCAAGGTGAAGCCCGAAGATTCGGAGACGAAAATGCTCCTCGCCGAGCTCTATATCGCCGCAGAGGATTTCCCGGCCGCTCGACGTGCCTTGGGCGATCTGGCGGAGATGAACCCGACCGCACGCAGCCTGACGATCCTTGCCGCCATCGAGCGCGGCGAAGGGGCGGAAGATGTCGTGGTCCGCGGTTGGTTGACCCGCGCCTTGACGGCGCCGCGCGGGCCGCAATGGGTTTGCGATAAATGCCAGACCATCCACACCGGCTGGGCCCCGGTTTGCGAGAATTGCGGCGGGTTTGACACGCTGAGTTGGCGTAAACCGACGCATTCCGAGGTGGCGATGCCCGCTGGCACCGAAATGCTTCCGATGATCGTGGGCGCTGCGCCGGAGCCGGACGTCGAAGTTGCGGAAACCATGGACGCGGAGGTCGAAGAAACGCCCTCCATGGTGGACGTCACGCCCGATGAGGCGAAGGAAAAAGACAAGGTTTAAAATTAGGGCTACACACCCTTGAAAGAGGGTGATAAAGACCCGTTCACGTCGGAAGCGAGAGCTTTCGACAGAGAAGAGTGCCGCTGTAGCTCAGCTGGTAGAGCACGTCATTCGTAATGATGGGGTCGGGGGTTCGAGTCCCTTCAGCGGCACCACTCTTCTTCAAACCAATCCCCATCATTGTTGATCGTTTGTGTTCTCAAACAAAGACGATGCTGAGCTGTTCGCCCCCCGACTGGTGTTAGATCGCACAGCTGGGGGGGATGTTTACATCTCGCCCAACCAGAGAAGCGTGTCAGCCAACATCTCGTCGAGCGTGCTGGAATCCGTGAAGACATTGAAACTATGATCCATCGGATAGGTTTTCATGACCGTGTCGCCGGGATGATAATTGGCGAAACGCTCTCCCATCTGGGGCTGCGGCCCGACGATCGTGTCATTGAGGCCCACCATCAAGAGCATCGGTCCCTCGTAACCCGCGACTGCGGCGACCGGGTCGGTGGTGACCAATTCATCGAAGAACGGGGCATTGAGCGATGTTGTCGACCCCCACGGCAGGGTGAAGGTGAATGTCTCTGACGCGTCGTCGGAGGCGATGGCATTTGCCACGTCCTCGGCGCCAAGAAGACCGGAATAGGTCGGCAGAGGATCGGCAACCGGAGCCCAGAGAATGAGGCCTTCCGGATCAGCCGCCTCTGCCAGATGTGAGGCCACAAGCCCGCCCTGAGACCAGCCGAGAACGACTTTGGGACGGTGCGGCAGTTTTACGTCAAGCCAGGCCAGTGCGGAGAGACCGTCGCGATCTGCCCGGAAAACGTGGTCTCTTCCCAGGTTTTGTCCGTGGACTCGCCCGATCCGATAAAGTCGATCCGCAAAGACGGATAACCGGCTTCGGCCAGAACGCGCGCAGAGCGGGAGAACACGCCTTCCTCTGTGCCTGCGACCGGCAGCTCATCGCGTGATCCGGTGAACCCGTGGAGGAAAAGGACCACGGGCGTGTCCGGTGTGCCATCGGCATCGTTATAGGTTCCAATCACTTTGCCAGCCTCAGCCGGGACGGTGACCAGGGTTTCAGTCGCAAAGGCGGGGGCGGTAAGGCATAGAGAAGACGCGATAAACGCAGGGAAAATGCGTGTCATTGTATGGTCCTGAAAATTGTCCAATTGGGCAAATTCAGGCTCAATTCTGGCGGTGGCACAAGCAAAGCCTACAGTGTGCTGTGCGCCGCAGACCGCTTTGGGCGAAATTTATGCGGCTGTCGCCGGATTGGGCGTTTCGTCAGACGACGACGTCCATCGCCTTTTGCTCGCCTACGCCGAACACGCGTTTGTAGCGCTCAACCTCGTCTTTCGGTCCCATCGCCTTATTCGGATTGTCGGACAGTTTCACCGTCGGATTTCCGTTTGCGGACACGGCTTTACACACGAGAGAGAAGGGGGCCAAGGCGTTGTCCTCGCTTAGGCCACGGAAGTCGTTCGTGAGCAATGTGCCCCAGCCGAAAGAGGTGCGAACACGGCCGGAGAATTGGTGATAAAGTTCGATGATCTTGTCCGTGTCGAGCCCATCCGAGAAGATCACAAGCTTCTTGGTCGGGTCTTCGCCGCGCGATTTCCACCAGTCGATTGCGGTTTCCGCTCCCGTGGCAGGGTCACCGCTGTCGATCCGGATGCCGGTCCATCCTGCGAGCCAATCGGGCGCGCGGTCGAGGAAGCCTTTGGTCCCGTAAGTGTCGGGAAGAATGATCCGCAGGTTGCCTTCATGCTCTTCCTGCCAGTCTTTCAAAACGTCGAACGGCGCGGCGGCCAGTTCGGCGTCGGTTTTCGCCAAGGCGGAATAGACCATCGGCAATTCATGCGCGTTGGTGCCGACCGCTTCAAGGTCGCGGGTCATCGCGATATGGCAGTTCGAGGTGCCGATGAACTTGTCGCCCAGGCCTTCGACCATCGCCTGCACGCACCAGTCCTGCCACAGATAGGAATGGCGGCGGCGGGTGCCGAAATCGGCGATCTTGAGGGTGTCGAGGGGCTGGAGCTGTTTGATCTTTTCCCAGAGCTTTGTCATGCCTCGGGCATAAAGCACCTGAAGCTCGAATTTCTTCATCGGGCCGAGCACGGCGCGGGAGCGCAGCTCCATGAGGATCGCAAGCGCCGGGATTTCCCAGAGCATGACTTCGGGCCAGGAGCCTTCAAAGGTCAGCTCATATTGCCCGTCGTGCTTTTCAAGATGATAGGCCGGAAGCCGCAGGTTCTCGAACCATTCCATGAAGTCAGAACGGAACATCTGGCGCTTGCCGTAGAACGTGTTGCCGCGCATCCAGGTCGACTCGCCGCGTTTGAGCGAGAGCGAGCGCACATGATCGAGCTGTTCCCGCAATTCGCCCTCGTCGATCATTTCCGCGAGGCGGATGTCCTTCGAGCGGTTGATGAGCGAGAACGTGACCTGCGTGTCCCGTTTGTTGCGGAACACGGATTGGCACATGAGGAGCTTATAGAAATCCGTGTCGATCAGGGAACGGACGATCGGGTCGATCTTCCATTTGTGATTGTAGACGCGGGTTGCAATATCGACCATCGGTGAGGCCCCTTTTCATGTAACGGCCTTGTTAAAGCAGGACGAATATGTGTTTGGCAAGGAAAAGGCAGGATAAAGCGCATTTGTGATCACAATGCCCCGCACGCCTTATTTCTCCCGTGGCGTCCAATCCGGATCATCCGCGCCACGCCGTGACAAACGCATCGCAAGGCCCAATGCGATGCCGGTCCCGATGGCGACAGTCAGGTCTGTGATCACAGTCAGGACGAGGGTGATCAACAAAAGCGCGACATCGGACTTGCGGTCACGCAGATAAGCGCCCCAGCGGTGGGGTTCGGACATGTTCCAAGCCGTCAAAAGCAAAAGCCCGGAGAGCGCGGGCAGGGCGAGGTAGCCGGCAAGCGGTGCGGCGAGCATCATGATCGCGAGAAGCGTCAGCGCATGCACGATCCCGGCCACGGGCGTCTTGCCGCCTGCGCGCACATTCGTGGCGGTCCGGGCAATCGCGCCGGTGGCGGGCAGACCGCCGAACAGGGACGAGCCGATATTGGCCCAGCCTTGCGCCATAAGCTCGGCATTGGAGCGGTGTTTGCCCCCGATCATCCGGTCCGCAACCATGGCGGACAGGAGGGATTCGACCCCGGCCAAAAAGGCAATGATCAGGGCGGAAGGCAGCAACTCACGCAGTGAAGACAGGCTCAAATCCGGCAGAGATGGCACCGGAAGGCTTTGCGGCAGCTCGCCGAAACGGGAGCGGATGGTTTCGACCGGAAGATCGAACAGAGCGACCACGGCGGAGGTCAGGGCGACGGCGACAATCAGGCCGGGCAAACGGGGAAAGGCTTTCCGCAAGATGGTGATCAGCACCATTGTGGTAAGCCCGACGCCAAGCGCGGCGGGGTTCAGACCGGACAGGGCGGCGATCAGAGCCGGGATTTTCTCAAGGAAATCTGCGGGGAATGGACCGGCAAGGCCAAAGAGATCGGGGATTTGGCTTGTGGCAATGATCACCGCAATGCCGATTGTGAACCCGTTGATCACCGCTTCGGGAACGTGCCGCACCAACTGTCCGGCGCGGAATAGACCGGCGATAATAAGGATGATGCCTGCAAGGAAGGTGGCCGCAACGAGGCCATAATAGCCATGAGTCGCGATCACACCGGCCACAACGACGATGAACGCACCGGTCGGGCCGCCAATTTGCACCCGGCTCCCGCCCAAAGCGGAGATCAGAAAGCCCGCAACAATCGCGGTGATGAACCCGGCGGCCGGTGCTGCGCCGGAGGCAATGGCGATGGCGATCGAGAGGGGCAGGGCGACAAGCGCCACCGTGACGCCTGCGAAGAGATCAGAGCCGAACTCGGCCCGATTGTAGGTTTTGAGCGTGGTGAGAAGCTTGGGCGTCATGGCCTCAAAGGACCTCGACCCCGGCGGCTTTCATCCCGTCAATCGCGGCGGCGAGGGAGCCGTCCATGTCGATGGCACGGCACAGATCGGTGCGCACGGAAACCTTGAAGCCAAGCTTGGCGGCGTCCACGGCCGAGAAGTTCACACAGAAATCGAGCGCCAGCCCGACCATCGTCACAGTGTCGATACCGCGCGTGCGCAGATAGCCTTCAAGACCCGTCGGCGTGGTGTGATCATTCTCAAAGAAGGCGGAATAGCTGTCGATGGCGGGGTTGTAGCCCTTGCGAATAATCAGATCGCCGGAGGTGACGAGATCCTTGTGAAAGGCCGCGCCCTCGGTGCCTTGGATACAGTGATCGGGCCAAAGCACCTGTGTGCCATAGGGCATTTCGGTCACGGAGTAGGGGGCCGCACCGTGCGTGCTTGCGAAAGAGCTATGCCCCGCCGGGTGCCAGTCTTGCGTCAGAATGACGGAGGGAAATTCCTTCATGAGCGCATTTACACCGGGCACGATCTCATCGCCACCTGCAACGGCGAGGGCACCGCCGGGGCAAAAATCGTTTTGGATGTCGATGACGATAAGGGCTTCGTTCGATGCGCGCATGGGAGGTCTCCTTTGGCGAATTGGTAGCGCGCACAGGCGCACCGGGCAAGTGCGCCGTCGCCATGTGTCATCGGACCAAAGCGGATAAAGCAAAGGGCGCATCCAAGAATGCGCCCTAAGATGACATTTTAGGCTGGATGAGAGCCTTATTGAATCCGCATCCGAAGCATTTGCCCGCCGCGATCAAAGGTGATCAGCCAACGCCCGATCTTTTGCCGCGCGACCTTTTCCAAATCCTTGGCGGAGGTGATCTCCGTGTTGTTCACTTCAACGATGCGGTCTCCCGATTGAAGGCCGAGGCGCGCGGAGGCACCTTTCGACGCCATCACGACAACCCCTTTGGCGGAGAGCGCAAGGCCATAGTCGTCGATGAGCGCAGGCGTCAGATCGGCCACGACCATCCCGTCCAGCGGACCGGGAGAGGTGATGTCCACCGTGTCGGTCTTGTCCGAGCCGGGGGCCGAAATCAGAGACAAATCCAGCTCAACCGGGTCACCCGCCTGCACGGCAGAGAGTTTGACGGAGGACCCGACCGGAAGGATCGAGAGCCGATATTCGAGGTCCGACGGAGAGAGGATCGGTTGATCATCCAGCGCCATGAGAACATCGCCCGCAGTCAGCCCGGCCTTGGCAAAGGGAGACTCCGGGTGAAGCTCAGCGATCACGACGCCCTCGGGACGGTCGAGGCCAAGCGCCTCGGCGACAGAGTCGTCAACGGCCTGTGTCGTCACGCCGGACCACGGATGGATGAACTTGGTTTGTCCGGCTTCAGCCTGACGGGTGAATTCGCGGACGAGGTTCGAAGGGATGGCAAAGCCGATCCCGTTCGAGCCGCCGGAGCGCGAAAGGATCGAGGTGTTGATCCCCACGAGACGGCCAGACATATCGACCAGAGCGCCGCCGGAGTTGCCGGGATTGATCGCCGCATCGGTCTGGATATACGACCCCGCGCCGCCCGGAATGGCGGAGCCGGAGCGTGCGAGACCGGACACGATGCCCGAAGACACGGTTTGGCCGACCCCGAACGGATTGCCGATGGCGAGGACAAGATCGCCGACTTCAAGCGCGTCACTGTCCGCGACGGGCAGGGCCGGGAGATCAGAAGCTCCTTCAAGGCGCAGCACGGCGACGTCGGCGTCTTTGTCCGCGAGGATCACCTCGCCCTTGTATTCGCGCTTATCGGACAGGACGACGCGAATGTCGGAGGCTTCTCCGACGACGTGATAATTCGAGACGACGAGACCGTCTTTCGAGACGATCACCCCGGAGCCCAGCGAGCGTTGAACGCGTTGCCGCGCTGGGCCGGAGCGGAAGAATTGTGAAAAGAACGGATCGCCCGCGAAGGGGGACAGGCTCTCCTCGACCACGCGCGAGGCGTAGATATTGACCACCGAGGGAGAGGTTTCTTTCACGATGGGCGAGAAGGACAGTTGGATCTCAGTGCGGCTTGCGGGCACCTGTGGGCTTTCGGCAAAGGCAAGTTGAGCCGAGTTAGAGACAGATAGAACCAAAAAAGCGGCAAATAGGGCGCTTCGTTTCATCGCGGGGCCTCGTGTCTGTTCTGGATGCGTTTAGATGACGCAGGCTATGTTGGTTTTGCAACCTCTTGCCTGATCACGCCTTGCGGCGTATCGAACACATCATGTTTACCGTCTGCGCTCTCTATCACTTCACCCGCTTCGATGACCTCGCTGCTTTGCGTGGGCCGCTTCTTGACCTGTGTCTCTCCGAAGGCATCTCCGGCTCTTTGCTGCTGGCCAAGGAAGGGATAAACGGCACGGTCGCCGGTCCGACGCCCGCCGCCATCGACAAGCTGGTCGCACATATCCGCACCATGCCCGGCTGCGCGGATTTCGAATACAAGCTGTCGACCGCCGAAGAGCAGCCGTTCAACCGGATGAAAGTTCGGCTGAAAAAAGAGATCGTTACGATGGGCCAGCCCGATGTCGATCCGAAAGCACGGGTCGGTCATTACTGTACGCCCGAGGAATGGAACGAGCTGATCTCCGCGCCGGATGTGGCGGTGATTGATACGCGCAACGATTACGAGGTGCAGATCGGCACGTTCAAGGATGCGATTGATCCGCACACCAAGACCTTCCGCGAGTTCCCGCAATGGTGGGAAGAGAACAAGGATCGCTTCCACAACAAGCGAATCGCGATGTTCTGCACCGGCGGCATTCGTTGCGAGAAATCGACGAACTTCCTTCTCGGGCAGGGGATCGACGAGGTCTACCACCTTAAGGGCGGTATTCTGAAATACCTCGAAGAGATGCCGCAGGAAGAGAGCCTCTGGGAAGGGGAATGCTTTGTCTTCGATCAGCGCGTGTCGATCGGTCATGGGCTGACCGAGGGTCCGCATGAGCTGTGCCACGCCTGTCGCCGACCGATTCTGCCCGAAGACAAGAAACGCCCTGAGTACGAGGAAGGCGTGTCCTGTCATCAGTGTTTCGACGAGACGGACGAGGCGCGCAAAGAGCGGTTCCGTGAGCGCCAAAAGCAGATTGCCTTGGCGAAAGCGCGCGGCGAAAGCCATATCAGAAGCAACATCACCACCGTCGAGTGAGGATAGCGCGGCAGCATAACGCGGCATTAACTAATATCTGGCTACAACTCCTACAGTGAAACAACTGGCCCACTGTAGGGGTTCCTATGACAGATCGCGCACTCAAAGTTTTGTCGGTGTTCGGGACGCGTCCCGAAGCCATCAAGATGGCTCCCGTCATTTCCATGCTGAACAAGGCGGAGGGGATCATCTCCGAGGTTTGCGTCACGGCGCAGCACCGGGAAATGCTGGATCAGGTTTTGGACCTGTTCGACATCACGCCGGATTACGATCTCAATCTCATGCGCGCGGGGCAGGGGCTGCATGATCTCTCCGCCGCGATCCTGACCAAGTTGAAAGAGGTTCTGGACCACGCGCGGCCCGATCTTGTGCTTGTGCATGGCGATACGGCCACCACGGCGATGACCTCGCTGGCGGCCTATTACAACAAATGTGCCATCGGTCATGTCGAGGCGGGGCTGCGGACCGGAAATATCTATTCGCCCTGGCCGGAAGAGGTGAACCGCAAGCTGGCCGGGGCGATCAGCTCGCTGCATTTCGCACCGACGGAGACCTCTCGCAACAATCTTCTCTCGGAGAATATCGCGGCCTCGGAAATCCATGTCACCGGAAACACGGTGATCGACGCCCTGATCACCGTGGTCAACCGCATCGATCAAAACACGGATTTGCATGAGGATTTCAAGGCGAGGACCCGGATCAAACCGGACAAGCGCATCATCCTCGTCACCGGGCACAGGCGCGAAAGTTTTGGCAGCGGGTTGGAGCAGATTTGCGAAGCTTTGCGGGAGCTGTCGCGCCGTGACGATGTGCAGATCATTTATCCCGTTCACATGAACCCCAATGTTCGAGAACCTGTGCAACGCCTTCTCGGCAATCTGGAAAACATCACCCTGATCGAGCCGCTCGACTATTATCCGTTCATCTTCCTGATGAGCCGCGCGGATATTGTTCTGACGGACAGCGGCGGCATTCAGGAAGAGGCCCCGTCGCTCGGCAAGCCGGTGTTGGTCATGCGCGACACGACGGAACGGCCCGAAGCGGTGGATGCCGGGACGGTGATGCTGGTCGGGACGGATAAGGACAAGATCGTCACACAGGTATCGCGGCTTTTGGATGATCCGCTCGCCTATGCCCGGATGAGCAAGGCGCATAATCCTTACGGCGATGGCAAGGCCTCGGACCGCATCGTTGCGGCGATCCAGACCTGGGGACAACAGAACCTCGGGCGGGGAGGTCTGCGTGTCGCATCCGCCGTTTAAAAAGATCAACATCATCGGGCTTGGTTATATCGGCCTCCCGACGGCGGCGATTTTCGCCTCATCCGGGGTTGCGGTGCATGGTGTGGAGATCAATCCGCAGACCGTGGAGACGATCAACGCGGGCGATGTGCATATTGTCGAGCCGGACCTTGATCACGTGGTGCGGGCCACGGTGCGGGACGGCTCGCTCAAAGCGGCCACCACCCCCTCCGCCGCGGACGCCTTTCTGATCGCGGTTCCGACGCCGTTCCTCAAAGAGGGGCTAAAAGCCGATCTGTCCTATGTCCGGGCGGCGGCGAAATCCATCGCGCCCCATCTGGCGAAGGGCAATCTGATCGTCCTCGAATCCACCTCTCCCATCGGCACCACCGACCAGATGGCGCAATGGCTGGCAGAGGAGCGCCCGGATCTCAGCTTTCCGCAACAGGCGGGCGAGGCGGCGGATGTCATGATCGCCTATTGCCCCGAACGTGTGTTGCCGGGGCATGTGATGCGCGAATTGATCGAAAATGATCGGATCATCGGTGGCATGACAGCTCGCTGCGCCCGCCGCGCGACCGAACTTTACCGGATATTCGTGACGGGACAGTGCATCCCGACCCATGCGCGGACGGCGGAATTTACCAAGCTTGCCGAGAACAGCTATCGCGACACCAACATCGCGTTCGCCAATGAACTGTCGCTGATCTGTGCGCAGCTCGGGGTCGATGTTTGGGAATTGATCGCGCTCGCGAACCGTCATCCCCGCGTCAATATTCTCCAGCCGGGGCCGGGCGTCGGGGGACACTGTATCGCGGTCGATCCGTGGTTCATCGTGTCCTCCGCACCGGACACCGCCCGCCTGATCCGCACCGCCCGCGACGTGAATGATAGCAAGCCCGTTTGGGTCATCGATCAAATCCGCAAAGCCTCTGAAACCCTCGCTTTGAAGGACCGTAAACCACGCGTTGCCTGTCTGGGACTGGCCTTCAAACCCGATATTGATGACCTGCGTGAAAGCCCTGCTTTGGGGATCGTCGAAACGCTATGCGCGTCGGATGCCTTTGAGCTTTGGGTGAGCGAGCCAAATATCTCCGCACTGCCGTCTTCTCTCGTCGGGAAAGCCCAACTGACGGAGGCCACCGCTGCCATTAAAGTGGCCGATATCATCGTCCTCCTGGTCGATCACAGCCCGTTCAAGGTGCTGACAGTGCCGCTCGGGAAACCAGTGATCGACACGCGCGGCATGTGGCGGGGCCAACCGGTCGGGGCGCTCCAATGATCGATGAGGGGGGCTTGAGCAGAGAGCGACTTTTGCGCGGGGTCTTGTCCGGGGCGCGTCATCTGGCCATACAAAATCCTGCTTTCGATGTGGATGCGCTTTTGTCCGAGGCGCTAGATCTCGCGGCGCACGAACAGGACGTCCTGCCCGTCGCGTCCCAAGCCTTGGAACTGAGCCGCCCGGAGGTCTTTTCCAAAGCCTTGGCACGGTTGGTTGATCTGGGGACGTCGGCGGGACCGTTGCGGATGCTCCGGCGCGTGGCGGCGGAGAGCCTGTGTCTTATGGAGAGCATTTCGCAGGCACGCACCCGAGCCGTTGTCCCGGTGAAAAACCGTGTCGCCTACATCAGCTATAGCAGCCTGCCGTATCAATCGACCGGCTACACGAACCGGACGCAGTTTCTGGCGCGGGGGCTGCGTGAACAGGGGCTTGATCTCCATGTCATTACCCGACCGGGCTATCCATGGGACGAGGCCCCGGATGCTTTGGACAGACCCGCGCCACGGAAAGCCACACCGGACATCATCGGCGGCGTTCCATATCATCGGATCAAGACGCCGGGGTATTTCACGTGGAACAACCATGCCAACTATATCCGCCGCGCCACCGATGCGCTTGAAGCGGTCTTGCGGCGTCTGCGCCCCGCGCTCGTGATCGGGGCAAGCAACCATGCCTGCGCCATGCCCGCCTTGCTTGCCGCGCGGCGTCTCGGTCTTCCCTTCGTCAACGAAGTGCGCGGGTTTTGGGAGGACAGCCGCGCCGCGCGGGAGCCCGATTTTGCGGGAAGCCGTCAGTATCTTTTGGAGCGGCATTGGGACAGCGAGGTGGCCCGCAGTGCGGATGTCGTGGTGACGCTTGGCGCGGCGATGAAACGCGAACTGGTGGCGCGTGGCGTGACCCCGGCGCGGATCGGAATTGTCCCAAACGGCGCCGTTGAACGGGCTTTGCCGACCACGACGACGGGCGTTCCGGTCATTGGATATGTCGGAAGCGTCACGACCCATGAAGGGCTTGAGCTTTTGATCGCGGCCTGTGGCCGTTTGCGGCGCGACGGCATGGAATTCCGTTTGTCCTTGGTTGGAGATGACAAAGGTACGGGGGCGTCGGACTGTGCCTCCTTCCAGACCTTACTGGATATGGTCGCGTCCGAAGGCCTAAGCGATTGGACCCATGCGCCCGGCCGGGTCTCGCCAGACGCGGCGCGCGAGGCCTTGGATCAGCTCGACATCGCTGTATTCCCCAGACACCGGTCCCGCGTCACAGATTTGGTGACCCCGCTCAAACCGATTGAGGCCATGATGGCCGGCAAGGCAATCGTCGCCTCGGATGTCGGCGGATTTGACGCGCTGTTGCGGCATGGGGAAACTGCCCTGCGCTTTCCGGCCGGAGATGTCGATGCGCTCACCTCAAGTTTGCGGCGGCTCCTTGAGGAAGGCGAGCTGCGGCGAAAACTCGGTCAAAACGCGCGAGCTGTGGCGGCACAGAAGTATCGTTGGTCCTCGATATGCGCCGATTATGTCACCTCACTGTCCAACCTCATGCGGGAGGATGCCGATGCCCCCGTCTGAAAACAGGTTGGAAGCGCTCGCGCTCATGGCGGAGCGGCTCGATGCGCTTGAGGCGGAGCTTTCAGCATGCCGCGCGCAGGCGTCTGAGACTGGTGCGGAGGCGGAACTTCAGGCCATGCGCACAAGCCTGTCGTGGCGGGTCACCGCGCCCCTGCGCTCCCTGTCGCGCGTTCTCATAAAAATCGCGAGGTCACTGTGAAACACATGAAGATGACGGACATCCCTTTGCCGCCGGTCACCGACCCACTGTTGAAGCTTTTGCGCGAATATTATGGTTACAAATATATCGACGAGCACGGCCGCAATTCCGGCAAGGGCTTCTACACCCAGCACGATTGGCGGCGCATTCAATATGGCATCGACCTGATCGACCCAGAAAGCCAAACCGTTCTCGACGTGGGCGTCGGGCCCTCCGCGCTGTTGAATTATCTGCAACTTGGGAAGCGGTTCGAACGTGTGACCGGGATCGATCTCCGGCGCTACTCAAAGCAAATTCTCGTCGATGAACAGACCGATTTTCGCGTGATGGATGCGACCAATCTGGGGTTCGTGGACAAGAGTTTCGACACCGTTATCTGTATGGAAGTGCTCGAACATATTCCGGGCGAGGCCATGATGCAGGCCCTGTCCGAACTGCGTCGGGTCGCGCGGCGGCAGTTGATCGTGTCGGTGCCATATGACGAACCGCGCCCGCTGCCATCCTATCATCATCAGCATTTCGATGACGCGCGTCTCGAAGAGGTTTTCGCGGGTGCAGACATCCGATTGCTCCAGCGCCCACGCCGGAAGGGCTGGCCTTGGGCGATTGCCATCGAAACTTTCCCCGCTTCCGATCGGTAAATGGGCGGTGACGATGAGCAAGACGTTTCCCGAGACCGCCGCCAAGGGCAGTGACCTGAAAGAACTCGTCAAACAGTTGGCGAAGGAACAGCAAAAGCGTGCGGATTGGGAGCGGGCGTATCACGACATTTCTCAATCGGCCTCGTTTCGGCTCGGGCATGTTCTGGCGCTCTCTTTCAAGAGCCTGCGCGGAGTTCTCGGCCTTCCTGTCCGGTTGGCCCGAGAGGCTCGGGATATTTACAAACTTCGGAAGAAGGACCGCAGTGCACCAGCTTCGCGGCCGCGTTATTCGTCCTCGCCCGTCAATTACGTTAACCTTGGCGGTGACACAGATTGGATCGAACTGCCGGTCAAACCCGGCGAGCGGGTGTCCATCGAAGGCAGCCTGTGGTTCAAAACTCCCAACCCGGCAGCGCGAAAAACCGCGCTTTTCTCCGGGCAATTCGTAAGTAAATCCGGCGCGGCGCAGACATTCGATCCGGGGTCCTCTCTCACGTGGCTGCCCCAAAAACAGATCGCGCAGGGCTATATCATCCGGCAGGAGCCATCCTACTCATTTGCGCTCGGGCTGATCGTCCCGGACGGCGCGATCCGATTGCGGATCGGCCTCAAAGGCTGGCAGTTGCGCAACGGATTTGCGCGAATTGAGACGCGCCGCGATAGTGATCGTCTTGTGTCGCCGCATGGGCTTCTCGCGCTGGGCGAAACCGAACTGGGCGCCGCCCATGCGCATCTGAGCGAGGCGGAGCGAGAGGCCCTGCCAAAACTGATCACGGTGACGGATCAGTTCACCGCCGAGTGTCTGGCCCCCGATACGCGCAGTATTCGGATCAAAAAGACAGATTGGGACGCGGAGTTTCATGCGCATGAGAATGCCGTGGCGTTCTTCGCGGAATCGGCTTGGCGGGGCAATGATGAGTCCTGGAACTACGCTATGACGAAACCGGAAAAATGGGGGCGGGAACTCTCTGATCTGATCACTGCGTGCAAGGATAAGGACATCCCGACGCTGTTCTGGAACAAGGAAGACCCGGTCAATTTCGACACGTTCATCGAGACGGCGCGCCAGTTTGACCATGTCTTTACCACGGACGCGGATTGTGTTCCGGCCTATGAGGCGCATGTGGGCAAAGGGCACGCCCATGTCATGATGTTCGCCGCGCAACCCGCGCTGCACAATCCGATCCGACAGGGCGCGCGGCAGAACCGGGTGGCCTTCACGGGAAGCTGGCGCGGTCTCAAATATCCCAAACGGGCGGAATGGCTGGAGCTGTTGCTGACCCCGGCGATGGAACGCGGCGTGCTTGATATTTACGACCGTTTTGCCGATGAAAAAGAAAACCCCGATCTGATCTTTCCGCAGAGGTTTCAACCGGCCCTGCGCGGTGCGCTGGCCTATGGCGACTTGGTGCAGAGCGTTTACAAAACATACGATGCCTTCGTGAACGTGAACTCAGTGGAGAGCTCCGACACGATGCTCGCCCGGCGGGTGTTCGAGATCATGGGCTGCGGCGCGCCCGTGGTGTCCTCCTATTCGCCCGCGATGGAAAAGCAGTTTGGCGATCTGGTCCTGATGCCCCGGACGGAACAGGAGACCGGAGAGGTATTCGACAAGCTCCTCGGCGACGATCTCTACCGCGCCTCACTCGCGACCCGCGGCGTGCGGCTGATCCACAGCAGGCACACCTATCGGCATCGTCTTCAGGAGATGTCTGCGATCATCGGCACACCCTTTGTCGCCAAACCCGCGCGCAAAGTGTCGATCTTGTGCAGTTCGAAACGGCCAGAGTTTCTCCCCGATGTGGGGCGTCTAATCCGGGCGCAGACCTATGCGGAAAGTGAGATGATTTTCGTGATGCACCGCGATGATATGACCGAGGATCAGGTCGAGCGCGCGTTGCACGGTGTCAGGAACTTGAAAATCATCCGCATGGCGGAGGATAGGTTTCTCGCCCATGCGCTCAATGAAGCGATGCAGATTGCCGAGGGAGACACCTTCGCGAAATGGGATGACGACGATCTCTACGGCCCCAATTACCTCCTCGATTCTCTGCTTGCATTTGACTACGCGCCGCAGGCCACGGTGATCGGCAAGAACAGCTATTTCACCTATCTGCAATCGCGCGATGCGACCTATCTGCGCTTTCCGGGCAAGGACAATCAACTGACCAATCTGGTGCATGGCGGCACCCTGATCTGGGATCGGAAATCGGCGGAGGGATTGAAGTTTCCGATTCAACGGCAAGGCACCGACACGGCGTTTTTGCAGGCATTGCAGGCGCAGGGGCGGCAGATCTTATCGACCAATCAATTCAATTTCGTCCACATGCGCTATGCCAATCTGGAGCAGCACACATGGAAAATCCGGGACGACGCTTATCTTGAGGGAAAGACGATCCTCATGCACCAAGGGCGGCCTGACGCGCGGGTGTTCGTCTGAGGTGCGCGCTCAGAACACAAAGAAATCGGCATCCAGATCGGCGGCGGCAATGCCCGAGAGGGTGATGATATTGTCGGCATCGACATAAATCTGGGCCGAACCGCCCGCCGTCTCGGTGAGGTGATTTGCAACGAGATCGGACCAAGAGGTGATCTCCGACACATCACTCAAATCGATGAGTTCACCAGCGGCGAGGTCAAAGTCATAGATCGTGTCCCGACCGAAATCATCCGAGAAGATGAACCGATCCGTTCCGTCCTGACCAAAGAGCATATCGTTGCCGGCTTCCCCTCGCAGGGCATCATCCTCGGACCCGCCGCGCAGCTGATCGTTGCCCGGCCCGCCAAAGAGGGAGTCCGCGTCGCGCCCGCCCGCGAGGTAATCACTGCCCTCGCCGCCCTTCATGTAATCAGAGCCGTTGGAGCCGTAGAGCTTGTCATTGCCAAGCTCGCCATACAGCCGGTCATGGGAGGTGAAACCGTAGATCGTATCGTCCCCATCGCCCCCGGTGATCACATCCCGTTCGCGGCCACCGTCGAGGATATCATCGCCCGGACCGCCGTCGATCGTATCGCGACCTTCGCCGCCGTAAATCTCGTCCGCGCCGTCTTCGCCGGAAACGATGTCGTCTCCCGCGCCCGCGTCGACAAAGTCGTCTCCGGCCCCGGAATTGATCTCATCGTCGCCCTCATAGCTATAGACGCTGTCATTGCCGTCGTCGGCGTAGATGAAATCCGCATCCGAAGTGCCGTGGAGCACATCGTTTCCGACCGTGCCAAGGAGTTGCCCGGCGGCTTGGTTCTCTGCCGAGATCAGGTCAACGCGATCCAGAGAGAACAGGTCTTCATAGGAAAAATCTGCTGCGAAAAGATCATAGCCGTCATCGGAATAGACCGTCAGAACCTCGCTGCCGTAATGAATGCGGATGCCGGATGAAATGGTGATAAAGCCGAGCTGATCCAACCCGTTCAGGCCGCTCCAATGGGACAGATCGATCCGGTCCGTGCCGAGTTTGAAATCAGAGATCGTATCACTCTCGCCGTCCTCGGCAAAGACGAAGACATCGGCCCCGGCCCCGCCCTGAAGCACATCGCTGCCCGCGCCATCGTAGAAAATGTCGTTGAGCGAGGTGCCTGTCAGCGTCTCCGAACTTGCGGTGCCGGAAATCAATCCGGCCTCATTTGTCATATCGACGTAGAGATGTGTGAGGCCATATTCGCTCGACGAGCTTACGAAAATATCGATCCCCTCTGCATCTGCGTAGAGATCAATATCGGAAATGTTTTGGAGCGCCATGTCCGCATTATCATAAATATGAGACATAAAACTGAGCGTGCCGTCGTGCAAAACCAGATAGAGCGCCAGCCCGCCCTGATTGCCGCCGACCGCCATATATGTCTCGCCTTCGAACGCGACAGTGGCGAGTGCGGTGACATTTCCGACATGGCTGATGCTATCGGACACCACCTGATCCACCATGCTCAGGGTGCCGTCATCGTCGATGCGGATCATGTGGATCGAGGAGGAGGTGTAGGCCCCCACGGCGAGATAGCGCGTGCCAGCAACGTCCATCGAGGCCATGGCCGACGGGGTGGTGCCCCAGAAAAGATCAGTGTCCGCCAGCGTCGCGCGGGCGGTCAGGGCGCCGGTCGCGCGGTCAATGTCCCAGACACGCAGCTCATTGCTGTTCTGAAGCGCCGCGACGTAATAGGTGTGCGCGCCAACCTCGGTGATGACGGCCGCACCAATGGCGTCATTTGCGGCGTTGCTGTCGTAGGAAAGTGTGGAGGTGTTGGTGATGGTCCCACTTGCGGCATCGATTTCGACCATGCCGATCTGCGCCTGATCCGCGAGTGCGCCGAGGACAAGGATATCACCCGTGTCGAGCTGTACCGCTTGTGTGCCGTAGAGATCGCCGGAGAAAGCAGTGCCGAGGGATGCGGTGCTGCCGTAAACATTTGTGCCATCGGCCTGCACCAATTTGAATGCACCCGAAGCTCCGCCGCCGGTGAAAATGTAGTCCTGCGTGTCCGTGCTCAAGAGGAGCAAATCGCCTTCGGCCCCCGCCGTGACACCCGTTGAAAGCGACAGGCTGTCGGTTTGAACAAGACTGCCCGATTGCAATTCCCAAGCCTGCGCCGCGCTATCGTATTGGCCCACGGTCAGAACGAATACTCGGCCATCTAGGGTGACGACCTCGATGTCGGAGATATGCGAAAAATAGGTTTCCAGATCGACATGATGAGTCGAGATGTTCTCAATGACAGCCACGGTTCACACCCTTTGAAATCCCCGGCGTTTAAGATGAATGAAATGGGTTTCACTTCATCTTCCGAAAAGCGGCGAAACTGGGGTCTTCGCGTTCAATTTGAATGAACTTTCTGGCTGTGTCGGGTCTAGGCCTCACGCGCCGATGGTGTCGCGAAAGCGTTGCGCCTTGAGATCAAATTCCGCGATCAATCCTGGATCGATCCGCGCGCGGGCCCATGCGATGAGGGGTAGGGCAAAGCGTTTGAACGCGCAGGTCCATGCCGGGTCCTCTAGGGAAAGCTCATCTGCCACGGTGCCAAGCGCTTGGAAGAGCGCAAGCCTCTCCGGTCCCATGCGATGGCTGAGCTGCGCATTCGATGTGCCCATCCGGTGATAGGCGCACATCCGATCGGAGGTGACGACGGTCTCGGCCCGGCTAAAAGCGCGCCAATGAAAGGCGAGATCGTTGTGCACGGGGAGGTCCATGAACCGAATAGTCTCCCGACGCAAAAAGTCGGTGCGGCAGATTTTATTCCAAGGATAATTGGCGGTCTGGGCGATCAGGCGCGTTTGTATTGGCGTCAGGATTTGGCGCCGGGAAAGGCTAATCCCAGCCTCCGCCCAGAACCGCTCATCATACTCGGGTTGCCCCCAATGCGCGTGGCGAAGGTCTTCTGAGGCGGCATATTTGAACTGGCAGATGTCGAAATCTGGCAGCTGTGCAAGGTCGCTCAAGAGCAAGGTCAGGGCAGGCAGAAGGCTGTCGTCCGCGTCGAAAAACAGAACGTATTTGCTGTCGACCCTATCGAGCCCGGTATTGCGCGCGGTGCCTGCGCCACGGTTGTCTGTATGGCGATAAATCTGAACGCCGGAGAGGGGCAGAACGGGCGCGGTAGAGGCATCGTCGATGACGATGATCTGCCGAAACAGCGCCAGAGATTTCGCCTCACCGATGAGCCGCATCAGACCGTCGGGGTCATTGTGCACCGGGATGACGAGGGCGATGTCGAGGCTCATAGCGACAGCACTTTCAGCATGTCGATGGCGAATTCCGCCGGTCCTTTGGTCGGCAGGAAAAACACCAATTCCCGCTTTGCGGCCATGCGTGGAAAATCGGGGGCTTGAGCCAGAGACAGGGCGCAGCAGACGTTATCGCCAGCGGGCCTAAGTGCGATTGAACTGTGGAGAAAACTGTCCTGAAATCCGTCGCTTCGATAGCTGCGGATGGCCAAAGACAGCGAGAGAGGTTGCGCGGAGGCGGCGCGCATCAGAACGGCGATTTGCGACAGTTCGGCGAGGCTTTCGAAATCCGGCAGATCGATATGCAGCGCGAACCAGTCCAGAGCACCGCACGGAATCGCCCGGACATGAAATCTCTGACCCGCCTCGCTGCTCCATAGGCCTTCGACAGTTCCAGACGGCCCAAAGTGAAATCGCAGCCCAGTGCCGAGAGGGAGCTTGCCGATCTGACCTGTCGCATCGCGGCGTGGTAAAAGGTCGAGGCTATGCCGTAACGGGAGGGGCTTGGCGAGCGTTGAGCGCCGGGGGGGCAACCAGTTTGGCGCTTTCGACAGGAGCGCTCTCATGCCGCGCCCTTCCGAAACTGTTGCTCCCAATAGCCGCGCGTTGTGCAGGTGGCATAGCCCTGTTTGTAATCCCTCTGCAGCCCTGTGTGGCGGAGGAGCCAGCGGGTTGAAAGCGCGGCGGATTTGAGCAGGATTCGGAATGCCCGACCCTTATCGTGCCGTAAAACCATCACCCGCCCGGAGGCATGATCCTCGACCGTGACGTGCCGGGCAAAGACATAAGCGCGCATGTCGCCGCGCATGTCACGCGGGATGCGGCGCTTTTGTGCGATCTTTCCCCAGAACGGGACGAGATGACCGTTTAGGGTCAGTTTCACGATGCGCCGGTGCCATGGGTTTTCCAAAAGTTCAGGAGGTGGGGTGTGGGACAACTTCGAAACCGTCCAACACTCGGTCCCCACCAAACGCGCAATGTCCTGTCGGGCCTGAACCGCACCGGGATCGCTTGTAAAACGGGTCGGCCCGGAGAGCACATCGCGCCAAGCCATAAGCTCGGCCTCGGCACTGTCATAGTGCAGCGTCAGGATATTGCGGAGGATCAGGCGTAGGGCGACGGCCAGCCCTCTCCAGCGGGAAAGGGTCAGGTCATCGAACACCAGCCCGTGCACCAGATGATAGCGGAAATCGAGATAGCGGGTGAGGGGGCTGGATTTGACATCGAACCCCTCTTGCCGCGAGGCGACGCCCGACAAGCGCCAGATCTCAAATCGGTTGGCCAAGGCAAAGGAGGAATCGTCGCCGCGCACGAAGAAGGGGAAGGGCCAATGGCGCAGATGCGCGAGCGGGAAGGCGAAGAACCACCAGCCGCCGTAATGCTGGGCGGGCAAAGCCCCGGTGTTGTCTTGTTCGATGGCTAGGGCCGCCTTCGGGTCGTTCGGGTCGAGGCCATGACAGAGCGGTCGGCACAGACCATCGAATTTGGCCCCGTATTCGAAGAGATGCGGCGGGACCGTGTCCGTCAGCATGGCACCCGCCACGGCAGTGTCGGGGGAGCGGGCGCGAGACAGGAAGGCATAGGTCCGGATCAGCGCCTCTGGCGTGGTCGACGCGTCGTCATCCATGAACAGGCAATGGGTGAACCCCGCGTCCTGCGCCAAGGCGAGGCCGCGCGCAAACCCGCCCGCGCCGCCAAGATTGGGGTTTGCCACAGAGGTCATTCGCGGATTAGGGCGAAGGTCCACGCTCCGCCCGTTGTCGATGACGAAGAGATGCGCGGCATCGGGCGGGAAGGCGGCTTGAAGCGTGGCTGTGATCTTTTCGGCGGAGCTTTTAATGGCGTCGTCACGTTGAAACGTCGTGATGACGATGGCCAGTCGCGCTGGTGTCCTTGGAGGGTCGGCCCACCAGCCGAGGCCGGGAATTTGGGTCGGTTTCAGGGGTGTGATCTCTGGCCAGATCACACCGGTGGATAGGTTTGACGCCAACGGAAAAGACCAAGGCAGATCGACCTCGCCGGAAAAAAGCGGAGCGGCGGGCGCCCCTCCGGTCTTATGCCAAAGCTGAACCAAAGCGCGCCCGGAACCGTCGATCCGGAAACATATGTTTTCCGAGGTGGTCGCCTTGTTCCAAACCCCGATGTTGAACAGGTCTTCCCAACGGTCGAACCGGATGGGCTTCTCAAGCCCCGCGCCGTCTCCGACCCGAAGCGGAAAGATCAGCGAGGCCTCATTCATTCTTCCAAAATCCATTTGTAATGGCGTTTGAGAAGCATCAGCGCGAAGGCCAGCCCGGTGAGGGCGACAGCATAGACATAGGTCTGGCTGATATAGGCCGGGTCATAGGTGGAATAGAACCCGCGGCGCACCTCCCCGATGGCATGGATCACCGGATTGAACCAAAGGATCGACTGAGCCGCGCTGGGCAGGTCATCAAAAATGAAAAAGATACCGGAGGCCAGAAACAGCGGACGGTTGAGGATGGTCCAGAGATTTTCCCAGACCGGGAAAAGCCCGATCAGGAAACAGTTGATCATGCCGACGGAAAAGCCCGTCACCACCAGCATCGCAAAGCCGTTCAGGATCGGGATGAAATCAAGATCAAACATCGCGCGCTCGAACAGCAAGATGGTGGCAAGCACGAGAAAGGCGACGGCGAAATGCGTCAGGCTGTGGAGGATGAGGCGGGCAAAGAGTGCCTCGATCCATGAGACCCGTGGATAGGCGAGCAGGGGCCGCGAATAGCCCAGCCCGTGCATGATCACCCGCGCCAAGGTGGCGAAAAGCGCATAGGGCAGATAGCCAGTGGCGTAGAACAGGATGAAATTATTTCCGAGGGCCGGGGCTCTGATCACCAGAGAAAACCCGATGGCCAGCATGACGATGATGCCAACGGGTTCGGCGATGGCCCAGAAATAGCCGCCGGGTGAGCGCCCAAAAGTCGAGGACATTTCACGCATGATAAGCGCGAAGATGTTCCTGAGGGATTGGAACCGCAGATGTTGAATCGTTCTGTCCAAAGGGCCTTCCCCGGCGATGTTTGGGTCAATCTCGCGGGAGATTTGAGCATCATCGCTTTAAGAAGTTCTTAAGCACGAAGGGGATAGGTTGCACCGGGCGGTGATATTTCCGGCGAGGCCGGGCTGTGAACCGCAATGCGAACGCCCGGTGACACCGACAGATGAAACTGATCCTCTTCATAGGCCATCACAAAGTTGGCTCGACCTCCTTGCAGGCCGCTCTGGCGCGGGACTGCCGGGCGCTTTTGCGGCGTGGTGTGCTCTACCCGGCGGTCGAGAGCGCGGGTCTTGCGATGCTTGCGGGGTTTGCCTCCGGCCGCATCGGGCTGCGGGCGCGTCTGAGCTATCCCATTCCGTTGAACTACCGCGAAGGTCACAACGCTCTGGCCTTTCGGATGTGGTCACCGAAAGGTGTGCCCGAGTTTCACCAGCCCTTACCCGACAAAGCGGAGATGTTCCGCACGATCACGGCGCAGATCGACGCCTTTCGGCCCCATACCGTGATTCTGGCGGCGGAGGTGTTCTCCAATTTCGGGGCGAAGGGGACGGGGCTGATCCGCGAATTGCTGAGTGCCTTGCCAAGGTTCGACACGGTCCATGTGATCGCCACGCTGCGCCCGGTCGATGACTATTTGGTGTCGTGGTACGGGCAGAGGCTGAAATTCGGCACCATTCTCAAACCGCTCTCCGCAACGGTCCCGCGTCATTATCTCAAGGGCGTGCATTTCAATTACCGCCTCATGCTGGAGCCGTGGAGGGAGGTGCTGCCCGAAGCGCGGTTCACGATCCAGACCTATGCGGAAGTTTTGGCGCAGGGCGGCAGTGTTCGGAACTTTTTCAAACAGACCGGGCTACGAGCACCGCTGCGGTTGGGCCAAAAGATCAACAAGAGTGTGCACCCCGCGCTGATCGAATTCATCAGACGGGCCAACATCACGCTCTCGCCCCCTGACGCACGGCAGTTTCGCGACATCGCGGCGGGGCCGGATCTGGCGGCCGGGCTTACCCCGAGAGATGAGATTGAAATGTTCGGCCCTTTGGCGCGGGCGAACATGCTCCGCCTGTTTGAGCCGCAACAGGACTGGCTTTCCAAGATCACCGGGCGCGACGCGTTTTTCCCGGATGTGCATAGGCTCGGCCAATGCCGAACTGTCCCGGAGCATGACACTTGGGCGGAGGTGCGAAGGCGGCTTTTGAGCCTTCCCGCGATCCGAGACCATCCCGGTCTTTCGACCTTTGCCAAAGACATCGCCCTGTCCCCGCATTTCACCCCCTAACGAGAGCCGAGAAAGCCAATGATGCATACGCGACTGAACAGCCATGTGGCGATCGCCGGGGCCGGGTTCTCCGGTGCAACCCTCGCGCGCCGGCTGGCAGAGGAGGGATGCGCGGTCACGGTGTTCGAGCGCCGCAATCATGTGGCTGGCAATTGTCACACGGCGCGGGACGCGCGCACCGGCGTTATGGTTCATGAATATGGGCCGCATATCTTCCACACGGATGACACGGCGGTTTGGAACTTCGTCAACCGGTTTGCGACGTTTGAACCTTATCGGCATAGCGTCATGGCCAACACGGGAGGGCATATCTATGCCTTGCCCATCAATCTCGGGACGATCAATCAACTTTTCAAACGTGATTTTACACCAAAGCAGGCCAAGGATTTTCTCCAAAAACAGTCTCTAATCCACCTCAATCCGCAGAATTTCGAAGAACAAGCGCTCTCTATGGTCGGCGAAGACATCTACGCCGTGTTCTTTAAGGAGTACACGCGCAAGCAATGGGGATGCGCGCCGACAGAACTGCCCGCCAGCCTGCTCAAACGTCTGCCGCTTCGGTTCAATTACGACACCCGCTATTTCTCACACTGCCATGAGGGTATGCCGCGGGACGGGTATACGGCGCTGATCGAATCCATGCTCGATCACCCGAACATTCGCCTCCTGCTCAACACGGAACTCACGGCGGAGAGCCGTGGCGCTTGGGATCATCTGTTCTGGACCGGGCCGCTCGACGGTTATTTCGACTGCTCCCTCGGACGGCTCGGCTATCGCACGCTCGATTTCGAACGCATCTATGGCACGGGCGATATGCAAGGCTGCGCGGTGATGAATTATTGCGGGGCGGAGGTGCCTTGGACCCGGATCACCGAACACAAACATTTCGCGCCGTGGGAGAGCCATGAAGAGAGTGTCTTGTTCCGCGAATATTCGCGTGCGGCGGGGCCGGAGGATATTCCCTTCTATCCGATCCGGCTGGCCCGCGAGAAAGATCTTTTGCGCCAATATATCGAGCGCGCCGAAGCGCTGGAGGGTGTGACCTTTCTTGGCCGTTTGGGCACCTATCGCTATCTCGACATGGACGTCTCGGTGCGCGAGGCGATGGACGCGGCGGATCAGTATCTTCAGACTTTCCGGCAAGCCATACCGCTTCCGGCCTTTGCGAATTGGCAGTTGTGATGCGGGTCGCTGCGATCATCACGACATACAACCGTCGCGCCAGCCTGATGCATGTTTTAGGCCGGATTGGTCTCGAATCCTTCGATCAGGTGATCGTCGTCAACAACGCTTCAACCGATGACACGCGAGCGTATTTGGATGCGCTCGACGATCCGAAATTGTCTGTGATCCATCTGGAGGAAAACACCGGCGGCGCGGGGGGATTCAGCCGGGGTGTCATGGCGGGGCTTGAGAGGGGGGACAGCCTTTGTGACTGGTTCTGCCTGTTCGATGATGACGCCTGGCCCGCCGAGGGCGCGGTGGCGAAGTTCAAGGTGATTGCAGAACACCTGCCGGAGAATGTCGGCGCGGTGGGGGCGGTGGTGGAGACCCCGTCCGGCGACATCTGTGAAATGAACCGCCAGGGGGTGAATCCGTTCTGGCATCTCGGGGTGTTTCTGCGCGCGTTGATCCGGGGAAATCGCGAGGGGTTTCATTTGCAGAATGCAGATTTAAGACCCAAATCCAGCGCAATCGACGTTGATTTCAATTCTTTTGTCGGCTTCTTCCTGCGCCGTTCTGCGGCGGAGGAGATCGGTCCACCGGAGGCGGGGCTCTTCATCTATGGCGATGATGTGCTCTATAGTCTCAAACTGCGCAGACGCGGCTGGCGCATTTCGGTCGAGCCTTCCCTGCGCTTCGTCCATGACATCGAAACCTTCCGTGATGATTTCGTCTACAGGCCGCTTTGGAAGGTCTATTACCATTGCCGCAACGGTGTGGAGGTCGCGCGGCAAGCCGCCGGGCGCGTCGTTTTCCCCTTCGCCTTGCTCTATTACGCCCTGATCTGGGCGCGGCGTGGAATGGCCTGTCGGGGAGTGGAGCGTCGGCTTTATTATCGCCTCATGTGGCGCGGGCTGCGTGATGGTCTCTGCGGCAAACGGGGACGCTGCGACGCGATCCATGATCTGCATGACAGTCGCGCGCGGGCGCGAAAATCGCGCGCTCGATTTATGAGGCTTTAACCAATTTTGCCTAGGGTGCTTCTCGATGACATTCGCCCGAGATATCCCTTCCGTACCCGCCTCAAACGGGGTGCAATCCGCCGGTCAAACGCAACCGGCGACACCTGTTTTGCCCCATGCAAAACCGGCGCGCCCGAAACGACGGCACAGGATCGTCCTCTACACATTTATCTCCTGCGTGGTCATGCCCCTGATCCTCAGCGCGGTCTATTTGTTCTCCTTCGCGGTGGACCAATACGCCTCGACCGTCGCCTTCACAGTGCGCAGTGAGGAACAAAGCAGCGCCACGGATTTCCTCGGCGGCCTGTCCCGCTCTTTGGGAAGCTCCGCAGGGCATGACAGCGATATTCTCTACGAATTTATTCAAAGTCAGGACATCGTTCAGACCATCGATGATCGTATCGACCTGCGCGCGATCTATTCGGTCCATTTGAACAGCGATCCGTTCTATTCCTTCGATCCCGGTGGCACGATCGAGGATTTGACGGAATATTGGAAACGGATGCTGCATATCTCTTACGATGGCGGTTCCGGGTTGATGGTGATCCGCGTGAATGCCTTTCGCGCGGAAGAGGCTCAGCAGATTGCGAAGGCGATTCTGGAGGAGAGCCAGTCCGTCATTAACGACATTTCCGCCACCGCCCGCGCCGATGCCACGCGCTACACGGAAGAAGACCTCGAACGTGCCGAAACCCGTCTGCGCCTCGCGCGGCAGGCGCTTATGGAGTTCCGGATCCAGAATCAGATCGTCGATCCGACCAAAGATATCGAAGGCCAGATGGGCCTTTTGAACAATCTGCAACGGCAGCTTGCAAAGGCGATGATCGACCACGATCTCCTCGCCACCACGGCACAAAGCAGCGATCCGCGGTTGGAACAGGCGCGCAGGCGCATTGACGTGACGCGCCAGCGCATCGCCGCCGAACGGGGCAAGTTTTCCGGGGCTGGCGCCGAGGGCGAAAGCTATGCCGCCACCGTGTCGGAATTCGAGCGGCTTTCCGTCGATTATGAATTCGCGCAACTGGCCTATACGGCGGCGCGGAGCGCCCATGACGTCGCGCTTGGAGAGGCGCGGCGCACCACCCGCTATCTCGCGACCTTTATCACGCCGACCTTGGCGGAGCGCGCCATGTACCCGGCGCGCGGCACCAATCTTGCGCTGATCGCGCTGTTTCTGGTGCTGCTCTGGGCGATCCTTCTTTTGATCTACTATTCCCTGAGAGATCGGCGCTGAGCCATGATTGAACTGGTTGATCTCAGTAAATCGTTTCAGACACCGGACGGGGCCAAGGTCATCGCGGAGAATATCACCGTGGCGCTGCCCGGGAACACCTCCATCGGGCTTTTGGGCCGGAATGGTGTCGGTAAATCGACCTTGCTGCGGATGATCGGCGGGAAAACCAGTCCCGACAGCGGCGCGATCCACACGACCGGAAGCGTGTCTTGGCCCGTCGGCTTTTCCGGCTCGTTCCACCGCAATCTGACCGGGGCGCAAAACACCTGTTTCGTGGCCCGTGTCTATGGTGTCGATACGAAATCCCTCCTGCATTTCACCGAAGAATTTTCCGAGCTTGGCGGGCATTTCCATGTCCCCGTGCGGCACTATTCCTCGGGTATGCGCTCGCGATTGGCCTTCGCCATCTCCATCGGCATTCCCTTCGACACCTATCTGGTCGATGAGGTGACCGCCGTCGGTGATGCGGCCTTCAAAGTGAAGAGTCGCCACTATTTTCAGGAGCGGATGAAACAGTCAGGCGCGATTGTCGTCACCCATTCCGTGTCCCAAATGCGCCTGTTTTGCCAGGCGGGCGCGGTGCTGCATGACGGGAAATTGCATTATTTCGATGATCTCGAAGACGCCATCGCGATGCATCACGACATTCTTGGTTCACAGGAGGACGAATGAACTTATCCCATTGCGGCGCAGGTTCCTCGGGGGCCACACACCATGTTTGAAAAACCGCGAAAACTCGATCCCCGTGTCCATTCGATCCCCGATGTCGTTCGGCGGAGTTTAGAGCAGATCACGCTCACGGAAGAGGAAGAGAAAATCGTCCGGCTTTTGCAGCGCGGGCGCGATCTCGACACTTTGCGGCAAATCCATGCGATCCTGCCGCCGCGTGGGGGGCTCAAATACGATGCGGAGACCTTGCGAAGGCGCTCGGAACGCCGGATAGAGCGGGCCATATCTTTGGCCGAAACCCATGCCGAGACGGAATTCACGGCTGCACTCGATGTCGGCTGTGCCCGTGCGGAGAATTTTGGGCCGATCCGGAACGCCGGGATGCGGGCCTATACGGGCATTGATCTGGATGATCAGCATTTTCCCGAGCGGGAAGAGGGCATGACATTGGTAAAGGCCAATGTCGAAGACATGCCATTTGAAAACGATACGTTCGATTTCTCATGTAGTTTCAATGTGCTGGAGCATGTCTCCTCGCCGGAAAAAGCCATCTCGGACATCATCCGAGTGCTCAAACCCGGTGGTGTTTTCTGTACGACCTTCGGTCCGCAGTTCAACGCCGCCAACGGTCCACATCTGACGCGGCAGATCAACCTGCCCTTCATGCACCACCTGTTCCGCGAAGAGGTGGTGGCGGAATTTGTCGAACGGGAGGAGGCCTATTGCACGGTGAACCGTCATCCGCTGGCCCTCTACCGCGACATTTTTTTCGCGGAGAACGGGTTTCGGCTGGCCTATTACCGGGAACATCTGACGGGGGTTGGGTTTGGCCTTTTGAAAGCCATGCCGGAGCTGAGCGTTCATCACGATTTGGATGAACTCGCCGTCAACGCGATCACAGTTGTGCTGGTTGCGCAGTAGTCGCCGGATGTGAAAAAGGGGCGCACGGCGGCACCCCTTTTGCGATCCAGCCCGAGATCAAGCGTCGAGGTTTTCGACGTTGAGGGCGTTGTCTTGGATGAACTCGCGGCGCGGTTCGACGACATCGCCCATAAGCTTGGTGAAAATATCGTCGGCTTCCTGGAAATCCTCGATCTTCACCTGCAACAGTGTGCGGGCTTCCGGGTCGAGCGTGGTTTCCCAGAGCTGATCTGGGTTCATTTCGCCCAGACCTTTGTAGCGCTGCAGCGACAGGCCTTTTTCGCCCTCTTCGAGAATGGCGTTCAACAGGTCGATCGGCCCGTGGATCATCGTCTCGCGGTCCTTGCGGACAAGTTTGGACGGATCTTTGTAGCGGCCATCGGTGGCGGCGACTTCCTGATGGATGCGGCGCGCTTCGCCGCCGCGCAGGATTGCGCCATCGAGTGTGCGGACCTCTTCGACCCCGCGCAGAACGCGGGTCAGACGAATGCCGACATCCTGGGTCGGGCGACCGGTCCAGCCGCGCTCATATTCCAGCGCGATCATGTCGAGACGCTGCGCCACGGTTTCCGCCGTGCCCGGCAGGTCGCTGTCAACGCGGCCCGGTTCGAATGCCCCGGCAAGCGCGGCTTGTTCGAGGATGTGGCGCGGGTAATGGGTCGGGAAAATTTCCAGCACACGTTTGAAGCTCCGCGCGGCTTCGACCACACGTTCAAGATCGGCGCCCGCGATTTCCTCGCCGGATTTCAGACGCAGAACCGCGCCGTCGACGCCTTGGTGGATCAGGTGATCTTCAAGCGCCGCTTGGTCTTTCAGATAGACCTCGGACTTGCCGCGCGACACTTTGTAGAGCGGCGGCTGGGCAATGAAGAGGTGCCCGGCTTCGATCAGTTGCGGCATCTGGCGGAAGAAGAATGTCAGAAGCAGCGTCCGGATGTGCGCGCCGTCGACGTCAGCATCGGTCATGATGACGATCTTGTGGTAGCGCAGCTTGTCGAGATTGAACTCGTCGCGGCCGATCCCGGTGCCGAGCGCCATCACGAGGTTGCCGATCTCCTGCGAAGACAGCATCCGGTCAAAACGCGCGCGCTCGACGTTGAGGATTTTACCGCGCAGCGGCAGAATGGCCTGCGTCCGACGATCCCGGCCCGTCTGAGCGGAACCGCCAGCGGAGTCACCCTCGACGAGGAAGACTTCGGTCAGGGACGGGTCTTTTTCAGAGCAATCCTTGAGCTTGCCGGAGAGGAAGTTGACGTCCAGAGCGGATTTGCGGCGGGTCAGCTCGCGGGCTTTGCGCGCGGCCTCACGGGCCATCGCCGCCTCTAGAATCTTGCTGACGATCATCTTGGCTTCTGCCGGGTTCTCGTCGAACCATTCGGTGAGCTTTTCGCCGACAAGGTTCTCGACCGCCGGGCGCACCTCGGAGGACACAAGCTTGTCTTTGGTCTGCGAGGAGAATTTCGGATCGGGCACTTTCACGGAGAGCACGCAGGTCAGGCCTTCGCGCGCGTCATCGCCGGTGAAGTTGATCTTTTCCTTCTTCGCGATCCCGCTTTCCTGCGCATATTTCGTCAGGGTGCGGGTCAGCGCACCACGGAACCCCGCAAGGTGGGTGCCGCCATCGCGTTGCGGGATGTTGTTGGTGAAGGGCAGGACGTTCTCGTGATAGCTGTCGTTCCACCACATCGCGACTTCGACGCCGATATCGTCACGCTCACCGGTCACGAAAATCGGCTCGGGGATCATCGCGGTTTTGGAGCGGTCGAGATATTTGACGAATTCCTTGACGCCGCCGTCGTAATGCAGCTCCGTGCGCAGCGGTTCCGCCGGGCGCTCGTCTTCGAGGATGATCCGCACACCGGAGTTCAGGAAGGCAAGTTCGCGCAGGCGCTTTTCCAGTGTCTCAAACGAATATTCGAGGTTGGAGAATGTGCCGTCCGGGTCGTTGGTTTTGGCCGATGCGAGAAAGCGCACCTCGGTGCCGGTCTCATCGCCCGCATCGCCGATCACCTTGAGATGTTCGTCGGTTTCACCTTTGACGAACCGCGCTTGGTGAATTTTGCCCTTGCGCCAGATTTTGAGCTCAAGCCATTCGGAGAGCGCGTTCACAACCGACACACCCACGCCGTGCAGACCGCCGGAGACCTTGTATGAGTTGCTGTCGAATTTACCGCCCGCGTGCAGCTGGGTCATGATGACCTCGGCGGCGGAGACGCCCTCTTCCTGGTGCAGATCGGTCGGAATACCCCGCCCGTTGTCGCGCACGGAAATCGAGCTGTCCTTGTGGATTTTCACCGAAACGAAATCGGCATGACCGGCCAGCGCCTCGTCGATGCCGTTGTCCACGACCTCATAGACCATGTGGTGCAGGCCGGAGCCGTCATCCGTGTCGCCGATATACATACCGGGACGTTTGCGGACGGCCTCCAAGCCTTTGAGAACCTTGATGGAATCTGCACCGTATTCGGAGGGCTGCTGCGTGTCGTCGGACATTCGAAAATCCTTGTTATTTCCTGCTTATTTTATACGCGAGCGGGTCTCGGTTGTCACGCAAATGACATGGAAAAGCTGGCGAAAATGGCGGGTTTTCGCGTTCAGACGAAGGGCAGGATCAGCCCGACGAAAATCAACAGGCTTCCGGCGCTGATATTCATGCGTCTGAGCGCTTTTGGCGAGGTCATGATCTTGCGCACCGCGCCGACCGAGGCGCCGAGGATCAGGTTGCCGACAAGCGGGATGACGGCGGAGATCGTGCAGATCGCGGCGATGTCGGAGGCGGTCAGGTTGGACAGGTCAAAGAAGCCCGGCAGAAAGCCCATGTAGAACAGGATCGCTTTCGGATTGCCGAGGATGCAGATCAGCCCGGCGACGAACCCGGCCCACATGCCCGGACGCGTCAGGCGGCTGTCGGCGGCGATCTGTTTGTCGGCGTGGCGGATGAGCAAGAGGCCCATGCCGATGAACATCACCACGGCGATCCAGCGCATGACGGTCAGGAAGCCCGAGAATTCGGCGATGATCCAACTGACGCCGAGAATGGCAAGAAGCGACCAGAGGAAATCCCCGATCACCACGCCGAGCGCCAGCGGCCAAGCGGCGTGAAACCCACCCGAAAGCGCCCGCGCCAGCATGGCGAGCCAGACCGGCCCGGGGGTCAGGAACAGGATCAGAAGTGCGAAGGCGTAGAGCCCAAGATCGCCAGCGGTGATGGTCATTCAGATCTCTTTCACATGAGAGGTGCCGGCATCGTCGGTCACTTCGAACTGCGCTGCGCGTGCGCCCAATTCCGCGAAAAGTTCGGGGCCCGTCCCGGTCATGAAAGCCTGTGCTCCCAAAGCGCAGATCTCGTCATAGAGCGCGGCGCGGCGGGAGGCATCGAGATGGGCCGCGACCTCATCGAGCAAAAAGATCGGCGCAGCGCCGAAGTCTTCCGCCAAAGCGCGGCCATTGGCAAGGATGAGCGAGATCAGAAGCGCTTTTTGCTCACCCGTGGAGCATTGATCGGCGGGCACGCCCTTGACCGTGTAGATCGCGCCCAAATCAGCGCGGTGGGGACCGATCAAGGTACGTCCAGCCGCCAGATCACGCGGGCGACCATCCCGAAACGCGGACAGAAGATCGTCTTCGCGTGCTGGTAGATCCATATCATCAGAAGCTTTCAGCGACAGTTCCGCCGCAGGAAAAGCGGTTTCCGCGCCGTCCTGAGCCTCCGCCAGACGGGTCAGAGCGGAGAGGCGATGCGCCATGATCGCGGCGCCATGTTCGGCCATTTGCGTCTCTAACGCGGCGTACCAATGGGCATCGCGCACCATGTCCTTCAGAAGGCGATTGCGTTCTCGCATGGCTTTTTCATAGGCCAGCACGGCCTCGGCATGGCGGGGCTCAAACGACATCACCATGCGGTCGAGAAACCGCCGCCGCCCTTCCGCGCCTTCGATCCAGAGCCGGTCCATCGCCGGGATGAGCCAGACCACCCGCGCGATGCGGCCCAAAGCCACCTGCGGCGCGGTCTTGCCGTCAATCCGGACATTGCGCGAAGTGCCGGGTTCGGCCCAGGTTTCGACCTCGTGAAACTGATGCAGGGAGTGCAGATCGGCGCGAATTTTCCAGCCAAGCCCCTCGGGCTTGCGGCTGATCTCGTCGGGGCTGGCCCTGCGCAAACCACGACCGGGAGAAAGCAAAGACACGGCTTCGAGAATGTTCGTCTTGCCCGCGCCATTCGGCCCCCAAATGGCGACAGGCCGCCCGTCCAGTTCGAGACGCGCGGCCCTGTGGGAGCGGAAATGCGACAGGCTCAGCTCTTCTATGAACAGGCCGCCCATCGCGCCTCACTCGTTTCCTTTGCTGGGAAAATACTCACACCCGCATCGGCATGACGACGTAGACGGCGGAGGTGTCATTGCCTTCGCGCATCAGGGTCGGATCGCCCGAGGAGTTGAACAGGAACACGGCATTCTCGCGGTCCACCTGAGAGGCAATCTCCAGAAGGTATTTCGCGTTGAAGCCGATCTCCAGACGTTCGTCATTATAGGCGACGGCCAGTTCTTCCTCAGCGGCACCGCTGTCGGGCGCGTTCACGGAAAGCGTCAGCTTGTCGTCTTCCAGCGTCAGTTTGACAGCGCGGGAGCGTTCCGAGGACACGGTGGCCACACGGTCAACGGCCTTGGCAAACTCGGCGGCATCCACTTCGAGCTGGCGGGTGTTGCCCACCGGGATCACGCGGGAGTAATCCGGGAAAGTGCCGTCGATGACCTTGGAGGTCAGGGTGATTTCCGGGGTCGCGAAACGCACTTTCGCCTCAGAAACGGAGACAGCGATCGTCATCTCGTCATCGTCGAGAAGCTTGCGCAGCTCACCCACGGTTTTGCGCGGCACGATCACGCCGGGCATGGTCGCAGCTTCCGGCGGCAGCGGCGCGTCGATGCGGGCGAGGCGGTGGCCATCGGTCGCAACACAGCGCAGGGCCTTGCCGTTCTCGCTGTCCGCGACATGCATGTAGACGCCGTTCAGGTAATAGCGGGTTTCCTCGGTCGAGATCGCGAATTTCGACTTGTCGAACAGGCGACGCAGCACCGGCGCGGGCACGGCGAAATTGCTGTCATACTCGGCGGAAGCCATCACCGGGAAGTCCTCTTTCGGCAATGTCGCGAGAGAGAAGTTCGAGCGGCCCGCTTCAACTGTCAGACGCCCCGTGGTGGTGTCGTCGGTGAGCTGAACCATCGCGCCGTCCGGCAGTTTGCGAACAATTTCGTGCAGCGTCACGGCGGAGACCGTGGTCGCCCCGGCGCGCTCGACCATGGCGGCGCATTTGTCCACCACTTCGATGTCGAGATCGGTGGCGCGGAAGGAAACGCTGTCGCCTTCGGCCTCGATCAGGACGTTGGCAAGGATCGGGATCGTGTTGCGACGCTCGACAACCGATTGCGCCTGACCGACCGCTTTCAAAAGCGTGCCGCGTTCGATGCTGATTTTCATACCATCCTCGCGTGTTTCAAAGCCCGGGGCGATGAAGGTAAACGATCCACCGCCGGGCGCAATAGTTTGTTTATGGGGACTGTGTTGTGTCGCGTTCCGAAGGTCAAGAGACGCAGGCACCGCCGGAGACGATTGTCACGGCGGTGCAGCGCATTTGACTCAGATTTTCCGGTCTCAGGCCTCGAGCGTCCGGCGCAGCATTTCGAGATCGTCTGCGATCTGGCTGTCCGTCGTCTTGAGTTCCTCGATCCGGCGCACCCCGTGCATGACCGTGGTGTGGTCACGGCCACCAAAGCGACGCCCGATCTCGGGCAGGGAGCGCGTGGTCATGTGTTTCGCCAGATACATGGCGACCTGACGCGGGCGAGCGATGGAGCGCACGCGTTTCGGACCGATCATGTCGGAGAGGCGGATCGCGTAATGCTCGGAAACCTTCCGCTGAATCTCTTCCACCGTGACCTTGCGCTCGGAGGCTTTCAGGATATCGGCCAGACATTCCTGCGTCAGGTCCAGCGTGATTTCGCGGCCAACGAGGGAGGCGAAGGCGAAAAGACGCATCAAAGCACCTTCCAGCACACGCACGTTGGTCGAGATGCGATGCGCGAGGAATTCGAGCACGCCATCGGCGAATTTCAGGTCGGGGTACTGGGCGCGGTAGCCCTCCGCCTTGGTCTGAAGAATGCCGAGGCGCAGTTCATAATCGGTCGGGTGCAGGTCGACGACGAGGCCGCATTGCAGACGCGATTTGATCCGGTCTTCCAGCCCCTGAATCTCGCCCGGCGCACGGTCGGCGGAGATGATGATCTGTTTGTTCTGGTCCACGAGCGCGTTGAACGTGTGGAAGAATTCTTCCTGCGTGCTGTCTTTGCCCGCGATGAACTGAACGTCATCGACCATGAGCACATCCACTGAGCGGAAGATTTGTTTGAAGTCGATCATCTGACGGTCGCGCAGCGCCTGAACGAAGCGATACATGAACTGTTCGGCGGAGAGATAGAGCACACGCGCTTTCGGATCGCGCACACGAATCTCATGCGCGATGGCGTGCATCAGGTGGGTCTTCCCGAGGCCAACGCCACCGTAAAGGAACAGCGGGTTAAAGGTCACCGGACCGCCTTCGGCGACGCGGCGCGCGGCGGCATGGGCCAGTTCGTTCGGCTTGCCGACGACGAAATTGTCAAAGGTGAAGCGCGGGTCGAGCGGCGCGCCGGGCAGATCGGCAGCGGGCGTCTCGGCCGGAGCGGCTACAGGCGCCGGGCTGTGCGGCTCCGGTGCGGCAGCTGCGTGGCTGAGCTTGGGTTCCCCGGCTGCGACAGGCGCGGCAGCGGGCTGGCTCTGATGCGTCTCGACCTTGAATTCAACGCGCGACGCCGGAGCGTTCGCAGCTTTCAAGTGCGACAGGATCGTATCTGCAAAATTGCGGGAGACCCAGTTTGCCATGAAGCTCGTCGGGACGGAAAAAACCGCCACGCCGTCGTCAAATGTTCTCAGTTCAAGCGGCTCGATCCAGTTCGCGAAATTGCTGCGCCCTACAGATTCAAGAAGTTGTTCCTTAACACGTCCCCACGTATCGTTTTTCATTGTCTCTTTTCGACCCATTATCGTTTTTATCCATACCGGATGTGGCTTCTTATGGCTCCGGCATTGGGGCCCTGCGGAAATTCCGCAAATCCCACGGCTCTTGCGCCTCAGGTCGTCTTTTCTCTCATGCAGCCAATAATTCACCGACCCCGCAACACCCTCACAACGCTGCGGTTTTGGCCGGCCCGGCCACATGTTGAAGTACCAGCCGTTTTTCGGGCCTTTCAGCACCGGGGACCTCACCCCCCGGAGATACAAGCCCGCAAACAGCGGTACGGGTATAGTTTGGACAGACTGGACCGCCTCCGACGCTTTCGCGCGGATGAAATACAGACACCTGAGACCGGATACCCCTATCCGAAACAGGCTTCACAACCATGCGCAGAGACAAAAAGAACCTGTCGGAAAGAAGCTGTTTCTCTCCGGCTAAAATCAATTTGTCATCAACGACACGATCCTGAATGTCCCCCCAAGACGACGTGAATCGCATGGGCAAGCTAGCAATCCCGCTGGAGGCGGCGCAATCGATCTTCGCGCTTGACTCTGCCTTTCCCGAAACCGAATCCAAAAAGCTCAATAAGCGTGGCAGATGACGTGGCGTATTTGCCTCAGATCGCGTCTCTTCGAGAAAAAATTGGGCGAGAGCATTGGCAGCTCTGCACCAAGCTTGCTATGCGCCGCGCCCCTTGCAGATTCGTTCTCTGGTTGTGCTGAAATTGTCGGCAGATCGGAAATTTGGACATAAAAAAACGCGCCCGAAAGGCGCGTTTCTTAGTCATCTTATAAGGTCTGACTTAGGCCAGCGCTTTGACGCGGGAAGACAGACGGGACATTTTGCGCGATGCGGTGTTCTTGTGAACCACACCTTTGGTAACGCCGCGCATCAGTTCCGGCTGAGCCGCTTTCAGAGCAGCCTGAGCAGCAGCCTGATCGCCGGAAGCGATGGCTTCTTCAACTTTGCGCAGGTAGGTGCGGATGCGGGAACGACGGGCTTTGTTGACGTCGTTGCGGCGGACGGCCTGACGGGCGCGTTTTTTGGACTGGGGCGTATTTGCCATGATCTTTTTCCTCTTGGAGGTCGTGTTTCAATTTCGGTTGCGCGCACGGCCTCGCCACCCTTTCGGGGAGGAATATCATAGCCTAAAGCGGGCTCCACGCGCATGTAAGGCGTCCCTTTAGGCGAGAATCACCGAAAAGGGAAGCCCGTATTTCAAATCTCCGGCTATAAGAGCCTGTACAGGCTTACTTGTCGCGGAACTGCGGCGCACGTTTTTCAAGGAAAGCGGCCATGCCCTCTTTCTGGTCTTCCGTGGCGAACAGGCTTTGGAAGCTGGTGCGCTCGAACCGGATGCCTTCGCAGAGGGTCATTTCATAGGAGCGTTTGACGGTCTCTTTCGCCGCCGCAACGGAGATGGCGCTTTTCTCGGCGATCTTGCCTGCGGTCGAAAGCGCTTCCTCGATGAGCTTCTTGGCGGGCACGATGCGGGACACGAGGCCAGCGCGTTCCGCCTCTTCGGCTTCCATGAAACGCCCGGTCAGAATCATTTCCATCGCTTTGGACTTGCCGACGAAGCGGGTCAGGCGCTGGGTGCCGCCAATGCCCGGAATGATGCCCAGATTGATCTCCGGTTGCCCGAATTTGGCGTTGTCGGCCGCGAGAATGAAATCGCACATCATCGCCAGTTCACAGCCGCCACCAAGCGCATAGCCGGCCACGGCCGCGATCACAGGTTTGCGGGTCGCGGTGATCCGGTCGGCGTCATCGGCAAACAGACGTTCGCTGGCCATATCGGCATAGCTCTTTTCCGACATCTCCTTGATGTCGGCGCCCGCCGCGAAAGCCTTCTCCGAGCCGGTGACAACGATGGCGCGCACTTTCGGGTCCTGATCGGCCTTGCACAGTGCATCGGCCAGCTCACCCAACAATTCAGAATTCAGCGCGTTGAGCGCCTCCGGCCGGTTCAGGCGGATCAGCTCGACATTATCCTTGGTCTCAATAAGAAGCGTCTTGTAGGCCATGAAAGCCCTCCGGTTCTGTGGTTTCGTGGAGTCCTAACATTTGCTCAAAAGGGATCAAGTCATCTTTGGCAGCTGGGGCAAAAGAAGCTGGAACGCCCCGATTGTGTAATTCTTTTGATCTTTGACGCACAATCCTGCGTCACACAGGACTCCCCTTCGCATCCGTACACGCGGAAGTTGTGCTGGAAATATCCAAGCTCCCCGTCGGCTTGCCGGAAATCCTTGAGCGAGGAACCGCCCGCCGCGATGGCTTCCAAAAGCACCTCGCGGATGATCGGAACCAGCGAGGCGATGCGCTGCTCCGAGATGCGGGACAGTTTGCGCGCCGGGTGAATGCCCGCGCGAAACAGCACTTCGCAGACGTAGATATTGCCAAGACCCGCCACCACATGCTGATCGAGCAGGGCCGATTTGATCGGGGTGTTCTTGCCCTTCAAAGCATTGATGAGATGATCCTCGCTGAAGGCATTGCCCAAGGGTTCCGGCCCGAGCTTTGCCAAAAGCGGATGCGTTTCCTCCGAGCCGGTCGTCATCAGGTCCATCGCGCCAAATCGCCGCGGGTCGTTGAATGTCACCCGCGCGCCGTTTTCCATGTGAAAGACCACATGGTCATGCTTTGCCTGCGCCGGGTGCTCATGCACGAACTGCCCGAGCGGATCGCCGGAGACCGTCATCCGCCCCGACATGCCGAGGTGGATCAGCAATGTTTCCGCGCTGTCGAGATCGGCGAGGATGTATTTCGACCGCCGACGCAGCTGCAAAACCGTCGCGCCGGTGAGCCTCTCGGCCATCCGCTCCGGGAAGGGCCAGCGCAAATCCGGGCGGTTTACATCCGCCTTTATGATTTTGACCCCCGTCATCGAGGGCTCCAGCCCGCGACGAACCGTCTCGACCTCTGGCAATTCCGGCATTTTGATCCTCGGCTATGGCGACATGCGATTGTCACGCCCGGCGTGAGCCCTATAAGAAGGGTAAGTTTCGAGAAAGGTTCAAGAGCGATGAGCGAGAACGGCAAAACCACCCATTTCGGTTTCAAGGATGTGGCTGAGGATCAGAAAGCCGGGATGGTGCATGGGGTGTTCACCTCCGTCGCCTCGAAATACGACATCATGAACGATGTCATGTCGATGGGCATTCACCGGGTCTGGAAAGACGCGATGATGGATTGGCTCGCGCCGCGCCCCGATCAACACCTTCTCGATGTTGCGGGCGGCACCGGCGATATTTCTTTTCGCTTCCTCAAGCGCGCCCCCGGCGCCACCTCCGTCGTGCTCGACATGACCGAGTTGATGCTGGTCGAAGGCCGCAAACGCGCCGAGGCCGAGCAGATGGCCGACAGCCTGCAATGGGTCACTGGTGACGCGATGAAACTGCCCTTCGAGGACAACCAGTTCGACGTTTACACCATCTCCTTTGGCATCCGGAACGTGACCCGCATCCCCGATGCGCTGTCCGAGGCCTACCGCGTTCTCAAACCCGGTGGCCGTCTCATGGTGCTGGAATTCTCGCAGCTGCCGAACCCGATGATGCAGAAGGCCTATGACCTTTATTCCTTCAACGTCATCCCCCGCATGGGGCAGGCGATCGCGGGCGACTATGACAGCTACCAGTATCTCGTCGAAAGCATCCGCAAATTCCCGGATCAGGAAACATTTGCGCAAATGATCAAGACCGCAGGTTTTGCCAATGTAAAGTATCGTAATTTGACGATGGGCATCGCGGCGCTGCATTCCGGGTGGAAACTCTAATGCGCGGACCTCACAACATTTGGCGACTTATCCGCACCGGCGCGACCATGGAGCGCACCGGGGCCATGAGGCAGGCGATGGATGCGCTCGACGCGCCCAAAGCCTTCCGGGTTCTGGCGCGCACTCTTGTTTGGCCCTTCCGCTGGCTTGGCTACAAGGGCGATCCGGAGCTGCCGCCCGTGACGCGGGCCATCACCGCACTCGGCCCGGCCTATATCAAATTCGGACAAATCCTTTCGACCCGCCCCGATGTCGTGGGTGCCGATCTGGCCAAGCAGTTGCAGGTGCTTCAGGACCGGATGCCGCCCTTCCCGCGTGACGCGGCGGTCAAGTCCGTTGAGGCCGAACTTCAGGCCCCGCTCTCTGAGCTTTTTTCCGAATTCTCGGAACCCGTCGCCGCCGCCTCCATCGCGCAGGTCCACAAGGCCGTGCGTGCCGACACGGGCCAGGCGGTTGCCGTCAAAGTGCTGCGTCCCGGCATTGAAAAAGCCTTCCGCACCGATATCGATGCGTTCTATTTCATCGCTTCGGTGATTGAAAAACTCTCTCCGGCGTCTCGCCGTTTGCGCCCCACCGACGTGATCGCGCATTTCGAAGGCGTGGTGCAGGGCGAGCTGGACCTGCGTCTGGAGAGCGCTTCGGCCTCTCAATACGCCTCCAACACCGCCAATGACGAGGGCTTCTCCGTGCCCGCCGTCGATTGGGGTCTCTCCTCGAAACGGGTGATGACGCTCGAATGGGTCGATGGCATCACCGCTTCCGACATCGACGAAATCATCTCGGCGGGCCATGACCGCACGGTGCTCGGCCCCCGCGTGTTGCAGATGTTCCTGACCCACGCCCTGCGCGACGGGTTCTTCCACGCGGACATGCATCAGGGCAATCTCAAGATCGCCCCGAACGGCGAGATCATTGCGTTGGATTTCGGCATCATGGGGATGCTCGATGAATATACACGACGTGTTTACGCCGAGATTTTGTACGGATTTATCAAAAAAGACTACAAACGCGTGGCGGAGGTCCATTTCGAAGCGGGCTATGTGCCTGCTGATCGCGACGTCGATGAATTCGCCCGTGCGCTGCGCGCCGTTGGTGATCCGATTTTCGGCATGGACGCGACGCGCATCTCCATGGCGCGGCTGTTGTCCTATCTTTTCGAGGTGACTGAGCGTTTCGGGATGCAGACACGGACGGAGCTGATCTTGCTGCAACGGACCATGGTTGTGGTGGAGGGTGTGTCCCGCTCGCTCGACCCGCATATCAACATTTGGGAAGTCTCCAAGCCGGTGGTCGAGCAATATATCAAAGCCAACATCGGCCCCCGCGCCCTCGCGCGCGATCTGGTGCATACGGCGTCGGTGCTGGCCCGTTTCGGCCCGCGCCTGCCGCAACTCGCCGAAGCCCTTCTGATTGCGCAAAGCAAACAGGAAGAAGAACCGGCCAAGACATCAAGCCGCTGGCAGGTGCTCTGGCTGATCGCGGGCGGTGTGGTTTCCGCCGGTCTTGGCGCGGCCGCGATGGTGCTATTTGGTTAAGGACACGCCGCAGAGTTCCGCCTCTGCGGCTTTTTCATAAACCTCTTCCCCTTGGGCCGCTTTCCATGCGCAATAGGCCGCCATGCGCCAGCGGTAGAACGGTTCGAGCTGCCGATACCGCTCGACGGTTTGCGCATCGGGGTAGGCCGCAAGCGTGGCCTCGCGATCCTGTTCGGAAAATGGCCCCCGCCCGTAAACGTGATGCATCGCGGGTGAGAGCGCGATGGCGAGATCCACTGTTGCATCGCCCATCGCGGGACATTGCCAATCGATGAACCTTAGCTCTCGGCCTCGGATCAGAACATTTGTCGGCACCGGATCGCCGTGAAGCACAACGTCTTTTGCATCGGGCAGCTCGATGGGCTGCGGGCGGTCAGCTTTCAGTCTGCGCGCCAGTGCGGTCTCAAGAGTGTTCAGAAAAGACAGACCTTGCGCCAAAAGCGCGACCGGTCGCGTATCGACCCGGCGCAATCCGGGCCAAGGCGTCACAACATGCAACCGGTGCAACGCGCCAAGCGTAAGCGCGTCGGTGCGCGCCGATAATGTGCCGGTAAAGAATTGATACACGAGGCACACGCCCTCTGGTGTCTCGAACCGCGCGATGAACTCCGGCGCGAGACCCGTCCCAGCCAAGTGGCGCAGCGCGTCGCTTTCGGCCTCCGGGTCATTGGGAAACAGGGCATTGGCGCGGCTGGGCTCAAATCTTTTGACCACCCAATCACAGGCGGGGCCCGTCACGCGCCAGCTTTGGTTTGTCCGACCGCCGGGAAGATGCGCCCAGTGAAGCGGCCCGGTCGTGCGCCGTGCAACAAAGGCCTGAATCTCCCCCGAGGGATGGTCTGAGGCACAGGTCATGGCGGGCGCTCCAAGGTTGCGGACCGTCAGAGTTTAGCGAGGGCCAGACCTGCTCCGCAAGCGGATCAGGACGGATCGCGCAAGGCGGTGACGTCATCCGAACCGATCTCGTTGCCTCCGGCCAGCACAAGAACCACATCCCCGTCGTCGGAGCGGGCCTCAACGATTCGGGAATAGCTTTCGACCGTCGAGGTGGAGAGATAGTCGCCGTTGTAATAGCTTTCGATTTCAAAGCTGTAGAGCCCGGCGTCTACGGTCGCGCCATTCTCATCGACCCCGGTCCAGTCGAAGGCCTCTTCGGTTGGAGTGACGCTCATTTGTTGCACGACGGTTCCGTCCGAATCGCGCACGATCAGAAGCCCTGTGTCGGCGGAAGTGGCGAAACCCGCGCTGAGGGTGATCGGCGTGCTGCCATCGAAATAGGCTGCGGCCTCGCTGCGGGCGTCCATGCCGACCCAGCCGGACAATTCCGAGAACCCCATGAGGCCAAGCTGCGCCGAGAGGCCTTCGAGCAGATCGTTGGTGATCACGGATTGCTCGACCTGCGAAAAGGTCGCGAGCTGTACCGCGTAATCGGTCGATTCGATGGGGTTGAGCGGATCCTGATTTTGCATCTGGACGGTAAGCATTTTCAGGAAAGTGTCGAAATCCGAACTGAGCGTCGCAGCGGAGTCACTGCTCGCACTTGTGCTTGTCGTGGTCGTTGCTGCGGGGGTGATCGTGTTAACCATTTTGCGTTCCTTTTACAGCCTCAAATCCATGCCGGAGGACGACCCGAGCGACAGGCGCACGGGCGTTTGGAGGGGCATTGTGTCGATCAGGTCGGACGGGAGGGCGGCGGAGGACTGGACCTCTTCAAAGGTGGCGGCCTGCTGCCCCGCGCCCTGATCGAAATTCTGAAATGTAAAACCGCTGTCGGAATAGCCGAGATCGCGGAATTCTCCGCTCAGGCTCTCGACATTGCGGCGGAGCAGGTCGAGCGTGTCGGCGCGCTCTGCGGCAATCACCACCTGCATCGCACCGTTTTCCGAGAGGTGAAAGGACAGCCTGACCTTGCCGAGTTCTTCTGGCGACAGGGTGATCTCGACCGGGCGATCCGGTATCTGCCGCGCCGCCTCGGCAATCTGCGCGGCGAGACGCGGCGACCATTCGAGGCGCGTGGGCATGCTCAACGAAGCGGCGTCGCGGTGGGCGGTGTGTTCGGAGGTCAGGGAGGGAATGCCCGGCAGGTCTTCGGGAAGGTTTCGCCAGTCGTCCCCCGCCTCAGGTATCATACTGGCGGCGCTTCCCATGATCGGAAGGTTGGCGGAACCGACCTCGGTTTTCGTTGGTGCTAAAGGCTCAGCTGTGTCAACGGTTGGTGCATTCCCCGCGACCTTTGATGCCTCATCAGGGCGCGACGTGACATCGAAGGACGTAACGGATTCGGCTTCTGTCATATGCTTGATTGAGACCGTGTCGGCGGGAGGGATCGGACTGTGCAGCTGATGCGCTTTGGTATCCTGTTCGGGAGTGACACTTGTATCGGTCATGTCCAGCTGCCGACGTGCGGGAGGGGCGTCCCGGCTCGCAACCGGTTGAGCCATTTCAGTTGAGATCGTGACCTTAATTCCACCACCGTCAGCCTGTGACTCGCGTGTTTGGGGGGAACGCGTGGCCGGGTGATCTGATTGCGTAGACGTTTCAGGAAGTTCAAAGCCTACTGTCGAAGTGGCTTGGAACTTCGCGATTTTGTTCTCTGGGAATAGAGGGGCATCGCTCTCTGTTGTCGACACCTGCGTTAACCCTATTTCCGTTCGTGGCGATGCGGGAAGGGGTGGGTTGTTCTGACCGCCTTGAGACGGCGTCAACGGGTCCGCCATGCCTAGGGGGAACAGCTGCGTAGAGATCTGTTTTTTGCCGCTCAGAGCATGCGTGTCGAAGGAGGGTTCTTTGGCACTCTCCACAGTAAGGCCAACTGTCGTGACATCGACAAAATCGGCAGTTTGCGCCGTCGGATTCGGAGTTACGCTTTCTGATGTCGTCTCAATAGCCATGATGTCCTCCGTCATGCGTGGCGCTGCCGAAATACCGGGGGTCTTGTCCGGCTGTGCATCTTGCTCAGGGGACAGGGGCGTGAAAACCGGAAGGATACCGGAGTGCGGCATGTCCGCGATGAACGTGTCCTCCTCGCCAGACGGGGGATCAATATCCGGCGATGACGCAGTCTCGAACACCTCTCCCGGCTCTCGTTTCAGACCATGCACAGGCACGCCCTGCTCTAATGTCAGATTCGCCGCCCCGAAGGACTTGATAGGAAAGGATCGTGTGTCCGCCTCTGTCGTTGCCTGCCCCCCGGTGAGATCATCCGTTGCGAGGGATTGCACCATAGAAGCGAAGGTGTCGACGCTCCCTGACATTGGCGCAGCAAGGCCAAGGGCCACAGACGCGGAGCCCGGCGCCTGAGGGGCCGATGCCTTCGTCTTGCCAAGTGTTGTGCTCACCTGTGTCGTGCTCACCTGTGTCGTGCCCACCTGTGCCGTGTTTAAAAGTTCAAAAGTCTGAAATTGCATGTCGCGCATCCGGGAGTTCTTTCGCCGTGATGCAACTATCCATGCAGAGAGTTACCAGTTCTTTACCTGATCGCGCGTATGACTCGAAAAATGGTTCGAATTGGAGTGATCATGCCCCTCTCTGTCTCGCCGCTGGCCGTGTCGTCGGTGTCATCCATGCGGATGCAATCGTCGCAAGATGAAAAACTCCGCGATGTGTCCGAGAAGCTGGAGGCGACGTTTCTGGCGGAGATGCTGAAAGCGGCGGGCTTTGGCAAAACTCCGGAGGCGTTTGGCGGAGGGGCGGGCGAGGATCAGTTTGCCTCCTTTCTGGTTCAGGCCCAGGCCGAAAAAATCGTCGAAGCGGGGGGAATCGGCCTGTCCGAACAGATTTTCAATGCGTTGAAGGAGACGAATGATGGCATTTCTTGATGCGTTTCGCCCGGTCGCGGCCATGTCCGAACTTTTGGACAAGGAGAAAGCCGCCATCTTGAAAAACGACTTCTCTGCCTTGGAAAGCCTTTTGAAATCCAAGGAGACGTTGTTGCCTTTGTTCGCGAAAACGACAGCTTCGCCGGAGGTGTTGCAAGACCTGCAAAAGCGGGCGGAGCACAACAAACGCCTGCTTTCCGCCTCCGCGAAAGGCGTCCGTATGGCGCGTGAACGTCTCCTTGCTTTGCGCAAGTCGTCGCAGGGGTTCACCGCCTACGGTCCGGCGGGAACTTCGACGGAGATTGAACGTAAGCCATTAACCATGAAGAGAAAAGCTTGAGCGCCTGTCCAATTTTTGCCTCAAATTAAAAGCAAGAAACGAAGGCAGCTTAGGAAACTCTTATCCTTTTAGCTCCATAGATCAGAGTGCATCCCGAGGGGGTGGCACGGTCGACCGGAAGCGGTCATCCGTAATCAGTCAGAATGATGATCCTGAAACCGCCCGTGGGGGCGGGTCTCAAAACTCATGCGGCGCAAAATGCGTCTCAAGACGAAAGGAACTTATGCGATGTCCAGCATTTTGACGAACAACGGCGCCATGGTGGCGCTGCAAACCCTGAACTCCATCAACTCGGCCCTCGACAAGACCCAGAGCATGATCTCCACGGGCAAGGATGTTGCCGCCGCGAAGGACAATTCGACCGTTTGGATGACCTTTGCGTTCGACGAATAGGCCCGCTGGGTCTGGATCAGGTCGGTCAACTCGGCGGCGACATCGGTGGTGGAACTTTCGCGGGCATAGCCCTCGATCGTGCCGGTCGGGCCATCACCGGCATCCCATAGGAAGAAGGAGCCCGAGTCAGGCGAGACCTGATAGGTCTGATTGCCGAGAGAGGTGAGGCCGTTCGCATTCGGGACATCCACCAGCGGAATTTGATAGATCACGCGGGTAAAGCCCGTGTCATAGGTCGCGGTGATATAGCCGCCATCATCGATTTCGACCGAGGTCAGATTGCCGACGGGGGAGCCGTCTTTGGTGATCGAGGTCGGAGCGAAACTGTCGGAGAGCTGGGTCAGGCCATTGGTATCACCGGGTTTGCCAATGGTCATCTCGATCGGCCCGCCATCTACGGTGAGAGACAATGTCCCGTCGGCGGAATCGTAATCCGCCCCGACCGGGTTGTTTGCGGTGGCGGTGACGGAGGCCAATGTGCCGCCGGAGCCGCGCGAGTCGTCGAACACCAGCGTATATTCCCCGATGATCGCGCCGCTTGAGGCGGAATCGGTGATCGTCATGGTCCAGGTGTTTTCCGTCAAGGTGTCCGGTGTGAAGGTGATGTCGAGGGATTCGGAGGTCCCGAGGTTGCCGAAATACTCGACCGACAAGGGCAGGGCGTCGGTCGCATCCTCTGCGGGAAGGTTGACGCCAAGGTTGATCTCTGTGGTTGGGTCGCCCGCCGTTTGGTTCGAGTTGATGACCACAGGTTCTAGCCCGGTCATCGTGTCGCGTGCGTAGGTGGCGATGGAGCCGTCCGCCTCGGCGGGCCAGCCCAGTAGGACAAGGCCCGAGTCGGTTTTGAGGATGCCGTCGGCGTCGGTGTAGAAGGAGCCGGTGGTGGTCATCATCAGGGGCTGGTCCCCCATCGTGCCGTCGAGAGAGACTTCGGTCGTGACGGGGATGAAACCATTGCCGGAGACGGCGATGTCCGTGGCGTTCGAGGTCGAGACCAGAGCGCCCTGTTCCCCGATCAGACGTGAACTGCTCGCCCGAACGCCGCCCGCGGAGTAAGTGCCGGAATTGGCCGAGTTGCTGATCACGAAGGATTCGAATTCGGTTTCAGCGCGTTTGTAGCCGTAGGTCGCAGAGTTCGCGATATTGTCGGAAATCGTCGCGAGACGGGTGGCGTTGGCAGAGAGGCCTGCCACACCGGCATTGAGCGAGGAAGAAATAGACATGGGGGAGCGCCTTTCTGCTGCTGGACCCAGAGAATTGGCTTCAGTATGCCAACGTGAGCTTAACGACGGCCTAACGTCTAAAATGCGATCTATTTTCTGACCTGATGGCGCAGCAACACGATCTCGACGCGGTTGTTGCGGGGGGCCATCGGATTGTCGACGGCGGGTTTGCGGTCGGCATAACCTGTCACGCGCTGCATGCGGTTGGTGGGCGTGCCTTCTTGTTCCAGCATCATACGGACTCTGTCGGCCCGCTGTGTCGACAGATCCCACACCGGGTTGTTTGCGACGACGAGAGGCACAGACCGAACATGGCCGCTTAGGGCAATGTCGTTGCGCACGATTTTGAAAACCTCGGACAGCATGCCGAGCAAGAGGACCATGACGGGGCCCGGCTCAGCGGAGTGTTCCGCAAAAAGCGGCTCCCCATCCAGATCGTAAAGCTCGATGATCAGGCCTTCATCGGTGACGCGGGTCACGATGTGGCGCATGGCCTCGTCCGCCGCCATGCTTTCGCCGCTGAAGGCCGTGAGCAATTCCTGCACCTCTGCGAAGGCTTTGGCATCCAAGGCGTCCTGCAGTTCGGTCTCCGGCGTCGGCTGAGGGGAGGTCTTGTTGCTCGCATCCGCGTTTGAGGCCCCGGTGCCGTTTTGCGACAGGGTTTCTTCGGTGAAGACGGAATCGCCCCCGAAGGTGCCATCGCCGCCGCCGGAAATACGGTTCACCGGGATGGTCGGGTTGAAGTAATCCGCCAACCCTTTGCGTTGTTTTTCCGTTGTTGCATTGAGCAACCACATCAAGAGAAAGAACGCCATCATCGCCGTCACGAAATCGGCATAGGCAACCTTCCAAGCGCCGCCGTGGTGGCCGCCGCCTTGAATGACCTTTTTCTTCTTGATGATAATCGGAGCGTTCCCTTTGCCGCTCATGTCACCACCTCATATTCACCCGTCGTGGGGATATCAGAGGGAAGTGAATGCCAGCTTAATCTCTAAAATTGAGAAGAGACTTTTTTGAATTGCCCAGCTTGGTGTCGGCGATGGCGCAAAATTAACCATCTCTGGTCTGCATCCCCTATTGCGACATATTAAAAAGCATGATTGTCTCATAATTGAGATAATATCGTGGCGTGCACATATTTTAAGACCTATGTGGCGGTACGTGCCGTAGTTTCGAAAGAGCGTGTTGTGGAAGAGACCAAATTCAGTTTTCAAGACATTGGGGCGCGGCTGAAAGCTCACCGGCTTGGGCGCAACCTGTCTCCGGAAGATCTCGCAGCCCGGCTGAATATTTCGCGGGCGGCTTTGTACCGCGCTGAAAAGGGCGGGATATCCAAGATCGACATGCTCTCCGCGATTTCCAATGAGCTGCAGGTCTCTTTGCCCAGCCTGCTCGGGGTCGGTATTGAATATGTCGACAATGCCGTGAGCTTTTTTGAGCGGATGCGGCAGATTGAAGAGGATTGCGAGCAGATCATCGGCTTGTTCAGCCCGATCTCATATCTGGTGACAACGGCCCGATATGATACGGTGCTGGAAGACGTTCTCAATGAATCCGTGCAAGACACAGAGCGTCAGGACGTGGCGAAAATTTTGGATATTTTGGCGAAAAGAAAACAACGCTTTGCGCAGCGCAGGCCGCTTCTCGCCTCGATCATTTCGGATGCGGATATCCGGAAATTCCTGCGTGACGGGCTTGAGGGCAATCTGGAGCTTGCGTCGGAGGTGCGTGATCAGCGGCGTCAGATGGCGCTCGCGGAAGTGCAGCATATCGTTGAAATGCTGCGCTCTCCCGATATTGGCGTGCAAATCGGCGTGGCGCGGGAGCCGATCCCCTCGACCTCTTTCCAAATTATGCGACAGGCCGGGCGTTCGATCCTGACGATCAGCCCTTTCCGCCTTGGGCATAATCCGAACATTCGTATTGGTGTGGGGCTCATCACCTCTGCGCCTGAGGCTTTGGAGCTGCATGAAGGGATTGCCGAGCGACTCTGGGAGACCTCTCTGAAAGGGCGGGAGGCGGCCGACCATGTCCAGGAATTGATCGCGCGCGAAGGTTTTAAAGCCGAATAAATTTGCTCAAATATTCATCAAAAAATAAAATCATTTGGTCAAATTTAGATTTCGTCTCATTTTTTAGACTTTTTTATTGACCTAGGGTTCGCTTTCGGGAGTTTATGCTTTTTATAAAGAAACCTGACAACCGGGAGCGTTTCATGCCTCAAACCAAATCTCTCCTCTCCGCTGTTCTGCTCGCGGGGATCACTATGGCCAGCCCTGTGCTCGCGCAAGAGTATGTGGCCCGTATCGGCCACCTCGAAAGCACGCAGCAAAGCCGCCACATTCATCTTGAGAAAGTGGCCGAGCTTGTGTCCGAGCGCACCGACGGCGAGGTCGAGTTCCAGATTTTCCCGCAGGGTCAGCTTGGCAATCAGCGTCAGATGAACGAAGGCGTCCAGCTTGGCACGCTTGAGGCCACCGTCGCTCCCGCAGCGTTCCTCGGCGGTTTCAACCCGCTGGTGTCGATCCTCGACATTCCCTACCTGATCCCGGAAGACGCCGATAAAGCCGCAGCTCTGCGTGACGGTCCTTTCGGTCAGGCGCTGCTCGACAGCTTCTCTGATAAAGGCATGGTGGCGATTGATCTCTGGCCGAACGGTAAGAAACAGTTCACCTCCAACGAGCCGCTCGACTCGATTGCCGATTTCGCCGGTCAGAAATTCCGCGTGATGGACAGCTCGATCCTGATCGAACAGTTCAACGCCCTCGGCGCTTCCGCGATCGCGCTGCCGTTCGGCGAGCTTTACACTTCGCTGCAAACCGGCGTTGTGGACGGCGAGGAAAACCCGCTCGACACGATCAAGGCGATGAAATTCTACGAGGTGCAAAAGAACCTCGTGGTCTCTGATCACGGCGCGATGGAGGATGTGATCCTCTTCAACCCGATGTTCTGGGACAGCCTGCCGGAGAACTATCAGACGATCATCAAAGAGGCTTTCGCCGAAGTGATCCCCGAGCTGACCGCACACAAAGCCGCCGCTGTCGAAGCTGCGCTTGAAACCATCAAGGAAGCCGGCACCAACGTGCGCGTCGCCGGTGAAGCTGAGCGCGGCGAGTTTCGTGATGTGATGTTTGGCCCGGCCTCCGACGCCTATGTCGCCAAAACCGGCGAAGCAGGTCAGAAACTGCTCGACATCTACACGGAAGCCTACGACAAGCTCTAAACTCCGATGGACCCGGTTCCCCTCCGGGTCCGTCCGCTCCGCAGTTTTGGTTTCAGGCCGAGACGCGGAGCCCTCTCTTTTCACGGTGATCGAAAGCCCCACTCATGAAAGCCCTAAATCTGCTCCGAACGGTCGAAAGAACCGTTCTCATCGCGCTATTCCTGATCATGGTGTTTCTCTACACCGGCTCGGTCGTGACCCGTGAAATCGGCGGCACATTCGCAAGCCGGTTCGCCTGGATCGAGGAAGCGGTGCGGATCATGAACCTGTTTCTGGTCTTTCTGGCGCTCGGACTGGCTCTGGAGCGGGGCAAGCATGTGGGCATCACCAATATGCGCGAGCGCCTGCCCGCACCCGTGCTCGCCGTGCTTTTGAAAGTCATTGATCTCGTTGGCCTGTGCATGAGCCTTTACGTGGCGTGGCTGGCTCTGGATTTGGTGCAATTCGTGCTCAAGTCCGGGCAAAAATCCCCGACCCTTGGCGTCCCTATGGGCGTTATCTATCTCGCGCCCGTTGCTGGCTTTCTTCTGTTGGGCCTGCGCTATGGGCTGAGCCTTCTGGGCCTCATCGACCGCTATCAGGAGGTCTCCGAATGATCTTCGCACTTATCATCCTTCTGGCCATCGTCCTTCTGGTGGCCGGGTTCGAAATGCTGCTCGTTCTGGGCATCCCGGCCTTGGCCTATAAAGAGGCGTTCTACGCCCGCCTCCCCGATGCGGCGGTGGTGCAGAAGATCGTTGGCGGCATCGACCACTCGACGCTTTTGGCGATCCCGTTCTTCATCTTTGCCGCGAACCTCATGGGGTCGGGCCAGATTGCGCGCCAACTCATTGGCGTTGTCAAAGCCCTTGTTGGTCACACCAAGGGTGGTATGGGGCACGTTGTCGTCGGCGGCAGCATGGCGTTCGGTGCGGTCTCCGGTTCCGCGCCTGCCACGGTGGCCGCCATGGGCCGCATGGTCTACCCGGAACTGCGCCGTGCGGGCTATTCCGACAAATTCAGCCTTGGACTTCTGGTCTCTTCGGCGGAAACCGCGCTTTTGATCCCGCCGTCGATCACGTTGATCGTCTATGGCTGGATCACTGGCACTTCGATCTCGAAACTCTTCGCGGGCGGTTTGGCCGTTGGCCTCGTCCTCGGTCTCGCCTTTGCGGTTTATGTCCGCATTCAGGCCGCGCGCGACGGTGTCACCCATGATGCGCGCCTGCCCTGGGCGGACCGATTCAAGGCCATCTGGGAGGCCAAATGGGCACTTGGCATGCCGGTGATCATTCTCGGCGGCATCTATTCCGGTATCATCACCCCCACAGAGGCCGCCGCCGTCAGCGTGGTTTACGCGATCCTCGTCGAGATGTTCGTGTTCCGCGCGCTCGATCTCAAAGGCCTCGCCAAGATCACCGAAGACAGTGCTGTGAACACCTCGATCATCTTCGTGCTGCTGGCGATGGGCGGGCTGATCTCCTTCTTCGTCACACTCGCGCAGGTGCCGAATGAGATCATCGGATTTCTGGAGGCCTCCGGCGCGGGCAAGATCTCCTTCCTGATCGCCGTCAACGTGCTGTTCTTCGTGGCGGGCATGTTCATCGACCCGAACTCGACGCTTCTGGTGCTGGTGCCGCCGCTCTATCCGGTGGCCATGAGTTTCGGCATCGATCCGGTGCATTTCGGGATGCTGGTGACGCTCAACGTCAGCCTCGGGATGATCACGCCGCCCTTCGGTCTCGACATCTTCGTTGCGTCCTCAACGCTCAATAAACCCGTTGCGGATATCATCCGAGGGGTCTGGCCCTTCGTGCTGGTGAACCTGATCGTGCTTCTGCTGGTCACCTATATTCCGCAAATCTCCCTCTTCATTCCCAAGCTGATCTACGGCTAATCCGAGGCAGACAAATGACCCACATTCCGACCGTTGTGTCCGTCCCTGTTCCGCAGGGGCTACGGCCCCGCTGTTCCGAAGCCACCTGTCGCGTGGTCTCAAATACCCCTGTGAATGGCGAATATCGCCTGCTCACTCTGGACGCGCCCGAGGCGATTCTCGACTGCCAGCCGGGCCAGTTCTTTCAACTGCTCTGCCCCGCGCCGGAGAGCGAACATCCTTTCCTGCGCCGCCCGATGAGCATCTATGGTTATGACAAAGCCGCCGGACGGCTGGAGTTTCTTTATAAGATCGCGGGCGCTGGTACGCGTGGTCTTGCAACGCTCACCCCCGGCGATGCGTTCAATGTGCTCGGCCCGTTGGGGCAGGGGTTCTCGATGCCGGATACCTGGCAGAACCTCATGCTGGTGGCGCGTGGCGTCGGCCTTGCCACCCTCGCGCCTCTTGCGCGCATGGCGCAGGAAAAGGGCCGCAAGCTCACCGCGATCTGTTCCGCCCGTCGCCCCGATCTGGCCATGTCGGTCGATCTCTTCGAGAGCTACGGCGCGGAGGTGATCGTCGTCCACGATGAAGACGGAAGCTCCACGCCTGAGGCGCTGCGTCCGCTGATCGAGGCGCGGATCGCGAAGGGCGAAGTGGATGCCTTCTACACCTGTGGCTCCTCTCGTCTGCTGCGCATGCTGCAAGACCTTGGCGACACCCACGGCATCCCCGGCGAGATTGCGATGGAGCAACAAATGGCCTGTGGCCTTGGCATGTGTCAGGCCTGCGTGCGCAGTTTCCGGGTCGGCGACCGCATCATTCAACGCCGCGTGTGCCGCGAAGGCCCGGTGTTCCCGATTTCGGAGGCGATGTGATGAAAGACCTGCAAACAGCCGATCTGAGCGCTCGCATCGGTGGGCTGACGCTCAAGAACCCGATCATGCCTGCGTCCGGCACCTTCTCGGAAGACCTCGCCGATGTCTTCGATCTCGATGTGCTGGGCGCGCATGTGCTCAAGACCATCATGCACGGCACCCGCGCGGGCAATCCGACGCCGCGGGTCTGTGACATGCAATCCGGGATGATCAACGCGATCGGCATTCCGTCCAAGGGGGTCGACTATTTCCGCGACGAGATGCTGCCCTATTGGGCCGGGTTCAAAGCCCCTCTTGTGGTGTCGATCTCCGCGCATTCGATGGACGAATTCGCCCGTCTCTGTGCTGAGGTCAGCCTGCCGGGTGTGACCGCCATCGAGGCGAATATCTCCTGTCCCAATATCGAAGCGGACGGCAACGCTTTCGCCATGCGACCTGATACGACGCATGAGGTCGTGACCCGTCTGCGCGCCGCAACCGATTTGCCGCTCTGGGCCAAGCTGACGCCGAACACGGGCGAGCCTGTCGAAGTGGCGCGCGCCGCAGAAGATGCCGGGGCGGATGCGCTTGTGACGGCCAACACCATGCTCGGCATGTCCATCGACATTAGCAGCCGTCGTCCGCGCCTTGGGAATGTCATGGGTGGTATGTCCGGCCCGGCGATCAAACCCATCGCGCTGCGTATGACCTATCAATGCGCCCGCGCCTGCGACATTCCGGTGATCGGCTGTGGCGGGATTTCTACGCTCGACGATGTGTTGGAATTTCTGATCGCGGGGGCGCGTGCGGTACAGGTCGGCACGGCCACCTTCCAATCCCCCACCGTCATGGCGCGGCTGATTGCCGAGCTTGAGGGTTGGATGACCGCACAGGGCATTGCCTCTCTCGATGAGATCATCGGCAGTATAAAAGCGCCCGAGGCCGGGGTGTTCGAATGAAACATCATCGCTCAGAGAAGATCGGGGCCGAAGAACTCGCCGATCTGGCCGCCGAGATGTTTGAAGACATTCGCGCCCTTTCGAAAGATGCGGCGGGGGTGAGCCGTCCGGCGTTTTCGGAGATCGAGACCGAAACGCTGGCTTATCTCGCCGAACGTGCCCGCGCTGAGGGGCTTTGCGTCACTGAGGATGCGGGCCGGAACCTCTTGTTCTGCTTGCCCGCACATGAGGATGCGGATCGGTTTACCGTGATCGGCAGCCATGTCGATTCCGTGCCGATGGGGGGCAATTACGACGGGCTTGCGGGTGTCATCGCGGGGCTGATGGTCCTGATCGCCGCCCGCCGGGGTCTGCGCGAGCTGTCGCGCCCGGTTAAAGTTCTGGCCATGCGCGGCGAAGAAAGCGCTTGGTTCGGGGCCTGTTATCTTGGCTCGAAAATGCTGACGGGCAGCTTGCCTGAGGGCGAGTTTAACGCGGCGCATAAAGGCGACGGACGACCGCTCAGCGCGCATCTCGAAGCGCTTGGCATCGACACCACGCCGATCAAGGCGCAAGAGCCGATCTGTGATCTGGACCGGATCGAGGCCTATCTTGAATTGCACATCGAACAAGGCCCGCTTCTTGTGGAGCGCAACATTCCCGCCGCCGTCGTCACAGGCATTCGCGGCAATTTCCGCTATCGCGATATTCATTGCATCGGTCAGGCCGGTCACTCCGGTGCTGTGCCGCGTGCCTATCGTCATGACCCGGTTCTGGCCTTTGCCGAGCTGATGCATCGGCTCGACGGGACATGGCAGCACCTTCTGCATACGGGCAAGGATCTTGTCCTGACCTCGGGCGTCGTTGGCACCGACCCGACACGCCACGCCATTGCCCGCATCCCCGATGAAATCGCGTTCTCCCTCGACATCCGCTCGCAGGATGCCGACACGCTGGATCAGATGCGCAGCTATCTCAAAGGCGAGATGGCTGACATCGCCCGTTCGCGCGGTGTGCGGTTTGAGATGGGGGCGGAAGTGCCCGTTGCCCCCGCGCTGATGGACGCGGGCCTTGTTGCAGGGCTTGAATACGCGATGGAGCAAGTCACGGGCGAGGCCTTCTCAATGGCTTCGGGCGGCGGCCATGATGCGGCGATTTTTGCGCAAGTGGGCGTGCCCGCCGGCATGGTCTTCGTGCGCAACCGCAACGGCTCACACAACCCGGACGAGGCCATGGAAATCAAAGATTTCATGGTAGGCGTGGACATCCTATCCACCTATATGGAGGCCGCATCATGAAGGAGCCTCTGACCATGCCGCTCAACCCCGAAACGCGCGCCGATTTCGCCCGCCGCACAGCGCTCGCGCTGTTGGACATCCATGCGGTGGAGGTGGCCGGGGAGCGGCCTTTCATCCTGTCATCCGGCGTCGCCAGCCCGGTCTATATCAATGTCCGCAAGGTGATCTCCTTCCCGGCGGTGCGTGAAAAGCTCATGCGTTTCGCGACCGAAGTGATCGACGCGGAGATCGGACGTGACAAGATCGACGCCATCGCGGGCGCGGAAACGGCGGGTATTCCGTTCGCCGCGTGGATTGCCGCCGAAACCGGCCTTCCCATGCAATATGTGCGCAAGCGCGCGCAGGGCTTTGGACCGGAAGCTCATATCGAAGGGGTGACCGCGCCGGGGCAACGGGTGCTTCTGGTCGAAGACCTGACCACGGACGGGGCCTCGAAACTGCGGTTTTGCGAAGCCTTGCGCGCTGCGGGCCTCGAAATCAGCGATGTCTTCATGCTCTTTCAATACGACATCTTCCCCGAGACCCGCGCCGCGATGGAGCGTTCCGGCGTCCGGCTGCATGCGCTGGCCACGTGGAAAGACATCCTGAGCGTCGCCGAGGCGCATGATCGCTTCACGCTCGCCGCCCGCGAAGAAATCGCGGCGTTTCTCAATGACCCGCTGGCATGGTCCGCAGCCCATGGCGGCGCCAGCCACCTCACTTTCTAACTTAAGGAGACTCTCATGTTTACCTTCCTCCTCGATCTCATCACCGAAAAAGGCAAAGGCATTCACGCCTATGTCGCCGCCTCGAAAGCCGCCTTCGAGCGCGCGTTGACGGAACCCGATCACGCCGCCGCGTTTTACTTTCTCGCGACCAGCGCCGAGAATTTTGTTGATCGGCATGAACGCCAGCCGCTTTCCGGCGAAGAGCTTGATCAGAACTTTGATGCGTTCAAAGCGGATATCGAAGCACTGGATGCCGCCGCTCAGGAGCCGGAGGCCAAGCGTTTGGCCGTGCTCAACGAGATCGTGACCGCTCAGATCAAACATTCGCGCTAAGCGTATCGCCCCATCCGTCATCGGGTGGGGTGTTCTCATGTCGGTTAGTGGTGGCTGCAATGGGCCGCCTGCTGCAAGCCACGTCACACGCCCAGAAAGCGCTGCCCGGCGTAACGGCCAACCGCGCCGCAAATGAGGATGCCGAGACTGTACCACAGCAGGAAAAAGGCCGGGCTGTCCTCGTCGCAATGCAAGGCGTAGATCGTCGTGGCGACGGCCCCGGCAAAGAGCCCCGCAATCAACCCGTGGCGAGCCGGAAAGGGTTCGACCCGATGACGTAGCCCGGCAAACAGAGCCGCGCCCAAGGGCAATGCGAGAAGCGGGATGGAGACAAGGCAGGCGAATGCTGTTTGTCCCATGATGTCTTGCCCCGACAGCGCCATCGCCGCCCAGACAAGGGCCACGATCAGACCAAAGGCCACAAAGGGCCACAGCGGCAGAACCCGCTCCGATGGTTTGGCGAAAAGCAATCCGCCCGCGACAAACGCCAGAGCCAAAGGCACAAGCTGTTTTGCCAGCACCGGAAGGGACTGGACCGCCACGGCCCAATCCGGGCGCAGGCCCAGCGTCGCAAGCATCAAGGCAAAGGCCAGCACAGCGCCCGCCAGCACGCGCAGCGCAAGATGCGGGCGTTTCGGGGGGATGTCATCGGCAGCCAAGGCCGCAATCAGCTCATCGGTTTCCATTCTTCGTCCTTTCGTGCCACCTCCGCCAACCGTCGGAGCGCGCGGTGAAGCGCGACCCGCAGGGCGCCGGGGGCCAAATCAAATGTCGTGGAAAGGGTCTGTGCGTCCAGACCGTCCACCGCATGACCGCGCACAAGGGCCGCATCGCGATCCGAGAGACGCGCGAGCGCCTGTTCGAGATGCAGGCCCGCCAGAGGATCGACCGACGGCGCATCAAGATGCGCGTGATCTTCGATCGGCTCATGGGGCGCGCTGCTCCGCACGGAGCGCATCATATCAATCGCCTTATGCCGGATGATCACCCTTACCCACGGCAGGAGCGGGCGGGTTTGATCCCAGCTGCCGCGCTTGAGATGGATCGACAGAAGTGCTTCCTGCACCACGTCCTCCACCACATGCGCCTGCGCGACGGGCAGGTCACGGCGCGCCATCGCTCGCATGCGCGGTGCGAGACGCGTCAAACATTGCGCATAGGCTTTTCGGTCCCCCGAAAGCCCCTGCCGCATCAACTCTTCAATCTCGCGATCCTGCGTTGTCATACCTCAGTATACGCAGGCGCGCGGCCCGGTGTTACAGCGGGTCGAAAATATTTCAGTCCTTTCACGAGTGATCACGCTGATGCGAGCGACGTAACAAAGCGGGGCGGCGCTCCGAATACTCCTGTGCAGACGATGAGATCTGCGTCTTACATGGAGATTGAAGATATGACCGCACACCACAAATCCCTCGCTCTCGCCGGTGCCGTTGCTGCTGGGCTGGCCCACATGACCCTGCCGGCACAGGCCGCGGAGCAGGAAAAATGCTTCGGCGTTGCCATGGCCGGTGAAAACGGTTGCGCGGCCGGTCCCGGCACCACTTGCGCAGGGACGTCCAAGGTCGATTACCAAGGCAACGCATGGACCCTTGTCCCGGCTGGCACCTGCGAAGAGATCGAACTTCCCGCAATGATGGACGGCTCCCCGCGCATGGGCTCCCTCGAAGCGCTCGACCGCGACCTGCCGAAGTCCTGATCCGACAGGGTTGCTGCACACATCAGGCGCGCGGCGCGATTGACCGCCGCGCGCCCAATTCCCTCATTGGAATGCCCTCACAGGAGGCCGCTATGGATACGCCCGCTTTGCCCTGCACCGCAGGGATCGGTTTCAAACCCGTTCATTATGATGATCTCAAAGATCCCGGTGCCGTCACATGGCTCGAAGTGCATGCGGAGAATTACATGCTGGAGGGTGGCCCCCGCCGCGCCATGCTGGCCGATCTTGCCGCACGGTTCCCGATTTCCGCGCATGGGGTTGGCCTCTCAATCGGCGGCGAAGGCGCGCTCGATCCCGCACATCTCAAACGCCTGCGCAGCCTGATGGACTGGCTCAACCCGGTGCAGTTTTCCGAGCATCTTGCATGGTCGTCGCATGGCGGGGCCTATTACAACGACCTTCTGCCGCTGCCCTACACTGAGCGCACGCTCGAAACCGTCTGTGCCCATGTCGATGAGGTGCAGAATGCTCTGGGACGGCAGATGCTTTTGGAAAACCCGTCGAGCTATCTCGCCTTTGCCGAGAGCACGATGTCGGAGACGGATTTCCTTCATGAAGTGGCGCGGCGGACCGGCTGTGGGATGCTGTTGGACATCAACAATGTCTTTATTTCCGCGACCAATCTCGGCCTATCGGCGGAGGCCTATCTCGACGCCTATCCTGTTGAGCATGTGGGTGAAATTCACCTCGCAGGATATGACGAGCAAAGCACGGAGACCGGCGCGCCGCTTTTGATCGACAGCCACGGAGCCCCCGTCGCGGACCCGGTTTGGGCGCTTTACGCGCGGACCATCGCGCGGATTGGGCCGCGACCGACATTAATCGAATGGGACAATGACGTCCCCGGTTTCGCCACGCTGGAGCGAGAAGCGGCGCGGGCGCGAACGGTTCTTGATCTGCGGAGGGCGGCATGACCCGGCAGGCGGCATTTGCCGAGGCGCTTTTCACGCCCGAGCGCCCCGCGCCGCAGGCGACCTCTGCACCGGGCGGTGGCCCAGTTGGGGTGCGTTTCGATGTCTACCGCAACAATGTCACCGTCTCGTTGACGGAGGCTCTGGCGGAGGGCTTTCCGGTCATCGCCCAGCTGGTGGGGGAGCAATTTTTCACGGCCATGGCGCGGGAGTTCATTCGCGACCATCCGCCCAGCTCTCCGCTGATGACCTTCTATGGCGCGGAGTTTGCGGCATGGCTGCAAGACTTCCCGCCCGTCTCCGCCTTGCCCTATCTGCCGGAGGTCGCGCGTCTCGAATATGCGCGCCGGGAGGCCTATCACGCCAAGGATGCCACACCACTCGATCCGCAAAGCCTGAGCGGTCTTTCCCCGGAGGCCTTGGACGCGTTGCAACTCTTGCCGCATCCGGCGGTCCGGGTGATCCATACGATCCATCCCGCTTTGTCGATCTGGGCGCGCAATGTTGGCGCGGCGGATTTGGTGGAGGCTCCAACTGGCGAGGTCTTGATCGCCCGGCCCGCATTGGAGTTGCGCATCTGCGCGGCCCCGATGGGCACGGCGGAGGTCCTGTCCGCGCTGGGCAAAGGCGTCCCGCTCGGCCGCGCCTTTCCTCCGAAAATCGACGCCCCGGCCATATTCGCGTGTCTCTTCTCAGTGGGCGCGCTCATTCCAAAGGAGATTTGATCCATGACTGACACCTCTGCTCCGCATCCCGCCATGAACCGGCTTTGGACGCTTTTGCGCCGTGTTGAGACCGCGCGGATTTCGATTGCTCCTGAGCTTGTCGGTCTCTCGGGCCGCGCCGTGTTCGCATCCGTGTTGCTGCACTACTTCTGGTCTTCGGCCCTCACCAAACTCGACGGATTTTCCCTGTCCCTCAACGCCTATGCCCAGATCTTTCCCCGGCAAATGGAAGCGGTCGGCTATGACGCCTCCGCCCTCGGGCTTTTCGCGCATCTTGTCGTCGGGGCTGGGACGCTCGCCGAATTTATCCTGCCGCTCTTGATTGTCATCGGCTTTTTCACACGGCTGTCGTCTTTGGCGATGATTGGCTTCGTGATCGTGATGACCCTGACCGACATCATCGGGCACGGCGTCGGGGCAGAAGCCATCGGCCTCCCCTTTGATCGCTTCCAAGACGCCATCATCGCGGATCAGCGTTTGATGTGGATTTGGTTGCTCGTTGTCTTGGCGCTCAACGGAGGCGGATATCTTTCCGTTGATCGGGTGCTTGAGAAACGTCTGGCGGATCGCGCCTGATCGGTACTGTCGCAAAGAGAAAGAACTACTCGCCTGATTTCAAGGCGAAGGTCGCAATGGAAGCGATCCGCGAGGAACTGAGGCTCGCGGAGCTGTCGAAGAAGTACGGCGTTCACCCGAACATGATCAGCGGCTGGAAACGCGCGGCGGTTGCCAATCTGGCGCAGACCTTTGAACGCGGAAAATCCGATGAGGTCCGCCATCTGAGGCCGAAATCGAGAAGCTGCATTCGAAGATCGGGCAGTTGGTCGTGGAACGGTTTTTTTTGGCGAGCGCCTCGCGTCAACTGCTCGGGACGCCCAAAATCTTTGGTGCAAAAAATGGTAAGCGCGGATCATGAGTTGAGCCAGAGGCGGCAATGCGCGCTGCTGCGGGTGCGCGGTCGGGTCTGTATGACCGGCCAGTCGGCGGAAGCGCCGTTCATCTGCGGTTCATGGACCTCATCCATTGCCCGGCAGGCGATTTGTGCAACAACTCTGCCGAGAGGGGGCAAGCAGTTCCTGTAAACGCCGTGGTACGGATCGCGGCAGATGGCGCGATACATGCAGCGGCAGGGGCAAAAGTGTGGCCGCCACAGGGTACGCCGTGTACGTCGGGAAAACAGTCCCCCGGACTGTTTTCTGATCCTCCTTACTGCGCAAGAGGCGGCGTGGGGGCCTGTGTCTCGTCGCCATCATGGATTGGTACAGCCGCAAGGTCCTGGCCTGGCGGTTGTCGAACAGCATGGAGGCAGACTTCTGTGTTGAGGCCTTGAAAGAGGCTTTGGCCAAATACGGCCCGCCAGAGATCATGAATGGCGATCAGGGCAGCCAGTTCACCGGCTTTGAATGGACCAACGCGTTGACCGAGGCCGGGGTGAAAATCTCGATGGATGGTCGGGGTCGCTGGATCGACAACCGGATGATCGAACGGCTTTGGCGGTCGCTGAATTACGAATGCGTCTACCTGAACGCATTTGAAACCAGCTCAGAGGCAAGAGCGTGCATCGGGAAATGGCTGGCCTACTATAACGCTGAACGGCCTCACTCAACCCACGGCATCTTGACCCCGAAAGAGGTCTATGAGACCAAGATCGAACCTGAGAAAATGGCAGTCTGAAACGAAACCAAGATCCACCTAAAATCAGGCTGCAAATTGGTCAAAAGTGGGGCCAGCTCTCTTTTCCACGATAGCTCCCGACCGCTTATGTCCAATCTCTCGGCAGAGTTGAGCGTCCGGCTGCGGCACATTGCCTTACCCAAGAGATTTACTTCTAAGGATCGCAATACCCAATAGGTATTGCGACATATCCCGCAAGGCATTGAGAAAGAGAGGGATCACCGTCAGATTCCCTGCCAGCTTTACTGACGGGAGGAGTCACTATGCGCAATATCACGATCGACAACATCACCGATGCCGTTATCAAATCCATGGATACGGACATCCCGGCGCGCAACATGGAAATCATGAAAGCCGCGCTCAAGCATGTTCATGAGTTCATGAAAGAGGTCAATCTGACCTATGACGAATGGCTGGAAGCCATGGAGTGGATGCGCCGCGCCGGCGATATTTCCAGCGAAGCGCGCAACGAATTCATCCTGATATCCGACATCATCGGAGTCGAGGTTCTGGCCGATATGCTCGATAAGAAACCGACCCATAACGAGACCATCTCGACCGTACTCGGGCCGTTCTACCGCGAGAACCCGCCGGTGCTTCCGAAAGGTGCCTCGATCATCCAGAAGGATTTCGAAGGCCAAGAAACCGTCCGCGTCTCCGGCACGATCCGCGACACCGATGGCAACCCGGTGCCGGGCGTGACCATGGACGTCTGGGAAGATGCACCCAATGGCCTCTACGAACAACAGGACCCGGATCAGCCGGACTTCAATCTGCGGGGTCGCTTTATCACCGACGAGAATGGCGCATATGAATTCGTCGCCATCCGTCCGGTGCCCTACCCGATCCCCTATGACGGCGCCGCCGGTGAGCTTTTGAAATACATGGGGCACCACCCGATGCGTCCCGGTCACGTACACTTCATGATCATGAAGGATGGCTACAAAACCCTGATTTCGCAGATTTATGACAGCACGACCGAGTATCTCGACAACGACAGCGTGTTTGCCGTGAAAGAGGACCTCATCGGCGAGATGGTCAAAGCCCCCGAGGGCGCCGACACAGATCTCGTGATGACCTTCGATTTCGTGATCCGCGACAACGCGCTCATCGAAAGCGTCGCCGCCGAGTGATCTGAGACCACCTGGGGTTTCGGCCCCTCCTATCAATGGAGCGGCACAGATCGTGCCTCTCCCCCAATGCGCACCCGGGATTTGCCATGAACACCCCCCTTTCCGCACAACCACTCACCGGCCAGCCCCACATTGGAGACTTGATGGAGGCGACGCGCATTCGCGCCGTCACCTCTTGGATCATTGAGGCCCCGACCCGGCGCAAGCACAAGCTGTCGAACACCTCCATCAGCTATCAGGGCTATGTTTTCGTCCGCGTCACATTGGACAACGGCGTCGAGGGCTTTGGCGAGGCCTCCACGCTGGGTGGTCCGCGCTGGTCCGAGGAAAGCGTCGAGGCAATCAAAGCCAATATCGACACCTATCTGGCGCCCGCGCTGATCGGCAAACCGGCCTGCTTGCTGGAAGCTGCCGCCGGAGACATGGCCCGGGCCTGCAAACGCAATTACGCCGCAAAATCCGCGCTCGACACCGCGCTTTTGGATGCCACCGGAAAAACCCTTGGCGTGCCCGCACATGTGCTTCTTGGCGGCGCGCGGCGCACGTCCTTTTCCGCCATCTGGGCGCTGGCCTCGGGTGACGCGGCCCAAGAGGTCGACGAAGCGCAGGGCATGATCGAAAAAGGTTGGTTCAACCGCTTTAAGATCAAGCTGGGTTTTGCCGATCCGCAAACCGATCTGGACCGTTTGGCGGCGCTGCAAAAGGCCCTGCCGACCGGTACGGACATCATCGCCGATGTGAACCAAGGCTGGTCCGAGGCCGATTTCATCCGCTACCTGCCGCGTCTCGCGGATCTTGGCGTGAGCTTGGTGGAACAACCCCTGCCCGCCGGTCAAATGGCCGCCATGGCACGGATTTCCGAGCGCTCACCGATCCCGATCATGATGGATGAGGGCGTCTTCACGCTGGAAGAGGCGCTCGACGGCTGCGCCCGCGCGGCGGGCTCCGTCCTGTCGCTGAAACTGTGCAAACACGGTGGCGTGCATCAGCTCAAACAAGTCGCAGGCATCGCGCAGGCGGCAGGCGTACAGCTCTACGGGGGCTGTCTGTTGGAAAGCTCGGTCGGGGCGGCGGCGCATTTGCATGCCTTTGCCACGCTTCCCGCGCTCGAATGGGGCACGGAACATTTCGGGCCGAAAATCCTGATCGAAGATCTCTGCCGCAACGCGCTCAAATACGAGAATTTCGAGGTGCATTTGCCGGACGGTCCGGGGCTGGGCGTGACGCCCGATCTCGACTTGATCGAAAAATACGCTCGCAAAGACTGAGGACCAAACATGACACATGATCTGCGTGTCCGCTTTGAGGACATGGGCCGGAAACTGGCCGAGAAACCGCATCTCAAGCGGCTCGGCGCGCTGTTTTCCGAAACCGTCCTGATCGAGATCGACGGCAACGAATATTACCTCGCCTTTCACCGTGGCGCGCTGGAGCACGTGACCGAAGGGCCGAGCCGCCAGACGCCCTGGCGGTTTGCGATCCGCACCGATGGCGAAGCACTCGACAAATTCTGGCAACCGATCCCGGAGCCGTCGTTCCATGACATCTTCGGCTTTGTCAAAACCGGGCGTGGCCGGATCGAAGGCGACATTCTCGTGCTGGTGAAAAACCTGCGTTTCTTCAAAGAATTCATGGCGCTTGGTCGCCCAGAGGAGGCCACAGCATGAGCGCGCAACCTGCATATGAACCGATCATCGGCCGCTATGTGACCATCGAGGTCCAAGGCCGCAGCTACCGCGTTTTTGTCGAGGAGGCGGGCCAAGGCCAACCGGTGATCTGTTTTCACACCGCCGGTGCCGACAGCCGCCAGTGGCGTCACATCATGAACGATGCGGAACTGACCGCCAATTACCGCTTCATCGCGCCTGACATGCCGTGGCACGGCAAAAGCCTGCCGCCAGAAGGGTTCGAGGAAGAGGAATATCTTTTGACGACCGAGGTCTATGTCGAGACCGTGTTGAAACTGGTCGAGGCGCTGGCGCTGGAAAATCCGATCTACGCGGGCTGTTCCATGGGCGGGCGCATCGCACTGCAACTCGCGCTCAACAATCCCGAGCCGTTCAAGGGCTTCATCGCCATCGAGGCCTCGGATTTCCAGCCTGCGTGGTATGACATCGACTGGTTCCACCGCCCCGATGCCCATGGTGGCGAAATGGGAGCCGCTTTGGTGTCCGCCAATATCGCGCCGCAGGGGCCGAAAGCCGAACGCTGGAACACCCAATGGATGTTCATGCAATCGGGACCGGGCGTGTTCCGGGGTGATCTGAATTTCTACACCAAGGACGACAGCCTCGTCGGCAAACTGGGCGGCATCGACACCACCGAGAAACCCCTGCACATCATGGTCGGCACCTACGACATGACCTGCACGCCCGAAGATGCCAAACGCACCGCGGATCAGATCCCCGGCGCCACCCTTGCCGTGATGGACGGGATCGGGCATTTTCCGATGAGTGAAAACCCCGCCACCTTCCGTCCGCATTTCGTCGAAGCGCTCGCGAAAATGGGCTGAAGGGGCCGCCAGAGGGCCTCTCTTGGACTTTAAACGTCTGAAATACTTCATCGCCGTGGCCGAAGAATTGCACTTCGGCCGCGCAGCCACGCGCCTCGGCATGGCGCAGCCGCCGCTGTCGCGTCAGGTGGCCGCACTCGAAGATCAGCTGGGCGTCAAACTCTTTGACCGCAGCCGCAATCAGGTGCGTCTGACCGACGCGGGCGAGGTGCTTTTGGATCGCGCCCGCGACATTCTCGCCAATCTCGACAGCGCCTACCGCGAAGCCACCCAGATCGGGCAAGGCGGCGCCGGGCGGCTCAGAATTGCCTTTGTCGGCTCCGCGACCCACGGCCCACTGCCGACGCTGATCAAATCCTTTCGCTCGCATTACCCGAATGTCGATCTGTCGCTGTCGTCCATGAACAATGCCGAGCTTGAGCGCGCGTTGATCCAACGCGACATCGACATCGCGGTCGCCCGCCCGCATCTGTTCGGCGCCGAAGAGCTGCGCTCCGCACAACTGTTTTGCGAACCGCTCATTCTGGCGCTACCCGATGGCTCCACCCATGCCCGAAGCACCAAGCCCGTGCAGCTCCACACGTTGAAAGACGAGACCTTTGTGCTCTACCCACGCCGACCGCGCCCGTCGTTTGCCGATTTCATCCTGCGCACCTGCGCCGAGGAAGGTTTTTCGCCAAAAGACCAGATTTTCGCACAGGATTATCAGACCGCGATCTCTCTCGTGGCCGTCGGCGTCGGTTTGGCCGTGGTGCCCGAAAGCGTGTCGCATTCGCCGCGCTCCGGCGTCACCTATCGCCCCTACGAAGGCCACAATCCCGGCACCAGCCTCACGGCCCACGCGCGTCTCGACAATCGCAAGCCTCAGGTGCTGAATTTCTTTTCCCTGCTGCAAAAGTTCACGCGGCGGGCATCGTAACCCACCACGAGCTGGATTTACCCGCACCCGCGACCAGATGCGGCCATGACCGTCTCAATAACTACCTAAAAACCAGCGCAATGAAGCTCCGGAAGGGAGATTTCACGCCGTTCTTCGATGTACAATTGCTTGTAGGAGCCACTCATGGCACAATCTCCTTATTAGATAACCCATTGGTTTCTAATAGAAGTCGCAGTTCAAGGTAGCGCGCGCCTCACGTATTCGAAAAGGCCGATAAGGTGGCTGGGTGACTTCTTCCCGGACTAAAGTCCGAGGTTTCAGTTTTTTACGTAGAAATTTCTACGCAAGTCTGAAATCTATCGGATCAAACTGGCTCACAAATCTATGCGAAAACAAAAGCTTGCCAGAATGAACCGGCAAGCTTTTATTTTTGTGCCCACAGCGCGGACTGCGTCAGTGTCGGGCGGACGGGGCTTTTCCCGCAGCAGCCCATCAATGTCTTCGCCCAGAAAACATGCCTTACACCGCCAGACATGCTTCTACGGCGTGGCCGGATGCGCAATCGGCGGGCGTAAGAGGGATTCTCATGGTCATGGTCCACTCGCCCACAGAAAGAGCCATTTGTCTCGATCAATCCACTAAAGCGTTTCGACTTTAACTTGATCTATCACATAAAGTCGGAACGCCCGCTCCGCTTGGACGTTGCTCCGCGTTTCTGCTCAAACCCTGATTCAGGTTTAAGTAGAAACGCTTTAGGAGTAGGGCAGGTCCGATCACGCTAGGTTTTTAAGAACGTAGTTTAAAGGGTTGCCACAGGAGTGACCGGCGATCCGATCGCGCCTGGCAGATAAAGCGGCGGCGCGGTCAGGAAGAAGCTGCTGCGCTGTGCGTCCGCAAGCGCTTTTGCCAAATCGCGCAGATACCAAAGCTCGGCCAGAGGCAGCCCCAGTTTGAACAGGCAAAGATGGTGCAAGGGCAAGCGGAACCCGGTGGCCGCGGGATCGCTGTGCGGATTTTCGACCGCGTAATTGTCTGCGGCAATGGCCGAAATCTGACTTTCGGTGATCCATCTGTGCAAGGCGGTGTCCGTGCCATCCAGAACTGCCCCGGTCCGCTCTAGCCCATCCGGGTCGGGCGCGTCTTTCATGTCCCAGATCGCCTCCGCATAGCCGGTACGCAACACAAGAATATCGCCACGGCGCAGGGCGATGTTCTGCTCGGCAATGACTTTTTCCAGCAAGGCGCGGTCGACAATGACCCGCTCCATGCCGAACGCCCGGACAAAATCGATCAGTACGCCACGGCCCTGAATGGGAGATTTCGCCATTTCGCTGACCGAGAGCTTGCGGGCATAGGAAGCATGACCGCCCTCCACACCTGCGCCGACAACGTCGGTTTCGGCACGAAAGCCATTATAATAACACCGCTCGGCGACCCCATCGCCATCGGCATCGAACAGGGCACCGACATGGGCGAGAGAATCCCATTGTGTTGAGAACTGGGTCGATAACAGCACCTGATCGTCGCTCAGCACATCGTGCAGCATGGGGTCGACGTTGTTCAGAGCGTAGTTGATGTAAGGCGTTTCGCCGAGACAGGTCGGCGCAAGCCGCGGCGGTTTTCGGCGGGGGTTGAGCGACATGTTATGGGGCAGGTTCAAGGGCAGGGAGAGACCGAAGGCGCGGCCCTGCTGAATTTCCTGCACGGCGGCCAGACGTTCGGCATCGCCGATGTAATTCAATGTCCCAAGCTGATCATCGGGGCCAAAATCCCCCCAGTTGCTCCCCTCAGGGCGGTTCACCCAACGCGGCATGTCTTACTCCTCCTTCGTCATGTGCTGTATGGCTGTGTCTGTCTGTGCGGATAGGGCGATTACCTCCGGCAGCAAAGCCTCGATGTGTTCCATGCGGGCATTTTGCTCGGAATCCCAGTTGTAAAAGCCCTGTCCCGATTTTCGTCCGAGATCGCCTGAAGCCACCTTGTCCGACAGGGTCTCAGAGGGTGTCTGGCGCGCATCGAGATTCGGGTAGAGATAGCCCGCGATGTTCAGATGTGTGTCCAGCCCGTTCAGATCCCTTTGCAAAAGCGGGCCGATCAGGGCGAGACGAACGCCCAGTGAATAGCGCGTGATCAGATCAATGGTTTCTGCATCCGCAACGCCCGCTTCCATCAAGTAGAAACATTCACGCAAAAGCGCATGTTGCAGGCGATTGGCGATAAAGCCCGGAATGTCGGCCTGAAGTCGAGCGGGCTTTTTGCCAGTGTCTTGCAGCAGGCGGATCACCTGCTGAAGTGCGGATTCCGTCGTCTCTGCGCCGGGCACGATTTCAACGGCCGGGATCACATCCGCCGGATTGAAAAAATGCGCAATCAGAAAGCGTTCGGGATGCGCCATTCCGGCTGTCAGCTCCGAGGTTCTCAGCCCCGATGTGTTGGACGTGATGACGGTAGAAACATCGAAGAACGCTTCGATATCCGCCAGGACACGGCGTTTCAGGGCGAGGCTTTCGGGTACGACCTCGAACACAATCTCAGCAGAGCGCCAGTCTTCGGGAAGGTTTTGCAGGCCCTGCGCAAGGAGCGGCGTAGGTGATATGTCCTTTAGGATTTCTTGTGCTTTTTGAAGGGCTTCCGATGATGGGTCGATTAGAGAAACCGGAATTCCATGTTGTGCGAAGTGCCTGCAAATGCGCACTCCCATAATGCCCGCTCCGATGATCGCAACGCGTTTCATGCGCCCTCCTCGCAATAAATTTGTTGACAATATAAATAAAGTTTTGTGATTTGCAATTCATATCAATGGGGGATTTTGCTGGGGCATAACCCCGCTCAGAGGGAGGAAACCTTGAATTCAATCGCTAATTTTTTCACGAAAATCGTGAGTCGCTACATGCCCGACCCGCTGGTCGTGGCGATCATTCTGACTGCTCTGACGGTCATTTTTGCCATGGTGTCGCAGGGAGCGGGCTTCTTTGAGGTGACGACCTATTGGGGGGATGGGTTCTGGAACCTGCTGGCCTTCACGATGCAGATGACGATCATTCTGCTGGCGGGCTATATTCTTGCGCGCACACCTGCGGTCGATAAGTTGATGGATTTCCTTGTCAAAGGCATCAATTCGCCGCGTGTGGCGGTGGTCGTTGCGACGATGGTTGGGGGGATCGGAAGCTGGCTGAACTGGGGGTTCGGCCTCGTGCTTGGCACGCTGATCGCACAAAAACTGGGGCGCAAGGTGCCGGGGCTGCACTATCCGCTGGTGATCGCAGCAGGCTATTCAGGCTTTGCGGTCTACGGTGTCGGCCTCTCTGGTTCCGTGCCGCTTTTGCTGAACACGCCGGGCCATTTCCTGGAAGATATCATCGGTTTGGTGCCGCTCAAAGAGACGATCTTCTCTCCCTATATCATCATCATGAACCTGATCATTCTGGTGACCCTGCCGTTCTTCAATGCCATGCTGCACCCGAAGAACCCGGAAGATGTTCTTGAAGCGCATCCTGAACCGGAACTGCCGGTGGCGGAACCGAATATCAAAGAGCTGACCCTGGCCGAACGCCTGAACCACTCAAAGATTCTCGGGATCGGCATGGGGCTTTTCGGTCTGCTTTACGTTGTGCTGTATCTGGCCAAGGGCGGTAGCGTGACGCTGAACTTCATCAACCTGTTGTTCCTGTTCCTCGGCATCACCCTGTTCATGACCCCGAGCCGTTTTCTGGCAGCCCTGAACGAAGGTGTGAAAGTCGTCAGCGGCATCATCATCCAATACCCGTTCTACGCTGGTATTCTGGCAATTCTCGCGGGTTCCGGTTTGATCGTGACCTTTTCGAACTGGTTCGTGTCGATCTCAAGCGCCGAGACCCTGCCGATCTCGTCCTTCTTCTCGGCGGGCCTGATCAACCTGTTCGTGCCTTCGGGCGGCGGTCAGTGGGTTATCCAAGGTCCGGTGATGATGGATGCGGCGCAGAAACTGGGTGCTTCCATTCCGGCGACGGCATTGGCTGTGCAGATCGGCGATCAGTGGACCAACATGGTTCAGCCCTTCTGGTTGCTGCCGGCTCTGGCAATCTCCGGCCTGAAGCTCAAACACCTGATGGGCTATATGGTCATGGTGCTGTTCTACCTCGCGATCGTGTTCCTCGGGACCATCACGATCTGGGGTTTCATGACGGCAGGGGCATAAGCACATGCCCTGGATGGTGGAAACCTATGACAAACCCGGATGCGCAGACCTGCGCATCCAGCTTCGCCCGGCCCATCTCGCGTTTCTGGAGGCCAATAAGTCTCTGTTGCTGGCCTGTGGTGCCAAGCTCGACGACGCTGGAGAGCTGGCCAGTGGCGGGGTGTACCTGCTCGATCTCGAAAGCCGGAAGGACGCACAAGCGTTCATCGAGCAGGACCCCTTTTTCCAAGGAGATCTGTTCGAGAGGGTTTTCGTCACGCAATGGCGCAAAGCCTATCTGAACGGATTAAACACGCTAAACGAGGACTAAATGCTCTATCATGTTTCGATGACCGTCAATTTGCCGGTCGATATGGATCCCAGCGTTGCTGCAGAGATCAAGGCCCGCGAAAAAGCCTATTCTCAGGATCTTCAGCAGCAAGGCATCTGGCGTCATATCTGGCGGATTGCTGGCCTATATGAAAATGTCAGCATTTTTGATTGTCGGGACCATGCCCATCTGCATGACGTCCTGATGGGGCTGCCGCTTTATCCCTATATGGACATCAGCGTCCTGCCGCTGTGCCGCCATCCGTCGTCCGTGCGTGGAGACGATACATGATCTCATACGTCCGCCGCACGGCCGTCATAACTGGCGGCAGTTGCGGTATCGGCGCGCGGATCACGGCGCGCCTGAAAGCTGATGGTTTCCGCACTATCGTTCTTGATATTGCCAAACCGACGACCGAACCGGACGAGTTTCACGAGGTCGATCTCAGCGATGCAGAGGCCGCCAAGGCGCTCTGTGATGAGATTGCCGCCGAAGAAGAGGTCAATTGTCTCGTCAATAATGTCGGGATCGTAAAACCGGCCTTGCTTGAGGAGGTCGAGATCGCCGATTTCGACCGGCTGATGCATCTCAATCTGCGCCCCTCCCTGCTCTGTGCACAGGCGTTCATGCCCGCCATGAAAGCTCAGGGTGGTGGGCGGATCGTGATGAACACAAGCCGTGTGACCAAGGGCAAGACCCTGCGCACCCTCTATTCGGCGACCAAGGGCGCAGCGCAGTCCATGGCTCGGACATGGGCGCTGGAGCTTGGTCCATATGGCATAACCGTCAATTGCGTGGCGCCAGGGCCGATTGCGACGGAGGCGTTCTGGAACAACAATCCACCGGAGGCCCCCCGGACCAAGGAAATCATTGAAAACATTCCTGTGAAACGTCTCGGGACGGGGGATGATGTTGCCAATGCGGTGTCATTCTTCTGCGCGCCCGAGGCGGGGTTTGTCACCGGTCAAACCCTATACGTCTGTGGCGGTGTCACGGTCGGCTGACCCGGAAGGTATTCGATGTGAAACAGAAAAAGGCCGCTTTTCGGGGCGGCCTTTCTCATGTGCGGTCTCGGGATCAAGCGCCCAGATGCGCGCGCAGCAGAGCGACGAATGCCTCCGGCTGTTCGACGCAGGGCAAATGCCCTGCATTGTCGATCTCATGGAAGCTCGCGTGTTTGATCCCGGCGGCGGTTTCTTTGACCAACGCGGGCGGGGTCGAACTGTCCTGCGCACCGGCGATGACGAGAGTTGGTTGTGCGATGCGGGCAAGGTCCTCCCGGAAATCGGCATCCCGCAGCGCGCCGCAAACCTGCGCATAGCCTTCCGCCGGGGTGCGTTCCAGCATTGCTTTCCACATCGAGAAATCCCCGGTCTTCTGGTAGCTCGGGGCAAACCAGCGGGACAGGATCGTTTCGCCAATCGCTGCAATCCCCTCGGACAGCACGGTCTCGATGCGCGGGTTCCAAAGCTCCGGGGAGCCGATCTTTGCGGCCGTGTCGGACAGGACCAGATGTGTCATGCCCGTGCTGCGCCGCAGGGCGAGTCGCTGCATGATCAGCCCCCCGACGGACAGACCGATGCCAGTGAAGGACGTAATGCCATAGTGATCCAGCAGAGTCTCGACATCATCCGCCATGGTTTCAACGCTCAACACATCCCGCGCGTCACTGAGGCCATGCCCGCGCTTGTCTTGCCGCAGGATGCCCCATGTCTCGGGCAAAAGCGCGACAACGCGGTCCCAGACCCGAAGGTCCGTGCCTAGGGAATTGGCGAAAACCAAGGTCGGCGACCCTTCGGATGCGGCACGGTAGCCGTGATAGATCCCGGTGTATGAGGTGAAATGTTCGTAGGTCAAGAAGGGCTCCTTCAGCGTAGCGTTTCGTCGAGACATGAGAGGAAAAGATCGAGAGCAGGACTGTCATGAGACTCCCGGTACACAAGCGATATGTTCGCCTTCACATCGACATCTTCGAGCGGTTTGTAGATGACATTGGGGATATGGACGTTCTGGATCGAAGCGGGCACAACGGCCACCCCAAGTCCCGCCGCCACAAGGCTGACGATCGAGGCGAATTGTGGTGAACGATAGACGATATCGGGGGAGATTCCGGCCTGTGCACAGGCCTGATGCAATGCCGCCGCAAACCCAGTGTTGGGCGGCAGGTGGGTAGCGATGAAGGCCTCGTCTTTCAGATCGGTCAGCTTTACGGGAAGTCCCGGGTTTGCCAATGGATGATCGAGCGGCAAAGCCGCCCAAAGCGTTTCTTCGCACAGCGTGCGAGAGACGACATTGGCGGGCATGTCGGGATAAGGCAGACGGACAACGCCGACATCGAGATTGCCTGCGGCCACCTCGGGGATTTGCTGATCAAGGTCCATAAGGGCGAGGCTGAGCCGCGTGTCCGGGGCTTTCTCCCGGAACAAGCGCAACAGGCGGGTTAGAACCCCGTTGTAGGGTGAGGCCCCGATATAGCCCAAAGCAAGCTCACCGATCATCCCCTGACCGGTCTGCATCGCAATCTTTTCCGCCCGCGCGGCCTGACGCAGCACGGCGCGGGCCTCCGGCAAAAGAATGCGCCCGGCGGGAGCGACACTCACCTTGCGCCGGTTGCGCTCGAACAGGAGCGTACCGATCGTCTCTTCCATCTGCTTAAGCTGCTGAGTCAGCTGGGGCTGAGAAATATTAAGTCTTTCTGCGGCCCGGCCGAAGTGTAACTCTTCGGCCAGTATAACCAGCAGCTCATAATGTCGAAGCAATAGCATTGCCAATAACTAGCCCTGTCTTATTTGTTTAAATGATATGCTATTACGGTAGGGGAAGCCATCCCAAACGCGCAATAGGGCAAAGCGCAATGCGAAGCCGAGCTGCGTTTCGCCTTTTGTGTTTTATAGGTGATGGCGCAATGAATATCGCGGTCAAAAGCCTGTAATGCAACAGCTTGACAGGCTGGCCGGAGGCCCGTGCCGGGTCGAAAGCATGCGGCATCAGGTTCTTCCATTTCAGCAAGAGTGCCGCAGACGCAACAAGCGCGATGAACAGTTTGAGGGGCGTGAAAAACGTAATGCATGACGCGCACGAAACAATAAACTCTTCAAAAGAATGTCCACACGACCTAGGGTGCTTTATCGTCACGAGGTCTAACTCTTTGCTAATGCAGCGAAAGTAGGATCCCCGCCCATACTTACAAAAAAGCTTCACAAGAGATCGAGCTTATAAGATGCTCGACCCCCGAAATCATCTGACGAGGCAAGGTGCCTACTTTATGAGCCAGAGGCAGAACTATGGGGGGCAAAGTGGTAAAACTATGGGGCGTACCCCATGATTTGTAGCGTGTCATAGAATTCTGCCTTTGGTGGCATTCTATGACACTGAAAACAAATGGAGAAAAATTACTCGTGTCAAGAAATCTTCCTCTTGTGCCAGTCAATATTTCCTTTTGAAACTTAGTCTCTCAAGAAGCGCAGAGATGAATGTAAGCAACTAAAAAGGGCGGCCATTGGCCGCCCTTTTTTTGTACCGTGCAAACAGATAGGTTCAAACTGATCGCGACGGCAAAAGCCCCAGCTCGATCAGCACCGCCTCAGCTTCTTTGCGCCGATAAATCGCGCCGAGCCCATGTTTGATCGGGATTTTCTCAACGCCAGCGTCGAGCAGATGGAACCGCACGGAATTCGCGTTTTGCCCGCATGCCTCCGCAAGCATGCCGAGGGTCACATATTGCTGCAAAAACGCATCTATCGAAACCTGAGGGATGATCTCGGTCTCCATGAGTGTCGCCGGATTTTTGCCTGTGTAGGTCGTCAGAAATCCCTGCGCGAGCAGATAGCGCAGCGTCGGACTTGAGACGCGTAATTTTTGATACATCTCCCGATAGGTCAGCCCGGAGAATGAGATCGTCTGCACCGCATTTTTAAGTGTGTCGAGGTGAACAATCGCCCCCGCCAATCCTGTCTTGCCGTGTAGCAACCCTGCGCATGGCACCTTCCGTGTCGCCAAAAGATGCAGGATTTCGGAACTTCGTGCACGGACGATCTGGCCTGCTTGCAAGGCCAAAACATGATCTTCCGGGATGCTGTCAATGATCTCGGCGCCCTGCGTGACCGTTGCCAAAAATCGGTCTAAAAATATGGGATCATACTGGTGGTTTCTGAGTTGGCGGTAGCCCCGGCGAGGTATCAGCCCGTCGTAAACCAGTTTGCGAAACAGCTCTTCGCTGAGACCGAGGCGCTGCGCAGCCTCTTGAAGATTGATATTCTCTTCGATGCTGCGACTGATTTCGTCGATGAGTGCGCGATCAAGAGGTCTGTCCAGAATGACGTTGTCAGGCCATCTGGGGTCTTCTCGCGCTAATCCGCGTGCCAGTAACTCGTCTCGCATGCGCTTCGTGCCGAGCTTAAAGTTTCCCTTGATCCCATGGAGCGAAAATTTGGCCTGCTCTTCGATGACCGTTCCCAAAATAGTCATGCCGGGTCGAACAACGTAATTGTCCGTGATTACATCGCGCATAATATCCATGATCGGAGAAAAGCCTGCGTCGCCGTCTTGGTCTGAGAGCCATTCGTAAAAGGGACCATAGATTTTTGAGTAATTCTGACGTGCTCCATTCTCAGGAGGCACCATACCGAGCAGCACATCTTTAAGCGCGGCTTTCCCGTCCCGCAGAACGTTGAACCCTGCTTGTCCCGCCGCCTGCTTTTCGGCTGGATCCACTGCAGAAAGCCGCGTTTCTGACCCAAACCTCAAAAGCGTGCCGAGTATTTCGCAGGTCCGCATCGCGACCCCAAGCGGCAGAGAGTCGATCCATGTTTCTCGTGGACCGCTGCGCAATCTTTCAATGATCCATCTTTCAAATTCTGACGGTATGCTGTCGGTTGGCGAGGCTGCCTCGGCCAATATAAGATCCCGATTGTGGCCAATCCTGCGTGCAAAGTCGTAGGCGTCGACCGTGAATTGTGTGGGAGGAAGCTGGATTAAACGATGCTGATGCCTCAGGCAGCTGTGAACCGATGGAAGCTTCCACGAGAGATGTCGCGCAGGCATCCAAGGTGCGACATCCAGCCCCTCCTTTACGCATGTGGGACAGACCCGCACAACAGATCGTTGAAAGGCCCTCTTTCCGAATGTTTCACCCGCGACAGCGACCTTGTAGCGGTCTTGCTTTTTAACGGAATAACGGAGCAGCATCTGATAGTCGGCACCGGCAAGGTCTGCGAGCATCTTGATCTGATCCTCGTCACCTTGGAGGATTGCACGGAAGCTAAGCCCGACGTCTGCGCAAAACGAAGACGCTCGCTCGCACAGGTTGCGCATCGCGACGCGGGACAGGAACGAAGTGACGGGCTCCATATCAGTCAGGGGTACGGTCAGCGAAAGTGTCATTTAGAAGTCCCCCCTCCATCAGGATGTTCCGGGGCGTCCAGAAGTTTAGAGGGATCGACACGGCGGAAGTTATCGGTGACGAATGGGTTCAGCGCATCGACTGCGCCTGTGCGATGCCGATAGGCTTCGCGAAAATGCTCTCGGCACAGGGGTTTGCCATTGCGCATCGCAAATCCAAGAGCTTCGATGATGAGCTCCAGCGTCACCCCAAGCTGTCGGTGACCAGCATATATCAAACGTTCGACGAATTGGTCCGCGTACAAACTGTTTGAGATCGGGACCTCAGCCAGTGCAGCGTATTTGCTGATCAAGACAGGCGCATCTTGTGCGAAAGTCTCCAAAGATAGAGACGAGAACTCGATAGGCCGGAGGCGTCGAGCCAATTGTCGGTCATAGTGCAGCAGGTCCAGCAAGCCCGGTCCGTTCGGAAGATGCGGCACTCCCATGAGGATGATGCTGACCGGCCACCCCTCGATTTGCATGAGAGTTTTCAGAGTGCTTACCACGTCCTGCATCTCGCGCGTCGACTGGTTGCGAATGATGTCCTGGGCCTCGTCCACGACCAAGACCAACGTGCGATTTTCCCGTAACAAATCTCGCACTTTCTGCCAGATTGCAAAGGCGGTCCGGTTTGCACGAAGCGGGTAGCCAAGAGCATCTAAAGCTGCCGCTCCGACACCCTTGATAGACGCTGGCGATTGAACAGCAAAGCTGACGACTTCATGCGGCTTGAGGTCTAACGTTTTTTCGGCTTGCTGGCGGACCCGGCGCAAGGTGCTGGTTTTTCCTGACCCGGACTGGCCTAGAATTGCCAAACCATATACTTCGTCCACGCGGCGAGCGGTGTTTCCGGCTCTGCATTGATGCAAAAGGCGCTCAAATGCCGTTTTGATCGCGAAATATTCAGGCGTGTTAATTGTAATCTTCTGCAACTTCTGAACGCAGTTTCGGATTTCGTCTTCGTCTTTTATCCGCATTATTCACCCCCCTCTTCGGGCCAGAGATAGCTTCCGCTGTGTTGATTGTTCGAACTATCCGCGTCGTCGGGTTGATCAGCTTCATCGGGCAGAGGCCGTGAAATCTCATCGCCTGCATCAATTTCGTCGGAGAACAGATCATCATCTGTCACCGCAGTGATGGGCGGTGTTTCCACGCTGTCTCTGATGCTCAGACCAATAAACAGCTGCTGTTGATCCTGCTGTAGCAGCTCGGAAGTCACGATGGGCAACGCCACTCCAGTGCGCTCCATCGCAGCTCCGTTGATGTTTCGAATCCTCTTCCGAGCGGCGATAATCGTATTTTCACTTAACGACGCCGCTTTTCGGTTCCGCGCCCGCTCTTCCAACACCAGAGTTCGCCAGGTCAGATAATCCATGCCTCGCACGGCGGCATTGGTCGCAAACGCGGGGTGCCATTCCTCGCCCACGAAGACCGCGATCCACCCCAAATCCTGAGGATCAACGCGGATCGCAATCTGCCCTCCACTGTCCAAAAGCTTTTCGCGCAAGACGTCATTCACATACCGAATGCTTGAGAAAACCACGCCTCCGCGACCTAAGTTTCGCACGAGGGGAACGCCAAAGACGGCCAGTGCCGTGACTGGATCCGGCTCCGGCAATTTACCGGTATTTTGCATCACTCGACGCCACGCATTGGCGGGCGTCTCACCGTTCAGTCCTTCGTGCGGCTCGTTGTGATAAATATCCACGAAGAAAAGCAGGAAAACCTGCGCCAATTCATCTTCGTCCAGAGCCGCGAGAGCTTGGCTCGAATAGTCGCCGCGCTCCACGACATTGCTGAAGGCTCGGCCAGAGAGATGAGCCAAAAGCTTTGACCCGACCGTGCGGAACAGACGTTCGATGATCCCGCGCAGCTCAGGCATCGCGGCGATGGTATTTGTCATGGTCCAGCACAGATCGGTGACTGCCAGTTGAAACGCGGGCGAGATGAATTCTGCACCATTGTCGGCGGCAATTTCCGAGACACCCGTGAATTGGTTCCACGCAGACTGGCAACCGGCAGAGGCGGCTATCGAAGTTTTGTCTCGACCAATCTGCGAAAGGACCTGAATCGCGGCTTCAGTGGTAGGTGTGAGCGACAGTTTGAAACCGACGATACATCGGGTCGCACAATCTATAGCGACGATGATCCAGAGACGGATGGCTTCGAGTTTCTGAACCTCGTCGGGCGACACGGGCGCCTTTTGCATCCAACTCAAAACTGTGAACAAGTCGATCCGATAGCTATCAATCTCGACCCGCTCACCAATTGTCAGGGCGTTCAGGCCGTTTTCATAAAACCTAAAATGACGCCGGGCGGCTTCTCGACCATGATAGCGAACATAGCGCTCGTGGCCGCTCATTTTCGCGACACGCCGTCGAAATGTCGATTTGCTCGGGAGGTGCAGCGGCGGGAGGTTGGCCGAGGATCGTTCCGCGTTGATCTCAGCAAAAGTGTCCCGGCAGTTTTTATATGCTTCGGTAATTTTGAGGCGCTGTATGTTGACTGAGTTGTTGATGCAGTCGTTCAAAACCCGATTGGTCTCTGCGCAGAAACGGGATCCGAACCGGCCTGATCCCTTTTTCCTCGCAAGCGCGAGGGCTGAGCGCCCTGAATTGCGGTAATCCCGCATCCATTGCAGAAGCGATCTTGCGCACGGGGGCTCGAAGCTACGTGGGCGCAATTGTCCAGCTCGCTTTTCTTTGGTCCGACGTGCTTGCCTCACCTCTATTTCTGCAAAAAGCTCTGGGATGATTTTGGTCAGCGAAGCTTCGGTCCAGTTCGCCTTTCCCGCTTCGATTGCGGCCAGCCCAGCTATTGCCCAAGCCTCTTTCCACAATAGTTTTTCGCGCGCGCGAGGGGGCAGGGTGTGTGCATATCTTGTGCCGGTGCGCGCCAGAGCCGCTTTGCGGCCTGTCGTCATTTCGAGCGGGCGTAAGCGAACATCCAGACGTTTCAAAAGTTCGCTGAATTCGACGTGAGTAAATACCCTTTTGTCATCCGGCAGATCGAGACGCGCATATGTCAGAGTTTCTGAATCTTGCGTCAAAAGCGCATAGGCAACGCCGGAGATTTCCAAGACGGTTGTGAAATCAGGGGTATATCTTATCGTCATGACCCTGCTCCCACGAACTCAACACGAGAACTAGGAAGGATGCGTCCCGGATCGAGACACATCAACTGCCCTCTGAAAATAAGCCGTATTGCTGCCTGATAGAGCCTTCCCGCCAGAGAACACTGCGCTTGCAGCTCCGAGATTGTCACGGCGTGGCCCACCCGGCGGAATATGTCCAAAACTTCACAATCGAGCGCGGGGTCAGCACAGCGCTGATAGTCGTGGAACCGCGCAGCATTCCACACGGATTCTCTGGGAAGCTTGCGCTCGGTGACCAGTACGACACGGTCTGCAAAACTCAGTGGAGTCGCGGCTTTGATCGCTTCGCACAGCTCCCGAAAGCCCGGCTTCACTGTTTTTGCAAACGGTTTCACGATGATCGCGGTGGTCGTTCCGTCCGCACCATGGTGCCAATAGTCATAGGTGTGCGTAGACCAACGCCCGTCGGGGCGCCGAAACCGGATGGCAGGCGGTTGATCCACTAGGTCATATGTATCTCGACGCGCCAACAGTGAGTGGGCGCAGCCAAGTTCCAGCCGCGAGTGCGCGACGATTTTAATCGGCCTGTCGTGGGCTGGCAGTCGAGCGACCAATATTGACCGGTTCGCGACTCTGGATCTTTTCGGGGCATTACGCGTCGCGCGCGACGGCAAAGGCGCGCGAAAATAGTCGTTGTTGTTCATTTGAATATATCTCCTCGGTCCGCAAGACGCGCAGTCGAGCGGTTGAAGTTTCGTAAGGGTGAGCGAATTGAGCCGCCTCAAGGGCGGTTTTGTCTTGACTCAGTCTGCGTGGGAGATAATGCTCGGGTTACAAAGTCGGCTCTGACATCGGCTTTTCCGAGATTAGAAAGGCTGGAACTTGGACCTTCCAGCCTTTTTCTTCTCCCTAGATATCCTCCTTGTTTCGTTTCGGTGCTTAGTTTGATTAGTGCCGTCCACCATGTCTGGTTTATGGGGCACTCAAGTATCGCAGATATTGATCTGCTGCCGAATCACCTTGCGCGAATCAGATTCGAAAATAAAGAGAAAAGCGCGCCGGGAGAATTATCAACACATTGATAATATGAATAAAAATCACCGTGGAAACGAACTTCAGGGTGTAATTTCAGCGATATAGCTGTCCGTGTCATGAAGGTTCGAAGCTGATCGAATATTGGAAACCGGACCTTCGCGGGGGTCGCAGCGAAGGACGGGAGCGAGCCCGTTTCGACCGATGCTTTAAGGCGGCTCAATGTCTACTTAGAGATGTCGCGGATATCGTACAGTGGTGAAATTCGTGTATGGAGATACTAATCAGCAGCGATATCGTTAAACTGTTTTGCCTGCGCGTTGTCAGCTCAAACTGCTTGCGCCTCGCATGAGCCGATAGCGACTTCAGATCGCGATTTTTTGTGTAAGAATTGAACTATGACATCAAAGCCTGATTTTGACCGGAACATATTTAGATACCGCTCAATTAATTCACTACTCGGCGAGCGTGCTGAACTCAAAAATCAAAGTATCTATTTCGCGCCCGCCGAAAGCTTGAACGATCCAATGGAAGGATTGCGTAGAGTTGTTTGGCGTGGGGATCGCGTTACATGGCGAAATCTTCTTCGTAACTACGTAATCTGTTTGGAAAACCGCATCACCCAAGCATTGCTACATAGGGATAATGAGACACTGGACCCGAATGCGATCAGTGTTTTCCAAACCCTAGACAACGTTCCAACGCCTCAAATGCGAGACTTTCTGAAGCAATGCATCCAGTCCGTCGAGCAGACCGAACTGCACGCTACATTGCTGGATTTCCTAGCGGGCGCAGAGCGTGATATCTCGTTCACTGAGTTAAAGCAGCATTTGCGCTTCGTGCATTTTCACTGGCTACAGATAATTCAGAAGGCCATGTCTGACCAAGGCTTTATGGAAGCCAGAAATAGCTTGGAATTCGATGAAGCAGGTATGGCTGCCAATCTTCGCGCGATGCAAGACCTTCTTCCAAAATTGGCAGAGGATCATGGTGAGGCTGTGTTGGAAGCCGTTTTCGAAGTACAAGAGAGGGCCAGTGCAGGCATCGGTCTTCATACCGCTTTCAACAACGCTGAAACTGCTTCGCATAAAAAACAAAGCCTGATATTCGACTTCCCTTCTGAGTATCTCAGATGCCTATTGAAACTGGTTTATCCGTCTTGGTACGTAGCTTGCTTTTCTGAGCGTCACGACAACGTTGCAATGTGGAGCTACTACGCAAACGAGCACAATGGTTGCTGTCTGATTTTTAGAAAGCTGGGCGATCCGGATCAACAGACCCTACGGTTGAATGGTGCGAGAGGTTTCCAAGCGAGCCGAGGCGAACAGAGTAGAGTTTTTCGAGAACGACAGGACCTAGCACTCCGATCTGTGAATTACACTTCTGAGCACCCTCAGTTAGAGTTTTTCTCGAACCTTGGACGAATTTCACAAAAAGATGCGATGGATAGCTGGTTCACCGATGACGATGGAAAGGTATCAGCACTTTCAAGTCATCTCACGGACCCAACTGCTACAGAAAAATGGCGTGGTGAGCACTGGGATCGTTTCTTGCCTCCACTCCTTAGCAAACATCCAGATTGGCGGCATGAAGAAGAGCGCCGCGTCGTACTGCATGACAACTTAGGCATACACGATAAACCTGAAGATCGCACTTTCACGTATGACTTTGACACTCTCGAAGGAATAATCTTCGGTATGAACGTAAAGATGTCCGACCAGGTCAAAGCTCTTCAGATAATTGAACCGAAATTGGTCAATCGATCTTCGGACCGTCCATTCAAGCTTTATCAAGCGCGGTACAATTCTCGCACGGGCAAGATGGAATGCTTCGAGTTGCACCTCATAACCGGCGCGTCGACCCTACCTAGTTGCTAGATTTTGGTAAGTGGTGTTAGGCGGCATCAGACACCGCTTATGATTTTTCAAAAGTGGACATTGGCGCAGGTGCAGCAAAAGTCCGCTCCGTCCCGCTTAGCGGTCGTCACCGAACCGCGTCTCGAACGGCAGGTTTCGCAACCACCGGGTGATTGGCGATACTGTAACAAAGCACGACGTCGCTGAAGGGGTGTTATGTTAATCGCCTTAGATTGAGCGGGTTGGCCGTCGCCGGTTGGTGAGGTCCAGCCCAGAAGCCTTCTTACCCATTGCTTTTGAAAGCCCTTTCCGCTAACAAGGCCGACTGCCTTTCTGATCAATCGGGTCGGCTGTGGCGAGAAACCAATAAACCAATGGAGGGTGCCATGTAGTAACGAAACTACATGAAAGGCTACAATAATGGCCCACTACAAATGCAAGCGGTCGCGCATGGCTATGAGGAAAGGGTATTCCTCACATGCGTTAGAACGTCGGCTTGCGACAAATCCAAACAGCATCCTTTGGCTGAAAAATTGGCCGCGCTGGCATGACAAACTTTATCACACGAGGCCGACAAGGCGTCGGACAAAAGAGCTGGCAGCATGCGTCGTCAAAGGTGCTGACTCAGAGGACATGAATTGGCCAGACGGGCGTAAGCCACACAGGTATTATTGGTGAACAGCTTGACGGCGCAGTTGCGCCGCCCAGCATCAAGTCGCATTAAACAGGGGGAGTGTCCCGCTAACCAGACTTCGCCCCCTATCGAATCCAAGGGCCCGTTTGGGTCAGGACTGCATGACGTCGTCCATTTGCAAAATTCAGAAAACCAGCGTCATTGAGACAAAGAGGATGGAGGTTTCATAATTTACCATGATCGTGCTCGGCTGTCGGTGACCTAAAGAGGTTGAGGAAAGCGCTATGACCCAAACAAGACCCTCACAGGTTTTCAGGCAGAAACGGGAAATCATACGTCTTCTGGTGGCACAGTATCGCGTCACAAATCCTCGCATCTATGGCTCTGCGCTTACGGGAAAAGACACCATGCAAAGCGACCTTGATGTTTTGGTGGACCCGTTGCCGGGCACCACTCTATTCGATCTGGGAGGTTTGCAGGAAGCTCTGGAAGAGGCCCTTGCCATAAGGGTTGATGTTAAAACGCCCCGCGACTTGCCTGAACACATCAGAGACGATGTTTTGCGCCAAGCGCAACGAATTTGAATTCGGCGATGAGCTTGAAACGGTGCAATTTAAGGTCATAGGGTTGACTGATTAAACTTGAAGGTCCGAAAAATGCTCGCCAACTTGCTTCATTTCTATGATCTATATCCGAATATTCTGCTCCACTTAAAAAGCATTGATCGGGCTTCACTCGCTCCCGATTTACTCGAATCCCTTGAATTTCATGGGCAGAGACAACGTGAGATTTTCGATATTGCGCAGGTCTACCAGATTGATGAAAGCGCCGAGATGATGCTGGGCAACCTTTCGGCTCAAATGCAAAGGGACGGTCTCGACAGCATGTTCAGCTCCGTGCGTCTGCCGTTTCCGGCGATGTTGCTGACCGTGCCAGAACCGAAAGTGGGGGATTGGCCTGCCGCGCTGATCACCCAAGATGAGGATACGCTTTACACTCAAATTTATCATGTAAACAAAAATGGCTTATTTCCAAACCTGCTGATCTTCAGATCACGAGGAGCGTCGGTAGATATCTTGCATTCGCCGACATTTGCTCTGGCTCAGGCGAATGGGGATGACGTTACCGAAGAAGCTGCCATTAAACAGGAAAAGCGTCTCTGCTTTGGCTTCTTGGCAATGGCTGTTGGCATGTCAATCCTGTTCGAGCACAAGGCCATGCTGGAAAAAGAGGAAGTGCCAGCCTATCCGCGCGCAGAAAGGCGAAGGGCACAAAAGTCAGGTCGAGCACTGCCCAATAAATCCATTATCAAGGTCGGTCTGGGCGAGCTAGGAAAACGTCAGCTTGAAGCGACTGACAGTGAGAGCAAAGCAAACGAAGGGGAACGCTCCAAACGCAGAGCACATTGGGTACAGGGACATCTTATGCGCAACCGGGCGGGTGGCATCAGTTGGCGGAACCCACATATCCGAGGCGCAGGCCCGCTTCTTGAGCAAGAACGGCATATTTCCGCTGAAGAGGAGCGATGCAAACAGGTCTGAATGCTCCCTGTAGGCGCGAGGCATTGAGGCGCTGACGATCCACAGCCAGCGCCTCATTGATATGTTTCTTAAGTATCTGAATCTTCCCCTGTCGAGGACAACGCGTCCTGCAAGCTCTGTTCCAAGAGCTGGAGAATGTGCAGCGGCATTTCATCAACGCTCCATGCTCTGCGCGGATCGGGCCAGAGTTGATCGAAGATGTCTTCTGTCATAACGACATAGGCAATCCTGCCATGATGACGCAAAAATGTCGGTCCCTTGTCGGCCTGTTGCGCCAATTTCAACGCGTCGTATTGCAGTGTCTCAACGTCGAAACGACGGCCTTGGAGTGGCAGGAGTTTAGAGCGATCCATAGATTTTTCCTTTCATCGGCGCACGACACCGGTCACGGAGAAGTCCGTGTTGGCGTGCGAGCGAGATGGAAAATCTAAGTCATAGGTCTGCGTACCATGTGTTCTGGGATGTGTCAGCCCTGTTTGGCGCTGAGCGTCATGTTGGACATCGCCTCCCAATTTAGGCCCAATTGCCGAATGCGGATGTTCCCATTACGTTCCATTCATGCGAGTCGATATTCACACCGTCTTTCCACTGCGCCGTGCGCGGGTGCATGAGGTCTATGGCCCCGGTTCCATGAGCTTTGCCGCCATGGCTACTGCGGGGGCGTGCTTGTGGATCCGTGAAAGTTGGCTCTCTGACACGCTCACCCCGCAGGGGCTTTTGCCGATCTTCGACCCGGCGCGCCTGCTGCTGGCCCGCCCCAAGGATCAGACCGATGCGCTCGCCGTGGCCGAAGAGGCCCTCAAAGACGGCGCGCTGCCCTTTGTCGTTATTGAGATCACCCGCCCTCTCAATCTGCGCGAGGGACGGCGGTTGCAACTCGCGGCCAAGGCGGGCGGCGCCACGGGGCTTTGCCTGATCCCCGAAGGCATGGGGTCGAATGCCGCCGAGACCCGTTGGCATGCCGCGCCGATCTTTGACACACACAGCGAAGCCTCGACTCTGATGCGATGGGAAATTAAAAAGAACAAATCAGGAACGCTTGGGGCATGGAATGTTCGATGGGATCAAAAAACGCGTCGTGTGCATGTGGTTTCCCCGGTTGGCGAGCGACCGGGTTCTGCGCGCGCGACCAGTTGATGGCCCCTTCGTGATCACGCTCAAGTCGAACAACACCGAGCGGATTTATTGCCTCAATGAGACCGCTGAACGGCTTGGCCTGACGCGCGGTATGAGCTTTGCTGACGCCCGCGCCTTTTGCCCCGACCTGATCAGCCAGCCCGCGCGCCCCGATCTCGATGCCCGGTTTCTCGCCATGCTGCGTCGATGGGCGACGCGCTATTGCCCTTGGGTGGGGCGCGATGGGGTGGACGGGCTGGTGCTGGATGTCACCGGATCGACCCATCTTTGGGGCGGCGAGGCGGAGATGCTCGCGGATATTCAAGCCCGTGCGATGCGGGCCGGGCTGACGCTTCGCTTGGGATGCGCCGAGACCCGAGGCGCGGCTTGGGCCCTTGCGCATTACGGGACGGGAGAGGAAGCCCTCACCGATCTGCCGGTGGCCGCGCTGCGTCTGGACGAAGCAATGGTCACAGCCCTACAACGCCTCGGCCTGCGCAGCATTGGCGATCTGGCGGAAGCGGCCCGTGCCCCGCTGACCCGTCGCTTTGGCCCTGACCTGCTGCTGCGCCTCGACCAAGCCATGGGCCACATCCCCGAACCCGTCATGCCCGAGACCGAGCCGCCGCGCTTCGCGACCCGCATGAGCCTGCCGGAGCCCATCGGCCTGACCGAAGACGTGATGGGCCTCACCGCGCGGCTTCTGACCCCGCTCTGTGACAAGCTCAACCGCTATGAAATGGGCGCGCGCCGCCTGACACTCACCCTGCGCCGCGTCGATCAGGGCAACCAACAAGTCGAGCTGCGCCTCGCCGCGCCGATGCGCGACCCGCATCGGATTTTGCCTTTGTTCGAGCGCGGGGTGAGCGAGGTGGACGCGGGCTTTGGCATCGATCAGATCCGGCTGGAAGCCACACAGGTCGAACCGCTCTCCGTGCAACATATCGGCAGCGCGCAAACGTCCCCCGATCAGCTCAACGACCTGGTCACCCGCATCGGCACGCGCATCGGGCTGGAAAACATCCAACGCTTCCTCCCCGCCGACAGCCATATCCTCGAGCGCAGCTTTTCCATCGCGCCCGCCGCCTTCAGCGCGCCTGACAGCGCATGGTCCTGCCTGCGCCCACGCCCTATCCGCCTGTTCCCGCCCGAACCGATAGCAGGATACGGTGCAGAGCCGCCCGCACGGTTCCGCTGGCGCCGCATGTCGCTGACCACCGGGCGCGCCATCGGCCCCGAGCGCATCGCGCCGGAATGGTGGCTGCCGGATGACGCGTGGCGCTCCGGTGTGCGGGATTACTGGCGGATCGAGACCCGCGAAGGACGCCGCCTCTGGCTCTATCACACGCCGCAAAACCCCGGCTGGTTCGTGCAGGGGGAATTCGCATGAGTTTCCTTTATGCCCCAAATACTCATCCCCAGCCCGCCTCTTATGCCGAGCTGTGCGTCACCTCGAACTTCACCTTTCTCACAGGCGCTTCGCATCCTGAGGAGTTCATGCTGCGCGCCGCAGAGCTGGGGTTAGAGGCCGTGGCCATCACCGACCGCAACACGCTCGCGGGCGTTGTGCGGGCCTATTCGGCGCTCAAGACACTCCGCGAAGAGGTCGCCGCACAGCTTCGCGTGCGCTCCTCCCATCAGGTCGATCCCTGTTCACGACAAGAGATTGGGGCGCCGCAAGACCTCCCCATCCCGCTAACTCCAAAGCTGCCGAAGCTCATCGTCGGCAGCCGACTTGTGCTGCGCGACAGTTCCGTCGAATGGCTGGCGCTGCCCACGGACCGCGCCGCCTATCATCGTCTGTCGCGGCTTTTGACCTTGGGCAAGCGGCGAGCGGAAAAGGCCGAGTGTCATCTCGATCTGCGCGATCTAGAGGTCGGATGTCAGGGGATGATCCTCATTGCCCTGCCACCAAAAGACCTATCCCATGCTCAACCGGCCCTTCAGCGCTTGCAACGCCGTTACCCAAGTCACGTCTTTCTCGGGGCAGCGCCGCGCTATGACGGCTCCGATCAGGCGTGGTTCGATGCCTGCGCCGCGCTGGCACTCAGGTGTTCGACCCCGATGGTGGCGGTTGGCGATGTGCTCATGCATCACGGGCGGCGGCGCAGGCTCGCCGATGTGCTGACCTGTCTGCGTGAAGGGCTGACCATCGATCGGATCGGCACGCGCGCCCTGCCCAATGCGGAACGCCGTCTTAAAGGTGCCTCTGATATGGCACGGCTCTATCGCAATCACCCAGCCGCGCTCAAACGAACCTTGGAGATCGACGCACGCTGCGGGTTTGATCTCTCGGAACTGAGTTATGAATATCCCGACGAGATGTCGAAGGGCGAGGCACCTCAGACCCGGCTCGACCGATTGGCGCGCGAGGGGATCAAAAGCCGCTATCCTCATGGCGCGTCACAACGTGTGCATGATCTGATGGAAAAAGAACTGAGCCTCGTCGGCGAGTTGGGTTACGCACCCTATTTTCTCACCGTCCATGACATCGTTGGGGAGGCCCGTGCTCGCGGCATTCTTTGCCAAGGGCGCGGCTCGGCGGCCAATTCGATCCTCTGCTACCTTCTGGGCATCACAGACGTGTCGCCTGACATGATCGGTATGGTGTTCGAACGCTTTATCTCCCGTCATCGTGGCGAGCCGCCCGACATTGACGTGGATTTCGAACACGAGCGCCGCGAGGAGGTGATCCAGTGGATCTATGAGAAATACGGCCGCCACCGCGCGGGGCTTTGTGCCACCGTCATCCATTTCCGCACCCGCGCCGCGATCCGCGAAGTGGGCAAGGTCATGGGCCTTTCCCAAGACCTCACCGCGCGGCTCTCGGGCGACATCTGGGGGCTGACCAATTCCGGCGCGGATATGGAGCGGGCGAAAGAACTGGGCCTCAATCCCAAAGACCGGCGGTTGGCGCAAACGATTGAACTCATCGGCGAGATCATCGGCTTTCCGCGCCACCTGAGCCAGCATGTCGGTGGGTTCATCATCACGCGCGGGCGTCTCGACGAGCTTTGCCCCATCGAGAACGCAGCGATGGAAAACCGCACCTGCATCGAATGGGACAAGGACGACATCGACGCGCTTGGCATTCTCAAGGTCGATATTCTCAGTCTCGGGATGCTCACCTGTCTGCGTAAGAGTTTTGATCTGTTAGACGCGCATGAAAAGACCCGCCTGACCCTCGAAACGGTGCCGCAAGAGGACCGCACGACCTATGAGATGCTGCAACGCGCCGATGCGGTGGGGGTGTTTCAGGTCGAAAGTCGGGCGCAGATGAACTTTCTGCCACGCATGAAACCCGCCACGTTTTACGATCTGGTGATCGAGGTCGCGATTGTGCGCCCCGGCCCCATTCAAGGCGGCATGGTCAAACCCTACATTCGACGGCGTCAGGGATTGGAGGCACCCGAACCCTTTGGCCCTGCGCTCGCAGAGGTCACGCGCAAGACCCTCGGCGTGCCGCTCTTCCAAGAACAGGCGATGCAGATCGCCGTCGTCGGCGCGGGCTACACCGCCGAAGAAGCCGACAAACTCCGACGTTCTCTCGCCTCCTTCCGGCGCATGGGCACCATCGGCGAACACCGCGACCGTTTCGTGCGCGGCATGATGGGGAATGGCTACAGCCAAGAGATCGCGGAGGCCTGTTTTGGGCAGATCGAAGGCTTCGCCGATTACGGATTTCCCGAAAGCCACGCGGCGGCCTTTGCCATGCTGACCTATGTGTCGTCTTGGCTCAAATGCCACCACCCGGCGGTCTTCGCCTGTGCCTTGCTAAACTCCCAACCGATGGGGTTCTATGCCCCGGCGCAGATCGTGCGCGATGTGCGGGACCATGGTGTCGAGGTAAGGCCCGTTTGCGTCAACCATTCCGACTGGGACAATCAGTTGGAGCGCCGCGCCGACGGGGCACTGGCGCTTCGGCTTGGATTTCGTCAAATCAAAGGCTTTCGCGAAGAGGATGCAGGCTGGATCACAGCGGCGCGTGGCAACGGCTATCAAGACCCGGAAAGCGTCTGGCTCCGCGCCGGTGTCGCGCCCTCCGTGCTTGAACGACTGGCCGAGGCCGACGCCTTCATCGGCATGGGGCTGACCCGTCGCGATGCGTTGTGGCAGGTCCGCGCCATTCGCGCCCCGAAGCCGCTACCGCTGTTCTCCGACCCGCTCGATGGTGAGGGCATTCGTGAACCCGAAGTGAGCCTGCCCAACATGCATTTGGGCGAGGAAGTGGTGGAGGATTACGTCGCGCTGCGCCTGACGCTGCGCGCCCATCCAATGGAGCTTCTGCGTCCGTCACTCCCCGGCCTGACGCCGCACGACCGCCTGCCAATGGCGCCGCTCATCCGCACCACCGTCTGCGGTCTCGTCATCACCCGGCAACGCCCCGGCACAGCCTCGGGCGTGATCTTCCTGACGCTCGAAGACGAAACCGGCGTCTCAAATGTGGTGGTCTGGCCCAAGGTCTACGAGCGTTTCCGCCGCACCGTCATGGGCGGGCGGCTGTTGCGCGTTACAGGGCGGTTGGAGCGCGAGGGTATTGTTGTTCACCTCATCGCCGATCACATCGAAGACCTGTCGCACAAGCTCTCGGAGCTGGGCCATCCGCTCGACGATGCCATCGGCGTCACACAGCCCCAAGCCGACGACGCGCCACGACCGCCGCGCTACCCGCCCCGTGCCCGTCATCCGAGGGAGCAGGCTAAGCGATTGTTTCCAAGCCGAGATTTCCATTGAGGGGGGATGGGGAAAGCGGCCCAAAGCTGACGCTCAATGATCGACGGATACCGCGCCACTGTACACTTATTGCGGCCATTCGTTCATCGCGCAGAACATTCGGAGTTCGAGTGGCAAGAGCACATCCCATTCAACTCTCACTTGTCCCAAATGAGTGAATGTATTCTTTGGTGTATTCGAATGGGTCTGACACGTACCTCTGAGCAACATCAGCTGGATCATCCGACCAAGCATGGTGAGACCACTTCCACTTCTTGGTACCTTCGTACTCGTTGAAAGAACCCCAGCCGGATCGGCGTTCTTTGGAATTGCACGTCAGTATCAAACACTCCGTCAGGCGTGGTAAAAAAACAATCTCTGAAAACACCCGACTAAGGGCCATAAATTTAGGTTCGAAGTAAATGCCAACGTGGACTGCTTCCAGCCCGCAGCGATTGAACAAGTTATAGGTCTCATCGTAGTCGTCAGGCATGCCAAGCGCTGCGAGTGCATTGAAGCCAAGTCCGCTGAATGGTTGTCGCTTTTTCTTTCTTTCCACGTCGCTTTCAACGAATGAGTCAGAGCCCCCTCGACGTTCCAGCAAGCCTACGACTGTTCGCTTGTTCTGCACATAATCAAAATCATCGTGCTTGACAGTTCGAATTTCGAAGAATTCAGTCACTTCCGGCGTGAGGTTGGAATCCCCCAAGGTCTCGTCAAAAACGCCGTTGATAAATGCCTGCGCTTTCTCTTTTGTAGGCACTTGGGCCTCTATCCTCTGGATTGCAGCTTTGGCGAGATCAAGAACTGCCACAGGGGGCGCGGATACTTCTTGTTGAGTTCCAAGTCTATCAGAAAGCATCTCTCGAAGCTCATCGAGTCGGCTCGCATCGTTGCAAAACTTCTCCTGTGACGTGCCTTGGCGAATAAAGTGAGGAGTTTGCCCGTCTTGGTGCAAGAACGCGTCTCTCAACGCGTTTTCTACATCCGAGTAGTATATGATGCCTTCTTCCTTTTGCAGGCAGGCCTTAATAAACTGATCTGTGAAAAGGCTGATTTTGTCCCCCGCGAGCGAAAACTGGGTTTCGGTGCAGGAGGAAAATTGGACGAAGTTCGAAAACCCCGTCTTCAGCTCAGAAGTGAGCACCCGTAAGTCATTTTTTATCAGGTTACGCCCCGCCTCACAGGCGTCAATTACAAAAACCGAAAGCTCAGCGTTGAATTGTCGAATAATCTCATGTGCATCTGTCCGGGACAGCGCGGTTAAGTTTGGCGAAGTCTCCTTAAACCCCTCAAAACACATATAGAAATCATCGGAATTCGACAGGCCGTGCCCAGTAAAATAGAAGAAAACCTCTTCGATTGCTTCTTCCTGATCAGCTAACTGACGTATTCTATCTTTAACTTGCGAAATTGGTTGGTCTACGAAATCGACAATTTGGCTGAACTTTTGAGTTGCCGTTAGGATTTCACGCATTTTTGCTACGTCGTTCGAGCAGCAAGCCAGGTTGGACAACTCTTTGTACAGAGTGTTTCCAATTAAAATTGCAATACTTTGCCCCATAGGCTCCTCGACACTCTGCTTGCGCTTCAATGTTATGTTTAAGAGCTGCCTTGCAGCGAAACAATGGCTGGATGAAATGTTTCGCTTGACCAGCACGACCGCACAATCCTGCCCTCGGTTGAATAGCGCAGCAAGAGTGGTTGGATGTTTTCGGTCGCTGAACGGCTACTTCTGACCTTCTGATACTTGATACGAACAACTGCAGCGAACTTCCGCTTCCCGTCCAAAATGACGGATGGTCGCATATCGGCCCAGACCTGCCGTTCGACGCGTCACCCGTCGCGATGGTGCTGCATCCCGAAGCGGTCATTTATAGCATCGTGCAGCATTGATCGGCAGGCAAAGAACAGCGGCGCGGACTGAGCTGCGGAGACCGGACTGTGAAGGACCTCTAAAATATGGTCCTTCACCTTTTGCCAACTACATCGACTAGATTTTCACATAAAAGACTTGAGTAGTCTGCGCGAGAACGCAGCCGACAAACCGCCAATCTGATACTCTGGAAGCATGCCGAGCTCCTTCAGCATGTGCCAACGTTCAAGCTGCGTCCTGCCAACCAGATCGTCGATACGCGCCACAAAGCCGTTGCATACCTCACAGAACTCATCTGGTTCGGCTAGGAACAGATGATCGCCCGGAGAGGCGTTGCCGCTCACGACACCCAGAGGGCCCAGCACGATCACTCCGCTGAAGTCGTATCCATCATAATGCTCTTGCAGCCATTCAATATGATTAAGAGATTGCCCAACTGCGTCTTTCTTGTATGTCGTATCACATTCTTTTTTTTGGGTCTTTAGCTCGAACGCGATAAGCTCCTTGGTCTCTTCCGAGCTCCAGACGACGTCTGGCCCCTTCTTGAAAACATTGTCAGGTCTAGCCGTTTCAAAGCCGAGGAGTTCACCAATGACGCGGCAAGCTTCTTCCCTTTCATTGGACGACTTTGATCGATTTCCTACGATTGAGATATTACGTCTAAGTGAGGCCGCGTAATTCGAGAACGGGTTCCCGGCCTTCATGTTCAAGTCCGCCAACTTCCGTTGCACAGGGTTCTCGGCGTCCAGTTCTCCCTGCTCGGTGTCGAACTTACTAATGAGAGGAACATTGAGCCTTGGCGTAAGCCTTGATCTGGCCCGTGAGTAGTGCGTCGAGGCGGACCCCAAATCTCCATCCATTTCGTAGGTCATACCAAGCCAGAGATCATACCAACCTGCGAGCTTTGAGTCGACGGGTGCAATATTGTCGACAACTGACATGAGAGATTGTCTAGCCCTTTGACTATCCCCATGCCAAAGGTAGCTCATGAACTCACTTTCCGCCGACGCGCCAGTTGCCAGCTTGTCCTCTCGCTCTCGTACCAAGTTTATTGAGTCTTCACTAACCTCTAAGCCATCGATAGTTTCACCATAAAAATCCAGCCAAGCTTTGTCGCGAACCTTACTTTCACCCTTTCCAAGGATGTCATTCAACAGCTCAACCAGTTGCTCGTTGCTTTTCTCACCTATCTGGTCTTGCAAACTTGCTCCCAACAGGAACTGTTTTCGAATCAACGCCGGGAGTAGAGCGATATTTCTATCATTCTTGCACCACGTATTCAGGTCGTGGCCGTATATAATGAACGCCCCGTAGTCACTTCGTCCACGGTTAATTCTGCCCAGAAGCTGCGTCAGACGAGTTGACGTTTTTGTAGCGTTTTGGCTCAACATTTGCAGAGCCTCAACTTGATAGCGTTCTTGAGAGTTGGAGCCACTTGGGCTCCCATCGATGATCATAATTCTACAAGTATTTTGTGGAAGGTCTATTCCGTCGACCCGAGACACCAAACAGAATGCACCTGTTTCACTATTGCGGAAATCATTCAGAGCTTCTGAGAAGTCGTCCACCAAAGGCGGCTTGCACACTTCTTTCCATACCCCCGCCTTTCTATAGCTGGGTACAGAAACGAGGACTTTCGATTCCACCTTCAGGCGGTTGGCCAAATCTATTTTTCCGTCAGGGTCCTCGAGCAGAGAGCCAAGTATGATAACCCGTTCACCGTTGCCAGCATCATTGTTGGGCTCGATTCTGTTAACTTTGGAGGTTCCGAATGCTCTTATGAAGTCAGTTGGATAGTCCAACGTTGCAGACAGATAGATTCTCCTTGGGCAGCTCACGACATGCTCAAAGTGAGCATTCGGAATGAATGGTGGGCAAATCTCAACCTCACGGGAGGACACATAGACTGCGCAGCAAGCAATGTGCTCGTAAAGTTGAATCATCGGGAACAGAAGATCTTTGTGCTTCCGATAATCGTAGGCTTTGAAGGCCTCGATGATTGCAGCAGAATTTCTTGCTGCTGTCATAGGGGGGCATAGCGTAGTCCCGCCGGATGCCTCGTCGACAACAAACTTTAGATGGTCCCCCTTCTTAATATTCTCGAACTCTGGCCGGACGATTTCGACTAGTCGGCTGTATAAGTCTTCATGATCGGCAGCCGAAACGGACACAGTGAGGCTATCTCGGATCAGTCTTTCCGATACGTGAGCATCATCAAAAACTATCCCACCAAGTTGGAATTTCTTAAAGGGGGAAGTCGATAGAAAGAGCGCTTGGTAGGTCGTTATGCAGAATGATTTACCTGTTTCGAATCCATCGTTGGAATAACTGCCACCAGTCCTTGTAGTATAGCTTAGGCCGAGCTTCTCAGCTTCGCGCGCAGTCTGTTCGACGAGGTCAATCGTACTGCAAACAAAGAGAACGTTCTCCACGCCTTCATTGACCAGACTCTGGGCTGCCATTAACCCCACAATGGACTTACCCGCGCCCGTGTTGAGAATTATCAGATTGTCCTTTTCTTTGCGCGCTTCATTCCATGCCGCAAGGGCGTCCGCCTGGCCCTTCCAAAGATCATTGGGAGCACCGCCTGTATTTGGTGTTTTCTTAAATATATCAATGGGGTCGGTTGGTGCTGACTTCGACTTTGGCCGAGACAGTTTTGAAAAATCTACCATGGTTTAAAGCTGCTTTCGCCTGAGTAATCACACCCGCACTACACCCCAATGTGGAATTGAGTTCAATGTTTTCCCAGCTTTTGGTGTCGGCAGTCTGTTGAAGACGCCGCCTCTTGATCAGGCGTGATCGAACAGTACCAATCAGTGCAAAGAAGCATCAGTGACGAGGACCGCCACGTGACCTTAGCCGTCGTTCATCCAAGGCGCGGCGAACTACCGCTTCCCGCCGATGCTGTTGAAAAAGTCTCTGTTGCAGCGCGGCAAGTCCTTTGATTCACTCGAATATGAGGGGATTGGAGGATTTCGTCATGATGGGCACTCAGGACGCACCGGCGCAGTTGTTTTATGATTTCGATCTGGAGCGGCACGTGCCTGCGGGCCACATGCTCCGCGAGATCGACCTGTTCCTGAATGGTGACACTCTGCGCGAGGCACTGCGTCCCTTCTACAGCTCCCTTGGGCGTCCCTCGATCGACCCGGAGCTGCTGATCCGGATGCTTCTGGTCGGCTATTGCTTCGGGATCCGGTCGGAGCGGCGGCTCTGCGACGAGGTCCATCTGAACCTCGCCTATCGGTGGTTCTGTCGGCTGGGCTTGGAGGGGAAGGTCCCGGATCACTCGACGTTCTCGCGGTATCGCCATGGCAAGTTTCGCGAAAGCAATCTGCTGCGACAGGTGTTCGAAGCCACGGTTGAGCGGTGTCTGAGGGAGGACCTGGTGTCGGGCGAGGGCTTTGCCGTCGATGCCAGCCTGATCCCGGCGGACGCGAATAAGACCCGGTCGATTGCTGCAAGCGATTGGAACGCAGATGTCGCGCGCAAAGCAGGCAACAGGGCAGCGCAAGAATATCTCGAAACCCTCGATAACGCTGCCTTCGGAGCTGCCTCCCCAGTCCAGCCGAAGTTCGTCGCCAAGTCCGATCCTGCGGCGCAATGGACCCGCGCAGATGAAAGCCGTCCCTATTTCGCCTATGCCACCAACTACCTGATCGACACCAAAAGCTCGGTGATCATGGATGTTGAAGCCACGCGCGCCATTCGGCAAGCCGAGGTGGGTGCATCGCGCACGATGCTTGATCGGACCGAGAAACGGTTCGGCATTCGGCCGGAGTGGTTGGCTGCTGACACAGCTTACGGCAATGCCGAGAACCTCGGCTGGCTGGTCGAAAGGCGCAGCATCATTCCGTTCATCCCTGTCATCGATAAGTCGGAGCGCACCGATGGCACCTTCTCCAGATCCGACTTCGAATGGGACGAAAAGAATGACCAGTACATCTGTCCCGAGGGCCAGGCGCTGAAACAATTCAGACGCAACTATTCCGATCCAAACCGAGGTAAGGCTACCGGTGGAAGAAAGAAATACCGCGCTCTGAAGGCCACCTGTCAGACCTGCCCATCCAAGGACATCTGCTGTCCGAAAGCCGATGCGCGATACGTGACCCGCGAGCCGCACGAGGAAGCACGCGAGTTCGCCCGTGCATACCGCAAGACCAAAGCCTACAAGATCTCACGGGACAAAAGGAAAAAGGTCGAGATGCTATTCGCTCACCTGAAGCGCATCCTGAACCTCACGCGGCTCAGGCTTCGAGGACCGAACGGCGCAAAGGACGAATTCCTTCTCGCCGCTATCGCCCAGAACCTCCGAAAACTCGCAAAGCTTCGCCCGCGGTGCGTCCAAAAGGAGGTCAGCGTATGACCTGAAAGGTCAAAATAGCCGGTCTCCGGCAAACCAACTGGCGAAAGCCGGGACCAAACGGCTGCTATGTCTCCAGCAGCGTGAAAATCCCACAAAACAAACCGACTTTTTCAACAGTATCCGCCCAAATCGAAGAAGCCAGCCAATCCTAGCGATAATATCCAACTAGCGAAGTGTATGAGATCGACGCATTCCCGAACTCTTGTCCCGAAAAATCGAGTGGCAATCGACAGTTCGCTTTCACCACGTACACTGAGCTGTTCACAGCAGGCGCGTTTGCGCGCCGCTTTCCGTCCACCCTTAGACGTCATAGAGACGTGCGGGAGGCGAATACTTGTAAAGAAAGGAAAGATTCAGTGCCATAAAGGCAGAGTTCAGTGAACTCTACATGATTTAATTGGTCGGAGCGAGAGGATTCGAACCTCCGGCCCCTGCCTCCCGAAGACAGTGCTCTACCAGGCTGAGCTACGCTCCGACCGTGACGGGCGGAATATAGGGCGCGGAAAGGTTTTGCAAGAGCGAATTGATGCGTTTTAGCGGAGTTTTGCACGGCGCACGAAAGGGGCGATCCGGAAGGACATTGCCGAAGAGGCGCGCGAGCGTGTTCTGAGTACTGGCGTGTTCTCGGAATGGCCGCCGCGAGACTCGCGGAAGACGATGTAGAGGCCGGACAAGATGATGATTCCTGCGCCGATCACGGTCGCTTTGTCCACGGTTTCCCCGAAGATGAAATAGCCAAAGATCGTGGCCCAGATGATCTGGGAATATTGCATGGGGGCGACGATGGCGGCCTCGGAGGCGCGATAGGCGAGGATCAGGATCACCCCGCCGGTGAAGCCGAGCAGAGAGACGGTCGCGACTCCGCCGAGATCGAGAATCGGCAGAGGTTTGTAAAAGAAGGTCATCGCCAGCCCCATGACGAAGAAATTCGCGATGAGCGGATAGAGCATGAGTACTTCCGTGCGTTCCTCGCGGCCAATTTTACGGACGACGACGGAGGCGAAGGCTCCGAAGAAGGCACAGGACAGCGCCGCCGCATGGCCAAGTGTCAATTCCGTGCCGCCGGGGCGGAGAACGATCATCACGCCGACAAGACCAAGCAAGACGGCGGCCCAGCGGTGAAAGCCGACACGTTCGCCGAGCATGGGGATCGACATTATCGTGATCACCAGAGGGGTGGCGAAGATCAGGGCATAGACCTGAGCCAGCGGAAGAACGGAGAAGGCATAGAAGGCGGACACAGTGTTGGTCATCGCAGCAAGGGTGCGAAACAGGGTCCACCACGGATGCACGGGGCGCAAATGGCCGGGGTTGCGGTCGCGGATCAGCATGAACATCACGAGCGGAAAGGAGAACAGCGTGGAGAAAAAGATGATCTGGAACGGGGTGTAATGACTGCCCAGAAACTTGATCACGACGTCATGTGTCGAAAAGACCGCGAAGGCGGCGAGCGCGTAGAAGGCTCCGGTGATGTTCATGTGGTGAGCTCCGTTTGCTGACGGCATCACGCTATCACGCATCGAGAAGCTTTCAACGGGGGGCACCCCGATCATCTTGTCTTACGGCAAGAATGCCCCCATCTGTACCTCATGTATCGCACTCGGAAATCCGCAACCTGTTGTTATTGTGGCAGCAAGGCTATTTTGTCGCTCGACGAAGCCCGCCACGAATTGAAATGTTCCAGCTGTGGTGCGCCGCTGTCGCGCATGAAATCTTTGCGTGTGGATCACGGAGAGGATGGCAGTCTGGCGAAAGGGAAGAAGGCAAAATCCGCCTATCGCTCAAAGCCGGACAAGCCGAAGAAGAAAAAGAAGAAGCGCAAATCTACGGCGCATCGTCTGTTTGATGTGGCAGAGGATATTTTCGATCTGTTCGATTGATGCGCTTTGACTGGCTGACATGAAAAGGGCGCCCCCGTGGGACGCCCTTTCGCATGACTTGTGTTCTCAGCTTACAGCGAGGCGTCGAGCGCCGCGATGATCGCATCGCCCATGCCGGAGGTGGAGACCGGGGTCACACCTTCGTCGGCCAGAAGATCGCCGGTGCGGACGCCGTCGGCGAGCACTTTCTCGATGGCTTTCTCCAGACGCGTGGCTTCTTCGCCCTCGTTGAAGGAGTAGCGCAGCGCCATGGCGAAGGAGAGGATACAGGCGATCGGGTTCGCTTTGCCTTCACCCGCGATGTCCGGCGCGGAGCCGTGCACCGGTTCGTACATGGCTTTCGGGCGACCGTTCGCCATCGGAGCGCCGAGGGAGGCGGAGGGCAGCATGCCGAGCGAGCCGGTGAGCATTGCGGCGCAGTCGGACAGGATGTCGCCGAACAGGTTGTCGGTCACGATCACGTCGAACTGTTTCGGCGCGCGCACCAGCTGCATGGCGCCGTTGTCGGCATACATGTGGCCCACTTCGACCTCGGGGTAATCCGCGGCAACCTCGTTGACGACATCGCGCCAGAGGATACCGGATTCCATCACGTTGGCCTTTTCCATCGAGGTGAGCTTCTTGTTACGTTTCATGGCCAGCTCGAAAGCGGCAATCGCGACGCGGCGAATCTCGGACTCGGTGTAGCGCTGGGTGTTGATGCCCACGCGCTCATTGCCTTCGGTGATGATGCCGCGCGGCTCGCCAAAGTAGATGCCGGAGGTCAGCTCGCGCACGATCATGATGTCGAGACCGGCGACCACGTCTTTTTTCAGTGAGGAGAAGTCGGCCAGAGCGTCAAAACACTGCGCCGGGCGCAGGTTCGCGAAGAGGTCCATCTCTTTGCGCAGGCGCAGGAGGCCGCGTTCCGGCTTCACGGAGAAATCGAGCACGTCGTATTTCGGGCCACCAACGGCGCCGAGAAGCACAGCGTCCACTTCCTGGGCTTTCGCCATGGTTTCATCGGCCAGCGGCACGCCGTATTTATCGTAGGCTGCGCCGCCAACGAGGTCCATCGTGACATCGAATTTCAGGTCGCGTTTTTCGCCGTACCAGTCGATGATCTTGACCACTTCGGCCATCACTTCGGGGCCGATACCATCACCAGGGAGAATAAGAAGAGAAGGCGTGCTCATATCGCGTCGAGTCCTTGTTTTTCTAAGGTTGGCATGGGGTAACGGTTGGCGGTCTTTGCGTCAAGGAAACCCGGCGATATCGACCCAGACAAGCGCATGGCGAAAGGCAGTTTCCCCTGTGGGGGCAACCCATGCGAGGCCCGCATCCGTCACGCGCAGATTGGAGGAGGGGAGGACATAGTCGACCCGCAGGTTGCCGGGCGTCGGATCGGACCAATCCACGGTATCAAGGGCGGGGTCGCCGAGGTGATCCGGGTTGGCCATCAGCGCCCCGTGTTCTGAGCGCGGCATCGGGTCGATCAGGCGCGGATCATCCAGCAAGGACTGCATCGCCGCGCGTCTCCCGTCGCCATCTGCCGGATCGAGATTGCTGTCCCCGAGAATCACGAAGGGTGCATCTGGGGGCGGATACGGCAGTGCCCCGTCGAGATAAAGCGACCAGAACCGCGTCTCATCCGCATTGCGCCGCCCGTTGCGGTCCTCTGGCCCATCGAAAACAGGGGAAGTCGCGGCATAGGCGAAAAGATGCAGCTCAGTGTCTTGCCACAGTATTGGGATGTCCCAATGCGCGTGCGAAGAGAGGCGGAGAACGGCAAGATCATCACTATCGAAATAACCGTCGGGCAGGTCTGCTCCCGGCAGATCGCGCCAGAGCATCTCGGAGAAATCGCGGATATCTTCCGAGAGGATCGGAAGCCGCGACAAGAGCGCCATGCCGCCCTGACCTGTGAAAGCGCCATAGGAGTGCGCGTCTTCAGGTTCTCCGAGCCGACCGTCTTTATCGAGATCACGTCCGGTGGGGCGACCTGAATTGCCGGGCTTCGTGAAGAGATAGGGATAGTCCAACGCATCAGAGAACGCGCGGAGGGCATGCCCGTCGAGATCCGTGTCGAAGCCGGTCAAAAGCAGGATGTCTGGGGATAGGGCGCGGATGTGGTTCTGGGCCGTGAGTACTTGCGGATCATTGCCGCCTATAATGTCTTGGAGCAAGAGGCCCGGCCCTTTGCGGGACAATTCGACCGTCCATGCGGCAATGCGCAGACCCTCCGCCGAAGCGGAGAGGGGCAATATCATAAGCAAAGAGAGGAGTGCGGAGATTACACCGCTGCGTGGTCGAGCGCGGCCTGCGCGTAGGTCTGGCGGCGCTTTTCCTCGATCATCGAGGCGACCCGGCCCATGGCGATGCCACGCATGAAGAGTGAAGACGGCAGGAAAGCCCATGCAGCAACGGCCCAGATCATCGATTGGTCATTGGTGACGCTCAGATCACCAAACAGGTTCGAAGCGGAGCTTAGCACGGCGGGAATGATGAACGGCAAGGAAAAGCCGATGATCGTATTGACGCGCGCATCGCGTTTCAACCGTTCGACCACATCGCCGCCGGCGGTCGGGTCAAACGTCGGCAGGTTGATCCAGACGTTGAAAGAACCGGATTTCGACGGCCAATGGCCGATGCGCAGGACGATCATGAAAACCGAAAGCGCGACGAGCGAAATCAGATAGCTCATGCCGGTCGCTTCGCGCACCAGTTCAACTTCTCTGAGGGAGCTTGCTTCGGGCATGGCCAAGATCATCAGGCGCACAGGCGAGTACGGGAAGTCGAGTACGTAACCTATCAGGGCTCCGATGGCTGTTACGAAATTTGTGACGTCGGTGGGTGCGGTGACGCCACGCACGATCAGGCTCAGGAGAATGACCGTGATGAACAAGGAACCGAAACGCACGCGGTTGAAGGGGGGGGCGTCACGGAACTCGACCAGTCCGGGGTAGGCAGAGACATATTCGAAGAAGGTCAGGGCGGCGCCGAAAAAGGCGACCAGAGCGACGACCTGTGCAGAATCTGCGGAGACGTTTGGCAAAAGAATGGAAGGCGTGGCGATCAGGATGACAACCAACACGGCGCGCAAAAACGCTCCCAAGACACGATTAACCACTGCCCATTTCCCCTCAAACTGGCTGAGAGCGATGCGATGCCGCCCCCTTTTTCCATTTTGATCCCGCCAAATATGACGGATTGCCTCATTCTTGCCCAAATTTTGCCTTCTTTCATATCTGCCAGCAAGGGATGGTTAAGGTTAACCGGGGAAATGGGGCGGTTTCGTGGTTAAAGCGGTGCGATTTTGCATCATTCTCATTCGCACTTGTGTGTGCGAGATGATCGGATCGCAAGATATGGTTTGATTTTAGGGGGCTCTGACTTGGAGCCAAAACCTTGAACCGCCTTGAATGACATTCTCTTGTCCCAATGAGCGGGTCGATTGTCGATTTCAGAGGCTGAATATGGTGCGATGATTATGAAACGGCGGCTCCGAGGACCATTCGGGGCCGCCGTTCTTCAACGGTGCGCGCGCAGAAACAGGCCGAAGCCAATCAGCCCGGCACCGTCAACCAGCAATTCAATCCCAAGCAAAATGCCAAGTAGCGACAGTGAGATCGTCGCGAAATCTGCCATGATGTAGACCGCAAGGAACACGGTCACGGCACCGGACAGCAGAAGCGTCCAGAACAGGCGGCTTTCACGCATACGCCACGCCATCAGCAACCGGATCAGACCTGACGCGAACAGGAAGGCCGTCACGATGATGGTCAAAGACACGGTGCCTTCTGCCGGGTTGGCGATGAAGCTGACGCCGATCATCAAGCTTAGAAGCCCCCAGAGTATGGAGAAGCCACGATTGTCATGTGCCACGCCTGAGAAACCGGCCCAAAGCTGCGCTGCCCCTGCAATTGCAAAGAGCGTACCGAGCATAATGGTGATCGCGAGCGAGGCGGCCACCGCGTTTCCAAGCGCCAGAAGGCCAAAGAGAAAGCTTAGAACGCCGATCCCGACCCAGATTTTCCAATTCGTCATGACACCCTCCATGTGTTGAGTGCTATCAAACAGATATAAGTGTTGGCGCACAAAATAAAACGGCAACCCGAAGGCTGCCGCTTCACGATTTCCGTGACCGGAACTCTTAGGCCTCAGGGAGGCTTAGACCCAAGGACGTTCCTGGGCCATTTTGGCCTCATAGGTGTCGATGTCTTTGACATGCGCCATCGTCAGGCCGATGTCGTCGAGACCTTCGAGCAGGCAGTGCTTCTTGAACGCGTCCACTTCGAACGGGAAGCTTTCGCCGTCGGAGGTCGTGACGGTTTGAGCTTCGAGATCGACGGTCATACGGGCGTTCGAGCCTTTCTCGGCGTCCTTCATCAACACGTCCACAACGTCTTGTGGCATCACGATCGGCAGGATGCCGTTTTTGAAGCAGTTGTTGTAGAAAATGTCGGCGAAAGACGTGGAGATCACGCATTTGATGCCGAAATCCGCAATCGCCCACGGTGCGTGTTCGCGGGAGGAGCCACAACCGAAGTTGTCGCCCGCCACGAGAATCTGCGTGTCGCGATATTGCGGTTTGTTCAGAACGAAATCCTCGATCTCGTTGCCCTGACGATCATAGCGCATCTCGTCGAAGAGGTTCACGCCAAGGCCGGAGCGCTTGATAGTTTTCAGGAACACTTTCGGGATGATCATATCCGTGTCGATGTTCACCAGCGGCATGGGGGCCGCGATGCCGGTCAGTTTTTCGAACTTTTCCATCTGTGCGGCTCCTTAAGCGGTCTCGGTTTCGTTCATCAGCTCACGTACATCGGTCAGGTGTCCGGTGACGGCGGCGGCGGCGGCCATGGCGGGGGACACGAGGTGCGTGCGGCCCTTGTAGCCCTGACGGCCTTCGAAATTGCGGTTCGAGGTGGAGGCGCAGCGCTCACCCTCGGCCAGCTGGTCGGGGTTCATCGCGAGGCACATGGAGCACCCGGCCAGACGCCATTCAAACCCGGCCTCTTTGAAGATGTCAGCGAGACCTTCTTCTTCAGCCTGAGCACGAACGAGGCCGGAGCCGGGAACGACCATGGCCCGCATGCCGTCCTTGATCTTCTTGCCTTTGAGGATTGCAGCCGCAGCGCGCAGATCCTCGATCCGGCCGTTGGTGCAGGAGCCGATGAACACGGTGTCGATCTGGATGTCGGTCAGTTTCTGACCCACTTCGAGCCCCATGTATTCGATGGCACGTTTCGCCGCGTCCACCTTGCCGCCTTTGAACGACTCGGGTGCGGGCACAACAGCGGAAATCGGCAGGACGTCCTCGGGCGAGGTGCCCCAGGTCACAACCGGCTCGATCTCTTCGCCTTTCAGCGTCACGACCTTGTCGAAATGCGCGCCTTCGTCGGTGTAAAGCGTCTTCCACCACGTCAGAGCGGCCTCGAACTGCGCGCCTTTCGGGGCATGCGGGCGGCCTTTGACATATTCAAAGGTGGTTTCGTCCGGCGCGATGAGACCGGCGCGCGCGCCGCCTTCGATCGCCATGTTACAGACGGTCATACGACCTTCCATCGACAGATCACGGATCGCTTCACCGCAATACTCAATCACGTAGCCGGTGCCGCCGGCGGTGCCGGTTGCGCCGATGACGGCAAGGGTGATGTCCTTGGCGGTCACGCCGGGACGCAGCTTGCCGGTGATCTCCACCTTCATGTTCTTGGACTTCTTCTGGATCAGCGTTTGCGTCGCCAGAACGTGCTCCACCTCGGAGGTGCCGATGCCGTGGGCCAGCGCACCGAATGCGCCGTGAGTCGCGGTGTGGCTATCGCCACAGACAACGGTCATGCCCGGCAGCGTCCAGCCCTGTTCCGGACCGACGATGTGGACGATGCCCTGACGAATGTCAGAGACCGGGTAGTAGTTTACGCCGAAATCCTTCGCGTTCTTGTCGAGGGCCTCGACCTGAATGCGGCTCTCTTCGTTGGCGATCACACCGGACACGCGGTCCAGAGTGGTCGGCACGTTGTGATCCGGCACGGCAATGGTTTTTTCCGGCGCGCGCACTTTGCGACCCGCCATGCGCAGACCTTCAAAGGCCTGCGGGGACGTCACTTCGTGGACGAGGTGGCGGTCGATATAGAGCAGGCAGGTGCCATCCTCTTGCTCATGGGCCACATGGGCGTCCCAGATTTTATCATAGAGTGTCTTCGGGGCGGTCATTTCGCTCTCCCGTGGATGTTCTTGGAATATGAATAGATGTCAGGGGCGTGTCAGACACGCCAAAAGGCCCGCTTCAAAGTCGGGCTAGGACGGAGTTCATCGCTCCGAAGAACCGCCAGGGCAACCAGGCCCGGTCTGTGATCTCAAACATTCGCTTCATAGGGCACCACATATAACCTGTCGGCGAGTCTCGCAAGAGAGTTGCGCTTGCCCGATCACATGAGCTCGTGCCAAGCTTTGAAAAAAGGGAGGGCGCGCGTGGATCCGACACAGATTTCGAACCTGCTGGGAGAGACAGGCGGCGATGTGCTGTCCTTTCTTCAAGGACTTCTGCGGCGCTGGAACCTGTATCAGATCGGGATTTCGCTTGTTGCATTGGTTCTCGCGGTCGTGGTCGGACGCGCCTTGCGGTCCCGGATGCGCGATTGGATGCGCGGTCTCGAAGGTCGCCCGAAATGGCAATTGCGCTGGCTTCTGGCGATTGAAAAGCGCCTGACCCTGATCGTCTGGGCGCTTTTGCTTTGGGGCACTTTTCTTGTGATGCATGAGATCACGTGGCCGTCGCGCTCCTATTTGATCGCGATTCTCGCCAAGATCGTCACCGCATGGGTGGCGGTTGAGCTTGTTGTCCAATTGATCCGCAACCGCGCGGTTCGGCGATTGTCGCGCTGGGGGCTTTGGGCCTATGTGACGTTGTATTTCTTCGGCGGCATTGACGGCGCGGCGGACTTCCTTGACGAGATCGCAATCACTTTCGGCAGCTTCCGTCTCTCTGCTCTGACTGTGCTCAAGGCGCTGGTGGTCACAGGGCTCCTCTTCACCTTCGCGCGACTCATTTCAGGTCAAACATCGACCCAAATCCGGCGGAACGAGGATATTTCGCCGTCGATGCGGGAGCTGATCATCAAGGTGGTTCAACTCGTCCTCTATGGCGCTGCCTTCTTCATCGGGCTGAAAGCCGTGGGCTTTGATCTCACCGGGCTTGCGGTGCTTTCGGGCGCGATTGGTGTCGGTTTGGGCTTTGGCTTGCAAAAGGTCGTCTCGAACCTCGTCTCCGGGGTGATCATCCTGTTGGACAAGTCGATCAAACCCGGCGATGTGATCTCACTTGGCGACACGTTCGGTTGGATCAACACGCTGGGGGCGCGCTATGCCTCCATCACCACGCGGGACGGCAAGGAATACCTGATCCCGAACGAAGACCTGATCACCGGTCAGGTGGTGAACTGGTCCCACACCAATGATTTCGTCCGGCTCGATATCTATTTCGGAACCGCTTACGGCGATGATCCGCATCTCGTGCGCAAGGTCGCCATTGCGGCGGCGCAGACGGTGGACCGGGTGCTCACGAGCAAGCCGCCGGTCTGTCATATCGTCGGATTCGGTGATTCTTCGGTGGATTACATCCTGCGATTCTGGATCACCGATCCGACGGGCGGGCTCACCAATGTGCGGGGAAATGTCTATCTCGCGCTTTGGGACGCGTTCAAAGAAAACGATATTTCCATCCCCTTCCCGCAGCGCGAAGTGCGGGTGCTGGACGGGTCCACTCTGGCCACAAAGGCACTCGGTTGAACTTTCCGGTCCAAAACATTGAGATTTCCACATGTCGATGTTACATTTGATCCGTGCCCGGCGCCGGGGCAGAACGGCGTTTAACCTCAGGAGGACTATGTCCTGTCTCACGTACAAAGCGCGGCAGACGGTGCCGCACAGCCGGAGACGCCCATGACTGGAGCGATGCCGGAACAAATCGGAGGCGAGCAACTGCTCGATTTCGTAACCAATTTCCTTGATCAGGATAAAGCCGAAGACATCGTGTCCATCGACCTGCATGGCAAGTCGGAGGTCGCGGATTACATGGTGATCTGCTCGGGCCGCTCGACCCGTCAGGTCAGCGCTCTGGCTGAGAAACTGTCCGATACGCTCAAGCAGCAGCACGGCATTTTCTCCCGCGTCGAGGGCAAGGAACAAGGCGACTGGGTTCTGATCGATGCGGGTGACGTGATCGTCCACATCTTCCGTCCGGAAGTGCGCGAGTTCTATCAGCTCGAAAAAATGTGGATGTCGCCGGAAGAGGCGAAGGCCGCACTGGCGGAAAAATCCACCGCAAGCTGACCAGCAAGCTGAGACGCTTATGAAGGTACAAATCTGTGCGGTCGGGCGCTTGCGCAAAGGGCCCGAAGCCGCTCTGATCGATGATTATACCACCCGGTTCGACCGCACCGGGCGCGCTCTGGGGCTCGGCCCTCTGACGATCTCTGAGGTTGAGGACAAGAAGGGCGGCGGCATGTCTGCTGAAGCGGCCCTTCTTGAACGCGCCCTGCCGAAGGGCGCGGTCATAGTCACGCTGGATGAGCGCGGGAAACTTCTGACCTCTCCGGAATTTGCCGACAAACTCGCAGGCTGGCGTGATTCCGGTCGCTCAGACGTGGCCTTCGTGATTGGCGGTGCGGACGGAATTGATCCAAGCTTGCGGGCGCAGGCGGATTTCTCGATTTCCTTAGGAAAGATGGTCTGGCCGCATATGCTGGCCCGCGCCATGCTCACCGAACAGCTCTATCGCGCTGCCTCCATTTTGGCCGGCGCGCCCTATCATCGGGTGTGACCGCCTATTTTTTGCCTTGAGGGCAAGCAAAGCGGTTCAAACGCGCGAGGTGGCGCGTTAGATAGAGGGTGAATTTTCGCTCTGCATTGAAAGGAGCCCGCCATGGCCGCGCCGAAACCTGTTGTTCTCTGCATTCTCGATGGTTGGGGCATCGGCCCGACGCCGGAAGCGAACGCGCCGGTGCAGGCAAATACGCCGAATTTTGATCGGCTTATGGCGGAATGCCCCAACAACACTCTGATCACCTTCGGGCCCGATGTGGGCCTGCCGACCGGTCAGATGGGCAACTCCGAAGTGGGCCACACCAATATCGGCGCTGGCCGCGTCGTTGCGATGGACCTGGGTCAGATCGATCTGGCCATTGAGGATGGGTCTTTCTTCAAGAACGAAGCAATCATTCGCTTCGCCAATAACGTCAAAGAGGCGGGCGGCACGGCGCATCTGATGGGCGTGATCTCCGACGGCGGTGTGCACGGCCATATTGAGCACACTCTGGCCGCCACCCGCGCGATCACTGATCTTGGTGTGCCGGTGGTGATCCACGCGATCACCGACGGGCGGGACGTGGCTCCGAAATCCGCAGCGGATTTCATCGCTGATTTCGAAAAGCGCCTTCCCGAGTTTGCCACCATCGGCACCGTGATCGGGCGCTATTACGCGATGGATCGCGACAACCGTTGGGAACGCGTGTCGCAGGCCTATGACGCCATTGTCAAAGGGGTCGGTATCGAGCGTGCAGCGACGGCGCTTGAGGCGGTGACCAATTCCTATGAGCGCGGCGATACGGATGAGTTCGTCAAAGCCACGGTGATTGGCGATTATGACGGGATCGTCGATGGCGACGGGTTCTTCTGCAACAACTTCCGCGCCGACCGTGCCCGCGAAATTCTGCGCGCCATTGGTGAGCCGGAGTTCGAGGATTTCGACACGGGCCCGCGCCCGACATATTCCGAACTTTTGGGCATGGTGGAATATTCCACCGGCCACAACGCCTATATGCAAACCGCCTATCCGCCGCGCGACATCAAGAACACGCTGGGTGAATGGGTTGCCAAACACGGGCTGAAACAGTTCCGTCTGGCCGAGACCGAGAAATATCCGCATGTGACCTTCTTCCTCAACGGCGGCAAGGAAGTGCCGGAAGAGGGCGAAGATCGCTTCATGCCGAAATCGCCAAAGGTCGCGACCTATGATCTCCAGCCGGAGATGAGCGAGCCGGAAGTCGCAGAGAAATTCGTCTGGGCGATTGATGAGGGCTATGACCTGATCGTCACGAACTTCGCGAACCCGGACATGGTGGGTCACACCGGCATTCTCGAAGCCGCGATGGCCGCTTGTGAAGCGGTGGACGACGGTCTGGGCAAGGTGATCGCCGAGCTTGAGAAAGTCGGCGGTGCGATGTTGGTGATCGCCGACCACGGCAACTGTGAAACCATGGTCGATCCCGTCACGGGTGGCCCACACACGGCGCACACCACGAACCCCGTTCCGGTCATCCTGTTCGGCGGTCCCGAAGGTGTCAAACTGCGCGACGGCGGGCGGCTCGCGGATGTGGCTCCGACCATTCTTGAGCTGATGCAACTGCCGCAGCCCAAAGAAATGACCGGTGTGAGCCTTATCGTCAAATGAGACTGATCGGCGTAGCTGCGCTCTGTTTGAGCCTTTCCGGCCCGGCGCTGGCGCAGGAGGACAGTCCTGCCGCCCTCGCTGAGGATGCGTTGGCGCAATTCGACGCGGCGCATCGCGGGTTGGAGGCGGCCGAATCATCGACGGATCGGGTGAAGGCCCTGACCGGTGTCGTGCAGGCCTATGAGGATGGTCTGGACGCCATGCGTGCCGGGCTTCGTCAGTTGTCGCTGCGCGAGGCGGAACTGTCGCGCGAATTTTCCGATGAGAGCGGACGGTTCGCTCAGGTTCTGGGCGTGTTGATCGGCATGAAGCCGGACGCCTCGCCCGAGGCCTTGGTGCATCCCAACGGCCCTCTCGGACAGGCGCGGGCTGGCATGTTGGTGTCCGCCGTGACCCCGTCCATGCAGGCCGAGGTTGAAGAGATGCGCGTGCGCCTCGAAGAGGTGAAAATTCTGCGCGAGCTGCAAACCGAGTCGATGGCGAGCCTGTCGCAAGGGCTCCAAGACGTCCAGAAAGCGCGGACGGACCTGTCGCAGGCGATGTCGGATCGCACCGACCTGCCGCGTCGCTTTACCGCCGATCCTGAACGCATGCAGGCTCTGATCGACAGTTCCGAGACACTCGAATCCTTTGCCTCGGGGCTTGCGATCATGGATGTGGTGGACGGAGTACCGCCGATCACGGACCCGGACAGCCGCCGGGGCAATTGGCCGATGCCGGTGCCGGGCAAGCTGCTGCGAAACTATAATGAGGCTGATGCCGCCGGGGTGAAACGACCCGGCTGGCTTTGGGCTACGCGTGCCCTGTCTCTGGTCACGACGCCTTGGCCCGCAACCGTGCGATACAAGGGGCCGTTCCTCGACTACGGAAACGTGATCATTCTTGAGCCCGCAAATGACGTATTGCTCGTTTTGGCGGGACTCGATGAGGTCTATGGAGACGTTGGCGCGGTTTTGCCCGCCGGAACGGCCGTGGGCCTGATGGGCGGTGCTGCTCCCGATCTTGACGCCTTTGTCGAAAATGCCACGCAAGGCACTGGCGCGGGTCTCTCGGAGACGCTTTATATAGAAGTGAGAGAGGGGGGGCAGCCTGTGAACCCCGAACATTGGTTCGTTGGCGCCCCGCTTTGAGACGATCAAGGGCCGCGCGTCTTGCGGGTCGGAGAGAGGAAAGAGATGAAAAAATACATGATGGCCGGTGTTGCTGGCATCCTTGCAGGCACGCTGATCTCGACGCAATTCGCCGGACCGCTTTTGGCTCAGGAGGCAGAAAAGACGACGAATGTCTATGAACAGCTCGATCTGTTCGGCGACGTGTTCGAACGCATCCGTGCGCAATATGTCGAGGAAGTCGATCCCGAAGACCTGATCGAGGCCGCGATCGACGGCATGCTGTCGTCTCTGGATCCGCACTCCTCTTATCTCTCGCCGAAAGACGCCGCCGACATGCGCGTGCAGACGTCCGGCTCCTTCGGGGGGCTTGGCATCGAGGTCACGCAAGAAGAAGGCTTCATCAAAGTCGTCGCGCCTATGGATGGCACGCCCGCGGATATCGCCGGGATCGAAGCCGGGGATTATATCACCGCCGTCGATGGCAAAAGCATCATGGGCATGACGCTTGATGAAGCTGTGGATCTGATGCGTGGCCCGGTCGGCTCCGAAATCGTGGTCACCGTGGTGCGCGAAGGCGTGGACGATCCGTTCGACGTGTCGATCATCCGCGACACGATCAAACTCACCGCCGTGCGCTCCCGTGTCGAAGGCAACTCCATCGTGCTGCGCGTGACGACCTTCAACGATCAGACCTATCCGAACCTTGAGCAAGGTCTCAAAGACGGGATCGAAGAACTTGGCGGCATCGACAATGTTGATGGGATCGTTGTCGATCTGCGCAACAACCCCGGCGGTCTGCTCGATCAGGCGATCAAGGTGTCTGATGCTTTCCTCAATGAGGGCGAGATCGTCTCCACCCGTGGCCGCAACCCGGAAGACAGCACCCGCGTCAACGCGACTGACGGTGATTTGGCTGAAGGCAAACCGATCGTTGTGCTGATCAACGGTGGCTCTGCCTCCGCGTCCGAAATTGTCTCCGGTGCGCTTCAGGATCACCACCGCGCGGTTGTCGTCGGGACCAAGTCCTTCGGCAAAGGCTCCGTGCAAACCGTCATGCCGCTGCGCTCCGATGGGGCAATGCGTCTGACCACTGCGCGCTATTACACGCCGTCGGGCCGCTCCATTCAGGCGCTTGGCATTTCGCCGGATATCGTTGTCGACCAGCCGCCACGCCAACCGGAGGCGGAAGAGACCGAGGATACGCCGCAGTTCCGTTCCGAGGCCGATCTGCGTGGGGCTTTGGACAATGACAGCCTGACCGAGGACGAACGCGCCAAGATCGAGGAAGAGCGGGCCGCCGCCGAAGAGGCCGCGAAACTGCGCGACGAAGACTTCCAGCTGGCTTACGCGATCGACCTTCTCAAAGGTCTGTCGAAAATCGGCAACGAGTAATCATACGAGGGGCGCTCTGGCGCCCCTCTTACTATCTGAGGCACCTTCCCATGAGCAAAGATTTCTCCACCCTTCCGTATCGTCCCTGTGCGGGCATCATGTTGATCAACGCGGAGGGCAAGATCTTCGTCGGCGAGAGAATCGACACGCCCGGCGCTTGGCAAATGCCGCAAGGCGGGATTGATGACGGGGAAGAACCGCAGGAAGCGGCCATCCGTGAGCTTTGGGAAGAGATTGGCGTAACCTCAGAGAAGGTCGAGGTTCTTGGCCATACTGCGGACTGGCTGACCTATGATCTGCCGGATCATCTTCTCGGGAAGGTGTGGAAGGGAAAATACCGCGGCCAGAAACAGCTTTGGTTCCTGTTGCGGTTCAACGGCTCTGAAAAGGACATAGTGATCGAGACGGATCATCCCGAATTCAGCCAATGGAAATGGACGGATTCTGCTGGATTGGTGTCTGATATCGTGCCGTTCAAACGCGACATCTATGAGGCTTTGGTGGCCGAATTCTCCAGCCACCTCGCCTAGCTTCCCGACCCTGAGCGTCAGCGCAGAAGTTTCATAAGCGCCTGCGACGGGTAACCGTCCGGCGTGACGCCGACAGAGACCTGATAGGCCCGGATCGCATTGATCGTGTTCGGGCCGACAATGCCGTCCACCTTGTCATCCAGAAAGCCTTTGCGCTTCAGAATGCGCTGCATCTGTTCCTTTTCCTTGAAGGACAAAGGCGCATAGCCGCGCGGCCATGAGGCCTGAATTTCCGGGCCGCCCTTGAGACGGTCCGACAGATGTCCGACGCCAATCACATAGGCGTCCGCCTTGTTGTAGCGTTCGAGTACGGCGAAATTGTCGAAGATCATGAAGGCCGCCCCCTGCGCTCCGGCGGGAAGCAGGATCGAGGCACGGCCATAGTTCGGCACGGGCTTGCCATCGACCCCAATCACGCCCAAAGCGGCCCAATCCGAAGGCGCACGCATGTTGTCGCGGCGCGCGGATGTATAGTCGAACCCACGGGGAAGATGCACTTCCACGCCCCAAGGCTGCCCTTTGTTCCAGCCATGCCGCGCCAGATAGGCAGCGGTGGAGGCGAGCGCATCGGTCGGATCATTCGACCAGATGTCACGCTTTCCGTCGCCGTCACCATCGACTGCAAAGGCTTCGAACGAGGTCGGGATGAATTGCGTGTGGCCCATCGCACCGGCCCAGCTGCCCTTCATATTGCGCGCGTGGGTGTCGCCTTTCTGGATGATTTTCAGCGCGGCAATCAGCTGCGCTTCGAAAAACTTCCCACGTCGCCCGTCATAGGCCAGCGTCGCCATCGCCTCGATCACATTGATATCGCCGCGATGCTCGCCATAGGCGCTCTCAAGCCCCCAGATCGCGGCGACCACATATTTATCGACCCCGAACCGCCGTTCGATCGCATCGAGCGTCTTGGCGTGCTGGCGCATCGCCTTTTGCCCGTTCGAGACGCGGGTGGGAGAGGCGGCGCTGTCGAGGTAATCCCAAATCTGCTTTGTGAACTCGGATTGCTTGCGATCCTTTGCAATCACATCCGCGTTGTAGCGCACACCGCGAAAGGCCTGCTTGAGGGTCGTTTCCGATATTCCCTCACGCCGCGCGCGAGTTTTGAAATTTTCGATCCAAGTCTCGAAACCTGCCTGAGAGGCCACCGTCTGCACCAATTCTGCTCCCGGAAGTTGCGGCACGTGCTGCGCCAGAGGCGCTTTTGTTTGTGCGAAAGAAGGGGTGATGCCGAGGCCGACGGCAACACTCACGGCACTGATTACAAGCGAACGCATGATGACTGCTCCATGTATTTTTTTATCAGCCTAACCCGAATCCAAGCCGATCCTGAACATCTCAAATCGGGCACGGCAAGTTTCCGCTTTCTGCGTTGGCTCACCGCCTGCGGCGTTCCACCTTTTTGCGGATCTTATCTTTTTTCGCTTTGCCTTTGTTGTACTTGCGCGAGACGGTACGCCCTTTATGCCGACGTGGTCCACGCGGCAGGCTGGCCCCGTCAATCGACAAAAGCTCAAGTTCGAGCCCGCCGGTCACGGGCACCGCCTCGGCAATGCGCACGACGACCTTTTGGCCGATGGAGATCACCATGCCGGTATCCGCGCCCATCAGGGTCTGTTCCTGCGGGTCGAAGTGGAAGAACTCCGCCCCCATGCTCCGCACCGGCACAAGCCCGTCCGCGCCGGTCTCGTCGAGTTTGATGAAAGCGCCGAATTTCTGGATGCCGGAAATATGCCCGGTCATCTCATTGCCGACCCGCTCGCTGAGATAGGCGGCGAGATAGCGGTCATTCGTGTCACGCTCCGCCGTCATCGATCGACGCTCGGTCTCCGAGATATGTTTTGCGGTGGATTCGAGCCTTTCAATGTCCTCATCAGACAACCCGTCCTTGCCCCAACCATGTGCCGAAATCAGCCCGCGGTGGACGATCAGGTCGGCATAGCGCCGGATCGGCGAGGTGAAATGCGCGTAGGACCGCAGCGCCAGACCGAAGTGGCCGTAGTTCTCCGGATGGTAATAGGCCTGCGTCATCGACCGCAGGGTGGAGATGTTGATCAGCTCGTCGTGATCCGTGCCTTCGGCCTGTGCCAAAAGCTTGTTGAGGTGCGAGGTGTGGATCACCTGCCCCTTCGCCAGAACGAAGCCTGAGGCCTGCGCGACCTCCCTGAGAGCATCGAGTTTTTCGTCCGACGGTTCCTCGTGTACGCGATACAAAAGCGGCCGATTGCGATGGAACAACTCCTCGGCGGCGGCCACGTTGGCCAACACCATGAATTCTTCGATCAGCTTATGCGCATCATAGCGTTCTGCGAGCGCCACGGATGTCACCCGCCCGTCGTCGCCAAGTACGATTTTGCGCTCAGGAAGATCCAAATCCAGCGGCTGACGGGCTTTGCGTGCCCGTGTCAGAGCCTCATACGCGCCGTAGAGCGGTGTGATCACGCTGTCCATCAGCGGACCGCATTTGTCGTTCACCTGACCATCGCGTGCGGCTTGCACTTCGGCGTAGTTCAGGGACGCGGCAGAGCGCATCATCCCGCGCAGGAAGCGGTGCGACAGTTTCTTGCCATCGGCGTCGATGACCATCCGCACAGCGAGACAGGCCCGCGGCACGTCTTCATGCAGTGAGCAGAGATCACCAGACAGCCGGTCCGGCAACATCGGCACCACGCGATCCGGGAAATAGGTCGAGTTGCCGCGTTTCCAAGCCTCGCGATCCAGCGCTGAGCCGGGCGTCACATAATAGGCCACATCCGCAATCGCGACCCAGAGAATGAAACCGCCTTCGTTCTTCGGATCAGGGTCTAATTCGGCCCAAACTGCGTCATCGTGATCGCGGGCATCTGCCGGGTCGATGGTGACCAAAGGCAGATCACGGAGGTCTTCGCGGTCTTTGAGGCCCGCAGGTTTCGCCTTGTCGGCCTCTGCAATCACATCGTCCGGGAAATCGTCGGGGATACCATGTTGGTGGATAGCGATCAGAGAGACGGCCTTTGGCGCAGAGGGATCGCCCAAGCGGGTGATGATCCGGGCGTTCGGTAGCCCCATGCGGTTCTTCGGCCCGGCCTGTTCCGCCTCGACCAACTCGCCATCCTGCGCGCCATAGTCGTTGCCGGAGCGCACGAGGTAGTCTTTCTCATTGCCCTTATCGATCGGCACCACGCGGCCGCCTTCAGCATCTTTGCGATAGATGCCGAGGATTTTGCGTGGATTAGACCCTATTTTTCGAATGAGCCGCGCCAGATACTGATGATCCTCGCCCTTCACTTCTTGCAGCTTGGCAAGGATGCGTTCGCCTTCGCCAAGCGCCGGATCGCTTTCTCTGAGCGAGAGCAAGACGCGCGGCTCCGGCCCTTCGCCGGCCCATTCGAGCGGCTTGGCGAAAAGATCGCCGTCCTGATCCGGGGCAAGGACTGAGAGTACGCTGACCGGCGGGAGCTTTTCCGGGTCGCGATAGGTCTTGCGCCGTTTGCGCAGGTGACCTTCGTCCTCAAGCTCCTTGAGCACACGTTTGAGATCAATACGCGCTGCGCCCTTGATGCCAAAAGCCTTGGCAATGTCACGCTTTGCGGTCTGGGTCGGGTGGTCCGAAATCCACTGCAGGATTTCAGCCTTCGTCGGAATGCTGCTCATGGATCAAGGCTACCACGGCCCGGATCGCCCCACCACTGGCAAAGCGTGCTGTCGTCAGGAATTCATGTGCTGCGAAGATGCCGTTCGAGATCCGCGCCGGTATCAATATCGGACAGGGTCGCCGCCGTGCCCCAGTTGAGCGATGGCGCGGAGGCGAGCGTGTCGGCGCGCGCGTGTTCGGTGGACCATCGAACATGTTGAAGGAACCCGCGCGGTTGACGTGCCGGATGCCGCAACCCGATCAACCAATAACCGCCATCTGTTGCAGGGCCGATCATGGCTGAATTCGACCCTAATCCAGCAAAAGAAGCCGCAATATGGGGGTTGCGAATGGTGGGAATGTCGGACCCGATCAGACAGGCAGGGCCGACCGGAATGCTGGCCAGTGCGCGCGCCATGCGTGCCCCAAGATCGCCGGGGCCCTGCGGGATGCAAGGGAACGTGCCGGGAAGCGGGCGCGTCATGCGCGAGGGCTGATCCGGTGTGACGGCCAGCACGATCTGCCAACGCGGGTCAGAGAGGTCCCGCAAGGTGCGCGAGACCTGATGCCGATACCACCACGTCGCCTCAACAAGACCCAAATCCTGCCCAAGACGGGTTTTGACCCGTCCCAAACGTGGTTCTTTGATCATGACGATCAGGGTCGGTTTCAAAGCTCCAGAACCATGTCGTGATGCGGGATGCCGCCGTCCATGTATTCTTCGCCGATGACTTTGAAACCGAAGCGTTCGTAAAACCCGATGGCATGGTTTTGCGCGCCGAGTTTGGCCTTGGTCAGATGCGGACGGGTGCGCAGCTCGTCGAGACAAGTCTCGATCAATCGCGCTCCGAGACCCGTGCCGCGCTGGGATCTAGAGACACAAACCCGGCCAATCTTGCCAATCTCGCCCTGTTCATAGACCCGAGCCGTGCCAACCGGAATACCCGCCTCGTCTACCGCCAGAAAATGCGTGGAGACCTCGTCGAGATCATCAAGCTCTTCTTCCAGCGGCACCTTTTGCTCTTCGACGAACACCTCAAGGCGTAGGGCGAGACAGGCTTTGAAATCCTCGGTCGGGGCGATGGTCACTGTCATGCGAAATAGTCTCTAATCAGGCAGGAATAGACGTTTTTCAGATCTTCAATATGGGCGACTTCGACATTCTCATCGACCTTGTGCAAGGTCTTTCCAACGAGGCCAAATTCGACCACGGGGCAATGGTTTTTGATGAACCGTGCGTCCGATGTGCCGCCCGTCGTCGAGAGGATCGGGTCATGGCCGGTCACCTCTTTCACAGATTTGGCGACGAGGTCTACGAACGCTCCCGGAGGGGTGAGAAAGCTTTCGCCGGAAATCTGGAACGTGACGTCGATCTCCACGCCGGTCTCTTCGGCCATTTTTGCGGCTTTGGCCTCCATCCACTTGCTTAAGGACGCGCCGGTATGGGCGTCGTTGAAGCGGATGTTGACGGTTGCTTTCGCTTGCGCCGGAACGACATTGGTTGCGGGGTTGCCGACATCGAAGGTGGTGACTTCAAGATTGCTCGGGTCGAAATGCTCGGTGCCCTGATCGAGGCTATGGGCCGAAAGGTCCGCCATCAGGCGCGCCAGTGCGGGCACCGGGTTCAGGGTCTGGTGCGGATAGGCGACATGCCCCTGCGTGCCACGAGCGGTGAAATAGCCGGTGATCGAGCCGCGACGTCCGATTTTCATCATCTCGCCCATAGTGTTGGGGCAGGTCGGCTCGCCGACGATACAATCGCTCATTTTCTCGCCTGCCTCGTCCATGTAGTCGAGCAAAGCGGTCGTGCCATCGGTGGCATCGCCTTCCTCGTCGCCGGTGATGGTGAGAATGATGGCACTGTCTTTGGCCTTGTTTTGGGTCGCATAATCGCAGGCTGCCGCTGCGAAAGCGGCGACGCCGGATTTCATATCGGTCGCGCCGCGCCCCCAAAGCGTGCCGTCTGTGATTTCCGCGCCGAACGGCGGGTGAGTCCATGCGGCGGCATCGCCGACCGGGACCACATCGGTGTGACCGTTAAAGCCCAGAGTGCGCGTGGCGCCTTTTTCGCCCCAGCGGGCAAAGAGGTTTGGTGTGCCGTTGCGATCGACCCGAACACAGCTGAACCCCGCATCTTCCAAGACGGTCTGAAGCAGGCTCAGGGCACCGGCCTCTTCGGGCGTCACGCTGGGGCAGCGGATCAGGGCAGCGGTCAGGTCAACGGGATCGAGCGGCATCTTAGTCTCCTTTTTTCGAAGGATTACCGATCCCGTTCACAATGGGCAATGCGTGGAGCCGGCAGAGACGTCACAAAGTTGCGCCTCGGGACGGGCGTACTGCGGCAACTGTGCAGCGACTTGAGGCAATTGTCCTTTTGCCGGAGTGTTATCTTTGATCTGTGATTGAAAGCTGAGTGCCCCATGTGCCATATGCGACGTCAGATGAGGGGATGAAATGACACATGCTTTTCGCATCGTAGCGGCGCTGTTCCTGTTGCTCAGCCCGGTGATGGCCTGGGCCGAAAGCCATAAGATTATGACCGTGACCCGCGTGCCGTTTTCGATGGAAGAAGATGGCGCGCAGACGGGCTTTTCCATGGAGCTTTGGGAGGCTCTGGCGGCCGATCTCGGTTGGGAGTACGACGTGTCCCGTGTGGACAGCTTCCCGGAGATGCTCGGAGCGATCGAAACCGGAGATGCGGATGCGGCCATCGCCAATATCTCGATCACTGCGAACCGTGAATTGGTGATGGATTTCACCCAGCCGATCTTTGAGGCTGGACTCCAGATCATGACGCAGGCCGATGGGGGAAGCGTCTCCATTTGGACCGCGATCCTGTCCAAAGACATGATGATCGCCATTGCCGGAGCGTTTGCGCTTCTGTTCGGTGGCGGGATGCTCATGTGGTATTTCGAAAAGCACCATCAGGAATATTTCGATCTCCCCGCGCGCAAAGCGATGTTCCCTGCCTTTTGGTGGGCGCTCAATCTCGTCGTGAATGGCGGGTTTGAGGAACGTCAGCCGCGCTCGCCCTTTGGTCGCCTGTTCGGTGTCTTTCTGGTGATTTCGTCTCTGTTTCTGGTCTCTATTTTCGTGGCGCGGATCACTGCCGTGCTTACTGTGGACGCGATCCAGTCTAACGTGTCGGGGATCGGCGATCTCTACGGCAAATCCATTGGTACCGTTGAGGCCTCGACCGCTGCAGATTTCCTTGAGCGGCGCGATTTGCGCTTTACCGACTACGCCAATCCGACCGAGTTGATTGCCGCATTCGAGGCGAATGAGATTGAAACGGTTGTGTTCGATGCGCCGATACTGGCCTATTACGTGGCCCATGAGGGCAAAGGCAAAGCCCGTCTGGTCGGGCCGATCTTCCTGCCGGAAAACTATGGCATCGCTTTGCCGACGAATTCTCCCTATGCCGACCAAATCAACCACAGCCTTTTGAAGCTGCGGGAAAACGGCACCTATGAGAAGATTTATCGCAAATGGTTCGGGGTCAAATAGACCCTGATCCGGCGGAAACGGCCCTTAGTGGCGGGTTCCGTCGTCACCGTCGTAGAACGGCGTCATTTGGGCGACGATCACGGAATTCTCTTCCAGAGCGCGCTGCATGAGCTCTTTCTCGTCGTCTGAAATGTCATGCCCTTCGGCAAGCCGTTCCTCCAATGTGCCGTAGCCGGTGACGTCCAAAGGCGCGAGATCCGCCTGTTTCAGGATCGCGACGGTTTCCCGGACCGCTTCGGCCTCATCCACGCCCGAGGCATAGATCATCAGAGCGCCACCCGTGGCGTCTTTCGGCAGGCCGTCTCCCTCCTTGCGGCCGACTTCGACCAGAAGGGTGTAGACTTTTTGACGGGAGGGTTTTGAAGCTTTCGACATGCTCCTCCTTTGCGAATTGCGCGGCGGAAAGTCAAGCGAGCTCTGATGTGTCGGTGATTGTCCGTCAGAGCATGTCTTGACGTTATGTTATTACATATCTAAATTGCGCCCTCGTCTCTCCACGAAGGAATACGCACATGTCTGATCGTTTGCCCGTCACCGTTTTGTCCGGTTTTCTTGGCTCTGGTAAAACCACGCTCCTCAATCGACTGCTTAACAACCGCGCTGGTCTGCGGGTTGCTGTCATCGTCAATGACATGTCTGAGGTGAATATCGACGCGGATCTTGTGCGCCAAGGCGGGGCCGACCTGTCGCGGACCGAAGAGACGTTGGTCGAGATGAGCAACGGCTGTATCTGTTGTACACTGCGCGACGATCTGCTGACCGAGGTGCGTCGCCTCGCGGAGGCGGGGAAATACGACTACCTGCTGATCGAATCGACCGGCATCGCGGAACCTTTGCCCGTGGCGGCCACCTTCGCTTTCCGCGACGAATATGGGGAATGTCTCGACGATATCGCGCGGCTCGATACCATGGTGACCGTCGTTGATACGGTGAATATGCTCAACGACTATTCCAGCCACGACTTCCTGGAAGATCGCGGTGAGGTGGCCGGTGAGGGCGACACGCGTCGTATCGTTGACCTGCTGGTCGATCAGATCGAATTCGCCGATGTCATCGTGCTGAACAAGGTGAGTGATGCTGGCCCGGACAAGGTGCTGGCCGCGCGCAAAATCGTGGCGGCGCTCAATCCTGATGCCAAGGTGATCGAAACGGATTTCTCCGAGATTGCGACGGAAGAGGTGCTCGGGACCGGTTTGTTCGACTTCGATCACGCGCATGAGCACCCGCTCTGGGCAAAGGAGCTGTACGGTTTTGCCGATCACGTTCCGGAAACCGATGAGTATGATGTGGGCTCTTTCGTCTACCGGGCGCGTCGTCCCTTCGATCCGTCCGCGATTGAGACCGTGCTTAACGGCGATCTGCCCGGCGTGATCCGTGCGAAAGGCCATTTCTGGCTCGCCACCCGCCCGGAATGGGCCGCCGAGTTCTCAATGGCGGGGGCTCTCAGCACGATCAAACCGCTGGGCCAATGGTGGGCGGCTGTGCCGAAGCAATATTGGCCGGATCACCCGGAAGGTCGCGCGCAAATTGCGGAGGTTTGGGTCGATGGGTTCGGCGACCGGCGTCAGGAGATCGTGTTCATCGGTTCGGGTATGGATGAGGCTCTCATCCGTGCGAGGCTGGATTCGGCTCTGATCGGGCCGGAGGATCGCCTTGACCCTGATTTGGCGAAAACGTTGAAAGATCCGTTTCCGCAATGGGGGCGTGCGGCGGCATGAGCAATCTGAACACCAGTTTGCGCAAGCGGCGGCGGGCGAGTGATCCGATGCGGGAGTTCGACCATCTGCCGAAAGCTTTGCGGCTCTGGCTGGCGCAGGCGGCTTTGCCTTGGTCGCCGCGCTCGGTGCGGCGGCTCTGGTCCAAGGCACTGCGCCAGAATGCGGGGTGCGAAGACCGCGCCCTCGCGCAGCTGTCAGAGATCGAGACAAAACGCCTCGAAAGCGACGCGCCCCGAATATGGGGCGCGGCGTTTCCTCAGTCGTGATCTGATCAGGTCCGGAGCGGCGCTCAGCGCACGCGCCGGGCCACCCAGATCAACAGAATCGCGCCGAAAATCCCGACGACAAGCTGCGGGAGCCAACTGTTTGCGGCATAGATGCCGAGCAACGACAGGATCAGGTTCAGCACAAAGGCTCCGACGATCCCGAGCAGGATATTCGCCAGTAGACCGGTGTTCGCGGCCATCATACGGCTGGCGATCCAGCCTGCGAGACCGCCGACGATGATCGAAGCGATAAGTCCAAGTCCCATGTGTAACTCCTCAATGTCTACGTCACCAAAAGACGACGGGCGCGTGAGGGTTGCCCTCTCCGCGCCCGTCCTTGTTACTTTAGATAGTGTCGATCAGTCGCGAAGCAACTCGTTGATCCCGGTTTTGGAGCGGGTCTTGGCGTCCACGCGCTTCACGATCACCGCACAATAGAGGTTCACGCCGTTTTTCGACGGCATGGTACCGGCGACGACGACGGAGTAGGGCGGCACTTCGCCGTACATCACTTCGCCGGTTTCGCGGTCGACGATTTTGGTGGACTGACCGAGGTAAACGCCCATGCCCAGCACGGAGCCTTCGCGGACGATCACGCCTTCGGCCACCTCGGCGCGGGCGCCGATGAAGCAGTTGTCTTCGATGATCACCGGACCGGCTTGCAGCGGCTCAAGCACACCGCCGATGCCAGCGCCGCCCGAGAGGTGCACGTTTTTACCGATCTGCGCGCAGGAGCCAACGGTGGCCCAGGTGTCGACCATGGTGCCGCTGTCGACATAAGCGCCAAGGTTCACGAAGGACGGCATCAGCACGACGCCCGGCGCGATATACGCGGATTTGCGGACCACAGCATTCGGCACAGCGCGGAAGCCAGCCTCTTTGAACTCGGCAGTGCCCCAGCCTTTGAATTTGCTGTCGACCTTGTCCCACCAGCCGGAGCCTTGCGGGCCGCCGTCATGCAGTTCCATATCCTTGATGCGGAACCCCAGCAGCACGGCCTTCTTGGCCCATTGGTTGACGTGCCAGTTGCCGTCCTCCTGCTTCTCGGCAACGCGAAGCTCACCCTTGTCGAGAGCGTTCAGCGTGGTTTCAATCGCTTCACGGGTTTCGCCGCCGGTTGCGGGGGTAATACCATCGCGCGCGTCCCACGCGGCTTCGATGGCGGCTTCGAGCTGTGCATTCGACATATTGGTCTCCGAGGTCGTCGTGGAATATTCGTTCCCGCAGGCTATAGTCGTTCAGGCCTTCTCGCGCAACGCGCGAGACAGCACAGGTGACGAGACAAAACGACAAAATGACATAGAGGCACGCAGATGACCGACCAAACAAAGATCAATCGCCGCCATCCCCTTCGCGACAGTCGCGTGGATCAGGAAACCGCACGCCAAATTCCGGATACGCCGCAAACACGCTCCCCGTCTTATCGGCTCGCCTTTACCGATGACGAATTCATGCTGCGCGACGATCTGCGTTCGGTGCGTTTGCAGCTTGAGCTGTTGAAGCCGGACCTGTTGATGCAGGAGTTCGGGGTCGAAAGCACGATTGTGATGTTCGGTGGGGCGCGTATCCCGGCCCCCGCGAACAAGGATTCGGCAAGGACGGAGACACTCGCAGAGCTGTCGAAATACTATGACGAGGCGCGCGATTTTGCCCGGATCATGACAGCCCGCAACAACGGGCATAAGGAAAATGTCATCGTCACGGGTGGCGGTCCCGGCGTGATGGAGGCCGGAAATCTTGGTGCCAAGGAGGCGGGCGGATTGTCCATTGGGCTCAACATCGTGTTGCCGCATGAACAGGCCCCGAATGAATATGTGACGCCCGAGCTTTGTTTCAACTTCCACTATTTTGCCATTCGCAAGATGCATTTCCTGATGCGCGCGAAGGCCGTCGTGGTGTTCCCCGGCGGGTTCGGGACGCTTGATGAGATGTTCGAGAGCCTGACGCTCATTCAGACCGGGCGCATGAACCGCATCCCGTTCCTGTTGTTCGGCAAAGAGTTCTGGGAAAAGATCATCAACTGGGAGGCTTTGGCCGACGCAGGCACCATCGCGCGCGAGGATCTTGAACTGTTCAAATTCGTCGAAACTGCTGAGGAAGCGGTGAAGGCGCTTGATGACTGGCCGGATGTTGGCCCGCGTGATCGCCTCAATGGGCGGTAAGGCCTAGCCTTCGAGCCGACGCGAAGGTTCCGGCAGATCAGCCTTGGCCTCAGTCAGCCCCATCAGATGGGTCATATAGCGTTCAAAGGCCATGTCCTGAACGATGTGCCCCATCGTATGACCGCTGTCACGGGCGAGAAGATGCAGCATATGGACGGTATTTGCGGGCAGGAGAAGGGTGAGTTTTTCCATAGATGCATCCTGTCAGAAGGGGAGGGGCTTTTGCCCGAGATGGCGGGTTTCAAGGTGCCGATGCGCGTGACCGGGGAAGGGCGCGCCAAATCGTTTCATGAGTTTGGAATAGGGATGGCCGATCTCGGAGGCTTTGCAGAGCCGCTCCCCCTCGACGGTTTGCAGGATCAATCCGCCGCCCCGTTCCGCAAGCTCATAGCCTTTCGCGCGCAAGACATCCTGCAAATCACCCCAATCCGTCGCATAGGCGAAATCATGGGCCAGATAGGCGGAGAGAGCATGGGGTTTGCGCGGGCCTTTGTAACCGAACGCGCCTTCGGGCGGAGGCACCGCCGCATCCAGCCGTTCCCGAATAAAAGCGCCGAGCGGTTGTCCGGCCTGACCGGCCGCCCGTTTCAGGCGGTCGCCAAGCTCATCATCGAATCTGATCTGTATCCAATCCATGCCCGAAGTCTGCGTCGGGCATGGTTAAAACGAGGTTACTGAGCCGACAGCCCGGCTTCGGCCTCGATCTCGCGCCGGGATTTGCGGGCACGCTCGGTCGCGGATTTAAGTTGGCCACAGGCCGCCATGATGTCTTCGCCGCGCGGGGTGCGGATCGGCGAGGCATAGCCCGCCTGCATCAGGATCGTCGCAAAGGCCCGGATGCGGTTGTTCGAGCTGCGCTCATAGGGAGAGCCGGGCCATTCGTTGAACGGGATGAGGTTCACCTTGGCCGGGATGCCGTCGAGCAGTTTGACCAGACGGTGCGCATCCTCGTCGGTATCGTTCACGCCTTTGAGCATGACATACTCAAAGGTGATCCGCTCGGAATTGGTCGCTTTGGGATATTCGCGCAGCGCGTCCAAGAGCTTCTCGATGTTCCATTTCTTGTTGATCGGAACCAGCACGTCGCGCGTTTCATTGGTCGTTGCGTGGAAGGACACGGCGAGAAGGCAGCCGATTTCCTGCGCAGTGCGGTGAATTTCCGGCACAACGCCCGAGGTCGATAGGGTGATGCGGCGACGGCCAAGGGCGATGCCTTCACCATCCATCACGATCTTCATCGCGTCGCGGACGTTCTCGAAATTATAAAGCGGCTCGCCCATGCCCATCAACACGATGTTGGACAACAGCCGCGTTTCGTCCTTCGGCGCGCCTTTTTCCGGCCATTCGTCCAAATCATCGCGCGCCATCATCACCTGACCGACAATCTCGGCGGCTGTCAGGTTGCGGACGAGTTTCTGGGTGCCGGTGTGGCAGAAGGAACAGGTCAGGGTGCAGCCCACCTGCGACGACACACACAGCGTGCCGCGCCCGTCTTCGGGGATATAGACCACCTCGACCTCATGCCCGCCATTGATGCGGACGAGATATTTGCGGGTGCCATCCTCGGAAACCTGCTTGGACACGACCTCCGGCACACGCACTTCGAATTTTTCGGCAAGCATGGCGCGGTAGTCTTTGGCGAGGTTGGTCATCTCGGCAAAATCGCGCACGCCCCATTGGTAGATCCATTGCCAGATCTGCCCGGTCCGCATCTTTGCCTGTTTCTCCGGCGTGCCGTTTTCGATCAAGACCTGACGCAGCGCATCACGCGGCAATCCGACAAGATTGATCTTGTCGGAGGGCGTTTCCTTGCGCGGAAAAGTCATCACATCCTGCGTAATCGGTGCGCTGGGTTCCATGGTGGGTCTCGTCGATAGCGGTGATTAAGCGGCTCCCTTACAGGATTCCCCATCAGAAAGCCATATGAAAAGGCCCCGCGGATGCAGGGCCGTGATCACATCTTGTTCGGCGCTTTCGGGCGGTGTTACTTTCCGCAGCGCTTGGCAGCTTCTTCGACCGAGGCGGTGAAGCCCAGAAGAGAGAAAGTGTCTTTGGTGATCGTGCCGCGCGAAGAGCGGCCCGTCAGCGTCGCCGTTGCGCCGCGTTTCATCGCCGCGATGATCTTGGCATCGTCCTCCGGGGTGACGGCCCAAGCGGTCTCGTCATCGGAATTGGTGAACAGCGTGAAGCCCGTGCCGCCAATGTCCATGGTCACTTCAGACCCCGGTTCGAACGGGTAGCCGCCGAGGAAGGACACCTGTCCGTTGACGCCATTGCCGGGGGCATAGGTCACGAACAGAAGGATGTCGGAGCGGGTTACCGATTTCGGACGGCCCGAGCTGTCGGTGTTCAGGGTTTCCTTGGGAATGGATACGGCCCAGCAGGTCTTGCTCGGGTTGCTTTCCTCATACACATACCAGTCGGTGTTGGAGCCGACCTGATTGGTGCTTTCCTGTGCGACAACAGGGGCGGCCAGCCCGACCAGTGCCGCCGCAAACAGGGTTTGTCTCACGAAAAAATTCATCGATCTCTCGCTGCCTCTTGTTCATCCGGCCGTGTTTTGACCACGTCCTCCGCTGTCTATAGCTGCGGTTTTGCGCCGGGGTCAGGCCATTTCTATACTCTTCACGGCACAGTAACGTAATTCCGCCGATATGGGAAAGGCCCTTGGCAGAAATTCGCTGAAACGTGAAAACACTGAAATCTCGGTTGAAATCGGCCTGATTACCGTGCGCCGGGGAGGCTTTGCTTCAGGGGGTACTCTGCGAACGTGCCGCCTCGGTTTCCTTTGCTGCGAAAATACTCAAAACCACTCGGAAATGAGTTTTAGCGCGAGGGCGGTTGAAGCGGTCACCAGCACCGGCTTGATCAGCTTGGCCCCGACTTTTGTCGCCAGCGTCGAGCCGACATATGCCCCCGCAATCTGGGCCATGCCCATGGCGAGGCCAATCATCCAGAGCGGCTTCGCCACAAGCACAAAGCCGACAAGCCCGCCGACGTTGGAGGCGAAGTTAAGAAGTTTCGTATGCGCCGTGGCCTTGAGAATGCCGTACCCCGCAAGGCTGACGAAGCCGAGCATGAAGAACGCCCCCGTGCCCGGTCCAAGCAGCCCATCGTAAAACCCGATGAACGGCACGAAGGTCGTGGCGAAGAGCAGAGGCGTGATGCGTTGGGTCCGGTCCATATCGTTGAGGCCGGGTTTCAAGGCAAAGAAAAGGGCGATTGCGATCAGCAGGACGGGAAGGCCGAGGCGGATCACGTCAGTCGGAAGCGAGCTGGCCAAAAGAGCACCGAGAATCGCTCCGGCAAAGGACAAAAGCGCCGGGCCGATCTGTTTGCGCAGGTCCACATGCCCCGCGCGGGCATAGTTGATCGCGGCCATGCCCGCGCCGAAAAGGCCCTGTACCTTATTCGTGGCAAGTGCCTGCACGGGTGGGATGCCGGCCAGAAGCAGCACGGGGATGGTGATCAACCCCCCGCCGCCGGCAATCGAGTCGACGAAGCCCGCAACGAACCCGGCTGCGATCAGAATAAACAGGAGGTCGAGCGAGACCTCAAACATCGGCGAAGTCGGATTTGGCGTAGCCTTGGACGTAGAGCAGCGCGGTCAGGTCGCCGTGGTTGATCCGAATGTCGCATTCGGCGGCGACCGACGGTTTCGCGTGAAGCGCAACGCCGGACCCCGCCAGTTTCAGCATGCCGAGATCGTTTGCGCCGTCGCCCACGGCGATGACGTCGGAATGCGCGATGCCGAGGCGTTCGGTGATCTCTTCGAGCGCCTGCACCTTGGCGGCGCGGCCGAGAATCGGCAGGCCGGGCTTGCCGACCAGTTCGCCGTTTTCCACCAAAAGCGTGTTGGCGCGGTTCTCGTCAAAGCCGAGCGTGTCTGCGACGTAACCGGTGAATGCGGTGAAGCCGCCGGAGACCAATGCGCAATAGGCGCCATCGCGTTTCATCGTTGCGATAAGCTCTTTGCCGCCGGGCATGAAGGTGATGCGGTCTTCGATCACTTGTTGGATGACGCTCTCTGGCAGACCTTTCAAAAGGCCAACGCGTTCGGTCAGCGCGCCTTCGAAATCCAGCTCGCCGTTCATCGCTTTGGCGGTGATTTCTTTGACCCGCTCGCCGACGCCTGCGACATCGGCCAGCTCGTCGATGCACTCTTGCTGGATCATCGTCGAATCCATGTCTGCAAGCAGCATTTTCTTGCGGCGCCCTTCGATGGGAAGAACAACCATATCAATGACTTGGCCTTGAAGCCCCTGCCAAACATCCCATTGGTTCGACGGCACGGTCTCGACGGTGAATTCCGCCGCTTCGCCAAGGGCGAGCCACTTCAGATCGCCACCGCACCAAGCCGAACGCAGGGCATCGGCAGTGGTCAGATCGAGAGCGGGGGAGGCGGGGTTGGTCAGAAGCGTGACGGCGTACATGGCGGGCTCCGAAAGGTCATGTGGAGGGCAAATTTCGTTCGCCTGATAGCGCGCGGGGCGCGGGCTTTCCAGTCTTAACCTGTCATGCCGGGGTGAGGCCCGGTCTGAGACGAATTTTGCAGCGCACACGAAAATGGGAATTGCCAGACGCCTCGAAAGGGCATAGATGCAGCGGCGGGACACCTCTCCCCAACGAGAGGCATTTATCTGGAAGGATAGCACATCATGGCTACCAAGCACCCGCAGTCGCGCCCCGCGAACCCGCGTTTCTCCTCTGGCCCCTGCGCCAAAATCCCCCATTACTCTCTCGAAATGCTGGCTGACGCCCCGCTGGGCCGTTCGCACCGTGCCAAAGTTGGCAAGGACAAGCTGAAAGCCGCCATCGAGACCACCCGTGACATTCTCGGCATCCCTGCCGACTACAAAATCGGGATCGTACCCGCCTCTGATACCGGCGCCGTTGAAATGGCGCTCTGGTCGCTTCTGGGCGCCCGCAAAGCGACCATGTGCGCTTGGGAATCCTTTGGCTCCGGCTGGGTCACCGATGTTGTCAAACAGCTCAAAATCGACGCCGAAGTGAAAACCGCTGACTACGGTCAGATCGTTGAATTCGCCGATGTCGACTTCAACACCGACGTCGTGTTCACATGGAACGGCACCACATCTGGTGTGCGCGTTGCCAATGGCGACAAAATCCCGGCCGACCGCGAAGGTCTGACCATCTGCGACGCGACCTCCGCCGCGTTCGCGATGGACCTGCCGTGGGACAAGCTCGATGTGACCACCTTCTCCTGGCAGAAAGTCATGGGCGGTGAAGCTGCACACGGGATGATCATCCTGTCGCCGCGCGCTGTCGAGCGTCTGGAAAGCTACACCCCGGCTTGGCCGCTGCCGAAAATCTTCCGCATGACCAAAGGCGGCAAGCTGATCGACGGTATCTTCACCGGCGCAACGATCAACACACCCTCCATGCTGGCCGTTGAGGACTACCTCGTCGCTCTGGATTGGGCGCAGAAAGTTGGCGGTCTCCAAGGCCTTATCGAGCGCTCCACCGCGAACGCGAAAGTGCTCTGGGACTTCTGTGACCGCAACGACTGGATCGCCAACCTCGCCGAAGATGAGGCCACTCGCTCCAACACTTCGGTCTGCCTGAAATTCACCGATGATCGCATCAAAGACGGCGCCGCTTTCGCGAAAGCCGTTGCGAAGAAACTCGAAGACTACAATGCCGCTTACGACGTGGGTGCCTACCGTGACGCTCCCGCCGGTCTGCGCGTGTGGTGTGGTGCCACTGTCGAGTCCTCCGATATCGAAGCCCTGACCCTCTGGATCAAATGGGCCTTCGAAGAGTGCATCGCCGAGCAATAATCTGCTGATTTTTGAGGGTCGGCAAAGCGTCGGACTTCTGTCGGACTTTCGTCGGACCCTCAACCAGATTTCTGGATCACAGCACTGGATCAAAGTCCCGGGCGTTCTCGCCCGGCTCCCTATCCCAACATATTTCTGAGGAGTGCCCGACATGGCCCCTAAAGTTCTCGTCTCCGACAAACTCTCGGAAACCGCCGTTCAGATTTTTCGCGACCGCGGCATCGAAGTCGACTTCATGCCCGAGCTCGGCAAAGACAAAGACAAGCTTGCCGAAGTGATCGGCAAATACGACGGTCTCGCGATCCGTTCCGCGACCAAAGTCACCCCATCGCTGCTTGAGCATGCCACCAACCTGAAAGTGGTTGGCCGCGCCGGGATCGGGACCGATAACGTCGACAAAGAAGCCGCGTCGAAAAAAGGTGTGATCGTCATGAACACGCCGTTCGGCAACATGATCACCACCGCAGAACACGCTATCGCGCTGATGTTCTCCGTCGCCCGCCAAATCCCCGCTGCGGATGCCTCCACGCAGGCTGGCAAATGGGAAAAATCCAAATTCATGGGTGTCGAGCTGACCGCGAAAACCCTCGGCGTCATTGGGGCCGGGAACATCGGTGGCATCGTCTGCAGCCGCGCGCTTGGTCTGAAGATGAAAGTGGTCGCTTACGATCCGTTCCTGTCCGAAGAACGCGCTGCGGAAATCGGCGTTGAGAAAGTGGAACTGGACGAGCTTCTGAAACGTGCCGACTTCATCACGCTGCACGTTCCGCTGACCGACAGCACGCGCAACATTCTCTCGAAAGAGAACCTTGAGAAAACCAAGAAAGGCGTGCGCATCATCAACTGTGCCCGCGGTGGTCTCGTGGACGAAGTTGCCCTTGCTGAGCTGATCAAATCCGGCCATGTCGCTGGCGCAGCTTTCGACGTGTACTCGGAAGAGCCGGCGAAAGAGAACGTGCTCTTTGGCCTGCCGAACGTCGTCTGCACCCCGCACCTTGGCGCGTCCACCACGGAAGCTCAGGAAAACGTGGCTCTGCAAGTCGCCGAGCAAATGTCCAACTACCTGCTGGACGGCGCCGTTGAAAACGCGCTGAACATGCCGTCGATGAGCGCCGAAGAAGCCAAGGTCATGGGCCCGTGGGTGAAAGTGGCCGAAGCTCTTGGGTCCTTCATCGGTCAGGTCACCGAGGAAGCCATCGAGACGATCAACATCACCTATGATGGGGTCGCTTCCGAGATGAACCTCAAAGCGCTCGAAGCTGCTGTCGTCGCCGGTATCATGCAGGCGGTGAACCCGGACGTGAACATGGTGTCCGCACCGCTGATCGCGAAAGAGCGCGGCATCCAGCTTTCGAAAACCACGCAGGATGCGTCGGGGTCTTTTGAAGGGTACATCAAACTCGACATTCAAACCGTCGAGAAATACCGCACCATCGCCGGGACCGTGTTCTCCGATGGCAAGCCGCGTTTCATCCAGATCAAAGGCATCAACATCGACTCCGAAGTTGGTGAGCACATGCTCTACACCACCAACAAAGACGTTCCGGGCATCATCGGTAAACTCGGCACCCTGCTGTCCGAGCATGACGAGAACATCGCGAACTTCACGCTGGGCCGCACCGAGGCTGGTGGCGACGCGATCGCTATGACTTTCCTCGACACGCCGGTGAAAGCGGAAACCGTGAAAGCGCTGAAAGACTCCGGTCTGTTCCAGCGTGTGATCCCGCTGCACTTCAAAGCGTAAGCGCTTTGGCCTGATTGCACAGGCACCTTTTGGAAAACTATCATGATGGGCCGCTGGACAAACCAGCGGCCTTTCTTTTTACGTCAGCTGGCAAAAGTTATAACGTAGAGCCAATGCTCGCACCGCAACGGGAGAAAGCCCCTATGAGAACGAAAGCCGCAGTGGCCCTTGAGGCCGGTAAGCCACTTGAGATTATGGAAGTGAACCTTGAGGGTCCGAAAAAGGGTGAGGTTCTGATCGAGGTGAAGGCCACCGGCCTGTGCCACACCGACGAATTCACCCGGTCCGGCGCTGACCCGGAAGGCATCTTCCCCTGTATCCTCGGCCACGAAGGCGCGGGTGTCGTGTTGGAGGTTGGCGAAGGCGTGACCACGCTGAAACCCGGCGATCACGTGATCCCGCTCTACACGCCCGAGTGCCGCGAGTGCCCGTCTTGCTTGTCCGGCAAGACCAACCTCTGCACCGCGATCCGCAACACCCAAGGCCAAGGCCTCATGCCCGATGGCACGACGCGCTTCTCCATGCTCGATGGCACGCCGATCTATCACTACATGGGCTGCTCCACTTTCGCGAACCACACGGTCATGCCGGAAATCGCGCTGGCAAAAGTTCGTGAAGACGCCCCGTTCGACAAAATCTGCTACATCGGCTGCGGCGTGACCACCGGCATCGGCGCGGTGATCAACACGGCGGGCGTCGAGATTGGTTCCACGGCTGCGGTGTTCGGTCTCGGCGGTATCGGCCTCAACGTGATTCAGGGTCTGCGTATGGCGGGTGCTGACATGATCATCGGTGTCGATCTGAACGACGACAAAGAGGAAATGGCCCGCAAGTTCGGTATGACCCACTTTGTGAACCCGTCCAAGATCGAAGGCACGGTTGTCGAGGAAATTGTCAACCTGACCAAGAAGGGCGCGGATCAGATCGGCGGCGTGGACTATTCGTTTGACGCGACCGGCAACGTCAAAGTCATGCGCGACGCGCTGGAATGTTCGCACCGTGGTTGGGGCGTCTCCGTGATCATCGGCGTGGCCGCAGCAGGTGCCGAGATTTCCACCCGTCCGTTCCAGCTCGTGACCGGCCGCGTTTGGAAAGGCACCGCGTTCGGCGGCGCGAAAGGCCGCACCGATGTGCCGAAATTCGTCGATTGGTACATGGACGGCAAGATCGAGATCGACCCGATGATCACCCACAAGCTCAAGCTTGAAGAGATCAACCACGGGTTCGACCTGATGCACGAAGGCAAATCGATCCGCGCTGTGATCGAATACTGAGGGTGAGTGATGCAGGTTAAATCCACAAACCGCAGCCACGGCGGCATGCAGGGTGTTTACACCCACAGTTCCAAAGCGACCGGAACGGAGATGGAATTTTCCGTCTTCGTGCCCGATCATGAGGAGGGCGAAAAGCTTCCCGTGGTGGTCTACCTGTCGGGTCTGACCTGCACACAGGCCAATGTCACTGAGAAGGGCGAGTTTCGCGAGGCTTGTGCGGAGCTCGGCCTGATCTTTGTCGCCCCCGACACCTCGCCGCGTGGCGAGGGTGTGTCGGACGACGCGGACGGCGCGTATGATTTCGGTCTGGGCGCGGGCTTCTATGTGAACGCCACCGAGGAGCCTTTTGCGAAGAACTACCGGATGCGCGAGTATATCGAGACGGAACTGCCTGCCCTCATCGGTGCTCAGTTCCCGGCGGATATGACCCGCGTTGGCATCATGGGGCACTCGATGGGCGGCCACGGCGCGCTGACCATCGCGCTGCGCAATCCGTCGGCCTATAAATCCGTCTCCGCCTTTGCCCCTATCGTCAGCCCGCTCAATTGCCCGTGGGGCGAGAAGGCGCTGACCGGTTACATCGGCGCGGATAAGGCGGCTTGGCGGGAATACGATGCCTGTGCGCTCATTGAGGACGGTGCACGTGTGCCGGAAATCCTTGTGGATCAGGGCACGGCGGACAATTTCCTCGAAGGGCAGCTCAAGCCGGAACTTTTGACACAGATTTGTGAAAAGAGCGGCCAGCCTCTAACACTTCGGATGCAAGAGGGCTATGACCATAGCTACTACTTCATCTCCAGCTTCATGCGCGACCATCTGGAGTGGCATGCGATCCGCATGAAGTCCTGACCCGTTTCGCGTCGGGGCAGAGCCGCTCCTCCGGCGCGTGACCCATCTTGGGAGGCAACCTTGCGCATCTACGCCATCGGCGACATTCACGGTCAACTCGACATGCTCAAAGCCGCGCATGCGCGGATCGAGGCGGATAAGGCGCGGGTCGATGACCCGGATGCGCGGATCATCCACCTTGGCGACTATGTGGATCGCGGGCCGGACAGCGCAGGGGTCATTCAATACCTGATCGACGGCATCGCCGCAGGCAAGCCGTGGCGGGCCATTCGCGGCAACCATGACCGGATGTTCACCCGGTTCGTGCGCCACGGCATTGCCCATGACGATCACATCAAATCCGGCAAAAGCTGGCTGCACCCGGCTCTGGGCGGCCCGACCACACTGGCCTCTTACGGGGTCGAAGCGGTGGATGGCGAGTTTGAGCTGGCCTATATGCGTGCCGCCAAAGCCGTGCCGCAATCCCACATCGATTTCATCGAGAACGCGCCTCTGACTTACGCTTGGGGCGATTACTTGTTCGTCCACGCAGGCATTCGCCCGCATGTGCCGGTGGAGCATCAGACCGAAGACGATCTGATCTGGATCCGCGAAGGCTGGCTCGATTACCGCGGCGCGCTGCCCTACACGGTGGTGCACGGTCACACGGCGCTCGATACGCCGACTCATTTCGGCTACCGGATCGATATCGACAGCGGCGCGGGCTATGGCCGTCCGTTGACCACGATGGTGATCGAGAACGGTGTCGAGGAAGTCGTCACCGAAACCGGTCGCGCGCCTCTGACCCACGCCGAACCCGGCTAAGCCGCAGGACGCAGCGTTTCACTTCCCCCTTTCCGATCTCCGGCTAAAGTCGCAGGCAACGGAAAGGGAGGAACCGCATGTCTGATATCGTTATCCTCGGCGGAACACGCACCGCCATCGGCACCTTTGGCGGCGCTTTGGCCGGGATGCGTCCCGCAGAGCTTGGAAGTCTTGTGACCAAAGCTGCGCTGGAACGCGCCGGCGTCGAAGGCGGTCAGATCGGCCATGTCGTCTTTGGCCATATCATCAACACCGAACCCAAGGACATGTATGTCTCTCGCCTCGCCGCTATGGGCGCGGGCATTCCGGAGACCACGCCTGCAATGAACGTCAACCGCCTCTGCGGTTCCGGCGCGCAGGCGGTGGTGTCCGCTGCGCAATCGCTCATGCTGGGCGATGCCGACTTCGCCGTGGCGGGCGGGACCGAGGTTATGAGCCGCTCGCCCTATATCCTCCCCGCCGCGCGTTGGGGGCAGAAGATGGGCGATGTCGCGGCGCAGGATATGATGCTCGGTGCGCTGACCTGTCCTTTCGGCACGGGCCATATGGGTGTGACGGCGGAGAATGTCGCCCGCGAACATGGCGTGTCGCGCGAGGATCAGGATGCCTTTGCACTGGAGAGCCAAATGCGCGCGGCGAAGGCCATCGCGGAGGGGCGGTTCAAGGACGAGATCATCCCCGTCGAGGTCAAAGTGAAACGTGATCTGGTGGCGTTTGACACGGACGAGCATCCGAAGCCCACAACGCTCGAAGGCCTCGCCAAACTGCGCCCGGCCTTTGAGAAAGACGGCACGGTGACGGCGGGCAATGCCTCAGGCCTCAATGACGGCGCGGCGGCTCTGGTGCTGGCCCGGAGAGAGGCGGCTGAAGCGGCGGGGCTGCCCCCGAAATTCCGCATCCTTGGCTATGCCCATTCCGGCGTGCGCCCGGAGGTGATGGGCATCGGTCCGATCCCTGCGGTGGAAAGCCTGTGCAAACGTACCGGGCTGAGCGTCGGCGATTTCGATGTGATCGAGAGCAACGAGGCCTTCGCCGCACAAGCGATTGCGGTGAACCGGGCGCTCGGGCTTGATCCCGCCAAGGTGAACCCGAACGGCGGCGCGATTGCGCTCGGCCATCCGGTCGGGGCGACGGGCGCGATCCTCGTGGTGAAGACCATGTACGAGCTTGAGCGGACCGGTGGCAAACGCGGGCTGATCACCATGTGCATCGGCGGTGGGCAAGGCATTGCCGTCGCGATTGAGCGTCTCTGAGCCGGACAGCTCGAATTTTCGGCAACCAGTTAAGACTCTTTTCACCCTGTTTGGACCATCCTGCTGCAAAAGTCGGATGGTCCTGTCCGGCAAGGTGCAAAGAGGTTCGGAATGTCACTGTCGGAAACACTGTCCCAAGAACGCCGCGCCCGGTTGGCTGCGGAGCGTCTGTTGGAATTGAAACAGGCGGAGCTGTTCGAGGCCAATCGCAAACTGTCCCGGCACGCACGGCACCTCTCGGATGAGATCATCGTCAAACGCGAGGAGACGGAGGTTCTGCGCGACGAGAACCTGCGCACGCGGGAGGATTTGGAAAAGGCCAATGTCGCCGTGCATATCGCGGAACGCCGCCTTTGGGATTCGATTGAAACCATTCAGGACGGGTTCGCCGTTTTTGACCCGTCCGAGATGATGATCGCCGCCAACCCCGCCTATTTGCGGATTTTCGACGGGCTGGAGGACGTCAAACCCGGCATCACCTACCCGGAGATCGTGCGCCTCGCGGTTGAGGAGGGCATTCTTGACATCGGCGATCTGACGCGGGAGGCCTTTATCGATCAGGCCGTCGCGCGCTGGCGGGCGCCGGTGCGGGAGCCGCAGACGGTGCGACTTTGGAACAACCAGTTCGTCAAACTGGTGGACCGCCGCTCGTCTGACGGGGACATGGTCTCTCTCGGGCTGAACATCACTTCGACGATCCGCTACGAGGAACGGCTCAAACGCGCGCGGAGCAAGGCAGAGGCTGCCAACCGCGCGAAATCCGCCTTCCTCGCCAATATGAGCCACGAGATTCGCACGCCGATGAATGGCATGGTCGGCATGGCCGATCTTCTCTCGGATACGGAGCTGAACGAAGAACAGACGCTCTATGTCGAAACGATCAAATCCTCAGGCGAGGCGCTTTTGAGTCTGATCAACGATGTGTTGGATTACTCTAAAATCGAGGCCTCGAAACTCTCCCTCCACCCGGAAGTCTTTGATCTTGAACGCTGTATTCAGGACGTGATGGTGCTTTTGCAACCCCCGGCGACGCAGAAGGGCGTCGATCTGATCATTGATTACGACATGTTTATGCCGACCCATTTCATGGGCGATCCGGGGCGCGTGCGGCAGGTTTTGACCAACCTGATCGGCAATGCGGTGAAGTTCACTCATGAGGGCCATGTGATTGTGCGCGTTGTGGGATTGCCCGAAGACGGCGGCACGCGCCAGCGGGTGCATGTGTCTGTCGAGGACAGCGGTATCGGCATCGCGCCGGAGATGATCGAGCATATTTTCGGCGAGTTCAATCAGGTCGAGGACGCGCGCAATCGCAAGTTCGAAGGCACGGGACTTGGTCTCGCGATCACCCGACAACTCGTTCAGCTCATGGGCGGCGAGATTTGGCTCGATAGCGAGGAGGGGATCGGCTCGTGCTTTGGCTTTCACATCACGATGGATGTGGTCGAGGAAAGCCAGACCCTGAGTTTGCCGTCATGGATGCACAAGGCGGTTCTGGTCGATCATATCAACGCGAATTCCTTGATCCTCGAAAAACAACTGACCGCGCTTGGGTTTGAGGTCTTTCCGGTCGAGACGGCGGAAGCGCTGCTCGCCGCGCCCCCGGAGGGGCAGGTCTATCTCATCGACAGCCAACTGCCTGGGGTGGATATCGCCGAGCTGATCAGCGCACTGCGCGCGCGCGGCGTGACGGCACCTGTCTTACTGATGACCTCCGGCCCGATTGCGGCGGGGAGTTTTGACATTGAGGGAGCCAAGACCCTGCAAAAACCGCTGCTCCGGGCCGATCTGTGGCGGGCGCTCTCTGATCTTGTCCCTGTTGCGCGGGCGCCGGGGCGACGGATGCGGGTGCTGGCGGCGGAGGACAACAAGACCAACCAACTGGTGTTCGGTAAGATGCTCAAGGCACTCGACATCGAGTTGCGCTTTGCGGGCAACGGGCGCGAGGCGGTGGAGCTATATCAGGAATTCCAGCCCGATCTGGTGTTCATGGATATTTCCATGCCGGAGGTTGATGGCAAAGAGGCCACAAGGCAAATCCGGACGCTGGAACTCGACACCGATGTGCATACCCCGATCATCGCGCTGACGGCACACGCCATGGCCGGAGATGAGCAGGAGATTTTGGCGGCGGGGCTGGATCATTACATGACGAAACCCCTGCGCAAGGCGGCGATCATCGACCGTATTCTTAAGGCGCTGCCAGAAGAATGTTATCCCATCCTGCCGGAAGAGGTGCCGGAGGCCATGGCTGGCGCGTGATCCGGGTCAGGCGGCTTGGATCGCTTCGATCATTGCGGGGCCAAAGCGCTCGGCGGGTTTCTCTCCGACGATACGGGCGAAACTGGCAAGGTCGCCGGGGCGCATTTTGACGAGTTTGGTGATCTGAGAGGCCGTGAGGCTCATCGGTTTGAGCGTGCCGCAATCGCCGCGCGACAGGTCGTTGTGGATCACTTGCAACCGGTCGAACAGATCGCCGCCGCCGGAACTGGCCAGCTTGCGCCGCGCCGGGTGCATCTCCGGCACCGGCGCGCCGAGGATCACAGAGAGAAACAGATCACCGTAGCGTTCGAGCTTTTTCGCGCCGACCCCGCCGATCCGCCCCATTTCATCGAGCGTTTGCGGACGTTTTTCGGCCATCTCGATCAGGGTCCTGTCGGCAAAGACCACATAGGCGGGCACGCGGGCCTCTTCGGCCAGCGCGCGGCGTTTCGCCTTGAGCGCGGACAAAAGCGGGGCGTCCTCCTCGGAGACCAGTGCCTTGGCGATCGGGCCTTTGCGGGCTTTGGCAAGCGTGTCTTTGCGAAGCATGATCTCCGCCTCGCCCTTGAGGATCGGCATCGCCGGTTCGGTCATGTAGAGCGCACCGTGGCGCTCCGGGTCGGGGCGCAGCAGGTCCGCGCCCATCATCTGCCGGAAAATCGCGTTCCATTGGCGTTTGTCATAGGCTTTGCCGATGCCGAACACGGACAGCTGGTCATGGTTCCACTGGCGCACCTTGTCGGTCATCTTGCCGGTCAGCACGTCGATAAGATGCCCCGCGCCAAATCCCTGATCACAGCGCAGCACGGCAGAAAGCGCCTTGCGCACCGCCGTGGTGCCGTCGAACAGTTCCGGCGGGGTGTCGCAAAGATCGCAATTGCCACAGGGCTGCGCCTCTTCGCCGAAGAATTTCAAAAGGGTCTGGCGACGACAGACCTGCGCCTCAGCCAATCCCAAAAGCGCGTTGAGCCGTGCGTGATCGGCGGCGCGGCGTTCGGGGGGCGCGAGGCTTTCGTCGATCTGGGTCCGCCGAAAGCGGATGTCGTCGGGACCAAAGAGCGTGAGCGTCTCCGCAGGCGCACCGTCACGACCGGCGCGCCCGATTTCCTGATAATAGCCCTCGACGGATTTCGGCAGATCGGCATGCGCCACCCAGCGGATATCCGGTTTGTCGATCCCCATGCCGAAAGCGATGGTGGCAACGACGATCAGCTCATCTTCTTGTTGGAAGCGCCGCTCGACCTCGCGGCGACGGTCCGGTTCCATGCCGCCGTGGTAGGCGAGGGCCAGATGTCCGGCGTCGGAGAGCGCTTTGGCGAGGCTTTCGGTCTTGGCGCGTGTCCCGCAATAGACGATGCCGGACTGGCCTTTGCGCGCGGCGGCGAAATCGAGGATTTGGCGGCGCGGGCTGTCCTTGACGGCGAAGGCGAGGTGAATGTTCGGACGGTCGAACCCGCGCAGGAAGCTTTCGGGTTGGGTGCCGTCGAACAGGCGGGTGACGATCTCCGCCTGCGTTTCCTCGTCGGCGGTGGCGGTGAAGGCGGCGAGCGGCACGCCGAGCGCGCGTTTGAGATCGCCGATGCGGAGATAATCGGGGCGGAAATCATGGCCCCATTGGCTCACACAATGGGCTTCATCGACGGCAATCAGCGCCACGTTCGAGCGGCGGAGCATCGGTAGAGTGCCGCCGGAAGCGAGGCGCTCGGGCGCCATGTAGAGAAGTTTCAGCTCACCACGGGACAGCGCGGCAAACACCGCATCGTTCTCTTCCTCGGTGTTGCCGGAGGTCAGCGCACCCGCCGCGACGCCGGCGGCCTGGAGCCCTTGCACCTGATCGCGCATCAGGGCAATGAGCGGAGAGATGACGACGGTCAGGCCGTCGCGCACCAAAGCGGGGAGTTGGTAGCAGAGCGATTTGCCGCCGCCCGTGGGCATGATGGCCAGCACATCGCGCCCCGCCACAACGGCCTCCACGATCTCCGCCTGACCGGGGCGGAAATCGTCAAATCCGAAAACGGAGGAAAGAAGCGCCTGCGCCTGTTCCATATCTGCCTGCTCTTGTTCTGTGCCTACAGAATCGCATGTGAACACAGAAGGCTCAAGCGGGGATTAAGGTGTTTCTTTAAAACCGGGCCACAGGACGCGAACGGGCTTAATAGAACATGCCCATGTTGTTGTAGATGATCCGCTCAATCGCATAGATCGCGATGAAGGCAACCAGCGGCGCGAGATCGAGACCGTTCATCGGGGGCAGGATTTTGCGGATCGGGGTGTAGATAGGTTCCAGCAGGCGGGAGAGGCCGCTCCAGATCTGATAGACCAGCGGTTGGCGCACGTTGAGCACCTGAAAATTGATCAGCCAGCTCATGATGATCTGAACGATCATGACGAATTTTACGACGCCGAGGATCATCAGCAGGATTTGCATCAAAGACAGCATAGTTCAGGTTCCCGATTTGCCTGTATTTCTAAGGTTGTTCTCTCACCTAAGGTCTCTGCCGCGTTCGCACAAGGGCGGCTGTCGATGGTGCCTGCCGAGAACCTGTGCCGCAACGTCCGACTTGACCTTTGCGCCCGCAGAAAGAGAGTGGCGCCATGTATCCTTTTGTCCGCATGTTCTATCAGGCGTGGAAAGTCAGAAACGCGCCCAAGCTTGGCCTCTTCGAGCCACATTATTCCCGGCATATCTGTATGCCTTGGGACATTGATCTGTGGCTTGAACTCAATAACGGCAGAACCTTAACAATCTTTGACCTTGGCCGGGTGCCGATGTCGATCCGCAACGGCACGGCGAAGGCCGCGAAAGAGGGCGGGTACGGCATGGCGGTCGCGGGGGCCTCGGTGCGCTATCGCCGGAGGGTGACGACGTTTCAGACCGTGGACATGGTGACGACGCCGATCGGGTTTGACGACAAGTTTCTCTATATCGAGCAATCGATGTGGGACCAGAAGGGCGAGTGCTGCAACCATATCCTTCTGCGCGGTGCGGTGATCAAAAAGCGCAAGATGGTGGCTCCGAAAGAGCTTTTGGAGCGTCTGGAACCTGGTGTCGAAAGCCCGGAACTGCCGGAGTGGGTTCGCAACTGGATTGCGGCAGATAACACACGGCCTTGGCCGCCAACCCGTTGACCTACATGATAATCGTTGCGCGCTAAGCGCTTTGGCTGTTCTATCGCCTCAGTTGAGGGAGAAGGGCAGATTTCATGACAGAGCCAACCCACCGCAAACGTATCTGGGGCTGGATGATGTATGACTGGGCGACGCAGCCGTTTCATACGCTGGTCCTCACCTTCATCTTCGGTCCGTATTTCGCCGAACAGGTGATCGCCTATCTGACGGCGGGCGGCATGGATGCGGCCCATGCCAAGGCGGAAGCACAATCGATCTGGGGCTACGGGCTGACGGTGGCGGGGCTGCTGATCGCCTTTTCCGCCCCGGTTCTCGGGGCCATCGCCGATGAAAGCAAACGACGGATGCCGTGGATTTGGTTGTTTTCGGCGCTCTATGTCGTCGGATCGGCTGGGCTTTGGCTCGCGTCACCAGAGAATTTCCCGACGCTTCTGGTGCTCCTTTTCTTCGGACTGGGCCTGATTGGGGTCGAATTCACCACGATTTTCACCAACGCGCTTTTGCCCGATCTTGGAGCGCGCGAAGAGATCGGCAAAATCTCCGGCAATGGCTGGGCCTGGGGCTATGTCGGCGGGATCGTCGCGCTGGTGATCATGCTGTTGCTGTTCGCGGAGAATGCGGCGGGGGTGACGCTGTTGGGCAGCGCGCCGCTTTTCGGGCTGGACCCGGAGACGCGTCAGGGCACGCGCTTCGTCGGACCCTTCGTGGCGCTGTGGTTCGTGATTTCGATGATCCCCTTCTTTCTTTGGGTGCGTGAGCCAAAAAGCGATGCCCGCCCGATGACCGGGGCCGTGCGCCGCGGCGTGCATGATCTGATGAAAACCCTCCGAAGCCTGCCGAAACGGCGCTCGCTCTTTGCTTTCCTTGGCGCGTCGATGTTCTACCGCGATGCTCTCAACGGGGTGTTTACCTTTGGTGGCATTTACGCGCTCGGCGCGCTGGAATGGAGCGTGGTGCAGATTGGCGTCTTCGGTATTCTCGCGGCTTTCACCGGGGCGGTGTTCACCTATTTCGGTGGGATCGCGGATCAGAAATTCGGCCCGAAACCGGTGATTATCTTCTCCATCGTGGTGCTCGTTGCGGTCTGTCTCGTGATCCTGACCATCACCCGCGAAAGTGTGCTGTTCATGGCGGTCGAGGCCGGTAGCAAATCGCCGGATGTGGCCTTCTATATCTGCGGCGCGATTCTCGGCGCTGTCGCTGGTGTCATCCAATCCGCCTCGCGCACGATGATGGTGCGTCAAGCCGATCCGGAGCGCATGACCGAAGCCTTCGGCCTTTTTGCGCTGTCGGGCAAAGCGACCACTTTTCTTGCGCCTGCCTTGATCGCCGTGGTGTCCGACGTGACCAATTCCCAGCGTCTCGGCATCACTCCGCTTATCGCCCTTTTCATTCTCGGGCTGGTGCTGTTAGCGTGGGTGCATCCGGAAGGAACAAAGGCCTCTGAATGATGCGTAAATGGTTGAGCGTCGCGCTGTTCACGACACTGGCCGCCTGTGTGGGCGGCGAGAGTGATGTTGTCCCGACGCCGAAGGTCAGCGTCTCCTCGTCGGATCACCGTCCGGCCAAGGAATTGTTCGGGCCGGTGGCTTTGCCATCGTCTCAAACCCCTGAGTCTTTTGGCAGTTATTCCAAAGGTTGTCTGGCCGGGGCTGTGGCCCTTCCGGAAACCGGGCCGACATGGCAGGCGATGCGCCTGTCGCGGAACCGCAACTGGGGCCAGCCGATCCTCGTTGATTTCCTCGAAGACCTGTCGCGCAAGGCCGCGAAGCTGCCCGGTTGGAACGGCATCTATGTCGGTGACATGAGCCAGCCGCGTGGCGGGCCGATGTCCTCGGGCCATGCCAGCCACCAGATCGGTCTCGATGCCGATATCTGGATGCTGCCTGCGACGCGCCTTGATCTTACCCGTGCTGAACGGGAAAGCCTGTCGTCGATCTCGATGCGCCGCTCGGCGGGGGCTTACACCAATGAGAATTGGACCCGCGCCCATCACGAGCTTCTCAAGGCCGCCGCGTCCGATCCGCGTGTGGCGCGGATTTTCGTGTTCCCCGGTGCGAAGGTGCAGATGTGCAAGGATGAGACGGGCGATAAAAGCTGGCTTCGGAAAATCCGCCCGTGGTGGGGGCATCACTACCATTTCCACGTTCGGCTGAATTGTCCCAAGGGCGACAAGACCTGTGTCGATCAAGCGCCGCCGCCGCCCGGCGATGGCTGTGATGATGCGCAGGAATGGGTGAACAACATCCTGAACCCGCCGCCGCCCGATCCGAACGCCAAACCCGCAAAACCCAAACCTCCCATCACGCTTGCGACACTGCCCGCTCAATGTTCATCCGTACTCTCCTCGCGCTGATCGCGAGCGCTCTGCCAACCCTGTCTCATGCTGCGGAGTTGAGCTATCTCGGGTCGTACACATGGGTCTCGGCGGATGCTCGGGTCGGTGGTCTGTCCGGTCTGGAATTGTCTCAGGACGGTCTGTCCTTCTGGGCCTTGTCCGACCGCGCGATGCTGTTTCACGGCGATCTCAAGCGTGACGACAAAGGCGTGGTCGCGGGGGCTTATGTCAAAACCGCGCAAGGGTTTCTGACCTCTGAAGGCAAGCCGCTCCCCCGCTATTCCGATGACAGCGAGGGACTCGCGGTGACGGATGACGGCAAGATTTTCTTGTCCTTCGAAGGCAATCACCGCGTGGCGGAGATGGACCCGGAAACCGGCTGGTTGACCGACCTGCCGCGCCACCCGGATTTCGCGGGGATGCAGAACAATTCCTCGCTCGAAGGGCTCGCCGCGGATCAGGCGGGGCATCTCTATACTCTGCCGGAACGCTCGGGCGAGATGACGCGGCCGTTTCCGCTCTACCGCTACACGGTGGGGCAGGGTTGGGACCGCCCGTGGTCCATTCCGCGCGATGGCAACACGGACTTCCTGCCCGTCGGTCTCGATATCGGGCCGGATGGAAAGCTCTATGTTCTGGAACGCTGGTTCACCGGGCTGGGCTTCGCGACCCGTGTGCGGCGCTTCGATTTCGGGCCCGATGGGCCGACCAACGAGGAGATTCTGCTCCGCACTTTGACCGGGACTCATGACAATCTCGAAGGGATCGCGGTTTGGGGCACGCCGGAGGACGTTCGGGTCACGATGATTTCGGACAACAATTTCAAATTCTTCCAGCGCACCGAATTCGTCGATTATCAGGTAAAAGAATAAGACTTGATTTGTTTTGAACCCAAGGTTAGACCGCCGCGTCGCTCCAAACGGGGCCGAGTTGCCGTCACCTTCGATAAAAAACGGGTCATATCATGAATCGTATCCTTCCTGGCATTCTTGCCATGGCCGCCATTGTCGTGGCCTCCAATATCCTCGTTCAGTTCCTCATCGCGGATGGGCTTCTGACATGGGGCGCTTTCACCTACCCCTTCGCCTTCCTCGTCACCGATGTGATGAACCGCGTCTATGGCGTGCAATCCGCGCGCAAAGTCATCTTCGCCGGGTTCGTCACCGGGATCATCTGTAGCCTCATCGGCACGCAGATCACCTTGCAGGGCGATGGTTTCACCTATCAGGCCGTGGCGTTCCGCGTCGCGATCGGCTCCGCGATTGGCTTCCTTGTCGCTCAACTCACGGACGTGTTTGTGTTCGACAAGCTGCGCAAAGGCACTTGGTGGAAAGCGCCGTTTGCGTCTTCGATCATCGGGTCCGCGCTGGACACCTCGATCTTCTTCACCATCGCCTTCTCGCAACATATCGTCGTCTTCGGTGAAAACGCCGATATGGAAATCTCCTGGGCTTGGGAGGCTGTGCCTTTCCTGCTCGTCGGTCAGCCGGTGCCGCTCTGGATTTCGCTCGCAGTTGCCGATTGGGGAGTCAAACTCGCCCTCGCTTTGATCGCTCTCGTGCCTTTCCGCCTAATTGTTGGGCGCCTCACGGCACGTATGGTATAAATTTACTTGCTATATACCAAATCTGTGCCACCATCATCTTATCGGCAATTCATCGAAAGGAGGTGGTCCAGTGTCTAGAGTGATGTTGGAGAGCGAGGTCAAGACAGTCGGGGGGGCCGCCACCTAGAGGAAAAATCTAGTGTGAAACACTCCTGATTGGGTGTCCTAACTGACCCCATCTCCTGAGATCTCGGAGGGCTGCTCTATCTGGCAGCCCTTTTCCGTTTTTGCCCTTTTGATCCCTGTCGGATATACGTCGGCCTTGCGTCGGCTTTCCGTATGTCATCCTTTTCCGTCAGGTATTCCCCGAACTTTCCCGGACCTTCTCATGCCCCTCACCGTCACAGAGCAGATCGAAATCGCGGATTGGGAACTCACCGAGCAATTCGTCCGCTCGTCGGGCCCCGGCGGGCAAAACGTCAACAAAGTCTCCACGGCGGTCGAATTGCGCTTCGAAGCGGCCCGCTCTCCGAACCTGCCCGAGCCCGTGAAGAACCGCCTGCGCCGTCTGGCGGGGCGGCGTTGGACCAAGGACGGGGCGATTGTGATTCAGGTCGAAGAGACCCGGTCGCAGGCACGCAATAGAGAGATCGCGCGGGAGCGGCTGGCGGAGCTTGTGCGCAAGGCGACGGAAAAACCGAAACGCCGGATCAAAACACGCCCGACGAAAGGCTCGGTCGAGCGCCGGATCAAGGCGAAGAAGGAACGGTCGGAGGTGAAGAAGCTGCGGGGGAAGGTTGAGTAAAGTGTTGCATTATTCGAGGAAATGCGACACGTTTTCGGAACGTGTCGCAAATCTTAGTTTTCTGAATCAGGATACACTCACGTGGTCCAATGCACATACTAAATACCCGCTTTGCCACTAGATATTGATGTTGAGACAAAGAGAGTCCTGAAAGCCACAAACGCGGCATATAGGGCCCTTTCCAACTTGCGCAGGCAAGCTGCGAAGGTGCCCAATCAAGGGATATTAATTGACACCCTCTCGCTTCAAGAAGCTCAGGCTTCGACAGAAATCGAAAATATCGTGACCACCCAGGATGAAGTCTTTCAGATAGGACCGATTTCATCCCCGAACCTAGATCCCAGACAAAAAGAAGTCGCAAATTATCGGGATTCCCTGTGGGTCGGGCACACAGGATTGATAAATCAAGAAGGCTTGATTACGAACAACACCCTCATCTCCGTCTTTCAAACTCTTAAGAAAAATACCGGTGGTTTTAGAAAGACACCGGGGACAACGCTTGCGAATGAGTTCACGAAAGACATCGTATACGTGCCGCCTCAAACACATGCTGAAATACAAAAGCATATGGATGCTCTCGAGAGTTTCATAAACGATACCGATCTGTGCGATTGGGACCCGTTGGTTAAAATGGCAATCATACATCATCAATTTGAAAGCATTCACCCATTTCCGGATGGAAATGGTCGTGTGGGTCGTATTTTGAATGTCTTGTATCTGGTTCAACAGGGCCTACTTGATATTCCCGTTTTATATTTGAGCCGTTTTATTACCGTAACAAAATCAAAATACTATCAGCTTTTACAAGATGTTAGAGATAAAGGGGTATGGGAGGACTGGATTTTATACATGCTCAAGGGTGTGCAAGAAACAGCTATAGAAACGACCGTTTTACTTGAAGGTATCAATGAACTTTTGCGTGATTTTAAAAGTGAGATGCGTGAAAATCACGGTCGCATTTATTCACATGAGCTTTTGAACACTTTATTCCGCCACCCATATACGAGGATTGAATACGTCGTGAAAGAAACGGGTATTGGACGCCAAGCCGCCGCGCGGCATTTAGATGAGCTTTCGGACGCTGGTTTGGTTTTTAAAGAAAAGCGTGGTCGCACAAATTACTATATTAATTCAAGACTTGTTGACCTGTTCTTTAACCGTCCCAACATGTCGTATGATATTGATGGCGCTTGAACGCTCATCCTCATTCAGCACTCCCACCCCACGACAATTCCCCCTATACGCTGGTGTTGAACCTCTTGCGATGGAACCGTTCTTGGTATACTGCCGCATACAACTACACCGCGCCGCGCGCTGTTTGAGTCCGCGACCGGGTCTTTCAATCTGAATCAACACTGACTCGTAGGGATCGTCATGAGCTTGTACACCGACTACCTAAACGAAATTGAAACGCGGAAAGGTGAGGGGCTGCACCCCAAGCCGATCGACGATGGCGCTCTGGTTGCAGAGCTTATTTCCCTGATTGAAGACGCGGGCAGCGAGCACCGCGATGACGCGCTGAACTTCTTCATCTACAACACCCTGCCGGGCACCACGCCGGCTGCAGAGGTGAAAGCGAAGTTCCTCAAGAAGATCATTCTGGGCGAGGCCACCGTGGCCGAGATCACCCCGAGTTTCGCCTTTGAGCTTCTGTCCCACATGAAAGGCGGCCCGTCCGTCGAAGTGCTGCTCGACATCGCGCTGGGCGACGACGCGGCGCTGGCGCAGCAGGCGGCGGACGTTCTGAAGACGCAGGTCTTCCTCTATGAGGCCGACACCGACCGCCTGAAAGCCGCTTTCGAGGCTGGCAACGCGGTGTCGAAAGAGATCCTCGAAAGCTACGCGAAGGCCGAGTTCTTCACCAAGCTTCCGGAAGTTGAAGAAGAGATCAAGGTCGTGACCTACATCGCCGCGGAAGGCGATATCTCCACCGACCTTCTGTCCCCGGGCAACCAAGCGCACTCCCGTTCCGACCGTGAGCTGCACGGCAAATGCATGATCACCCCGGAAGCACAGGCTGAAATTCAGGAGCTTCAGAAGAAGCACCCGGAAGCCCGCGTGATGCTGATCGCTGAAAAAGGCACCATGGGCGTGGGCTCGTCCCGTATGTCCGGCGTGAACAACGTGGCGCTCTGGACCGGTAAGCAAGCTTCTCCCTATGTGCCCTTCGTGAACATCGCGCCGGTCGTGGCCGGGACCAACGGCATTTCGCCGATCTTCCTGACCACCGTTGGCGTGACCGGCGGCATCGGCCTCGATCTGAAAAACTGGGTCAAAAAACTCGACGAGAACGGCAAGCCGGTGCTCGACGAGAATGGCGATCCGGTTCTGGAGCAGAAATACTCCGTCGAGACCGGCAAGGTGCTGACCATCATCACCAAAGAGAAGAAACTCTATGACGCCGACGGCACCGAGCTGTCCGACGTGTCCTCTGCCTTCACCCCGCAGAAAGTCGAGTTCATGAAAGCCGGTGGCTCCTACGCCGTCGTCTTCGGTAAGAAACTCCAGACCATCGCCGCTGAAACCCTCGGCGTCGAAGCGCCGCTGGTGTTCGCGCCGGCGAAAGAGATCACCAGCGAAGGTCAGGGCCTCACCGCTGTTGAGAAAATCTTCAACAAGAACGCTGTCGGCGTCGCTGCGAAAGCGCCGCTTCTGGCAGGCTCCGACGTGCGCGTCAAAGTGAACATCGTTGGCTCTCAGGACACCACGGGTCTGATGACCTCGCAGGAACTGGAAGCCATGGCCGCGACCGTGATTTCGCCCTCCGTGGACGGCGCCTATCAGTCCGGTTGTCACACCGCGTCCGTGTGGGACAAAAAGGCTCAGGCCAACATCCCGCGCCTCATGTCCTTCATGAACAAGTTCGGTCTGATCACCGCGCGTGACCCGAAAGACCACTACCACGCCATGACGGACGTGATCCACAAAGTGCTCAACGACATCACCGTGAGCGACTGGGACATCATCGTCGGCGGCGACAGCCACACCCGTATGTCCAAAGGCGTCGCTTTTGGCGCTGACTCCGGCACCGTGGCTCTGGCTCTGGCGACCGGTGAAGCCACCATGCCGATCCCGGAATCGGTGAAAGTGACCTTCAAAGGCACCATGAAGAGCTACATGGACTTCCGTGACGTCGTGCACGCCACCCAAGCCCAGATGCTCAAACAGTGCGGTGACAACGTCTTCCAAGGCCGCGTGATCGAAGTGCACATCGGCACGCTGCTGGCCGACCAAGCCTTCACCTTCACCGACTGGACCGCTGAGATGAAGGCGAAGGCCTCCATCTGTATCTCCAACGACGACACGCTGATCGGCTCGCTGGAACTGGCGAAATCCCGTATTCAGGTGATGATCGACAAGGGCATGGACAACGAAGCCCAAACGCTTCAGGGCCTGATCGACAAAGCCGACAAGCGGATCGAAGAGATCAAATCCGGCGAGAAACCGGCGCTGACCCCGGACGCCAACGCGAAATATTTCGCAGAGGTTGTTGTGGATCTCGACGAGATCGACGAGCCGATGATCGCCGACCCGGATGTGAACAACATCGACGTGTCCAAGCGCTACACCCACGACACCATCCGTCCGGTGTCCTACTACGGCGCGGAGAAAAAGGTCGATCTGGGCTTCGTGGGCTCCTGCATGGTGCACAAAGGCGACATGAAAATCGTCGCTCAGATGCTCAAGAACCTTGAGAAAGAGACCGGCAAGGTCGAATTCAAAGCGCCGCTCGTGGTGGCCGCACCGACCTACAACATCATCGACGAGCTGAAAGCCGAAGGTGACTGGGAAGTGCTGCAAAAATACTCCGGCTTCGAGTTCGACGACATGTTCCCGAAAGCCAACGCACGGACCGAGTATGAGAACACTCTCTATCTCGAACGTCCGGGCTGTAACCTCTGCATGGGCAACCAGGAGAAAGCGGAGAAAGGTGACACCGTTCTGGCCACCTCGACCCGCCTGTTCCAAGGCCGCGTTGTGGAAGACAGCGCCGAGAAGAAAGGCGAGTCGCTGCTCGCTTCGACCCCGGTGGTCGTGCTCTCCGCAATCCTCGGCCGCACGCCGACGCTCGACGAGTACAAGCACGCGGTGGAAGGCATCGACCTGACCAAGTTCTCGCCGTCCAAACAGACGCCGCTGGACAGCCGTTCGGTGCACTTCTGAGATCAGTCTCTGACTGAAGAAAATTAGAAAGGGGCCGTGCCAGTCAATGGCGCGGCCCTTTTGCATTACAGACGCAAAGCATTGCCCGAAAATTCCCGAGACAGAAAAAGCCTTTCTATCCGTATAAAAACGGTGTCGTTTAAAGAAGCGTCAGTCAGAAGGAAATTCCATGCTTTTTCATCCGCGGGCGGTGCGTGCTGCCGTTGTCCTGTTGTGTTTGGCCTCTCCTGTCTCCGCCTTCGCGCAAGGGGCGCCCGGTGGGGGCTCGCAGGTGACGGAAGTCGGGGTTCTCACGCTTGAGGAAACCGAGGTGCCGTTTTCCACGACACTGCCCGGTCGGGCCGTGGCCAAGGAGCAAACCGAAATCCGCCCGCGCGTTGAGGGCGTGATCGAAGAGATCGTCTACACGGCGGGCCGCAGGGTTCAGGCCGGGGATGTGTTGTTCCGGCTCGATGCAGAAACCTACGAGGCGGCGCTTGCCTCCGCCGAGGCGGCCAGGGACAGCGCCGAGGCAACGCTGACCACGGCACAGGCGGCGTATGATCGCTATACCAAACTTGAAGGCGTCGGTGCCTCGACCTCTGATCTGGAAACTGCGCGCGCTGATTTGGCTGCGGCCAAGGCGAGCGTGAAAAGCGCCGAAGCCGATCTGCAACAGGCGCAACTTGATCTTGATCGCGTCGAAATCCGGAGCCCGATCAACGGCATCCCCGCAGTGCCGGAATTCTCCGTCGGCTCGTTGGTGACCGCGAACCAGAGCGATGCGCTGACCACCGTCACGCGGCTTGACCCGATCTATATCGACGTGACCGAAAGCTCCGCGCGTCTGATGCGCATTCGCGAACAGCTCGAAGACGGCACCCTGTCGCCGGGCAAGGAACTTGATGTGACGTTGACGCTTGAGAACGGCGAAATTTACGATGGCAAAGGCACGCTGATCAGCCCCGGTGTGACGGTCTCGACCACCACGGGTTCTATCGACATGCGCTTCGAATTCGACAACCCGAAGCGACTGATCCTTCCGGGACAGTTCCTGCGCACGGAAGTGACGCTTGGTACGACCAAGGCCATTCTGGTGCCGCAGCGCGCAACGACGCGTCAGTCGGACGGCACGCTGACGGCTTTCATCGCCCAAGACGGCACGGCGCATCAGGTGACGTTGACCTATAGCGGTACGGCGAACAATTCTTGGATCGTGACGGACGGTGTAGACGTCGGGGAAGAGATCATTCTCGATGGTCTGACCAATCTGACGGATGGGGCCGAGATCACCACGGTTCCGGTGACGATCAACGACGCGGGCGTGGTTGAGGATGCGGTGACGGATGATGCGTCTTCTGACACAGGCTCCGATACCGGCACCGACACTGACGCTGCCGCAGAGGCCGAATAAGCCATGGTGCGTTTTTTCATACACCGCCCCGTCTTTGCATGGGTTCTCGCGATCGTCACGATGCTCGCGGGGATGTTTGCCTATACACAGCTTTCCGTGTCGCAATACCCGGATATCGCGCCGAGTACGGTGCGGATCTCCGCCAGCTATTCCGGCGCCACGGCGGATGCGGTCGACAATTCCGTGACCTCGGTGCTCGAAGATGCGCTGACCGGGATCGACGGGGTGCTCTACATGCAGAGCACCTCCAGCGAAGGCTCGTCTTCGATTTCTCTGGTCTTCGACGAAAGCGTCGATCCGGTCGACGCGCAGAACGAAGTGCAGTCGAAAATCTCGCAGGTTGAAAGCCAGCTGCCCGATGCGGTGCAGGATTCTGGCGTGACCGTCTCCCGCTCCTCCTCCTCGATCCTGATGATCGGGGCAATCGTGTCGGAAGACGGCAGCTACTCGACGGTGCAGTTGGGTGATATTCTGGACAACCAAGTGTCCGGCCCTGTGCAGCGGACCGAAGGGGTCGGCGGCATCAACAGCTTTGGCTCCGGTTATGCGATGCGGATCTGGCTCGATCCTCTGGCGCTTGCCAAATACAGCCTGACGCCGGCCGATGTGACAAGCGCGGTAGAGGCGCAGAACACCACGGTCTCCGTGGGCTCTCTCGGCGAATTGCCCGTTGTGACGGGGCAACAGTTCACCGCCACGATCACGGCGCAGAGCCAATTGACCTCGGTTGAAGAGTTCGAAAACATTCTGCTGACCACCGAAGAGGATGGCAGCTCCGTCCTTCTGGGCGATGTCGCCACCATCGAGATCGGTCAGGAAGAATACGGCTCGGACGCGCGTTTTAACGGCGGCAATGCCTCGGGCTTTGGTGTGAACCTCGCCACTGGCGCGAATGCCGTGGACACTGCCAACGCGGTGCGCGCAACGCTTGCGGACCTCGAAGATTCTCTGCCTGCGGGCGTCACCATCGAATATGCCTATGACACCTCGCCCTTTGTCAAACTGTCCATCGAGAAAGTGTATCACACGTTGATCGAGGCCATCGTTCTGGTGTTCCTCGTGATCCTCGTCTTCCTGCAGAAATGGCGCGCGACGCTGATCCCGATCATCGCCGTGCCTGTGGTGCTCGCGGGCACTTTCGCGGTGCTTGCGGCGCTGGGCTATTCGATCAACACGCTGACGATGTTCGCCATGGTTTTGGCCATCGGTCTTTTGGTCGATGACGCAATCGTCGTGGTGGAGAACGTCGAGCGGACCATCGAGGATGAAGGGCTCGCACCGATGCCCGCGACCGAGAAGAGCATGGGGCAGATCACCGGCGCGCTCGTCGGGATCGCGCTTGTGCTTTCGGCTGTGTTCCTGCCGATGGCGTTTTTCGGGGGCTCGACGGGGGTGATCTATCGCCAGTTCTCGGTGACGATCATCACCGCGATGGTGCTGTCGGCGGCTGTGGCTCTGATTCTGACCCCGGCGCTTTGTGCGACGCTTCTCAAGCCTGCGAAACATGGCGACGGCATTGCGCCCGCGCGCTGGTTCAACCGCAATTTTGATCGCGCGAACGGGGCCTATTCGGGCACGGTGGCGCGCATTCTCAAGAAGCCCTTCCTCATGATCCTCGTGTTGGCGGCTTTCCTCGCCGGGGCTTGGGGCATCTACAACCGTCTGCCGTCGTCCTTCCTGCCGCAGGAAGATCAGGGCGTGCTCATGGTGATGGTCAACCTGTCCGAAGGCTCTACGACGCCCCAGACCGAAGATGTGGTGGCGCAGGTCGAGGATTACCTTCTGAACGAGGAAAGCGATGCGGTGGAAACCACTTTCGCGACGCTCGGCTTCGGCTTTGGTGGCTCTGGCCAGAACACCGCAATGATCTTTGTGAAGCTGCGTGATTTCGATGAGCGTGAAGGCGATGAGCTCAGCGCTTCCGCCGTGGCCAGCCGGGCGACCATGCATTTCGCAGGTCTGCGCGCCGGGCAGGTGATGTTCATGCAACCTCCGGCGATTCCGGGGCTGGGCAACACCTCCGGTTTCTCGATGGAGCTGGTCGATTACGGCAACACCGGTTCCGAGGCGCTGCGTGCGGCGGCGACTGAACTTGAGACCTTGGCCAACCAAGACGGGCGGTTGCAGAACGTGGACGTGTCGGGGGTCGATTCCGAGGCGGTTCTGAAACTTGAGATCGATCAGCGGAAAGCCGAAAGCTTTGGCGTGTCGGTCAGCGATGTGAACTCGATCCTCTCGACGATCTTCGCGGGCTCCACGGTCAACGATTTCGACTTCAACGGCTCTCTGCGCCCGGTGATTGTCATGGCCGATGCGCAATACCGGATGCAGCCGGAGGATATCGAAGGCTGGTATGCCCAGAACTCCGACGGGGAGATGGTTTCCTTCGCCTCTTTCGTGACGACCGAATGGGTCTCCGTCGCCCCCTCGCTCTACAGCATGGATGCGATCAGCTCGATCGAAGTGTCCGGCTCTCCGGCGGATGGCGTCAGTTCCGGCGAGGCGATGGATGTGATCGAGGAACTGGCCCTGTCGCTCGATGGCGGCTACGGCGTGGCCTGGACCGGGCTGTCCTATCAGGAACAGCAATCCGGCAGCCAAGCGCCTTATCTCTACGCGCTGTCCGTGCTGGTCGTGTTCCTCTGTCTCGCGGCATTGTACGAGAGCTGGTCGATTCCGCTCTCGGTGATGCTCTCCGTTCCGGTGGGGGTCTTTGGTGCGCTGCTGTTTGCGTGGCTCTTTGATCAGTCGAATGACGTCTATTTCAAAGTCGGCATTCTCACGACCATCGGTTTGGCGGCGAAGAACGCGATCCTGATTGTCGAATTCGCACGCGGGCTAGAAGAGAAGGGGATGAAAGCGGTGGAGGCTGCGGTCGAAGCGGCCAAGATGCGTCTGCGCCCGATCCTGATGACCTCTCTGGCGTTCATGCTCGGCGTGCTGCCTTTGGCGAAAGCCTCCGGGGCCGGGGCTTCGGCGCAGAACGCCATCGGTTTCGGCGTGCTGGGCGGGATGTCGGCGGCCACCTTCATCGGGATCTTCATGGTGCCGTCCTTCTACGTGATCGTGCGCAAGCTGACGGACCGGAATGCCTGATCTGAAACGCCTGATCTTTCGGTCGATTTATGAATGAAAAGAGGCGCCCAAGGGCGCCTCTTTTGCGTTTTGAGAGCTGAGCCGCGTCAGGTTTCTTCCGCCGCTTTCACATTGGCTTTCACCGAGAGGAAGCTGTCGGGCGTGACGGAAATCGTGTCGATCCCCGCTTCGACCAAAAGCCGCGCAAAGCCCGGATCGTTGCTTGGCGCTTGCCCGCAGAGACCAACTTTGCGCCCTTTCGCATGGGCTCTCTCGATCACCGTGCGGATCATCCAAAGCACTGCCGGATCACGTTCGTCGAACTGATCGGCAAGCGCTTCCGAGTCGCGGTCGATGCCAAGCGTGAGCTGGGTCAGGTCGTTCGAGCCGATAGAGAACCCGTCGAACCGGTCGGCAAAGGCATCGGCACTGATGACGTTCGAGGGGATCTCGCACATCACATAGACCTGAAGCCCGTTTTCCCCGCGTTTCAGCCCGTTTTCTTCCATGACGGCGAGTACCTTGTCGGCCTCGTCGAGCGTCCGGCAGAACGGGATCATCACGATCACATTGTCGAAGCCCATGTCGTCGCGCAGTTTCTTGATCGCTTTGCACTCAAGCGCGAAGCCGTCCTTGTAAGCCTCCGAATAATACCGCGATGCGCCCCGGAACCCGATCATCGGGTTGCTTTCCTTCGGCTCGAACGTCGCGCCGCCGAGAAGGTCGGCATATTCGTTGGTCTTGAAGTCGCTCATGCGGATGATGGTCGGCGTCGGATAGTAAACGGCGGCGATCCGCGAGAGGCCCATGGCGAGCTTGTCGACGAAATACTCGGTCCGGTCCGTGTAGCCGCGGGTGAGCGCGTCGATCGCGGCTTTGACTTCTTGGGTCGGCAGTTGGTCGTAGCGCGTCAATGCGAGCGGGTGGACCTTCACCTCGTTGTTGATCACGAATTCCATCCGCGCGAGGCCCACGCCTTCGGCCGGCAAACGCCACCACCGCATCGCGGCAGACGGGTTGGCGAGGTTGAGCATGACGCGGGTTTTCGTGTCGGGCACATCGTCGAGACGAATTTCGCTGACGGAGACCTCGGCCTTGCCCTCATAGATCACACCATCCTCGCCCTCGGCGCAGGAGACGGTGATCATCTGGTTGTCATGCAACACGCGGGTCGCGTCGCCTGTGCCGACAATGGCGGGAACGCCCAGCTCGCGGCTGATGATCGCAGCGTGGGAGGTCCGCCCGCCGTGATCTGTCACAATGGCGGAGGCGCGTTTCATGATCGGCACCCAATCTGGGTCGGTCGTGGAGGTCACAAGCACTGCCCCATCGACGAACCGGTCGATATGCTCGGCGCTTTTGATGATGCAGACCTCGCCGGAAGCGACGGCTTCACCGACGCTAAGGCCTTTGGCCAACACCTTGCCATGCGCGCCGATCTTGTAGGATTTCATCGCGTCCGCTTCGGCATGGGACTGCACGGTTTCAGGCCGTGCCTGCACGATGTAAAGCGTGCCGTCTTCGCCGTCGCGGGCCCATTCCATGTCCATCGGACAGCCGTAATGGTCTTCGATCGTCGTCGCCATACGGGCGAGGTCGAGGATTTCCTTGTCGTTCAGAACAAAGCTTTCCCGTTCAGCCAGTGAGGTCGGCACGTTGCGCGTCGCGGCGTTTTTGCCGCTGCCGTAGATCATCTTGATCTCTTTCGCGCCGAGCGCCTTGTGGATGATCGGCGTGGTGCCTTTCTTGTCGAGGAAAGGCTTGTAGACCTGATACTCGTCCGGGCTGACAGCCCCTTGCACCACGTTCTCGCCAAGCCCCCAAGCGGCGGTGATCAAAGCCACCTTGTCGAAGCCGCTTTCGGTATCAAGCGAGAACATCACGCCCGAGCCGCCGATATCGGAGCGCACCATGAGCTGCACGCCGATGGAGAGCGCGACGTCAAGATGGTCAAAGCCCTTGAGTTCACGATAGGTGATTGCCCGGTCGGTGAAGAGCGAGGCGTAGCAACGACGACAGGCGCTCAGAAGCTCTTCTTCGCCGACGACATTGAGGAAGGTTTCCTGTTGTCCTGCAAAACTGGCGTCCGGCAAATCCTCAGCCGTGGCGGAGGAGCGCACCGCGACCGAGGGGGTGTCGCGCCCGACGCGGCGACCCAATTCGCGGTAAGCTTCGCGGATGTCCATCTCGATTTGTTTCGGCCATGACCCGGAGCGGATGATCGCCCTGATCGCGCTCCCGGCTTCGGCCAAGGTTGCGCGCCCGTCGGCCAGTTTGCCAAGCTCGTGCTCCAGCTTGTCCCCGAAATTATTGGCCCCGAGGAACATGCGATAGGCGTCTGCGGTGGTCGCGAACCCCGGCGGCACACGGATGTCCGCAGCGCTCAGGGATTGCAGCATTTCCCCCAGAGAGGAGTTCTTTCCGCCCACTTTGGCGACATCGCCACGTTTGAGATGTTCAAGCCATATGAGCGTGTCACTGGTCGATTTCACATCGGTGTAGGTCATGATACTTCCTCCCTTTTGCCAGATGAAATTCTACCAGTGTCTCGGTTTTCGAGGTATGATGCGCGTCAAGTGAGGAGCATCCTGTTTGCGTTAATCTATTTTCGCTCAATCTCGGGGCAAAGAGCATGGCAGGCGGAAGATAGGAGAGGTTGTGGCGCGAAGCGGCGCAAGCCTCGAACCCTGAGGAGGAGGCGCGAATGGGCCACATCAATAAGAACACGAGTAAGCCCTTGCACGTCAGCGAAGAGGCGCGCGAGGTCGAGTTGCCGGAATGTGTGCCGAAATCGGGCCGCGAGGACGTACAGGCCCCGCATTTGCTACGTCAGATCATGGAAAGCCCGAATTATCGTCTGCCCGATGAGGATACCGATTTTCTCAATGAAGACGAGATGCGCGGAACGCGGCTTATGCTTGATTACCAAAAGGCGGAGACGCTTTTGCAGAAAGAGGGCATCGCTCATTCCATTGTCGTCTTTGGCGGCACGCGTATCCCCGAACCATCTGTGGCGCGGGCGCGGGTGGAGGCTCTCAAGGCGGACTGCGCGACATGCCCAGAGGAGGCGGGTTTGAAACAGAAACTCGCGATTGCCGAGCGCGTCGCGGAGAAAAGCCGCTATTACGACGTGGCCCGTGCATTCGGACGCATCGTCGGGGCGCAGGAAGGGCCGCATGGCAACCGGCTTGTCGTGGTGACGGGCGGCGGACCGGGGATGATGGAGGCGGCGAACCGGGGCGCAAGCGATGCCGGGTCGCGCACAGTGGGTCTCAACATCAACCTGCCGCGCGAGCAGTTCCCGAACCCCTATATCACGCCCGGCCTGTGTTTCCGCTTCCGCTATTTCGCTCTGCGCAAAATGCATTTCCTGCTGCGTGCAAGGGCGCTCGTGGTGTTTCCCGGTGGTTATGGCACACTCGACGAGCTGTTCGAAACGCTGACCCTGATCCAGACGCGGAAAATTCACCCGGTGCCGGTGATCTTGGTCGGGGAGGCTTATTGGCGTCAGGTGTTCGATGCCGATTTCCTCATGGAGGAAGGCGTGATCGACCCGGAAGACCGCGATCTGTTTTGGTTCGCGGAAGAGGCGCAGGAAATCTGGGACAACATCCTACTCTGGTATGAACGCAAAGGGCGCGATCTCGTCGATCCGCTTGAAAGGAAGCCGGAATGAAAATTTCTTTCTTTGGGGCGGCCCGGCAAGTAACGGGCTCCTGTCACCTCGTAGAGTGTGGCGGTAAAAAGATCCTGATCGATTGCGGCCTGTTTCAGGGCGGGCATGAGTTGCATGACGACAATGCCGCCGCTTTTGGTTTCGAGCCTAGAGATGTCGACGTTGTGTTGTTGACCCATGCCCATCTCGATCACTGTGGTCGCTTGCCGTTGCTCGTGAAACGCGGATTCAAAGGCGAGATCATCACCACGCCCGCAACTCGCGATCTGGCGCGGTTGGTGATGATGGATTCGGCGCATCTGCATGAAGAAGAGGCGCGGCGACATCATCGCCATGGCGAGCGCGGCGGACATAACGAACCGCTGTACGACACGATGGATGCGCTCGATGCGGTGGATCTGTTCGGACGCAACGCGGTCTATCGCCAACCAATCCATTTGTTCCCGGGCATCACTGCGACCTATTTCGATGCGGGTCATATCCTCGGTTCCGCGTCGATTCAGCTGGAATTGACGGAGGGAGGACGGAAGAAGAAGGTGTTGTTCTCCGGTGACCTCGGTCCGCAGGAGCGACCGCTCTTGAACAACCCTGTGCCGCCGAGCGACGTGGATGTTGTGATTATGGAAACCACCTACGGCGATCGCGATCACCGCAGTCTGGAGGCTTCGGTGGAGGAATTCTACGACGCGGTCAGTGCCGCGGATCAACGGGGCGGCAATGTGATCATCCCGACTTTTGCGATGGAACGGGCGCAGGAGCTTTTGTGGTTCTTGCGGGAGGGTATGGCGAAGGGCCGTATCCGGCGCTCGATGGCGGTGTTCCTCGACTCGCCCATGGCGATCTCCGCCACGCGGATTTTCAAACGACATGAAAGCGCAATGCGCTCCGAGTTGCGCGATCTGTTCCGACAAGGCAAAGACCCGTTCGATCTGCCGGAGCTGCACTTCACCCGAGAAGCGCAGGATTCGATGGCGTTGAACCGCATTCGCTCCGGCGCGGTGATCATGGCGGGGTCTGGCATGTGTACCGGCGGGCGGGTGCGCCACCACTTGCGCCATAACCTGTCACAATCGGATTGTTCCGTGATTTTCGTGGGCTACGCCGCAGAGGGTACGCTGGCCCGGATTATCATCGATGGCGCGAAAGAGGTGAAACTGTTTGGCGACATGATTTCGGTGCGGGCGAAAATCCATACCATCAACGGTTTCTCCGCCCATGCAGATGCAGACAATCTTCGGCATTGGCTGGCACAGACCGGCACGCCGGAGCGCGTGTTCCTTGTCCATGGAGAGACCCGGGCCATGAAGGCTTTTGCCGAGACGTTAGAGGGACCAGTGATCGAGATGCCGTCTGCTGGCCAGAGTTTCGATCTCTGAGAAAAATGCGCGATGAAAAATTGTGCGCCCTGTCTTAATGTGACGCCATTCCTCCAGAGCGTTGCGTTTTCGCCGTGAAGCCTTTGGGAGCCGCTTCTAATCTGAATCCAAACGAGACCGCGAAAGGGCGAAATCAGGACGATGGCGATTTACGCATCCATTCATCACGTCACCCATTACAAGTATGATCGCAATGTCGAGCTTGGCCCCCAGATCATCCGCCTGCGCCCCGCGCCGCATTCGAGGACACGGGTGATCTCGCATGCGCTCAAGGTGACGCCTGCCGAGCATTTCGTGAATCACCAACAAGACCCCTACGGCAACTGGCAGTCCCGCTTCGTTTTCCCGGAGCCGGTGCGCGAGTTCAAGATCGAGGTCGATCTCGTCGCGGATATGACGGTCTACAACCCGTTCGATTTCTTCGTCGAGGAAAGCGCGGAGCATTGGCCGTTCGAATACCCGGACGATCTCAAGGACGATCTTGTGATCTACCGCACGCCGGAGCCGGAAGGCCCGCTTCTGGCGCAGTTCATGGGAACGATCAATTTCCCCAAACAGGGCGAGAAGGAACGCACGGTCGATTTCCTTGTCGGTCTGAACGCGAAAATCTCTGATTACGTCGATTACACCATCCGCATGGAGCCGGGGGTGCAGTCACCGGACGAGACGCTCTCTTGCAAATCCGGGTCGTGCCGTGACAGCTCTTGGCTGTTGGTGCAGGTGCTGCGCCATCTCGGTTTCGCCGCGCGTTTCGTCTCCGGCTATCTCGTCCAGCTCAAGCCCGATCTTGAGGCGCTCGACGGCCCGTCGGGCACCGATCACGATTTCACCGACCTGCACGCGTGGTGCGAGGTGTTCCTGCCCGGTGCGGGCTGGATTGGCCTTGATCCGACCTCCGGGCTTCTGACAGGGGAAAGCCACATCCCGCTGGCCGCCACGCCGCATTATCGCAACGCCGCGCCGATTGCCGGGGGCTTTTCCTCTGTTGGCACGCCCGAGGTCACCTTTGATTTCGACATGCAGGTCAAGCGTGTCGCCGAACATCCCCGGATCACCAAGCCCTTCTCGGAAGAAAGCTGGGACAAGCTCAACGCATTGGGTCACAAGGTGGACGAGGCGCTCAAAGAGGGCGATGTGCGCCTGACGATGGGCGGCGAGCCGACCTTTGTGTCGATTGATGACTTTGAAAGCGACGAGTGGAACACCGCTGCTGTCGGGCCGCAAAAGCGCGGGCTGGCCGACAAGCTGATCCGCCGTCTGCGGGATCGTTTCGCACCGGGGGGCTTCCTGCATTACGGGCAAGGGAAATGGTATCCGGGTGAAAGCCTGCCGCGCTGGACGTTTTCGCTCTATTGGCGGCGCGACGGCAAACCGGTGTGGAAGAACCCGGAACTGATCGCCAAAGAGGACACGCCCAGCCCGGCAGGGGCGAAAGAGGCGGGCGAGTTCATGACCCGCTTTGCCAAGAATCTGGGGGTTGATCCGATCTGTGCTCAGCCGGCCTATGAAGATCCGGGCGAATGGATTTTGAAGGAATCTCTGCTGCCGCCGAATGTCTCGCCGGAAAACAGCAAGCTTAAGAACCCCGAGGATCGGGCACGCTACGCCCGTGTGTTCGAACGCGGTTTGAACGATCCGTCCGGCTATATTTTGCCGATTCAGCGTTGGCAGTCGAAAGCGGGATCAAGCTGGCTCTCCGAGGTCTGGAAAACACGGCGGGGGCATTTGTTCCTGATCCCCGGCGACAGCCCGGTGGGCTTCCGTCTTCCGCTGGGTGCTTTGCCGCATATTCCGCCTGCGTCTTATCCGTATTCCTACCCGGCCGATCCGATGATCGACCATGCGCCTTTGCCGGATTTCCATGCCGCAGTGTCCGAGCGCCGCAAACGGATCGAGGCGGAGATCGCCAAATTGACCGCAGAGGAAGAGGCCGCCGCTGCACAGGAAGCCAAGGAAAAAGCCGCGCTTTTGCCGAAGACAACGGAGGGGCACACCCAGCCGGTATCTGAGGCGCAGCATGATGACACGGAGCGTCAGGCGCTGATCGGGCAAGGCATCGATCCCTCGACCAGTCAGGTGCGCACGGCCATTGCCATCGAGCCGCGCGATGGCCGACTGTGCTTGTTCATGCCGCCTTGTGAGACGCTTGAGGACTATCTCGATCTGCTCACGACGGCGGAAGAAACAGCGACGGAGCTTGGTCTTCCGATCCATGTAGAGGGCTATTCCCCGCCGGAAGACCCGCGCCTGAACGTGATCCGTGTCGCGCCCGATCCGGGCGTGATCGAGGTGAACATCCACCCGGCGCACAGCTGGGACGATTGTGTCGCCACCACGGAGGCGATCTATGAAGAGGCGCGCCAGTCGCGGCTTGGTGCGGACAAGTTCATGATCGATGGTCGCCATACCGGTACAGGCGGCGGCAACCACGTTGTGGTCGGCGGTGCGACGCCATCGGATTCGCCTTTTCTGCGTCGCCCTGACTTGCTCAAATCTCTGATCCTGATCTGGCAGCGGCACCCGTCGCTGTCCTACCTGTTCTCCGGCCTCTTCATCGGGCCGACCTCGCAGGCGCCGCGCATCGATGAGGCACGGCACGATACGCTTTACGAACTGGAGATCGCGCTTTCGCAGATCAAGCCCCCGTCCGAGGCCGCCGTGCCGCCGGCTTGGCTGGTTGACCGGCTCCTGCGCAACATGCTGACCGACGTGACTGGCAACACCCACCGGGCGGAGATTTGCATCGACAAACTGTTCTCCCCTGATGGGCCGACGGGCCGCCTTGGCCTTGTCGAATTCCGCGGTTTTGAGATGCCGCCGGACCCGCGCATGTCTTTGGCGCAACAGCTCCTCCTGCGCGCCATCATCGCGCGCTGCTGGAACGCGCCTGTCGAAGGCAAGCCGGTGCGCTGGGGAACCGTGCTGCATGACCGGTTCATGCTGCCGCATTACCTGTGGGAAGACCTTCTGTCGCTGCTGGCCGATCTCAAACACCACGGGTTCGATATGGCCCCCGAGTGGTTCAAGGCGCAGGCGGAATTCCGTTTTCCCTTCTGTGGTCAGATCGAGGCGGAGGGCGTGCACCTCGAAGTGCGCCAAGCGCTCGAGCCTTGGCATGTGTTGGGCGAAACCGGCGCGATTGGCGGCACGGTGCGCTACACGGATAGCTCTGTCGAACGGCTTCAGGTCAAGATGACGACACTGCATCAGGATCGCTACCGCGTCATGTGCAACCGTCGTCCCATGCCGCTGGCCCGGACGCAGACCTCTGGCGTCTCAGTTGCAGGTGTGCGGTTCAAAGCATGGCAACCGCCTGAGGCGTTGCACCCGGTTTTGCCGGTCAACGCGCCGCTGCATTTCGACATCTATGATGATTGGACGGGACGGCCGATTGCAGGGTGTACCTATCACGTCGCGCATCCGGGCGGGCGCAACTACGACACTTTCCCGGTCAACGGCAACGAGGCCGAAGCGCGGCGTCTGGCGCGGTTCGAACCCTATGGTCACACGCCGGGTAGCTATACCCCTGCGACAGAGGTGCCACATCCCGAGTTCCCCTTGACCCTTGACCTCAGACGGCCCATTGGACTCATCTGAGTTAACTGAGCAAGACACCGGACACCGCGATGACGCAAATTCCGAAACGGGTCTCCGCCCAGTCGGATCTGTTTGCCTCTTATGAGCAAACCCCCGGCGTGGCCGATGAGCTGTTTGACGCCACGGGCCAGATGCGGCCCGTCTGGCGCCGTTTTGTCGATCGTTTTTCGCGCTTGTCGCCGGAGGATGTCCGGGGGCGGTTCGAGCGGGGCGATCAGTATCTGCGCGATGCGGGGGTGTTTTATCGGCAATATTCCAATGATCCGCTGACCGAGCGGGCTTGGCCGCTGAGCCATATCCCGGTGATCCTGCATGAGCAGGAATGGGAGCATATCTGCGCGGGTCTGACCCAGCGGGCCGATCTTCTGGAACAGGTGATGGCCGATCTCTATGGCCCGGCCAATCTTGTGAGCGACGGGCATCTGCCCGCCGAACTGGTCGCGCGTTCGCCGCAATGGCTGCGTCCGATGGTGGGGGTTCAGCCGCGGGGCGGACATTACCTGCATTTCATCGCCTTCGAGATCGGACGTTCCCCGGACGGCTCTTGGTTCGTCTTGGGCGACCGGACGCAGGCCCCCTCGGGGGCGGGCTTCGCCCTTGAGAACCGCATGGCGACCGGGCGGATTTTCCCCGAACGCTTCCCACGTGCGCATATCCACAAGCTGGCGGGTTTCTTCAGCGCTTTCCGCGACCAGATGGAAGAGCTGGCCTCGCCGTCCTACAAGAACCCGCGTGTCTACGGCATTCTGACGCCGGGGCCGTCGAACGACACTTATTACGAGCATACCTATATCGCGCGCTATCTCGGGACGATGCTGCTCGAAGGCGAGGACATCGTCGTCGAGAATGGCGAAGCCATGGTGCGCACCATCGAAGGCCTGCAACCGCTCGGGATGCTCTGGCGGCGGATCGATGCGAGTTTCGCCGATCCGCTCGAATTCAACCCGGCCTCTCAGATCGGCACGCCCGGTCTGATGGACGCGGTGCGCACGGGGCATTTGGCAATGGCCAATGCGCTTGGCTCCGGGGTGCTGGAAATGCGTGCGATGATGGCCTTTTTGCCCCGGATCAGCGAAGTGCTTTTGGACGAAACGCTCATGCTGCCGAACATCGCGACATGGTGGTGCGGCGGCGCGAATGAGCGCAATTATGTCCGCGACAATGCTCAGAATATGTTGATCGGCCCGGCGGATGCCGTGGATCTTCCCTTCGATCTTGGCGCCACCACAGCGCTGGGCGGTGAATTCCGCGGCACGGCGGTGGGCTCGATTGCCGAGTGGTTGGAACGCGAAGGCGACCGGTTGGTGGGGCAGGAAGCGGTGACGCTCTCGACCACACCGGCTTGGATCGATGATGGCGAGACCGGAAATGTGGTGCCGCGTCCGATGACGGTGCGGGTGTTTGCCGCGCGCACGGCGACGGGCTGGCAGTTCATGAAGGGCGGATATGCGCGGATCGGGCGGACCGAGGACGCCACGGCGCTGGCAATGCAGCGCGGCGGTTCCGTCGCGGACGTGTGGGTTGTTTCTGATCGGCCTCTGTCGAAGGGTGAAAAGAAAGAAAGCCCGAAACGCAAGCTTGAGGGCAATTATCGACGGGTCAGCCCCGGCGTGCTCCCGGCAAGGGCGGCCGATAACCTTTATTGGCTCGGCCGTTACATGGAGCGGACCGAAGATGCCGCGCGTCTGGTGCGGGCCTATCATCTGCGGCTGGCGGCGACGGACAATCGGAACGATCCACGGCTGAAGATGCTGCGGGATTATCTCGCCGGGTTCGGCATTGATGTGACACAACCTATGCCGGAGGCTCTGGTCTCCCGGATTGCCGCAGCGCGGAGTTGCGCGATGCGGGTGCGTGACCGGTTCTCCACCGACGGCATGTCTGCTCTGAGCGATCTGTTGAAAACCGCGTCGCGGATGACGGCAACGGTGCAGCCGGGTGATGATGCGGCCCGTGCCATGTCTGTTTTGGTGCGCAAGATTGCCGGGATCACCGGCCTCGTCCATGAGAATATGTACCGTTTCGCGGGATGGCGGTTCCTGAGCTTTGGCCGGGCGCTGGAGCGTGCCGACGCGATGGCGGCTTTGCTGGAGTCCTTCTCTGACCCGCGCGCGCCGGAAGGCTCGCTCGATCTTGCGGTCGAGGTGGGGGATTCGATCATCACCCATCAACGCCGCTACCGGGTGGAGAGCAACCGCGACACGGTGGTCGATCTGTTGGCGCTCGATGCTGACAACCCGCGCGGGCTGTTGTTCCTCGTGCGCGAGCTGCGCAAACATGCGGAAGCGATGCCCAATGCGCAGCTGCATGGCCGACCGTCAGAGCTGTTGCGGGCCATTCTGCCGCTTGAGGCGGGGATTGCCTGTGCTCGCACCGAAGAGATGACGGTTGGGCGGTTCTCTGCGATCCGTGGTGAGCTGGCGCAAATCTCCGATCTTCTTGCCTCAACCTATCTGAGGTGACCCATGTTGTATGACGTCAGCCTGACCATTGATTACAGCTATGACGCGGCCTCCGACCGGACCCGCAATATCCTGCGCCTTTTGCCCTCGGACATCGCCGGGGTGCAGACCGTGCGGCAACGGATGCTGACGATTTTCCCGCGCCCGCAAGAGCGCCGGGACGGGTGGGATTTCTTCAACAACGAAATCAGCATGGTGGCGTGGCACCGTCCGATTGATGCGCTCAAGCTGCAACTGAGCGCCCGTATCGAAAGGTTCGAGCCGCCCTCCCTGTTCGATCTGTCGCCACCGCTCAATGAACTGCGTCAGGAACGGAGCATGGTGGCCTCTCTGGGCTCGGATGCGCCGCATCATTTCATTGGCGCTTCGCCGCGCGTCGCCTTGTCCCCCGCGATCACGGAGTATGCGCGCAGCTGCCTCGCCGAAGGGATGACGGCTCTGGGCGCGGTCGAGGCCGTGGGGCGGGCGCTCAATCGGGACATGGCGTTTGACCCGGAAGCCACCGATGTGGACACGCCGCCTGAAGAGGCTTTCGAGAACCGTCACGGGGTCTGTCAGGACTTCGCCCATGTGATGATCGCCGCCCTCCGCGGGATCGGTATTCCGGCGGGCTATGTCTCAGGATTTCTGCGGACTTTCCCGCCGCCCGGCCAACCGCGCCTTGAAGGGGCGGACGCGATGCATGCTTGGGTGCGGGCTTGGGTCGGGAAAGAAGCGGGTTGGATCGAATTCGACCCGACGAACGATCAGTTCGCCGGGACGGATTACATTACCATTGGCTATGGCCGCGATTACGGCGACGTAGCCCCGGTGCGCGGTGCGCTGCGCTCGGCGGGCGGTCACGAAAGCTCTCAGGCCGTCGATGTGCTCCCGATCGAAGAGGCGTCGGCTTAAACCGACGCCAAGAGGGCCTCGATATGGGCGGGGCCGGTGGGGCGGATGCCCGTGGGGTTGAGTGCCTTGATCGAGTAATAGCCCCGCATGATGTGATCCATGTTCACGGTCGCGCGGATGCCTGGCAGACGCAGGATGCGTTCCATGTAGGCCGACAGGCGCGGGTAATCCGCGATCTGTTTGCGGTTGCATTTGAAGATGCCGTGATAGGCCGCATCGAACCGGATCAGTGTCACAAAGGTGCGGATATCGGTTTCCGTCAGACGATCTCCAAAGAGATAATCGCCGGTCAGACGGTCTTCCAACATGTCCAGCATCTCGAACACGCCTTCCACGGCTTCGTCATAGGCCAATTGGCTGGAGGCGAAACCGGCCTTGTAAACGCCGTTGTTGAGCATGTCGTAGATTTTCGGATTGAGCGCGTCGATCTCATGGGCCAGCTCTTCGGGATAAAGCCGGATGTCCGAGGGAATGAGATGCTCGAACGCCGTGTCGAACATGCGCACGATATCGGCGCTTTCGTTGTTCACGATGGTGTTCTGTTTCATGTCCCAAAGCACCGGCACCGTGGCGCGGCCTGACACATGCGGATCGGCGCGGGTGTAAAGCTCGTGCATGTAGCCAGAGGCAAAGAGCGGGTCTTCATCCGCGCCCGGATAGCCGCCGAATTGCCAACCTTCGTCGGTGAGAGTCGGATTGACCACCGTCACGGGGATGATGTCTTCGAGGCCTTTGAGGCTCCGCGCCATCAGGGTGCGCGATGCCCAGGGGCAGATATAGGCGACGTAAAGCCGGTACCGCCCGGCTTCCGCCTTGAACCAGCCTTCCCCGGTGGGACCTTTCAGCCCGTCCGGGGTGATCCAGTTGCGAAAGCTCGACACTTGCCGCACGAAACGGCCTTTCTTGTCGGCTTTCTGCACCGGGGTCCAGTTCTTGGTCCATGTTCCGTCAACAAGCATCGGTTTCTCCTTAGTAATAGACGAAGCTGCGCATGGAGACGGACGCGATGTCGATCGTGTCGTTCATGAACATCAGGTGGTCGTTTTCATCCGACGCGCCTGCGATGGTCAGTGCTGGCAGATAGTGATCGAGCGACGGGTGCGCCATTTTCAGCAGGTTGCCGAGGCGTTTGCGGTCGCTGAGTAGGGCGTGATCGCGCATTTGCAGGCGATCGGCGAAGAGATCGTCGAACTCTTCCGCCCAGTCATAGGCCTTGCCGCCCCAGCGCATGGCGCGCAGGTTGTGCACGATATTGCCCGAACCGAGGATCAGCACGCCACGATTTCGCAGGTCTTTGAGCGCTTCGCCAATTTCGACGTGATGCGGCAGGTCCTTGGTCATGTCGATGGACAGCTGGAACACCGGCACATCGGCCCCCGGATAGAGGAACTTCAGCACCGACCATGCGCCGTGATCGAGGCCCCAAGTGTCATCGCCCTCAGCATGGTGGCTGGCCAGAAGGCTGACCACCTCTTTCGCCATCTCCGGATCGCCGGGAGCCGGGTACTGTTGCGCGAAGAGTTCATCGGGGAAGCCGTAGAAGTCATGGATCGTTTTCGGCATCTTCGAGATGTTCACCAGCGTGGAGCCACGGGTCATCCAGTGCGCGGAGACCACGAGGATCGCCTGCGGATGGGGCAGGGCATTGCCGAGCGCAGACCAGCTGCGGGAATAGGCATTGTCCTCGATGGCGTTCATCGGGCTGCCGTGGCCGAGGAAAACGACCGGCATACGATCGGAGGCTTTCAGGTTGTCTTTCAACTGATGAAGTTGTTGCACGATGCTCATGGTCGTCTCCTTTCTCAGAATAACAGCTGCGCCACGCAGAAAGGGCGTGGCGCGTGTGGTTCGAAGGTATGGGGGGTCTTATTCCGCAGCGGCAGCGTGAGCGCGCGACGGCAGTTTGGACATCGGAAGCAGGGCGTAAGCGCCATCCCCGAGCAGGGCGAGCGAAGCTTGGATCACAGCCCACATTGCCGGATATTCCCAGCCGCCGCTGGCGTTGGAAAAGCTGAAGCCGTTGCCCCAGTGGGCAAAGATTACGGCACCGACAAGCGGGAAGACCAGCGCGGCGGAGACCAGACGGGTGGCAACGCCGAGGATCAGGGCGAGGCCGCCGGCGATTTCGGCGATCATGGTCAGGAGGCCGAGCCAGCCCGGAAGGCCGAGGCTTTCAAAGAAGCCCATGGTGCCCGCAGGGGTGAAAACGAAGTATTTCGTCAGCCCGTGGGTGAGGAAAAGCCCGCCCGTGGTGAGGCGAAGAAGCAGGGCGGCATAAGGTGCAGATTTTTGGTCGATCATGGTTTTGGTCCTTATCTGGCGTAGATTGAAGCGTCCCGGCGATCTGTCGCAGTTGCTGACGCGCTGTTGTCTTTCGATGAGAGGAAGATGGACCTTCTTCCCCCTGAATGATATGGAGAAGATATGGAATGACTTTTACCATTTTGTTCCGAATGAGGCTGTGATGGATCTGATCGACGGATTGAAAGCCTTTGTCGCGACGGCAGAGACCGGATCGTTCACCGGCGCGGCGGAGCGGCTTGGCATCTCGAACCGGCTGACGTCGAAATATGTCGCTGAACTGGAAGAGCGGCTTGGGGTTCGACTGCTGCAACGTACCACGCGGCGGGTCGGATTGACGTCCTCGGGCGAAGAGCTTCTGGCCCGCGCGCCCGCGCTTTTAGATGATCTCGATGCCATGCTGGGTGAGGTCAGTGAGGACACGCGCGGGTTTTCCGGCACGCTGCGCATCTCCGCGCCGGTCACCTTTGGGGAGGTCTATGTTAAAGACCTTCTGGCCCGCTTCGCTGCCCCGCACCCGGATTTGGTCATCGACCTGCGCCTGAACGACGCCTATGTCGATCTTGCATCAGGTGGGATCGATCTGGCCTTCCGGATCGGCACCTCCGACGTGTCCTCTCTCAAACGCCGCAAGCTTGGCGATTTCCGCTCCGTCCTTGTGGCCGCGCCGTCCTATCTTGAAACGCATGGCACGCCGCAGAGGCCCGAAGACCTCGTCGAGCATCAATGCATCCTCGACACCAATCGCCGCAATCCGACGCGTTGGCTGTTCGGGACGGAAGGACAGGAGGTCTTCGTGCAGGTGCCGGGGCGGTTCATGGTGAACAGTGCCCGTGTGGCCCGCGATCTCGCGGTGGCGGGCTATGGCATCGCCTTTTGCCCGCCCTTTGTCCTTGGCGACGATATCGAGGCCGGGCGGCTTGTTGAGCTGATGCCGGAGATTGCAGGGGCGCAGCACCCGGTGAGCGTCGTCTATCTCGAAGGTCGCACGCTGCCGCGCAAGGTGCGCGCTTTGATCGATTTTGCCTTGGCGGACTACCGAAAGACGAAATCCAAATAGGAAACCATGCCAGAAACCGACGAAACTTGACCTGAGCCAAGGTCAGACGGCATGGCGATCCTGTAGCGTGGCAGCCGACATGGCCCATTCGGGGCCTCCGAGACAGCTGGGGAGACATAGCTATGAAAACCGTCACTATCCTAGGACCGTCACAATCCGGCAAATCAGCATTGGCCGCGGCGCTTGCCGGGCTGGATGCGGGCAAAGCGCGCTCGCTCAGCCTGTTCGGCGAGACCGCGGTTTCCCTGTTTCGCTATCTCGATGAGGATTGGGCGCTGCTCGATTGCCCCGGTGGGGCCGAAGGTCTGGCGCAATCCGGTTCCGCTTTGGCGGTGAGCGATGCCGCCGTACTCTGTGTGTCTGCCGAGGCCGATGCCGCCGTTCTGGCCGCGCCCTACCTGCGCCTTCTGGAAGCATCCGGCCTTCCCACCCTGATTTTCATCAACAAGGTCGATGCCGCCGTCGATCGAACAGCGGCGATCGTCGCCGCGCTTCAAACCTATTCCGCCCATGGGATCGTTCTGCGCGAAGTGCCGATCCGTGAGGGCGGCGAGATCACCGGCATGGTCGATCTGATTTCCGAACGCGCTTGGGCCTTCAAGGAAGGCGAGCGTTCCGCCCTTGTGGAAATGCCTGCTTCGACCCGTGCCCGCGAAGAAGAGGCCCGCGCCGAGCTTTTGGAACATCTCGCCGATTTTGACGACCACCTGCTGGAAGAGCTGATCGAAGATCAGAAACCCATGTCGGACGAGCTGTATGAGGTCGCCACGAAAGTGCTGCAACAGCACGACCTGATCCCGGCCTTCCTTGGCTCCGCGACCGGGGCCAACGGGCTGACGCGTCTCATGAAGAGCCTGCGCCATGAGGTGCCGGAGGTTTCCGCGCTTCCCGAACGGTTCGGCGAAACGCCTGTGGCCGTCGGTATCTTTGCCGATCAGATCAAACATCTTGGCAAAACCGTGCTGATCCGCGCCGTCGGTCAGGCGCTCAAACCCGGCGCGGAGCTGATGGGTGGTGTGATCGGCTCCCTTGTGGACATCGACACGAAAACCGCGCTTTCCGAATTGGCGCCGGGGGCGATTGGCCTGACGGTGAAAACCGATCACCTTGCCTTGCGCGCACCGATTTACGGAGCATCCGAGGCCATCGATACCCCCGATTGGGCCGTGCCGCACAAACCGAAAAACCGCGTGCTCGTCGTGCCGCAGAACGAACGCGACGAGGCCCGTTTGTCGGCAGCCCTTGGCAAGCTTGCGGATATCGATCCCGGTCTGGCTGTCGAACAGGACGGGCAGAGCGGCAAGGCGATCTTGGCCACGCAAGGCGTGCTGCATCAGCGGCGCGTGATCGACAAACTGGCTGAGGTCTTTGGGATTTCGGTCGAGACACAGCCGATTCCCCCCGCACTTCGCGAAACCATCTCGAAACCGGGCGGCACACATTATCGTCACCGCAAACAATCCGGCGGGGCCGGGCAGTTTGCCGATGTGGTGATCGAGGTCGCGCCCCTTGGTCGCGGCGAAGGCTTTGTCTTCGATGAGGTCGTGAAAGGCGGGGCTGTGCCGCGCAACTACATGTCCGCCGTGGAGGCCGGGGTGCGCGATGCTTTGGAAGAAGGGCCGAACGGTCTGCCCGTCGTTGACGTGAAAGTCACGCTCACGGACGGCAAACATCACGCCGTGGACAGCTCCGATTTCGCCTTCCGCACGGCAGCGAAAGCGGCGGTTCGCGAAGCTCTGGCCGCGTGCAAACCCGTGGTGTTGCAGCCGATCGACAAGATCGCGATCCATGTGCCGAGCATCTACTCCGGTGGTCTGATGCCGATGGTGACCAGCCTCAAAGGGCAAGTGCTTGGCTTTGAAGCGCACCCGACCGCTGCCGGCTGGGACGTCTTCAACGCGCTTCTGCCTGCGATGGCCGATGGTGAGTTGTTCAAATCTCTGGGCGGCGCGACCCGTGGGACGGCTTGGTTCGAGGCGGAGCTTGATCACTATGAGGAAACCTATGAACCCGTTGCGCAGCTGGTGCCCGCTGGCTGAAGGTGACGCGAAGGCATGAAACAGAACCGCCGGATTCGGAAGGTCCGGCGGTTTTTGTCACTGGAAACGACGGAGTGAACGGCTACCTGCGTATCATGAAGTAACTGCGGGTCTCTGCACCCGGTTCTTGTCCTTTGTGAGAGGTTTCCTATGAAACTCCTGATACGCCTCTTGGTTGTCGTTTGTGTCGTTCTGGCCGGATATTTCGGATGGAACTGGTACAAAGGAGACGGGGAGACCACCCCGCCGCAAACCGCGAAGGTGACACGCGGCAGCGTGGAAGAAACCGTTCTGGCCTCCGGCGTGATCGAAGCGAGCCAGCTTGTGAGCGTGGGCGCGCGAACGTCCGGGCAGATCGAAGAACTGGCCGTGGCTTTGGGCGACACGGTGGCCGCGGGCGATCTGATCGCGCAGATCGACGATGAAGATCAGAAGAACGATTTATTGCAGGCGCAGGCCGATCTCGCGAATATCGAAGCGCAGATCGCCGCGAAGAAAGCCAATATCAAGCAAGCGGAACTGACCCTGACCCGTGTCACGAGCCTGCACACGCAAAACTACGCTTCACAGGAAGATGTCGAAGCGGCTGAGGCAGATGTGGAGGTCTATCAGGCCGAGCTCGATGCGCTCAACGCCCAGAAATCCAGTGCCGTTGTGACGGTTTCCACGGCGGAGATCGCGCTGGAGCGGACCAAGGTGACGGCTCCGATGGCGGGCACTGTGGTGGCTGTCGTGGTCGATGAGGGCCAGACGGTAAACGCCAGCACGGATGCGCCGACCATCGTGAAACTCGCCAATCTCGACAAGATGATCGTCAAGGCGGAGATTTCGGAGGCGGATGTGGTGCATGTCGAAGCCGGTCAAAAGGTGAGCTTCACCATCCTTGGCGAGCCCGACAACGCTTTTGAGGCCGTGGTCCGTGACGTGGAACCTGCGCCTTCCGAGATCGAGGACAGCGACACGATCGATACCGATGAGGCGATCTATTACAACGGCCGCCTTGAGGTCGATAACCCCGATCATAAATTGCGCATCGGCATGACGACCGAGGTCTCCATCGTGCTCGACGAGGCGGTCGATGTGCTGACCGTCTCCTCCTCCGCGCTCAACAGCGGGCCGGGTGGCTACATGGTTCAGGTCTATGATCCGGAAACCGGAAACCGCCACCCACAACCCGTCGAAATCGGCTTGAACAACAAGGTCACGGCGGAGATCGTTTCGGGCCTTTCTGAGGGCGATTTGATCGTGACGGGCGAAACCATGTCGGCCCCGCCAGCCTCAAGCGATGATCGCGGTGGCCGTCCGGGCGGTCCTCCGGGCATGTTCTGAGGGGGGGGGTGACATGACAGAGCCTCTCATTTCCGCGCGTGGCATCAGCCGCTCGTTTCAGGCAGGCGATGAAACCATCACCGTGTTGAGAGATGTCGATATCGACATTTATCCGGGTGAAATGGTGGCCATCATCGGTGCCTCCGGGTCCGGCAAATCGACGCTTATGAACATTCTCGGCTGTCTCGATCGGGCCAGTTCCGGCAGCTACAGCTTTGACGGCAAGGATGTCAGCGACCTGGAGCCCGACGAGTTGGCGCAGCTCCGGCGCGAGCATTTCGGGTTCATTTTTCAACGCTATCAGCTGCTTTCCGATCTCGATGCAGTCGGCAATGTGGAAGTGCCCGCGATCTATGCCGGGGCGACACGGACGGCGCGGCGCGAGCATGCGAAAGACTTGCTGACGCAATTGGGCCTCGACACCCGGTTCGATCACCGGCCGTCTGAATTGTCCGGCGGCCAGCAACAGCGCGTCTCGGTGGCCCGCGCGCTGATGAACGGCGGCGAAGTCATTCTCGCCGACGAACCCACGGGCGCGCTCGATAGCAAAAGCGGGGAAGACCTGATTGCCCTGCTGCGGGAGTTGAACGCCAAAGGGCACACCATCGTCATGGTGACCCACGATCCGAATGTGGCGGACCATGCCCATCGGATCGTAGAGATCAGTGACGGTCGGATCATTTCCGACACGCGCAAGGATGAGAGCAAGGCGTCGCCCGCTAAAATCGAACGCCCGGTGAAACTGCGCGCAGGTCTTGGCGCGTCTTTCCGCCGACTGACAGAGGCGTTCAACATCTCGCTCAAGGCGATGCTGGCCCATCGGACGCGCTCTTTCTTGACGATGCTCGGCATCATCATCGGGATTGCCTCCGTCGTTCTGGTCGTCGCGCTCGGCAACGGGTCTCAGGAAAAGGTGTTGGAAAACATTTCGTCCTTGGGGACCAACACGATTACGGTGCGCGCCGGTTCGGGGTTCGGGGCAAGGGGCGCGGGGCGGATCGAAACGCTTGTGCCATCCGATGCCGACTCCTTGGCGCTGATGGAGCTGTCCGACAGCGTGTCTCCCGCCGTGTCGTCCTCCGCAACCGTCCGTTATCGCAGCACGGAAGCCTCCGCGACGATCAATGGCGTGTCCGGGGATTACTTTCAGGTGCATGCTTATGAAACCGTCTCGGGGTCTGTCTTCACCTCGGACGATGTTGACAGCTACGCGCAGGCGGCTGTGATTGACGAGGACACGCAGGAGACGTTCTTTGAAGATGGCACCGATCCGCTCGGACAGGTGATCTTCCTCGGCAGCGTTCCGGTGCGCGTGATCGGTGTCGTGCGCTCGTCTGGCGCGACCTTCGGGCCGTCCTCGCTCAATGTCTGGGTGCCTTACACCACGTCCATGGCGCGGATTTCCGGACAGGATTTCCTCGACAGTATCGGGGTGCGCGTCGCGGATGATTACGATATGGATCAGGCCGAAGCCGAGATTACAGCGCTCCTGACGACGCGGCACGGGACCGAAGACTTCTTTCTCTCCAACTCCGACACTATCCGCGAAACCATCACCTCCACGACCCAAACGCTGACCTATCTGGTGGCGATGATCGCGGTCATCTCTCTGGTCGTCGGCGGTATCGGGGTGATGAACATCATGCTCGTCTCCGTGACCGAACGGACCAAGGAAATCGGTGTGCGCATCGCCATCGGGGCGCGGCGCTCTGATATCGTCAGCCAGTTCCTGATCGAAGCGGTCATGGTCTGTCTCGTCGGCGGCGTGCTTGGCATCCTCGGAGCTTTGACTGGGGGGTATCTCATCGAGAAGCTGGCCTCGGATGTCCGTCTCAGCTTTTCCTCGACCGCGATCATTGTTGCGTTCCTGTCCTCGACGTTGATCGGTATCACTTTCGGTTTTCTTCCGGCACGCAATGCGGCGCGGCTTGATCCGGTGGTGGCCCTCTCTAGGGAATGATTTCGATATCTTGACTAAAAAACTAGGATAATTTATCCGGGTCCCAACGTCGGCTGAAAATATCAGCCAGATACGCACAAAACATGGTGACTGACATGGACGATTCGGCCCTATTCGCTTCTCTTTTTGATTTCCTCGTCAAAGGCGGGCCCTCGATTTGGGCGATCACGGCCCTGTCGGTGATCACTCTTGCGGTGATTTTGTGGAAGCTTTGGGATTTGGCTTATCTTGGAGCATGGCGCAGTCGCGCCCCTGTCGAGAAGGCCTTGAGCTGCTGGGCGCAAGGCGACAAAGAGGGTGCCGCGCGCATCATTTCTGCACGACGGGGCTTGCGTTCGCGGTTTCTGCGTGCAGCCATCGCAGCACATGACACCCCGCAATATGACGATGCTGGCGCAGAGGCGGAAACGACACGGATCGCGCGGAGCTTTCTCGCCCGCGCCCGTTCCAGCCTGCGTCCGCTGGAACTGATCGCGACCATCGCGCCGCTTCTTGGTCTTCTGGGCACCGTGCTGGGGATGATTTCGGCGTTCCAGACCCTGCAGGAAGCGGGGGCGAAAGCGGATCCGGCCATGCTCGCAGGCGGGATTTGGGAGGCGCTGCTGACGACGGCAGCCGGTATGGCTGTCGCGATCCCGGCCTCTATCGCCTTTACCGGGTTTGAGGCCGTTGCGGACCGTCTGCGGCACGAGTTCGAAGACATGGCAACCCGCGTCTTCCTGCTTCCTCGTGATGATGCTGATACAGCTGTAAAAATGGCGCAAGCGGCGGAGTGAACCATGGACTTCGGTGCGCCCCGCCGCAAACACCGCATGTCGCTCACCCCTATGATCGACGTCGTGTTTCTGCTTTTGGTGTTCTTCATGCTGGCCTCGCGTTTCGGCACCCCAGCGCAACTGTCGCTGACTTTGGGGGGGGGCGCGTCACAAAGTTATTCCGGCCCGCCACGACTGCTGCGCGTCGGCGCGGAGGACTTGAAACTCAACGGCACTGTTGAGGGTGAAGACGCGCTACTGGCGCATCTGCAAGAGTTGATGGACAGCCCCGAAGATATCGTGGTGCTGCGTCCCGATGATGAAGAGGTGCCGTTGCAGCGGTTGATCGCAGTGATGGAATGGCTGGGCGAGGCGGGCATGACCAATCTCGTGCTGGTGGAGTGAGTGATGGATTTTACGGATACCCCCCGCCCACAAGCTACCGAAAGCGTTGTTCCGATGATCAACGTCGTGTTCCTGTTGCTGATCTTCTTCTTGATGACGGCGCAAATCGCGCCGCCCGACCCGATTGATGTCGATCTGCCCGAAGCCGGAAGCGAGGCCGAGGTCAATGCACCCCTGTCGCTTTATCTTGGTAAGGACGGGGTCTTGGCGTTCCGGGAGGTGCAGGGCGAGGACGCTGTGCTGCATGCGCTGGAACTTGAGCGGATCGCGCTTTGTGCCGATGGCGGCTGCACTGGCTCAGAAGGCCCATCCATCGCCATGAGCGCAGACCGCGACGTCCCGGCCAAGGTTTTGGCGGCCCTTCTGCCGAAACTCGCCGCACTCGGCTTTCCCAAAGTGGAACTGGTCACACGCACGGAGGACGGGTCATGAACCGTGTTCTCACGGGCGCTCTGTTCGTCTCCTTGGCGCTCGGCGTGCATCTCGCCGCTGCGGCGATTGCCCTGATGGATCACTCTGTAGGCACCTCAGCCACGGGCGAGGGCGGCGAAGAGCTTTTGTCGCTTCAGGCCTCCAATGTGGCGGTGGCCGCGATGGTCGCGCGCTGGGAAGAGGTGCCAGAGGTCACGCCTGAGCTTTCCGATGCGCCACAGGAGCCGACGCCGACCCCTCCGGTGGAAACGGCGTTGGACATCCCGGAGCTGGAAACTCCGCCCAATGCCATGGCCCTGCCGGTGCCGATGCAGCCTGTGCAACAGACCGAAGCCTTCGAGGCCCCCAAGGCCCCGAAAGCCCCGGAGCCTCCGAAACCGGAACCAAAACCCGAGCCCAAACCGCAGCCGAAACCCGAGCCCAAACCGCAGCCGAAGCCCGCGACACAGCAGGCGCAATCGCAGAAATCGCAGCAAGCGGTTCCGGGCGGAGATCACTCCAGTCAGAAAACCCGCGCCGCAGGCAGCGGGGGCGGTCAACACGCCGGGGAAGCTATGGCGGCGCAAGGCGCAGGCCTGTCGAAATCCGCACAGCAATCCGCCATGTCCCGGTGGGGCGCGACGATCCGCTCCCGTGTGGAGCGTCGCAAACGCGCGCCGCGCAGTGCCGGAAGCGGGACTGTGACCCTGTCCATTTCCGTGGCCAACAGCGGCTCCCTTCTGGGGGTGCGCGTGGCGTCGAGCTCCGGCAATGCAGAGCTTGATGCGGCGGCGGTTCAGGCCGTGCAGCGCGCCGGACGTTTCCCGGCGGCACCGAAAGGCCTTGATCAGGCGCGCTATGATTTCACATTGCCGATCCGCTTTTCGGGGTAAGCCAAGGCTTGGCCCGAAGGGGAATAAGCGTCTAGCATGAAAAGGTCACTTTCTGAGGAAGCCCTTTTCAATGCCAGATCACCGCGCAGTTTTTCTCGGCGCGTCCGGTCGGATCGGACGCCTCCTGCGCGCGGCGGAGCGGCTTGCGCCCTGTGAGGGTGTGTGCTTCCAGTGGCAATACCGTGCGGAGCGACCTTTTGATGAGAACGCATTCCTGTGGCCGGATTTCAGCGCCCCTCAGCCTCTTGTGTTGGCGCAGCAAACACATGGCGTCGAGACCCTCGTGATCTTCTCCGGCGCGTCTGGCGCAAAGGACGACCCGAAGGCGATGCAGGCCCATGTCACACATGTCGATCATGCGCTGACGGCTGCGGTCCGGGCGGGCATCCCGCGCGTCTTTGTCGCGTCCTCCTCTGCCGTCTACGGGACCGGGCGGGGGCATCCATTTCGCGAAGAGGATACCCGCGCGCCGGTTGATGCCTATGGCTGTGCCAAGGTCGAGATGGAAGATCTCTGTGCCCGGCGCGCGAAAACCGAGGGGATAGAAATTTGCGCTCTGCGGATCGGCAATGTCGCGGGCGCGGACATGCTTTTGACCAATGCGGCGGCCAGAACAGACTCGCCTCTGCCTCTCGATATCTTCCCCAATGGGCGTGAGCCTGAGCGGTCCTACATCGGGCCGATCACCCTTTTGTCCGTCCTGCGTTGCCTTGTTTTGACACGGGAAGACCTTCCGCCAGCGCTCAATCTCGCGGGCACGCCTCCCGTAGCCATGTCCGACCTTTTGGACGCTGCGAATGTGCCGTGGATCGGATGCGCCAGAGAGGACACAGGACACCAAAACATCACATTGGAAACCACGCGGCTGGCGGCTCTGTGCCCGAGTGTGGACCTCGGAGGCGATGCCAAGCACATCGTCGAAGAATGGCAAGCGGTGAGGGCCATCTCATGACCCTCGCCAAGCGCCTCTTCGATATTCTGTTGGCGTTCTGCCTTGGGGTGCTGCTGTCTCCCCTCATCGTGCTTTTGGCTCTCACCATACTGATCCGGGAGGGCCGCCCCGTCTTCTTCCTGTCCGAGCGGATGAAGACACCTGAGCGCGGGTTCCAACTGATCAAGTTTCGTACAATGACCCCAAGCGTGTCGGACAGCGGCGTGTCCGGGGGCGACAAACAGGGGCGGATCACGCGGACGGGGCGGGTCTTGCGCCGCACCCGGCTCGATGAACTGCCGCAGCTTTGGAATATTCTCAAAGGCGACATGTCCTTCGTCGGCCCGCGCCCACCCCTGCGTCTCTATGTCGAGCGGCATTCGGAGCTTTATCGCAAGGTGCTGCGCAATCGACCGGGGGTAACGGGGCTGGCGACGCTCACATTTCATGCCCATGAGGCGCGGCTGCTTGCATCTTGCAAGACATCCGAAGAGACCGACGCCGTGTATTCGCAGCGTTGCGTGCCACGAAAAGCACGCTTGGATTTGATCTATCAGGATCACGCAAGCCTCTGCATTGACGTGAAAATCCTTGTTATGACTCTATGGCGGGCGCTGCGTTAAGTTTGCTTTGACGAATTTCGGAAATACTGGGGCGAATACTCACTTTGAGGCGAGGGTTCCTGTGTTTCTGACAATTTTGACCAACGGGCTGGGGTCCCGTCCATCCTCTCTGTTTTCGCGTGTTTTAACGCGCTTTGAGCGCTCTCGGTCATTGCGCCCCGACACAGTGTTGCCGGAGGACCTGCTTGGCCGTGACCCGGTCGATCTGGACAGGCCCGAAGTGGCGCAAACCTATGCCGGGAAGGTTGTCATGATCACGGGGGCGGGCGGCTCCATCGGTTCGGAACTGTGCCGTCAACTGTTGAACTGTCATCCGGCGAAGATCGTCCTGTTCGATCAGAATGAATATAATCTCTATGCGCTCGATCTCGACCTTCGGCCCCACGCCGAGGCGCGCGGAATTGCGGTGATGCCCTATCTCGGCTCGGTGACCGACGCGGCGCGTGTGACGCAGGCCATGCGTCGCGAAAGTGTCGAGATCGTCCTCCATGCTGCCGCATATAAGCATGTGCCTCTTGTCGAGTTGAACGAGGCTGAGGGCGCGCGCAACAATGTGTTCGGCACGAAAACCCTCGCCGATGTGGCGGTGCAGGAAGGGGTGGAGCGGTTCATCCTCGTCTCCTCCGACAAAGCCGTGCGTCCGACCAGCATCATGGGCGCGACGAAGCGGCTGTCCGAACTGATCCTGCAAGACCTTCAAAGCCGCGCGCCGGAAACCAAATTCGCGATGGTGCGCTTTGGCAATGTCCTTGGCTCTTCGGGCTCCGTGCTGCCGCTGTTCCAATCCCAGATCGCGCGCGGCGGGCCGGTGACGGTCACGCATCCGCAGATGCGGCGCTATTTCATGACGGTGTCTGAGGCCACGCGTCTGGTCCTGTTGGCCGGGGCCTATGCCGAAGGAGGCGACGTTTTCGTGCTCGACATGGGCAGGCCGCAGAAGATCATGGATTTGGCGCGCAGTCTGATACATCGCTCCGGGCGGCCGCTTAAGACCGAACCGGCGCAGGGCGGTGTTGCGATCGAAATCATTGGTCTGCGCCCCGGAGAGAAGCTTTGCGAAGAGCTGTTTGTCAATGTGAACACGTTGCGCAGGACGGCTCATGCCAAAATCCTGCGGGCGGACGAACCGAGGCTGAGCCAGATCGAAATGGTTCGATTGCTTCGGGATGTTCAGGCCGCGATTGAGATGGACGATACGGAACGGCTGCGCAGGCTCCTTTTGGAGCGCTTGGAGGGCAGGCGACGTTTTCGCGAACGACGGGAGGCCTGATGTTTTTGCTCCCGTTTCTCGTTCGATCTTCTGCTTCACGTTGCTGGCGCGACGCATTAGGAAGAAGGGGAAAGGCGGGTGCGATGATCACGTATCTCAAAGGTTTCGCGAAGAAGAAAGACAGTTTCATGGCCTCCGTGGCGGCTGCCGACGGAGGGGCGCATGTCCTGCCGATGATCCCCCTGTCGCTGCGCAATTTCCCGGAGACCGCCAGCCGGGTCGATGCGGCGCTCAGTGTTGCGAAACGGCAGCCGAAAGGCCCCGTTGGCCGAGCGCTCAAACGGCTTTTGATTCGGCTGCAATACAACGGCGCACGGCGCTATTTCTCTCGCCATCCCGATACCATCGCCATGTGCTGGAACGGCATCACCGGTTCGCGCCGGGTCTTTATGGAGGGCGCGCGGGATGCCGGCGTGCCGACGCTTTTCGCCGAGCTTGCGCCTTTTCCCGGTCGCATGCAGCTTGATCACACCGGGGTGAACGCCCTTGGCTCCCTGCCGCGCGATCCGCGGTTTTACATGGCCTGGTCCGAAGGGCGTCCCGAGCGCCGGAGCGAAGACTGGCGCAAGCTTGGCGCCAACCTGACGGCGCGCGAGTCGCGCCGCGCCGATGTCGGGCAGGCCACGGGCGCGGATCTGTCGGGTGAAAACTTTCTTTTTGTGCCGCTGCAAGTGCCGAACGATAGCCAGATCACGATGTTCTCTGGCTGGGTCGGCACGGTGCCAAAGATGCTTGCGGCTCTGGGTGAGGCGGCGGCGAGCTTGCCCGAGGGATGGCATATCCGGGTCAAGGAACACCCCTCCGCCAAGACCTCGCTGTCCTGGCCTTTGGCCAGTGCCGTTGATGCCGCGAAGGGCCGGATTGTCATCGACAACCAGACCGACACGTTCGAGCAGGTGCGTGCCAGCCGGGGCGTGATCACCATCAATTCCTCCGTCGGGCTTCAGGCGTTTTTCTACGACAAACCGGTGATCGTCCTGGGCAAAGCCTTCTTCGCCATGCCGGGTCTGGTGCAGGTCGCCGACACCGCAGAAGCGCTGAGCGGCGCTCTGTATCAGGCGGAATCACTGTCTTTCGACCCGGTGCTGCGTGCGGCTTTCATGAACTATCTTGATCAAGTCCATTTCCCATCCGTATCGAATGACCCGATTGCCGGGGTTGTGATCGACGAAAAGGCCGCAAAGCGGAAAATTGAGGCGGCGAAGACCGCGGCACGGCGCTAAACCCCCTTTCCTCTACGCCTCCTTTCGAGTAACCCTGCGCGCCAGTCACCCTGGACCAATGAGGAGTGCCAAATGGGCTATAAAGTCGTCGTCGCGGGCGCCACGGGCAATGTGGGCCGCGAAATGCTGAACATCCTCGCCGAGCGCGAGTTTCCTGTTGATGAGATCGCGGCACTTGCATCGCGCAAATCTCTCGGCACCGAAGTGAGCTTTGGCGACAAGACCCTCACCACCAAGGATCTCGATACGTTCGATTTCTCTGGCTGGGACATGGCGCTTTTCGCTGTGGGTTCCGAGGCCACGAAAAAATACGCGCCGAAAGCGGCCGCGGCGGGCTGTGTCGTGATCGATAACTCGTCCCTCTACCGTTACGATCCGGAAATTCCGCTGATCGTGCCGGAAGTGAACCCGGACGCGATCGAGATGTATTCCAACAAGAACATCATCGCGAACCCGAACTGTTCCACCGCGCAGATGGTCGTGGCGCTCAAGCCGTTGCATGACCGCGCGAAGATCAAACGCGTTGTGGTGTCCACCTACCAATCCGTGTCCGGTGCCGGCAAAGAAGGCATCGATGAGCTTTGGGACCAGACCAAGGGCATGTATGTGCCGGGTCAGGAAGTGGCTCCGTCGAAATTCACCAAACAGATCGCCTTCAACGTGATCCCGCATATCGATGTCTTCATGGACTCGGGCGACACGAAAGAAGAATGGAAAATGATCGCGGAGACGAAGAAAATCGTCGATCCGTCGATCAAGGTCACCGCGACCTGTGTGCGCGTGCCGGTGTTCGTTGGCCACTCCGAGAGCATCAACATTGAGACCGAGGATTTCCTCGACGAGGATGAAGCCCGCGAAATCCTGCGCACCGCGCCGGGGATTTTGGTGGTCGATAAACGCGAAGACGGCGGTTACGTGACCCCGGTGGAATGCGTTGGCGACTTCGCGACTTTCATCTCCCGCATCCGTCAGGACGTGACCATCGAGAATGGTCTGAACCTCTGGTGCGTGTCTGACAACCTGCGCAAGGGCGCGGCTCTGAACGCGGTTCAGATCGCCGAACTGCTGGGCCGCCGGGTTCTCAAAAAAGGCTGAGCCTGTCCAAGGCGGTTCGCAAAGACGTAACGAAAGGGCGCTCTCGGGCGCCCTTTTTGCTGTCCGCTGTGCGGCTCCGATTCGAAGAAAGCGGGGAGTGCTGCCGGACAATTCAAAGAGACGCTGAATGCAGCGGCGTGGCGCTGGTACATGCATGGGAGACCGGGCGCAAAATGCCACGATTTTTATACAAACAACCCTTTGAAATGTGGACAAATTTTCCCATTTTTCATGGTCCTGTCTGCATTAACTTTAAACTTTATTCATACGCGCGGCGAAATTGTGGCACTGATATGCTTCTGTCGGCCTGACAACAGAGCCATGCAACAAGGGGGTAGGGTGATGTTTCGTGTGAAGATTGACCTTGGCGCCATGCGCCATCACGAAATCACAAAGACCGAGATAAAGGAGGTCGGTGCAGGGGCGCAGGATCGTCTGGGAGACTGGGCGGAGGAATTGGCCAAGCCGCATCCGCATCTCACCAAGGAAGATCTGTGTCAGACCTTCCACGAGAAGTTCCATGACGGGTGCAACCGCAGTGGAAAACCCGTCACCTGATCCGGTTCCGGGGCATCGGCGGGGTTTCGCCATGCCGGGGACGCGTCTGAGAGATGGGGCGAATAATCCTTGCGCAAAGGGGCGGCGCGTTGGACCTTTCCTCCGACCGATAAGGAGGAAACCATGTTGCCGAAATTTCATTTTAAATCAGTTCTGGCCTTCTCTTGCCTCGCCGGAAGTGCGCTGATCGCGGCCCCCGGTTTTGCCGAACGGTTTGAGGCGCGGAGCCTTGTGAGCGCTGCGACGCTCTATCCGCAGGGCGCGATGATCACTCGGACGGCGACGGTGTCTTTGCCCGAGGGGCAGCATGAGATCGTGTTCGCCGACATTCCCGTGGGTTACAACCCATTGGACATTCAACAGTCTTTGCAGATCGAAGTTGAGGGTGCCGAGCTTGGCCCGGTTGCCTATGGTGTGGCCCCGATCTCAGAGGCGCTTCTGTTCCGCTCTGAGGCGGAGAAAGCGGCGAAGGCGCGGGTCGATGCGTTGGAGACGGACATCGGAGAGCGTCGCAATGAGATCATGAAGATCAGTCTGGAAGAGGATGCCGCGCAGGATGCTCTGGCCTATCTCGAACGTCTGACGGTCGGAGAAGATGCAGAGCAAACGGCGGCGACGGTCCGGATGATCCGGGAGGAATCTCTTGCCGCGCGTTTGGCAAGTCTGGAGGCCGCGCGCCGGGTCGAGGCCGCAGAGAAGGCGCTTGAAGATCTCGAAGCCGCGCTGACGGAGGCCAAGATCGCGCTCGATCTTTTGGTGCCGACCGATGAGGATCGCATTTCGATCACGCTGCCGGTGTCCGTGGCGGAGGCGGGCGAGGTGCAAGTGCGCTTCACCTACATGTCCGAAGATGCGTCATGGCAACCGCGCTACATTGCGCGGCTGGACACAGAGGCAGGCACGATGGAGCTTGTCCGCTCTGTCTTTGCCGAACAATCGACCCGAGAACCGTGGTTCGATGTGGCGCTGCGGTTTGCCACTGACAATCCGAACCGGAAGCCTGCGCCGAATGAGGTCTACGAATATGTGCGGCGCGTTTCCGAGCCGCGCCCCGTTGAGCCGTTGATGCGGGCGACTGCGAGTGATGCGATGGAGCTTGGCGGCTATGCCGAGCCGGTGATGGAAGCCGCGCCTATGGCGAAGATGCAGGTCAATCTTTCTGGGTTGAGCCAGACCTATGACGCCCCCGCCCCCGCAACGCTTTATTCCGGGACGGAAGGGCGGGAATTCATGCTGGCCTCGGTTCCGCTGTCGCCGGAGATCGTGGTCCGGGCCGTGCCGCTCTACGAGACGACCGGCTATCTCATGGCGACGTTCACGAATGACACGGGGGAGATGCTTGTTCCGGGGCAGGTGAGCCTGATCCGCGACGGCGTGAGCCTTGGCACCGTGCCGCTTGCTACGGTGGTGAACGGGGCGGAGACGGAGCTGGCCTTTGGCGCGGTGGATGGGATCGCGGTGGAGCGTGTGCTGGTGACGCGCAATGAGAGCGACAGGGGGGTGATCTCCAAATCCAATGAGGCGGCGAGCGAATGGCGCATCAGCGTGGAGAACCACACGGCGCGGCAATGGCCGGTGGAGGTCGTGGATCGTGTGTCCGTGTCTGAACAAGAGGAGTTGCGGGTCGAGTGGAGCGCTCAGCCGGAGCCGGATGTCGAGGGGCTTGATGACAAGCGCGGTGTGCTGGCATGGCATTTCGATCTCGATGCGGGGGCCAAACAAGAGATCACCTTGAGCGAAAGTCTGCGCTGGCCGGAGGGGAAGGAGCTGCGATGACAGGAAGATGAGCGGCGCGCGGATCTCTGGCCCGAGAGGACGTGATTCGGTGCTTTTGAGGCGCGAAAGGACAGGGTCACAAAGTGGCCCGAATGCTGCCATTGGCACGCCAGTTGGTCGTCACAGGTGCTAACAGAAATTAACCATCCTGAACGGGATGAGGTGAATTTTAACTTTTGGAACGTCGGATTTCAAAAGCATTTAGTGTTCTGATTTTGCGTCATATTTGATTTGCCGGACCGTCTAGGTTCGGCAGTTGTCTCAAATTGTTTTCATGCTTGGATTCCGTGGACGCAGTCGCTGTGCTCCCATGGCGTCAAGGGTTCCGGGGGCACGGACCGAAAGGATGGAAACATGATCAAGCTGATGAAGACCGCAGGTGGTGCCGTGAAGGCCAAAGATGCGATCCTTTTCGACTGGGACGTGCTTGTTCTTGAGATCGCGTGGCGGCCCGCCAATCACAACCTGACCCGCGCGGCACGGCATTCGAACGTGATCCTGCTCGGCGGGGGGCGCACGGACCCGGATTACCGACCCGATCTCGGCGCGCGCATGCCGCTGGCCGCCTGACATCAGATTTTCAGAGAGGACAAACTCATGACTGACTATATCGCCAAAGCCCGCGCGGGCCGCGTCATTGCCTTGAACATGTGCCAAAGCGGCACGGTCATGTTCTTTCCGGAGGAGATGAGTGAGAGCGCAGCGGTCGAGAGACCGGCCAATCGTCATGTGATGACGCAGATGCGCAAACCGATGTTCGTGCGCTCTGCGTCGATGCACGCGCAAGCCGCGATCAAAACGCCGGAGCCTGAAGAGGTTGCCAACGCGCCCTTCGTGTTGACCGAAGAGCACGCTGTCGAGGACGTTCTACGTCTGGTGGCCTGATCAGACCTGGATAAAGGTTTTGGTCTCGGGATCGTATTGCAACAGATCGCCGTCCCCAATGTCCGTCCAGAGGCCGTGAAGGGTCAGATTGCCCTTCTCGACGGCGTCGCGGACGAAGGGGAAGGTCATCAGGTTTTCGAGAGAAACCAGAACGGATTCCTTTTCCAGAGCGCTTTTGCGCTGGTCTTCAGGCACATCGAGTACACGTTCGTAACCCGGGCGCAGGATGTCCATCCAGCGGCCGACGAAGGAGGATTTTTCCTCAAGTTCCGGCGCGTGGCCCGAGCACATATCGAAGCAGCCTTGGACGCCGCCACAGTTGGAGTGTCCAAGAATCACAATATGAGCTACCTTGAGCGCCGTGACGGCATATTCCACCGCAGCCGACGTGCCGTGGTGGTCGCCGTCGTCCGTGAAGGGCGGTACAAGGTTGGCGATATTACGGTGAATGAAGAATTCACCCTGATCTGCGCCGAAGATGGAGGTGACGTGGACACGGGAGTCGCAGCACGCAATGATGAAGGCGCGGGGGCGTTGGCCCTCTTCCGCAAGCTTCTTGTACCAGGTTCGGTTGTCACTGAACGTGGTGGCTTTCCAGCCGTGGTAGCGTTGGACCATGTAATTGGGGAGGGGGCGTGCGTATTTCATCGGGTGAAACCTTCCTTTCAGACGTCAGCTGCCAATTGTCGCGAATGTAATGAGAGTTTTCGGGGAATTCGAGTGAGAATCGGCTTTGCATTAAACCTTTTATTGAAGCTCTTATTGCAAAGTTTCTGCATAATGCGTGGGGGCGCACGAAAATTTGGGGTTCAGACATGATGGTGTCGAAGTTGCGGCCGGACGGATCGGTCGAATTGGATCAGAAAAGACTAGACCAATTGTATAGTCAATTGGGGACGTCTGCAGCGGATGGAGTCGTGTGCCGCGCGATGGAGGAATTGGCCATCCGTTTGGCCAAGGTTGAGAGCTGTTTCAAGAAAAGCGAGTTCAAGGAACTGCAACGGGCCGCCCGGTCGATGATTGCCATTGCAGAGCAGATCGGCATGGTCACGTTTTCTCGCGTTGCGGCCGATGTGAATGCTTTGTCCCTTTCCGAGGATGCGGCGGCGCTTGCGGCTTGTGTCGAGCGCTTGATGCGGATCGGAGAGAATTCCTTGCTGGCAGTTTGGACGTTGCAAGACGCGTCGCTCTGACCCGATTGAGTGGTTTGGCAAAGAGGCCAACGGACTCTCGGTCGTGAGGTTGCGTTCCTCTTCACCTTGCAGGTGGAATTGGATGAGTTAAGCTTGACGCAATCGTCAAGAAAGGCCCTCTCCGATGCCACTTTCCTTCGCCAAATCTGGCGCATCTTCCATCCCTCTCTATTTGGTCACGCCGGACACTCTTGAGACCGTCACTGCAAAGCTTGAGCCGTCTCAAGTCAGCTGGGTGAAGGCGCAAGGTTTCAAAGGCGGTGCAGGTGCGGTTTGCATCTTGCCGGGAGACGATGGGGGCGTGGGCGCCTTGGCCGGGCTCGGCACAGAGAAAGACCGCGCGCGTCAGAGATTCATCTTGGGGGCCGTGCGTCCCAAGCTGCCCAAAGGCACATATCACCTTGTCACGGATGTGGCGGGAGATGCGCTGGATGAACAGCTTCTTGGATGGCTGTTGTCTGGCTATGTCTATGATGTTTATTCGAAAAAATCGGTTCCAGAAGCGGAACTGATCGCGCCCGAAGGGGCGGATGCGGCACGGCTTGAGGCCATCGCATTGGGCGAGGCGCTCACCCGCGATCTGATCAACACACCCGCCAATGACATGGGCCCCGCAGAGCTTGAATTCGCGGCGCGCTCCTTGGCGCAGGATCATGGCGCAGAGATTTCTGTGACCACGGGTGAGGCGCTTCTGGAGGACAACTATCCGATGATTCACGCCGTCGGTCGCGCGTCTCCTCGGGCGCCCCGGTTGATCGATATGACATGGGGCACGGCTGGCCCGAAGCTGACACTCGTCGGCAAAGGGGTCTGTTTCGACACCGGCGGGCTGAACCTCAAACCGGGCTCTTCGATGGGGCTGATGAAAAAGGACATGGGCGGCGCGGCGACCGTTCTCGGCCTCGCCAAAATGATCATGGCACTAGGCCTTCCGCTGCAGTTGCGTGTGCTGATCCCGGCGGTCGAGAACGCGGTGGATGGCTCCGCCTTCCGGCCGCAGGATATCCTGACATCGCGCAAAGGGTTGACGGTCGAGATCAACAATACGGATGCGGAAGGGCGTCTGGTTCTGGCCGATGCCTTGGCGCTGGCGGATGAAACTCCGACCGATCTGATCATCTCCATGGCGACCCTCACGGGGGCCGCGCGTGTGGCGCTTGGCCCGGATGTGCCGCCCTTCTTTGCGACCCAGTCCAGCGATGCGGCTCTTCTTTCTAAAGCTTCCATCAAGGCCGCCGATCCGCTTTGGCAGCTGCCCTATTGGGAGGCTTATGAAACGATGATCGAGCCGGGAATTGCCGATCTCGACAATGCGCCGTCGGGCGGTATGGCGGGGGCGATCACCGCTGCGCTGTTCCTGCGCCGATTCGTGACCGAAACTCCGCGCTATATGCATTTCGATATCTACGGTTGGTGCCCGTCCCCGCTTCCGGCGCGTCCCAAAGGCGGTGTTGGCCAAGGCGCCAGAGCGATTCTCGCGGCACTTCCAGAGCTCTTGGACCTGTGATGGATCGTCGTTTGACCCCCGCAAATGAACGCGTTGCCCTGACGGGGCACGCCACATCCGGCCAGATTGAGGTGAGCCCGACCTCTTATACGGTGTCGCAGCCCGTGGCTGATCTGCGGGCGGCCCCGGAAGGGAGACGGGAACGACAGCTTCTTTGGGGCGATGCGTTTGAGGTGCTGGAAATGCGTGACGGCTGGGCCTTCGGCATTGCGCGGCGCGACGGGTATGTCGGCTACATCGCGGACACGCAGTTGGAGCCGGAGCTGGTTCCGACGCATCTCATTTCCGCGCGGGCCACGCATCTTTACCCCCGAGATGACTTCAAATCGGAAGCTGCGACCAGCCTGTCATTCGGGTCACGGATCAAGGTTGTCGATGAGCGCCGGAAATTCATGGAGATCGAGGGCGGATTGTTCGTCCCGAAAGCCCATGTGCGCCCGGTTGATCGGCCTTTTTCCGACCCCGTGACCATCGCGCAGTTGTTTTTCGGCACACCCTATCTTTGGGGCGGCAACTCAGCTTTCGGGATTGATTGTTCCGGTGTGGTGCAGGCCGGGCTTATGGCCTGCGGGATCGCCTGTCCCGGCGATAGCGATATGCAGATGAGCCTCGGCGCGCCGGTCTCAGATGGATATCAACGTGGCGATTTGCTGTTCTGGAAAGGCCATGTCGCGATCTGTGTTGATTCCGAGGTTTTGATTCACGCCAATGCGCATCACATGGCGGTGGCCTATGAGCCGATCGCGCGGGCGATGTCGCGGATCGAGGCGCAAGGCGACGGGCCGGTGACGGGGCATCGCAGGCTGTAAAACTGTTGGGGATCAGTCCACGGAGCGGATCAGTTTGCGATCGAGCACGCGCAGAACCGTGCGTAGCTCGGCCCCGCGTTTGAGAATCTGACCATCCATGCCGATCACGGCGTACATGCCTTGTTTGCCACGGAGCTTCGGGCGTTTCTCAATGCGGTAGATCGGATGTTCGGCTGTGCGGCGGAACACGGAGAAGACGGCCACATCCTTGAGGAAAGACATGCCGTAGTCGCGCCATTCGCCAGCGGCGACCATGCGTCCGTAGAGACCAAGAATGGCCCCAAGCTCATGGCGGTCGAAAGCGACCTTGTCAGGTTGTTGCGGACCGTTTTGCGAAGGGCCGGGAAAGGGCGTCGGCGTTTGTACGTTCATCCCTTAAGACTGGGCCGTTTTGTTGTGCAAATCAAGAAAACTCGCCCCACATCGGGTACGTGCCTTATTTCGAGCCGAAAATCGCCCGGAGATTTCCTTGATCGCCACCTCATTTGGCCCGCTTCATTGGCGATAACGGGGGGTAGAGCGAGAACGCTTTACCCCGGGGTCGCGGTTCAACAGCCCCCACCCAGTTCGCGGCACCGGGGATCTCGCTCGAACCAACTCATTAGGCCGAGGCAGGTGAACTGTCTCGGCTTTTCCTGTTGAGAGGGGACAGATGACGCCTCAGCCGCACCAAACGCGCTTGATTTGCCCGGCATCGTCAATGTCGATGTTGGTGCGCTTTGGGTTGTGATCCATGGTCAGAGCCATGCCCGGAAGCACGATTCGGAACGGCTCCGGGATGTCGAGCCCCTCAAGCGCGGATTGAGATTCGCCGATCAAAGGTGTGATCGACTCAATAGCGCAGCGCGCCTCGTCGGACACGGCGGGGGTGTCGTTTGTGGCGGTCTTGTCGTCTTCCTGACAGGCACTCAAGGTGAGGCCCGTGAGGATAAGAGCAACGGCAAGTCGGGTCATCGTTCTACTCCATAGCGCGCGAGAAACATGGCGACGGCGCTGTCGACGATTTCTTGTTTGCTCGCGTCGTTGATATTGCAGCTCATCTGAAACGTGCGCATCGGCACCAACCGGACTTTGCACAATTCGGCAAATTGCTCGGCAGCGAGGTCTGTGTCGTCGATGGCCAACTCGCCGCGTGCGGCGGCGGCGGCGAGATATTGTGAGAGGCGCTCTTTGACGAGTCCCGGACCACTTTCATAGAATTTCTGGCCGATCTCGGGAAAGCGCAGGCTTTCGGCGACCGCGATGCGATACACCGCCGTGCCGAAATCCGAGAGCAGAAAATCGAGAATTTTGCGTCCGGCCGAAGGCAGCAAGTCTTGCGGGGGCTGGTTTTCGTCCATCCGATCGGTGAAGGCATCGGCCTGGCGGGTGGTTTCCAGCGCTGCGATTTCGAGAAACAAGACACGTTTGTCCGGGAAATAACTATAGAGCGTCGCTTTTGACACGGCGGCTTCGCGGGCGATGTCATCGACCGAGGCGCCTTCGAACCCGTCTCTGAGAAACACGGTTCGCGCGCCTTCGATCACTTGGGCGTATTTGCGCCCTTTTCGGATAGCTGGATGTGTCTTGGTCATGGTTCCCCCGATGGCCCGAGTTTAATGCGCTCTGGCCGCTGCGCCAACGAAAGAAAAAAGGCAGGCCACTGGCCTGCCTCAGTGCTCGACAGGGATGTTGTCGATTGGCCGCACACGACACGCGGCTCAGACCATATCTAAACCGTTTAGTTCAGATCGACAAGGGATTCGCTAAAAGACATGGTGTTTGGGCGGCGTATTATGGGCTTGCAGAACGCCAGACAGGCGCTATTTTAGAATTATTCTAAATTGAGGTTCCACATGATCCCGGTACTCGCCAACCGCAGACGATTTTCAGAACTGTCGGAGCAGGAAATTATCGCACTCGCCATTTCCTCCGAGGAAGACGATGCGCGTATCTATCGTCAATATGCCGAACTCCTCCGTGCTGACTATCCCGATAGCGCCAAGATTTTCGACGGCATGGCGGAAGAAGAGGATGGCCATCGCGAGGCATTGATTTCGCTTCACAAACGTCGCTTTGGCAACGTCATCCCATTGGTGCGGCGCGAACATATTTCGGGCTATTACACGCGCAATCCCGTTTGGCTGATCGAGAACCTTGGTCTCGACCGGATTCGCGAAGAAGCCCATGCGATGGAGCAAAGCGCGGAAGCTTTCTACCGCACTGCGGCAAAGTACACGCAAGACGCCGACACGCGGGCCTTGTTGGGCCGGTTGGCGGCGGCTGAGGCCGGGCATGACCAGCGTGCGAGCGAGCTAGAGGAAGAACATCTCGACGATCATGCGCGCTCAGAAGAAGAGAAAACGGCGCATCGTCAGTTCGTGCTGACATGGGTGCAGCCGGGGCTTGCGGGGTTGATGGACGGTTCTGTTTCGACGCTCGCGCCGATCTTTGCGACGGCGTTCGCGACGCAAAACACGCATACGACCTTTCTTGTCGGTCTTGCGGCCTCGGTCGGGGCCGGGATTTCCATGGGCTTCACCGAAGCGGCCTCTGATGATGGCGAGTTGTCGGGCCGCGGTTCGCCGATTAAACGTGGTCTGGCATCCGGTGTCATGACAACGCTTGGCGGTCTTGGGCACGCGCTTCCATATCTGATCCCGCATTTCTGGACCGCGACTTTCATCGCCATGGCGGTGGTGTTTGTTGAACTTTGGGCAATCGCCTGGATTCAGAAGAAATATATGAACACGCCTTTCTTGCGTGCCGCCTTTCAGGTTGTGTTCGGCGGCGCGCTGGTGTTCGCTGCGGGGGTGCTGATCGGCGGAGGCTGATCGCACGCGGGACTTGCGACGAAGACGGATGCTGTGACGAAAATCTATGTGGATGCAGATGCTTGCCCGGTGAAGGCTGAGGCAGAGAAGGTTGCGGCGCGGCACCGTTTGCCCTGCCTTCTGGTGTGCAATGGCGGGCTGCGCCCGTCGCAGAACCCTTTCATGGAGTTGGTGATTGTGCCCGACGGGCCAGACGAGGCGGACAAATGGATCGCCGAGCGGGCCGGGGTCGGGGATGTCGTTGTGACCGGAGACATTCCGCTCGCCGCGAAAGTGGTCGAGGCGGGGGCGCGCGTGCTCAAGCATGACGGCGAAGCTTATACCACGGCAAATATCGGCAACGCCTTGGCGATGCGCGATCTGATGTATGACCTTCGGGCGGCTGACCCGTTCCGGCAGGGCGGGGGCAAGCCCTTTACAAAAGCGGATCGCTCGCGCTTTCTCGACGCGTTGGAACGGGCCGTTCAGGCCGCGAAAAGGGATAAGGCATGACTGTAGAAGCGGTGATTTTCGACATCGGCAACGTGTTGATCGAATGGCAACCGGAGCGGCATTACGATGCTGTCATCGGGGAATCCCGCCGTATCGCCATGTTCGAAACCGTCGATTTGCACGCGATGAACGATCTGGTGGATCAGGGCTATGATTTTCGCACGACGGTTGAGTTCGCAGCGGAGCAACATCCTGAATTCAAAAACGAAATTCTCATGTGGTATTTCGACTGGATCAAGATGGCGACCCCGGCGATTCCGGGATCGGTGAAACTTCTGCGGGCGCTGCGCAAGAATGGCGTGCCGGTCTTTGCCCTCTCGAATTTCGGCATCGAGAGTTTCGAATTCGCCGAAACCCAATACCCGTTCCTGACCGATTTCGACCGGCGTTATGTCTCGGGTCGGATGGGCTGCGTCAAACCGCATTCGACGATTTACGAAATGGTCGAAGCGGACTGCAAAATCCCGGCGGAGAAGCTGCTGTTCACGGATGACCGACAGGATAATATCGACACCGCCAAAGCGCGCGGATGGCAGACCCATCTGTTCGAAGGCCCGGAAGGCTGGGCGCAGCGTTTGGTGAAAGAGGGTTTGCTGTCCGCGACCGAGGCGCTACGCTAAGGCGCGTTTGCCCAAGGGGATTTCCTTCACGGGCAGATGCACGATGGCGGAGAATGCGCCGACGCCGACGCCGACCCACCAGACAGCGGTGTAATCTCCATAAAGATCGTAAAGCCGCCCACCCAGCCAGACGCCCAGAAACGCGCCGAGTTGGTGGGAGAAAAACACGATCCCGTAGAGCGTGCCCATGTAGCGCAGCCCGTAGATATGCGCGACGAGACCAGAGGTCAGCGGCACGGTCGCAAGCCACAAAGCGCCCATGACGACGGAGAAGACCAGAACGGATGTGGGCGTGATCGGGAGCGCGATAAAGAGCGCGGCGGCCAGAGTTCGTCCGAGATAAATGCCCGCGAGCAGGTATTTCTTGGAGAACCGATTGCCGAGCCAGCCTGCGAAAAGCGTGCCGCCGATATTGGCCAGGCCGATGAGGGAAATCGAGACGGCGCCGAGCGCAGAGGTCGAGGTCACGCCGAGGGAGGCGAGGGTGCCGGAAGGATCAATTGAGCCACACATTTCTGTCACCAAGGCCGGGAAATGCGCGGTGATGAAAGCAAGCTGATAGCCGCAAGAGAAAAAGCCGAGGAAGATCAAAGTATAGCTTGGATCGCGGAAGGCTTTGCCAAGGATTGCGCCGAGGCTTTCCTCCAACTCGGCCTTTGAAGCCATTGCCGGGCTGCGCATCATCGGCAGGACCAAAAGCGAGGCGAGGACGGCTGCGGCGAAGAGCAGGAAGACGTTTTGCCATGACATGAAGCCAAGGAGCCACTCGGCCAGAGGCGCGCCGAAGACTTGTCCGGCAGAGCCTGCCGCCGTGGCGATGGCCAGCGACATGGAGCGGTTTTCGTTCGAAGAGGCGCGTCCGACAACGGCCAGAATGACGCCAAAGCCCGTGCCCGCGATGCCGAAGCCCACGAGGGTTTCATAGAACTGATGCGCCAGAGGCGAGACCGCGAAGGACGACAGCACCAGCCCCGCCGCATAGGTCACAGCGCCAAGCACGATGGCCTTGCGATCCCCGATCCGCTCCGCCAGAGCGCCAAAGATCGGTTGGCCGATACCCCAGAACAGGTTCTGGATCGCGATTGCCAGAGAAAATTCGGCGCGGGGCCAGTTGAACTCCTCGGCAATCGGAATTTGAAACACGCCGAAAGAGGCGCGGATCGCGAAGCTCACGAGAATGACGAGACATCCGGCGAGCAGAACCGGCGTGAAGAGGGGCGTGCGTGTGTCGGACATATCTGTCTCCTTTGCCTCAACATCCAAGATCACCCCCTCTGCGGTCAATCGAATGATCGTAATGGTGTGCATCATCTTTTCTTATGTGAGCTGGCGCAGTATGGGAGAAGCATGAAAACGCTGATGGAAATCTACGAGGCCCGTGTGGCCGATGGCACCCTGCGCTCGGATCCGGCGCAGGTGACTGTTCTGCCTTTGTTGGAACGCGTGCGCGTGGAGCTTGCACAGCAACCGACGAAAAAGGGGCTTTTGTCTCTGATCGGTGGCCGCAAAAAGCCCGAAGCTGTGCGCGGCCTCTACCTTTGGGGTGGTGTCGGGCGTGGCAAATCCATGCTGATGGATCTGTTCTATGAGCATGCGCCTGTGCCTGCGCGCCGGGTTCACTTCCACGCGTTCATGCAGGAGGTGCAGGCCGGGATCGACGCCGCGCGCCGTGCGGGCACGCCGGATTCTCTGGCCCCTGTGTTTGAGAAAATTTCGCACGACATCAAACTGTTGTGCTTTGACGAGATGCAAATCACCGACATCGCAGACGCGATGATCGTGGGGCGTCTGTTCGAAGGGCTGTTCGAGCGGGGCGTGACCATCGTGACGACCTCGAACCGGGTGCCGGATGATCTCTACAAGGACGGTCTGAACCGTCAGCTGTTCCTGCCGTTCATCGCACTCATCAAAGAAAAGCTGGAAGTGCATCACCTGCACTCGCCCGTGGATTACCGCCAAGGGCGTCTCACTGGTACGCCGGTGTATTTCCATCCGGTGACGCCGGATGTGCAGACCACGATGAACGACATCTGGAACGATCTGACGGGCGGGGCGACTGAAAGCCTGACGCTCAAGATCAAAGGCCGGGATGTGGTCCTGCCGAAATTTCACAACGGCATCGCGCGGGCGACCTTTTGGGACCTGTGCGGGCAGATGCTCGGGCCGGGGGATTACCTCGTGATCGCGGAGGCGGTGAAGCTTTTGATTCTCGAAGACATCCCGCGCCTGACGCGCCACAACTTCAACGAGGCAAAGCGTTTCGTGACGCTGATCGACGCGCTGTATGAAGCGAAAGTGCGGACGGTGTGCTCTGCGGTGGATGAACCTGAGCGGCTTTATATCGAAGGCGCAGGCGCGTTCGAGTTCGAGCGCACGGCCTCCCGCCTGCGGGAAATGCAGGACAAGGATTGGGGTGAGGACGCGAAATAAGAAAGGTCCGGTGGACCTTTCGAGCGCCCTGCGGGCGGAGCCTCGGGTACGCCGAGGTCGGAAAGGCTGAGCCTCAGCCTTTCGCCAAAATCTCGCGCACGCGCGGAGCGACCTCTTCGCCGTAGAGGCGGATGGTGTCCATAAGTGCTTCGTGCGTGACCGGACCTGCCGAAATCTTCAAGTCGAAGCGATTCAAGCCAAGCACGGAAATCGTTGCGGCGATCTTTTGCGCCACTGTCTCGGGGGAGCCGACGAAAAGTGCGCCGTGATCCACTTCGCGTTCAAAAGCCTCCCGCGTGAGCGGTGGCCAGCCACGGCTGCGCCCGATACGCTCATGCATGATCCTGTAGCCGTCGAAATAGCGATCACGCGCGTCTTTGTCCGTCTCCGCGATGTGACCCGGCGAATGGCAGCCCAAGGGCAGCATCGCAGCGCCCATTTTTTGGCGCACGTCGCGATAGAGATCGGCATAGGGTTTGAACCGCGCGGGGCTTCCGCCGATGATCGCCAAGGTCATGGAGATATCATTCGTCGCCGCGCGCACGACCGAGTCGGGGCTGCCACCGACTCCCACCCAAACCGGGATCGGGGTTTCGGGGCGAGGATAGACAGTCTGCTGTTTGAGGGCGGGGCGATGGCGACCGGACCAACTGACTTTCTCCTGCGTTGCGAGCAGGTTGAAGAGTTCGAATTTCTCTTCGAACAGCATTTCGTAATCGGACAGATCATAGCCGAAGAGCGGAAAGCTCTCGGTGAAGGAGCCACGCCCGAGCGTGATCTCGGCCCGGCCATTGGAGATCGCCTGAAGCGTCGAGAAGCGTTGAAAGACCCGGATCGGATCATCGGAGGAGAGCACCGTGACGGCGGAGGTCAATTTGATCTTTGAGGTCTGCGCCGCGATGGCCGCCAGAACCGGCTCGATCGCGGAGACGGCGAAATCCGGGCGGTGGTGTTCGCCAACGCCGTAGACATCAAGCCCGACCTGATCGGCGAGAATGCCTTCTTTGATCACGTTGCGAATGACCTGCCCCTGTGGGAGGTCAGTGCCGTTTGCGTCCCAAGTGACGTCGCCAAAGGTGTCGATGCCGAATTCCAAGGTCATGTCATAGATCTCCTGTTATGAGACCTAAATACCTGCACCTCCGCCCTGCGCAAACACGCGCGGGCGCACAGACTCTGTTCGGGAAGCCTCAGCCGTTGCTCTGAAGCACATGTCCTGCGAGATAGAGCGATCCGCAAATCAGGATACGCGCCTCAGGGGCATCGCCCACGATGGTGCGCACCGCCGTCAGAACGCTATCGGTCTCAATGGCGGAGAAGCCCTCGGCACGTGCGGTTTCGGCGGTCTCGGAAGCGGGCAGGGTGGCCTGCGCGTCCGGGATCGAGACGGCGATGAGGCGTTGGGCATGGCGCTGCAACGGATGCAGGTAGCCTGCGATGTCCTTGGTGTTGAGCATGCCGCAGATCATGTAGGTCGGGCGTTTCGGCAGACGATCCAGCGCCTCTGCCAGAGCTTCGCCCGCCGCAGGGTTGTGGCCGCCGTCGAGCCAAAGTTCGGCCTCGGGGGCGGCGTCGATCAGCGGGCCGGTTTTGAGGCGCTGCATCCGAGCGGGCCATTCGGCGTCGACCATCGCCGCATCCAGAGCCGTGTCATCGTAGCCCATGTAGCGCAGCGCCGCGATGGCTGCGCCCGCGTTATGGACCTGATGGCGTCCGATCAGGCGCGGCATGGGCAGATCGCACAGGCCGTTTTCATCTTGGAAAATCAGACGCCCGCGCTCTTCCCAGACATGCCATTCCTGCCCGTAGCGGAGCAGCGGCGCGCCAAGGCTGGCGGCTTTGGCCTCTATGACCTCAAGTGCCTCATCGGGCTGCGGGCCGACGACACAGGGCACGCCCCGTTTGATAATTCCGGCCTTTTCGCCCGCAATCTCGCGCAGCGTTTCGCCAAGGAATTGCGTGTGGTCGATGGAAATCGGTGTGATGATCGTGAGTTCGGGCACATCAATCACGTTGGTCGCGTCCAGCCGTCCGCCGAGGCCAACCTCAAGCAAGGTGTAATCGGCAGGGACGCGCGACATGGCCAAGAGGCCCGCGACGGTGGTGATCTCGAAATAGGTGATCGGCTCACCGCCATTGGCGGTCTCGCATTCTTCGAGCACGGCCATCAGGTCTTCTTCGGCGATCAACTCGCCCGCCAGACGGATGCGTTCATGAAACCGCGCCAGATGCGGCGATGTATAGGCGTGAACCTTTTTGCCAGCGGCTTCGAGCCCGGCGCGGATCATCGCTTGGGTCGAGCCTTTGCCATTGGTGCCCGCGACATGGATCACGGGCGGCAATTTGCGCTCCGGATGGTCGAGGGCATCAAGCAGACGCCAGACACGGTCAAGAACAAGGTCGATGACCTTGGGATGCAGGGACATCAGCCGGTCAAGGATGACATCGGAAGTCTGGGCGGTCACTTTTTCGCGTCCTCGACGGCAGAAGTGGCGTCAGGTGCCTTCTTTTTCTCTTCAGGGGTAGGGGCCGGGAGATCACCTGCAACGGCGGGCGGCAGGTTGCCGAGCATGCGCAGGATGGTCACAAGCTCATCCTTCATCTTCATGCGATGGGTCACGCGGTCGAGCATACCGTGATCGAGCAGGTATTCGGCGCGCTGGAAGCCTTCGGGCAGTTTTTCGCGGATCGTTTGCTCGATCACGCGCGGGCCCGCAAAACAGATCAGCGCATTGGGTTCGGCGATCTGGACATCGCCTAGCATCGCGTAGGAGGCCGTCACCCCGCCGGTGGTCGGGTGGGTCAGGACGACGATATAGGGAAGCCCGGCTTCCTTGAGCATCTCGATCGCCACGGTGGTGCGCGGCATTTGCATCAAGGAGAGAATCCCTTCCTGCATCCGGGCGCCGCCAGCGGCGGAGAACATGATGAAGGGGCGTTTGAGTTTGATCGCGCGCTCGACACCGGCGATGAAGGCGTTGCCGACATACATGCCCATGGAGCCGGCCATGAAGGAGAAATCCTGAGCGGCGGCAACGACCGGGGTGCGACCGATTTCGCCCTCGGCGACCAGCATCGCTTCTTTTTCGCCCGTCACCTTTTGAGCGGCGCGCATGCGGTCAGGGTATTTCTTCTGGTCGCGGAATTTCAGCGGGTCTTCAATCGGTTCGGGAACCTTGACCTCGGAGAAAATCCCCCCGTCGAACATCGCGGTGAAACGCGCACGCGGGGTGATGTGCATATGATGGTCGCAATTGGTGCAGACGTTCTGGTTCTCGGCCAGCTCACGGTGAAACAGCATGGTGCCGCATTCCGGGCATTTCGTCCAAAGATTGTCCGGCGTGTCATGTTTCGAGAAGAGCGAATTGATCTTCGGGCGGACGTAGTTCGAGATCCAGTTCATAGTGTGCGCCTTTGGACGTTGCGTGACTTGGGGGTCCAGATAAGCCTCTCTGAGCCGAATTGCAATCAGCGCCTGATCGCGAGGCGGGCGACGAGCCAACTGACCAGCAAAAGCAGGCTCTGGAAGATCAGGGCCTTCGGGTCGGAATAGAGGGTTTCGGCGCTCTCGGTTTGAACGAAAAGGCCAAAGCCCGACATCATGTCTTGCTGCGGCGCGAGAACCATGGCGGAGAGGTTGTTGACGAAATGCAGCGCGATGGCGGGCCCGATGGTGCCCGCGCGCATGGTCAGGTCTCCGGCCAGGACGCCAAAGCCGATGGCCCAGACGACGGGAAAGATCGCGGCGATTCCCTCTGCGCTCCCGCTGGTGTGCGCCAGTCCGAAAATGACGGCGGAGGCCGCGACCCCGAGCGGGTAGGAGCGGGTCACGCCGATGAATTGGCTTTGCAGGTAGCCGCGGAAGAAGACCTCTTCGGCGGTGACTTGAACCATCAGTCCCAGAATGGCGAAAGGCAGCCAGAACAGCCAGAGGCCGCCCGGCAGGTTCGCAACCGGATCAGCCGGGCCATCCCAAGGCAGGAAAAAGCTTAGCAAGGTGAAGGCGATGATCCATTTGAGCGTCACCAAAAACTGCGCGCGCATGAGGGCGGCGGGGCCGGTGATCTCGCGCAGGCTGCGGGCATGGAGGCGCTTGGCCAGCTGCAACGCGCCCCAGAGCAAAATGATGAATCCAGATAGGATAACAAACAATCCGCCGGGGGTGGTACCGACCATCATCCCGCGCGGGCCAAGTTGAAATGGCATCAGATTGGGCGCGAGCCGCCCAATGATGAGATAAAAGAGCGGGGTCACCACGATGCTGATCAACAGCGCGGCCACGATTGCCACCGCCAAACGCCAAAGTTCAGGACGGCGCATCGCAGAGGCGACGATCGGGGCGTAGGGGTGCATCTGCTGGCGCATGGGCGGGAATTCTCGCGGTGAGGACTATTGTCGAGAGAGGTAGCACGCAGCGGCCAGAGGGAAAAGCGCGGGAAGTCGCCGATCCGTGATGGGGGTCGGCTTGGAAGACGGCGATGAGCGCGATATAGGCGGCTCTGTTTTAGGTGCGGGAGAAGAATGATGGTTTCGGTAAAACGCGCAATGTGGCTGGTTTTGGCTCTGCTTTTGCCGGCCTGTGAGATGGAGACGGGCACGACTGTCGATCCGGCCCATCGTCCTGTGCGCGCTGTCGCCTTGCAAGCCACCGGGATGAGCGTTGCCGGGCCGTCTGGATATTGTGTCGATCCGGCCTCTGTTCGGGACAGCGACAAGGGCAGTTTTGCGCTTTTGGGGAATTGTTCCGGGCTGAACGGGCATAACAACCCTGCGCTTAAGGGCAAGACCGCCGTGCTGACCGTCTCTATTTCCGCGCCGATGGCCGATACGGACGAGTTCGATGCGCCCAGCCTTGAGGCATATTTCGCGTCCGAGACCGGGCGCAAGACCTTGTCGCGCCAAGGCTCGGCCCGCACGGTTCAGCTGATCGAAAGCGAAACCCGTGACGATATGGTGTTGATCCATGTGCGGGACAGCGCGCCGATGACGTTGCGCGGGCAGGGCAAGGAATATTGGCGCGCGATTTTCATGCGTCAGGGGCGTCTTGTGACGGCGACCGCCACGCCATTTGCGGAAGCTCCGATGCCAGAGGATCGACTGCGCGCCTTGCTTGATCGGTTCACGGCAGAATTCAAACGGCGCAATCCGGCCTGAGCAAAGCGAGCTGTTGCTCAAAAGGAACCTCCAGACGGAAAATTCCCCGTGTTTGCTGCTTGATTAGCATCAGCGGTCAGAAAGCGTTTTGCGAAAGCCGTAATTTTCATAGGTTTTAAAAGGATCGCGTGATTGGGTGTTCACATGCGCGCGTGATGCAAGCGAGCTGCCGTGAACTGCGAGAGACACTGGCGTATTGCGTAGAGCTTGGGTAAGGGTTTGAAGAGATAGAAGAAGGTTGCGCAATGCGTCGTCGGTTCAAACAGTTGATTGAAAAGCGGGTCAATGCCTTGGCCACACGGCGCTGGGCGCGGCGGGCCAATATGGCGGAACGTCTCAGCCTGCCGGTTCTGCGCCGTTTGCGTGGTCAGGCACGGGCGCTCAGGTGGGAGATCGACCGGTTCCTGTTCGTGGCTGATGGGCGGCTCGCTCTGCCGTTGATCGGCTCGAACGCGATGCAGCTGCCGCTTTACACCGATTGGTCCTACCGTCCGGAGCTTTGGCGCGGTCCGATCCCGGTGAAAGGCGCCTCGGCTGTGCCGACCAAAACACTGATCGGAACTGAGGCGACGCTCTATCACGACTGCCAGATTTCCGAATTGACCTATCGCCAGATGCGCAACACCTCGGAGGAGGATCTCGCCCCCTTCGGTTTGCGCCTCGAAGTCTTTCGCTATGACGGTTCGTTCCTGTCGCTGACGGTCGAAATGCCGGATGAGGCCTGTCAGGGGCTGAACAAGAGCCATCTGGTGCGGCTCGATTATGCCGTGGAGCTTGAAAAAGACATCGAGATTTTTGCCCGTCTGAACGTGAAACACGGTCCGAATATGGAGCAGGTGGTGCGGGAATTGCCGCTGCACAATGACGAAGGCTTCGTCGAGTTCGATCTGGCCTATACCAAGCTCAATGAGAAACGGGTGGAAAAGCTCTGGATCGATCTGATCTTTGAAGACCCGGAAATGAATCAGATCGTTTTGCGGGACTTGACCTGTTCGCGTCGTCCGCGCGCGGACCTTTGACGGAGTACGAAGATGGATGAGCTGACACTGGTCAAGACGCGCCTTCAGGCCGGAATTTGGGAGGGCGAATTGCATGTGCCCGAGACGGTTCTGGAACTGCCCGAGATTGAGGTGACCTATCTCGACCAGCCGGTGCCGGGGCATACGATCAGCGAAGACCCGGAACGGGCGGGCGTTTGGTTCTTCCGCTTTGCCGTGCCTGCCGAAATGATCGGTGACGGGGTGCAGACTTTTGTCTTCACAGTGCGGGGCACCGGGCAGGTGCTCAATTCACTGACCCTGATGGCCGGGGACGTTCTGGCCGAAGATATCCGCGCGGAGATGGATTTGCTGCGCCAGGAGCTTGATATGCTCAAACGTGCGTTTCGGCGTCATTGTAGCGAGACCGGCACGAACTGATCCGACCGTCAGCTCTGGTGGCGTTAACGGTATCCGTGCATCTGACGCGGCGTCTTGCGTGACATGCTTCCGCCCCTTGCGCATTTTAGCCGCGCAAGGGAGGCACTTCACATGACCCACTATCCGCATCTTCTGGCGCCGCTTGATCTCGGCTTCACCACTTTGCGCAACCGAACCCTTATGGGGTCGATGCACACCGGGCTGGAGGAGCGCGGCGATTGGGGGGCTGTCGCCGAATTTTATGCCGCCCGCGCGCGCGGCGGTGCGGGGATCATCGTCACCGGTGGAATGGCGCCGAATGTTGAAGGCGGTGTCTATCCGGGTGCAGCGGGTCTGTTTACGGATCAGGACATTGCGAACCACCGCAAGGTGACGGACCGCGTTCATGCCGAGGGCGGCAAGATCGCGATGCAGATTCTCAATGCGGGGCGCTATGCCTATGGCCCGAACTGCGTCGCGCCCTCGCCGATCAAATCGCCGATTTCGCCGTTCAAGCCGACCGAACTTGATGAGGCCGGGATTGAGAAACAGATTGCCGACTACGCCACCGCCGCCGCGCGCGCGAAAGAGGCGGGTTATGATGGTGTCGAAGTGATGGGCTCCGAGGGCTATCTCATCAACCAGTTCCTTGTGACGCATACCAACAGGCGCGAAGACGACTGGGGCGGGTCTTATGAGAACCGGATGCGCTTCCCGATTGAGGTGGTCAAACGGGTGCGGGAGGCTGTTGGCCCCGATTTCATCGTGATCTACCGTATCTCCATGATCGACCTCATTCCCAACGGTTCGACTTGGGAAGAAGTCGTCCAGCTCGCCAAGAGAATCGAAGCCGCCGGGGCGACAATCCTCAATACCGGGATCGGCTGGCACGAGGCGCGGGTGCCGACGATTGCCACCTCTGTGCCCCGTGCCGCGTTCGTTGAGGTGACGAAACGCATGATGGGCGAGGTGTCGATCCCAATCATCACGTCGAACCGCATCAACCATCCGCAGGTGGCCGAAGATGTCTTGACTGACGGATGTGCCGATATGGTGTCGATGGCGCGGCCGTTCCTTGCCGACCCGGAGTTCGTGGTGAAGGCGTCCGAGGGGCGCGCCGATGAGATCGCGCCCTGTATCGCGTGCAACCAAGCCTGCCTCGATCATACGTTCTCCGGCAAGCTCACGTCTTGCCTCGTGAATCCGCGGGCCTGTCATGAGACGGAATTGCAGTATGCGCCGACGCAAGCGGCGAAATCCGTTGCTGTCGTTGGTGCAGGGCCTGCCGGCATGATGAGCGCCATTGTCGCCAGCCAACGGGGGCACAAGGTGACTTTGTTTGAAAAGGCAGGCGAGCTTGGTGGGCAGCTCAATATGGCGAAACAGGTGCCGGGCAAGGAGGAGTTCTGGGGGCTTGTTGAATGGTTCAAGACGATGATTGCCCGTTCGGGTGTCGTGCTGAAGCTCGGAACCGAAGTCTCTCCCGATGATCTTAAAGGTTTTGACGAGGTGATCCTCGCCACTGGTGTGACGCCGCGCGATCCGGAGATTCCGGGGCAGGACAGCCATCCGCAGACCGTCTCCTATATCGATATCCTCAAAGGCCGCGTCACGGCGGGGCCGCGTGTCGTTGTGATCGGTGCCGGGGGCATCGGATTCGATGTGTCCGAATATCTGACCACGTCCGAAAGTCCGACGCTCAATTTGGACGAGTGGAAAAGCGAATGGGGAATCACCGATCCGACCCTTGATCGGGGCGGGCTCTCATCTGCTGGACCGGTGCCCGAAGCGCCGACTCGTCAGGTGACGCTGTTGCAGCGCAAGGCGGAAAAGCCGGGAAAACGTCTTGGAAAGACGACAGGTTGGATCCATCGCGCGACACTGCAAATGAAAGGGGTGAAGATGATGGGCGGCGTTTCCTATGATCGGATCACCTCGGAGGGGCTTTGGATCACCAAGGACGGAGAGGCGCGGTTTATCGAAGCAGACACGATTGTGCTTTGCGCCGGACAGCTTTCGCAGCGTTCTCTTGCCGATGGATTGGGAAACCGAGGTCAGGCCTGCCACATTGTTGGTGGCGCGGATGTGGCGGCCGAGTTGGATGCCAAACGGGCCATTGATCAAGGCGCGCGTTTGGCTGCCACGCTGTAAGACACTTGTTTCACGGGATAAAATTTCTCGATTTCAGCGTGTGTGGCCTGAAAAATCGCAGCCATGCGCAACCGTTAATCCGTTTCCGGACTAAAAACGATCATCGGGTGACCACGCTATTGTCGCCCGTATTCCCCAATCTTGCCCGATTTCGACGCAATAAGGTGATTGGGGCCAAGATACGTAGGTAAGAGAAATGGATCGACTGACTGAAATGGAAGCCTTTGCCACGGTTGTGGATCAGGGTGGTTTCACGGATGCAGCCAAGAAAATGGGGATTTCAAAATCCGCCGTTTCCAAACATGTCTCTGCGCTTGAAGCCCGTCTTGGGGCCCGCCTCTTGAACCGTACGACCCGCCGTGTGTCCCCGACCGAGATCGGTCTGGCGTATTACGACCGCGCGCGCCGTGTTCTGAACGATGCCGGGGAGGCTGATGCGCTCGTGACCTCTATGCAAAGCGCGCCTTCGGGGCTTCTGCGCATTTCAGTTGCTACAGATTTCGGGGTGAATCATCTCTCTCCGGTTCTCGGGGAGTTCCTGTCCGAGTTCTCCGATATTCAGGTCAACATGGTCCTGAACAATCGCTATGTCGAATTGATCTCCGAAGGCTTCGATATGGCCGTTCGGATCGGTGAGCTGGAAGACAGCACGCTGCGCGCCCGCAAGCTGACCGAAACGACGAAACGGATGGTCGGCTCACCTGCCTATTTCGAAAAATACGGCCGTCCGCAGAAAATCGACGACCTCAATGAGCACAAGCTGCTGCATTATTCGAACCAGTCGAACGGTGCCGTGTGGAAACTCACCGCGCCCTCCGGTGAAAAGCGCCAGGTGCGCACCGCTGGCTGGCTGACGGTCAATGATGGCCAGTCTCTGCTCAACGCCTGTATCTCCGGGCTCGGCATCGCTTACCTGCCGTCCTTCCTCTACGCGGATGCGATGGAGCAAGGTCTGATCGAAGAGGCGATCCCAGATCTGCCGCCGGAAACGCAGGGCATTTACGCGGTTTACCCGCCGGGCCGCTTTACTCAGCCGAAAGTGCGCGCGTTCATCGACTTCCTCGTTCATGCCTTTGCGGAAAAAGGCCCGGACAAGTGGTGATCTGAGTTTTCTGAACGGGGAATTCTGAATTTAGAGATTTATGGGGCCGAGGCGATGACCGCTTCGACCCTTCTGTTTTTCTCGCGCCCTTCCGCCGTCGCATTCGACGTGCGCGGGGCGAGATAGCCGATTCCCTGCGCTGTGATCTGCGCCGGAGCGATCTCATAGTTTTGGATCAGACGTTGCCGCACCGCTTCTGCGCGTTTGCGTGACAGCGTCGTGTTGCTCTCCAACCCGCCGGTGTTGTCGGTGTGGCCGACAAGAGCGATGCTGATTTCCGGGTGCGTTTTCAAGAACTCAGCCAGTTTGCGGAGCGAGGCAAACGGACCCTCGCCAAGGTTCGAGGCACCGGTTTCAAAGGTCAGATCGTCAAGAACCACACGCCCGCGCGTCTCCAGCCGGGAGATCAAATCCTCGGTGTTGGCGGATGTGGTGAGGGGCGTCTCTGGTTGGGACGGCGCTTGCAGCGTCACTTCCGGTGTGTCGGACGGGATCACCGTGCTGATCTGGATATAGCCGGCGTCGCGGGCCTTGCTGCACAGGACCGAGACGGTCCGACCGTCCTTGTGCTCCGCCAAAAGATACTGGAAATCGCCAAGATCGACATGCATCGACGGTTCCGGCAGCAGATCGAGCAGATACCGAAAATCAAACCCGCCGCAGTCCCGGTCAGCACAGGCAAATCGGGTTGTGAACCCGTCCTCTTCAAGCTGCGCGCGCAGAGGTTCGATCATCTGGTAACTGGTGAGCGATGTCCCCATGAGCTTGTAAGCCACCTGCGTGATATCGCCTTCCGCCATCATCCGGGGGGTGTTGGCCCCCTGAAAGGGCCCGGTCGGAAACGGTTCGGCGGAGGACAATTCCTCGCGTCGCTCTGTCTCATTCGCCGCACCGGGCATGTCGAGGGCAGAGGCCGCGCCCGAGAGAGCGATCAGAGTGACGATGGAAAAGGCGCGGATCATTGGACCTCGGTCAGAGCTTTGGTGCGATAGTGGTACTGCCCCATTTCCACCATTCCAAGCGAAGAATAAAGCGCCAGAGCGCCGGTGTTGGCGCGGGTGACTTGAAGCGCCAGATGCTGTGCGCCCTGATCGCGCGCCCAGTCCGCAGCCAATGCCATCATGGCGCGGGCGAGGCCTTTGCGGCGGTTTTCTTTTGCAACTTCAAGCGCGTGAACGGTCGCGATCCCGTCGTGAAGGGCAACAAACCCCGTTCCCGCCGGGGTGTCCCCGAGCCGTCCCAACAGGGTGCATTTCGGGCCCTCTGCGCGTTGCATGACCTGCAAACGGGCCGGTCCGATGCCGCCCTTGGCCCAAATCTCATGCTGGATCTCAATCGAGGGCCATGTGACGTAGCCGCTCTTGGGATCAGAAGGTGGGAACAGATCAAGCGGCGCAATCAGGCAGGCGACCGGGTCGAAAAGCCGATATCCGCGCGCTTCCAGTTCCGCGTCGAACGCATCTTCTCCGCTGCGAACTTGGAAAAGCGGATCGCGTTTGTCCGTAATGAAACGGGCCTCGGTCTCGGCAAGCGCCTCAGGGCTAAACGTCCCGTCCAAAGTGGCGGCAGAGACCCGACTGCCGCCGCCCGCCCCGTTCCGGTATGTGAACGGGCCAAGTGGATCGCGGCTGAGCGGAGGCCAAGTGGCCTCGAATGCTGCGAAAACGGCTGTTTGATCAGCTGTTTTCATTGGTAGGGAACAGCGCGGCAAGTTCCAGAAGGGCGGCTTCGATCTCCGCCCCGTCCTGTCCGCGGATCACCAGATTGGTGCCATAGGCGCCGTTGCGGGTGAACGGATAGGAGCCCATCGACAGGTTCGGATATTTCTGCGCCAGCATGCCCAAAGGCTCCGCGACGGCGCTTTCCGGACGATCAACGCGATAGGTCTGCGACAAAAGCGGTTTGCCCCCGGTGATGGTGGGGAGAAGCCCGGCCACCATGGCCTCGAAAATATTCGGCACACCGGCCATGACATGCACGTTCTCAACCGAGAAACCGGGCGCGATGGACACCGGGTTTTCGATCAGGGTTGCACCGTCCGGGATGCGGGCCATACGCATGCGGGCCTCGTTGAACTCGACGCCGCGCCCTTCGTAATGCGCCGTCAAAAGCGCGCGGGCGTCGTCGCGGACGTCGATGTGCAGGCCAAAGGCTTCGGCGATGCAATCGGCGGTGATGTCGTCATGGGTCGGCCCAATGCCGCCGGAGGTGAAGACATGGGCGTATTTCGCCGACAATTCGCGCACCGTGGCGACGATGACCTCGCGGTCGTCCGGCACGACACGGGCCTCCTTCAGATCAATCCCGGCACGCGTCAACTCTCCCGAGAGGTGGTACATATTCGCATCGCGGGTGCGACCGGAGAGAATCTCGTCTCCGATGATCAGGATGGCTGCGGTGGGGTTGTCGGTATGGGGCATTTGGGTCTCCTTGAGACTGTTTCTCAAACGGTATAGGCCTCTGACCATGCGCTTTCAATCAGACCTGATCCCCGCAACGCTTTTGCGTCGTTACAAACGCTTCCTCGCCGATATTCGTCTCGAAGACGGGCGCGAGGTGACGGCGCATTGTCCGAACCCCGGCTCCATGCTGGGGCTGGCTGAGGCCGGGACGCGCGTTTGGGTCGAACCGAATGATGATCCGAAGAAAAAGCTCAAATACGGGCTGCGTTTGGTGGCGCTGCCGGGGGCGATGGTGGTCGTCGATACCGGGATTGCCAACCGTGTGGTGAAAGAGGCGCTGGAGGCGGGACTGGTTCCGGGCCTTGAAGGCGATGTGCGCGCCGAGGTGAAATATGGCGAGAACTCGCGCGCCGATTTTCTTGTCACGCAAGGGGATGCGAAAATCTGGGTCGAGGTGAAATCCGTAACCTTGTCGCGGGAGCCTGGTCTCGCCGAATTTCCGGACGCGAAGACCGCTCGGGGCGCAAAGCACCTTGGCGAGCTGTCGGCGCGTGTGGCGGAGGGCGATCGCGCTGTGATGCTTTATCTCGTGTCCCGCGATGATTGCGACCGTTTCGCCCCGGCGTGCGATATTGACCCGTATTACGCCGAGGCGGAACGGGCGGCACGTGCCGCTGGGGTCGAGATCATGATCTTTCCGGTCAAAGCGACGCCTGAGGCGGTGATCTTTGAGCCAACCCCTGTGCAAAGTCTTTAACCACCGGGCACTGGCCCTTTCGCGACGAAAGGCTTATATGGGCCTTGAAAGATTAAGGAGTTGGACCCTTGGACGAGACGCATCGCGGCCGCATCACAAAAGACGGAATTCGCATCTATGAGGACGCGGATTTTCCGGGGATTCGTGCGGCCTGTCAGGTGACGGCGCAGATTCTGGACGAAGTTGCGCCGCTGGTGAAGCCGGGTGTCACGACGGGCGAATTGGATGACTTCATCAATCGCCGCGTGATCGAGCTTGGCACGACCTCGGCGACCATCGGCTATAATGGTTACCAACACGCGTCCTGTATCTCTGTGAACCATGTCGTCTGCCACGGCATTCCGGGCGCTCCGATCCCGAAAAGCCGTGATGAAACGATTTCGAAAGACCCCGAGAAACGCCGCAGCGACGATATCCTGCAAGAGGGTGATATTCTCAATATCGACGTGACGGTGGTCAAGGATGGCTGGTTCGGGGATAGCTCCCGCATGTATGTCGCGGGCACGCCGAGCCGTCAGGCCGAGCGTCTGATCCAAGTGACCTACGACAGCCTGATGCTCGGCATCGAGGCGGTGAAACCGGGAAATACGTTCGGCGACATCGGTCATGCGATCCAGAATTACGTGGAGCATCAGGGCATGTCCGTCGTGCGCGACTTCTGTGGTCACGGCGTTGGCCGCGTCTTCCACGCGCCGCCGAACGTGCTGCACTACGGTCGCCCCGGCACCGGCGCTGTGCTGGAAGAAGGCATGATCTTCACCATTGAACCGATGGTCAATCTGGGCCGTCCTGAAACCAAAGTGCTGTCCGACGACTGGACGGCTGTGACGCGCGACAAGAAACTCTCGGCGCAATACGAGCATTGTGTGGGCGTGACCGCGACCGGCTGTGAGGTGTTTACGGTCTCTCCGGGGGGGCTGTTCCACCCGACCTACAAGGCCTGAACACCCTAAAGCGATGGCATACCAAAAGGCGGGGATTTTCCCGCCTTTTCCTTTGTTTATATATTTCAATGGGCTGACCGCTTGGTCAGATAAAAGTTCGTCCGGAACGGTTGCGGAGTATGTAACAACTGGACTAGCTACCCTCCACGTTATGAAGGCTGCGGCCGTTACGGGCCGCAATCACAGCCCGGAGGAGGCTTGCCCATGAACCCCGTTTTGAAATCTGCCGCGCTTGCGGCCCTTGTCTCGGTCACAGCATCCATCACCGGACCGCTGTCAGCTGCAGCGCAAGAGGTGACGCTTCGGTTCCAGCATTTCGTGTCACCGAAAGCTGGCTCTGCCACCTATTTCATGGAGCCTTGGGCGCGGAAGGTTGAGAAAGACAGCGGCGGTCGGATCAAGGTCGAGATTTATCCCTTGATGCAACTCGGCGGCAAAGCTCCGGACCAATACGACCTGATCCGTGATGGGGCCATCGACGGCGGCTGGATCATTCCGGGCTATCAACCGGGCCGTTTCCCGGAAACCGAGGCGATCGAACTTCCGTTCCTCTCGCTGAAATCGGCGGAACTGTCCTCGATGGCGGCATGGGAATTTACGCAGGAACATCTTCTGGATGACTTCTCGGACATTCACATCATCGCGGCGCACACGCACGGCGAGGGCCTCGTCCACAAGAAAGGTGCGCCGATCCGCAAAGTCGAGGATTTCGAAGGGCTGAAACTGCGCGCGCCGACGCGGACCTCGACCTTGCTGCTGGAAAAGCTGGGTGCGACCCCGGTGGGGCTGCCGGTTCCGGCCTTCCCCGAGGCTCTGTCCAAAGGCGTGTTGGATGGCGGGATCATCACCTTCGCCATGTCTCCGTCGCTCAAGCTTGACGAGCTGACCGATGCGGAAACCGATGTCTCCGGGGATCGGTCCTTCTACAACCTCTATTTCCTCTGGGCGATGAACAAGTCGAAATACGACAGCCTTCCGGATGATCTGAAAGAGGTGATTGATCGCAACTCCGGTCTCATGGCGTCCCGCTGGTCGGGTGTCGCTTATGACATGGGCGACGAAGATGGCGTGAAAGTCATCGCGGGGAGCGACAATACGGTGAACGTGTTGAACGAAGAAGAAACCGCGAAGATTTATGAGCTGGGCGATGAGGTCGTGGCCGACTGGATCGCAGAGATGGATGAAAAAGGCTATGACGGCGAACAGCTTGTCGCCGATGTGAAAGCCGCCATGGAACATGCTTATGACGCTGCGCCCTGGATCGATGCTAACGGTGCAGCCTACAAAATCACAACGGAATGATTTGCGACACAGTTTGAGAAAAAGCCGCCTTGGGGCGGCTTTTTTGTATGAATATTTGGCTGGGATGAAGGTCTTAAAGACCGATACGGGCGGGCAGATCGAACATATTTGAAAGGTGTTCGGCCCCCTCAGAGATCAAACGCGCGCCATCGCCGTGCGGATCAAACCCGAAACAACGCATGCCCGCCCGCCGCGCCGCGATACAGCCGGAGGGGCTGTCATCGATGACAACACAGTCCTCGGGGGCTGCGCCAAGCTGTTCGGCGGCGATGAGAAACAGGTCAGGATCGGGTTTCGCCACGCCATAGGTATGGGCCGAATGGATGCGGCCCTTGAGACGGGCGAATACATCCGGGTGCGCGCCGAGCGTCACGTCCATCTTTTCCATCGGGCCGTTCGAGCCGACGGCATAGGGAATGCCCGCCGCGTCCAGCGCATCAAAAGCCGCCACAACGCCGGGGATCAGAGGCACGCCGGAACGCAGCATTTCGAACACGCGGGGGTAGACTTCGACCTGCCAATCGTCGGGCAGGGCTGCCCCAGACGCGCGGGCACGTTCGCCCACAAGCGCCATGGTGCCGCCGACATATTTCGTTTCCAGCTCATGCAGAGAAATGTCGAGGCCGAAGCGCGCGAAGTCTTTTTGCAGGAATTCCAAGAGCGGAGGTTCGCTGTCCACGATCACCCCGTCACAGTCGAAGATTACGGCTTTCGGTGTCATGCGGGCTCCAGAAAATTGATTTTGGTGTCGCCGTACTTGCGCGTGTCCAACAATGTCAGCCCCTCCGGGGGCGTGATCGGGGCGCTGTCTTCCCAGACAACAAGCGCGCGTTTGGTCAACCAGTTCCCGGCGAGCGCGGCGGCGATAGCGACCTCTCCCAAGCCTTTGGCATAGGGTGGATCGAGAAAGATCAGGTCATAGGGTTCGGACGGGTTCACGGGCAGCCGGGTCGCATCCGTGCGCATCAGGGTGCAGCGATCCCCGGCGCGACATTTCTGGATGTTTTCCGAGATCAGGCTCTGGGCCTTGCGCCCGTCATCCACGAAAGTCACGCATTCCGCGCCGCGCGACAGGGCTTCCAGCCCTAAGGCGCCAGTCCCGGCAAACAGGTCCAGGACGCGGGCATCTTCGACCGCATCACCATATTTCCCGGCTGTCAGGACGGAGAACAGGCTTTCGCGCACCCGATCTGTCGTGGGACGCAGATGCGCTCCGGCGTCACCCTTGCCAACTGAGGCCAAAGCCAGCCCGCGAAATTCTCCCGCGATGATCCGCATCAGCCGCGCATCAGGGCTTTGAGATCGGTTGCCGGGTCGGCCACCTTGGCCGGATCGGCGGTCTTGCCGCTCTCGATGAGGCGCTTGGCGACCATGTAGCCGCGCGGATCGTTCATCGCGTCGATGGCGATGAGTTGCCCGTCCTTGTAATACCAATGTGAATGCGTGCCCTCGCCCTCACGGACGACCACTTGATCATGGCCGCCGGAGAGGCCCGCGATCTGGAGTTTGACGTCGTATTGATCGGACCAGAACCACGGTTTCGGTGTGTAGCTCACATCTTGGCCCAGCATGTTCTTGGCGACGACTTCGCCCTGATCAATGGCATTGCCCACGGATTCGAGACGGATTTGTGCGCCCTGATAGGGGAAGGAGGCACAGTCGCCCGCCGAGAAAATATCCGGATCGGAGGTTGCCCCATGCGCGTCGGTTTTGATGCCGTTCTCAAGCGTCAGTCCCGCCATCTCGGCGAGTTCCACGCCGGGGATGATGCCGACGCCGACGATGACGAAATCCACGTCAATCGTGCTGCCATCGGTCAGTTCGGCGGCTTTCACCCGGGTGTCTCCGGTGAGGGTCACGATTCCCACACCTTCTTTCAGGTCAACACCATGCGACAGGTGCAGGGCGCGGAAATAGTCGGAGGTCTCTTTCGAGGCGACCCGCTGCAAAATGCGGTCGGCCATTTCCACCAGCGTGACCTTGAGACCCTTCTTGGCAGCGACTGCTGCGGCTTCAAGCCCGATATACCCGCCGCCAACGATCAGCACGGAAGCGCCTTCGCGGAACTCCGGTTCAATCGCATCGGCATCCGCGAGCGTGCGCATCGTGTAGACGCCGTCCAGCGCGCCACCGATCGAGGTGGGCAAGAGGCGTGGGGCGGAGCCGGTCGCCAGAGCAAGCTTGTCGTAGGAGAGAACCTCTTCGCCGAGCGAGACGGTTTTTGCCACCGGGTCAATCGCCGTCACTTTGGCGTCTGTGCGCAGCGTGATGTTTTCGTCCGCGTAATAGCTTTCGGGCCGCAGGAACAATCGCTCCAGCTCCATCTCGCCCAGAAGATAGGCCTTGGACAGTGGCGGGCGCTGATAGGGCGGTACAGCTTCATCGCCGATTAGAGTGATGTCCCCTTCAAAGCCCTGACCGCGCAGCGTGGTGACGATGCTTTGCCCGGCTTGCCCGGCACCAATGACGATGAAGTGGCTCATGATTTTTCCTCTGGTCGCGAAACGCCCTGACCCTATATCGTCGAGGAATAGAATGACAACGCACTGAGGATGATAATATGACGATTTCGGTTGGAGACAGCCTGCCCGGTGGCAGCGTGCTCGAAATGACGGCGGACGGCCCCGCTGCGGTTGATCTGGCGGAGAAGTTCAAGGGGCGCAAGGTTGTGCTTTTCGGTCTGCCGGGGGCGTACACTGGTGTTTGCACAACGGCTCATGTGCCGAGCTTCATTCGCACCATGCCCAAGTTTAAGGACAAAGGCGTGGATGAGGTGATTTGCGTTTCCGTTAACGATCCCTTTGTGATGGGGGCATGGGCCAAAGACACGGGTGCGGATGTTGCGGGGATCAGCATGCTGGGCGATGCGGACGCGGGGTTCATCAAAGCGCTCGGGCTCGATTTTACCGCACCTCCTGCGGGGCTCATCAATCGCTCGAAACGCTTTGCGCTCTATGCTGAGGATGGGGTTGTGAAGGTTCTTGAGGTTGAAACCAGCCCCGGCGAATGCACGATTTCGGCGGGCGAGTCCCTTCTGGACGCGATCTAAATGAAAACGCCCGGAGCATGGCTCCGGGCGTTTTTTTAGTCGGCGGCGTTGATGACCGTCCGGGTCGGGAAGGGGATGTCCACCTCGGCCTCGTCCAGCGCTTCTTTCACCGCGCGTTTCATGTCGGTGGAGAAGGCGAAGAAATCCGGAGATTTCACCCAAACACGGACAAGGAAATCGACCGAGAAATCGCCGAGGTTGTTGACCTGAATGAAGGGCGCCGGATCGGTCATGGCGCGCGGGTCGGACATGATCGTGTTGCGGATCACGTCTTCTGCGGTTTTCAGGTTGGCCCCATAGCCGACACCAAAGGTCCATTCGGCGCGGCGGGTGCCGTTGGTGGAGTAGTTGGTGATAATGTTGCCCCAAACTTGTGAGTTCGGCACGATCACCTGCACGTTCGACAAATCCGCAAGCTCGGTGAAGTTGAGCGAAATGTCTTTCACCGTGCCGGATTTGCCCGCGACCTCGACGAAATCGCCATTCTTGAACGGGCGGAACAGGATGATCATCACACCTGCCGCGACATTCGACAGCGTGCCTTGCAAGGCCAGACCGATGGCGAGACCGGCGGCACCGATGACGGCGACGATGGAGGTGGTCTGGATGCCAAAGGTGTTGAGAATGATCAGAACGGTGAAGGCCAGAACCGCGTAGCGTGCGATATTGGCAAGGAAATTGAACAGCGTGTCATCAAGGCGTTCGTACCGCGCGCCAATTGCGCGAATGCGGCGGCCGATCCAGCCGGAGATCATCATCCCGGCGATCAAAAGGATCAGAGCGCCGATGATCGATCCGGCGATCCCGGCCAGATATTCGAGGGACAGGTAATCGCCAACAGTATGACCATTATAAATTTCGTAACTCAGTAGATTTTCAAGCATGTGCGGTTGCCTCGTCCATTTGTAGTGCCAATTCGATGTCTTTTTCCGTCAACCCGCCTGCGTCATGGGTCGAGAGGGTCACCTCGACCGTACGGTAGACATTGCGCCAGTCGGGGTGGTGATCCCTCTTTTCCGCGATGAGCGCAACCCGGGTCATAAACCCGAAGGCCTCGACGAAATTACGAAAGGTGAAACGCTTTTCGATCCCAGTTCCGTCGGAGGTTTCTGTCCATCCATTTGCCAATAACGGGGCGAGAGCCTCTGTGCGGGCCGGGCCTTTCAAGAGTTCAGTCATGATCTTCCTCCTGTGCGGTGGATTTGAACGGGCCATAGGATGTGAGCACCTCGACCTCCTCGGCGACGGCGCTGCGTTCGGCCTCAAGATAATCGCCAACCGCGCGGGCAAAGCCCGGATCGGCGATCCAATGCAGCGAATGCGTCGTGTTCGGCAGATAGCCACGGGCCAGCTTGTGCTCGCCCTGCGCGCCCGCTTCGACACGGCTGAGACCCTGCGCAATCGCGTAGTCGATGGCTTGATAATAGCAAATTTCGAAATGCAGCGACGGGTGATATTCGGTGCAGCCCCAATAGCGGCCATAGAGCTTGTCCGCACCGATGAAATTGAGTGCCCCGGCGATGGGATGTCCGGCTCGGTACGCGAGGACCAAGAGCACCTCGTCGCGCATCGTGTCGTGGATTTCGTCAAAGAACCCGCGGGTCAGATAGGGCGTGCCCCATTTCCGGCTCCCGGTGTCCTGATAAAACGCCCAGAACGCATCCCAATGCTCCGGCATGATCTCATCGCCCGTGAGTTGGACGATCTCCCCGCCAAAGCCTTGCGCCTGTGCGCGTTCTTTGCGGATGTTCTTACGCTTGCGGGACGAAAGTTCCGACAGAAATGCGTCGAAGTCGGTGTAGTCATGATTGTCCCAATGAAATTGTTGCCCGGTGCGGTGCAACAATCCCATCGCCTTCCCGGCGGCGACCTCCTCTTCGGTGCAGAAGGTCAGGTGCAGGGAGGAAAGCCGGTTCTGATCCGCCACTTCGACCGCGCCTTGGATCAGTGCGGCCATGCCGATGTCCTCGAAACCGGGACGGGTCAAAAGCCGCCGCCCTGTCACAGGGGTGAAAGGCACCGCGATCTGCAGTTTCGGGTAGTAGCGCCCGCCCGCCTGCTCATAGGCATGGGCCCAGTTGTGATCGAATACATATTCGCCCTGACTGTGGCTCTTGGCATACATGGGCGCGGTGGCGATCACGGTGTCTCCTGCCCGCGCCACAAGATAGCTGGGCTGCCAGCCGGTGCCCGGCCCAACCGAGCCGGAGCGCTCCAGAGCCATCAAAAACCGATGGGTGACGAAGGGATCCTCCGGCAACCCGTCGCCGGGCGCGGCGCAGGCGTCCCAGTCCTCCGGTGCAATCGCACTGAGGCTGTTCAACAGGCTGATTTCAATCTGATCGGTCATAAAGGTCCTGCGCGCCGCGTTCGGTTAGAAACTGGCACGCAGGTTTGAGGCGTCAAGTCGGGAGATAGCCTTCGAAGGTGATATTCTCCGCGATCTCGCGGGCCTGCCGCTCTGCCTCTGCCGATTTGATCGTCCAGCACAGGATATGAGCGCCCGCCGATTTCAATTCCGCGACGCGCGGGGAGGCCAGATCGTCCCATTGATGGGAAATGAAACAGGCCCCGACCCGGTCATAATCCGGAATGTCGCGCAACTCGGCCCGCCGCGCGGCAGGAACGAGGGCGTCCGCGCGATCTGCCCAAGCGCTGGTCGTCAATCCGCGCGGGATATCGGGGCAAAGCTCCGCCAGCCGCGCGATGGAATGCGGGTTGAAGGACATGAGTGCCACGGGGCCGTCATACCCTTGCAATGCGCGTGCCGCCGCTTCTTCCAACAGGCCGACCTTTGGCCCCATTGCGCCGTCCTGATCCTTCACCTCGATCAAAAGCGGCACGCGGCCCGCGACGGCTTTGAGCACTTCGGTCAAGCGCGGCACACCGACCTCACCGGTTTTAAACCGCAGCTCTGAGAGTTCGGTTGCGTTGCGCTGCGCAAAGGGGCCGGAGCCTTCGGTCAGGCGGTCGAGAGCGTAATCGTGAAACACCATCGCTTCGCCATCGGCGGAGAGTTGTAGGTCGATCTCGATCCCGAACCCGGCGGCGATAGCGCTTTCAATGGCTTTGAGATTGTTTTCGGCGCAGTGATGATTGCCATCGTGCAAAGCCCGGTGCGCAATCGGGGCCTTGAGAAAAGCCGGATCCAGTTGAGGCATCAGACCAACTCGAAAATCGCTTCGATCTCGACAGCAACGCCCAGCGGCAGGCTGGCGGCGGACACGGCAGACCGCGCGTGGCGACCCGCGTCTCCCAGCACGGCGACCATCAGATCGGAGGCCCCGTTGACCACTTTCGGTTGTTCGGTGAACTCGGCGGTCGAATTGACGAAGCCGACAAGTTTGACAAGGCGCTTCACCTTGCTGAAATCTCCGCCCACGGCTGCGTTCGCCTGCGCCAAAAGCGCGAGGGCACAGCGTTCGGCGGCTTTCGCGCCCGCGTCCGTGTCGAGATCAGCGCCGAGTTTGCCGCAGATCAGGCCATCCGGTCCGGCGGAAATCTGACCGGAGATGAAAAGCTGCTGGCCGCTTTGCACGAAGGGCACGTAATTGGCCGCAGGGGCCGGGGCGTCGGGCAGAACGTGGCCCAGTTCGGAAAGCTTGGCGGAGAGATCCATGGTGTATCCTTTTCTTATCGTGTCCCGCATCAGTCCTCTCGGAAGGCGCGGGTGAAGTAATCGGTAAGCGGTTTTGCCAGATAGGCAAGAGGCGACCGCGCTCCCGTTGTCATATAGGCCTCTACGGGCATGCCGGGAATAAGAACTGCGCCTTCCGGCAGGCGCACCTGCTGGTTTTCCCTGATATCTATGTCAGCCCTGTAAAATCCCACGCCTGTCTGCGCATTGATGAAAATGTCAGGCGACACTTTCGTCACTTTGCCCTCAAGTTCCGGCGTGGTGCGACGATCAAAGGCGGGAAAACGGAGCCGCACGGCTTGGCCGGGAAAGACCTGATCAACCTGCGCCGGGCTGATTTGCGCCGTGATGGTCAGGGGGCGGTCTTGGGGAACAATGTAGAGCAGGGGTGCAGCCGGTTGCACCACCGCGCCGGGCCCGAAAACGGTCAGCTCATACACGACGCCGGAAACCGGGGCGCGGATGTCGAGGCGATCAATCTGGGACCGTAGCGCGCGTTGTTGTTCGCGCAGGTTTGTGATGCGGGGCTGAATGTCGCGCAGCTCCGTAATGGCGCGTTCGCGTCGGTCGCTCTCTACTTTGAGAATTTGCTGATCAATCTCGGAAATCTTGACCTGTGCCTGCGCTTCGGCGGTTTCGATCCGGGCGATTTCGGCGGTTAACCCAAGCAGGTCGCGACGGAGGGCGCTGACCCTGCTGTGCGGGGTCAGGCCCCGGTCGTGTAAGGCGCTTTCGGTGGCAAGGTCTTTTCGGAGCAGGGTGAGCTGTTCAGAGAGAGCGGCTTTCTGATGGGAAAGCCCGACAAGTTGCACTTCGATCTGATGTCGTGTTTTGCCAAGTTGGTCTATCTCCGCCTTGGCGGTTTGGAGACGTGCCGCAAACAGGTCGCGCTGCCCTGTCTGAGCATGCGCCATCTGTGCCGAAAGGTCTTTGCCCCAGTCGATGTCCGCCGCCCCGTCGCGTTCGGCCTCTAGCCGCGCAGCGCGGGCGCGGTTGTCGAGCAGTTGGTTGTCTATGAGGGTGAGGTCGCTATGAAGCTCCTCTTTGGAGAGGGAGATCAGAATATCTCCAGCCCTGACGTGATCGCCTTCGGACACAAAAACTCCTGCTACGTCGCCGCCATCACTATGGGCGACGACTTGTCGGTTTTGTGCGATTTGAACCTGACCGGGCGCGATCACCGCGCTTTCGATCCGGGCGAAGAGGGACCAAGTCCCGAAACCTCCGATCAAGAGTGCAACACAAATGACCCCGAACCAGACGATGCGATGCGCGGGCCAGACCTGAGTGGGTGTCATTGCACGCCTCCGAGACCAGTCGCCCTATGCACCGAGGGACGGGGTGTCATGACGGGGCGAATTTTCAGGAGATCACTGGAATTTCTGACCATTTCGGCGAGCACCTGTTCGCGCGGTCCGAAAGCACGTTGGAGGCCTCCGTCCAGCACCAGAAGCTTTTCGCATTCCTGAAGCGCCGAAGGCCGATGCGCCATGATCAACACAGCGCCGCCGTCTTTCTTATGGCGTCGGATCGCTTTGTTGAGCGCCTCGGACCCCGTGGCGTCGAGATTCGCATTGGGTTCATCAAGGATCACCAGAGCCGGATTGCCGTAGAAGGCGCGCGCCAAACCGATGCGCTGGAGCTGCCCTCCTGACAAGCTCGTGCCCGTTGAGGTGAGTGCTGTGTCATAGCCCTCGGGCAGAGACAGGATCAATTCGTGGGCTCCGGCCTTTTGTGCGGCGGCAATCACGGTGTCCGCATCGGGCATAGGGGACAGTTTTGCGATGTTTTCCGCAATCGTGCCGTCAAACATCGGGACCTGCTGCGGCAGATAACCGATGTACGCGCCAAGCCTGTCTTCGCCGTAGTCTGAGAGCTTTGCCCCATCGAGACGGATCGCACCATTGGCGGGTGGCCAGACGCCGGTTAAAGCGCGGGCCAGTGTCGATTTTCCGGCTCCCGTTGGGCCAATGACGCCCATCGCCTCGCCGGGGGACAAATCGAAACTGATCATGCGCAAGGAGGCTCGTTGTTGGCCGGGCGGTCTGACGGAAAGTCGATCGACATCCAATCGCGCACGGGGAAGCGGTAATGCCGTTCGGCGGGCTTCGGGCGGAGTCTCGTGCAAAAGATGCGCTAAATCGCGCCAGCCAGATCTGGCCTGTTGCACGGTGGCCCAATGTCCGATCAAGAGATCGACGGGGTGCAGCGCACGGCCCAACAGGATGGAACTCGCGATCATGGCACCGGGGGAAATTTCGCCCCCGAGTACAAGCCATGCGCCGAAGGCGAGCATGGCCGATTGCAGGAGAAGGCGAAGCATTCTTGAGGCCGCAGAAAAGCCGTGGGTCAGATCTTCTCGCTGAACGGTTTGTGATAGGGCCTCTTCCCGAAGCTTTAACCATCGACGATAGGCGTTCTCTCGCATGCCCAAAGCGGTGAGAACCTCTGCCGCAGAGGTTACACGATGGGCCATTGCGCTCGCTTTGGCATCTGTGCGGTTCTGGGCGTTTTGTACGGAGGTCACGACATATCGGTGCAAGAGGGCGGCGGTGATTAATCCCGCGCCGCCGGTGACGGCGAGCAGGCCGAGGATAGGATGGAACAAGGCGATCCCGGCGAGAAAGACCAAGGTAAACGGCAGATCGTAGAGCGCGGTGCAAGCGGGTGAGGCGAAGAATCGCCTGATCGCGGAGAGCTGCTCATAGGCTGGAATTTTGTTCGCAGTCTGTGGCTTTTGCACGGCGTGGCGGAGTGAGGCGCGAAAAATTCGGTCTTCGAGACGGCTTTGAAACCGGGCCCCGATCCGTGACATCAGGCGTGCGCGCGTGCCGTCCAAGAGGCCCATCATGAGGTACAGGAACCCGACGATCATGCACAAAGCGAGCAAGGTTGCGTCGGAACCTGAACCCAGAACGCGGTCGTAAACCTGTAGCATGAACAGCGGCCCGGTGAGCATTAAAAGGTTGATGCAGAAGGAAAACAGACCGACAATCCAGAACAGGGCCCGGTTGTCGCGCCGGGCGCGGGATAGGTCATCATGTCCTATGCGGTATTGGTCAGCCATGGGCAGCGTGTCCGGCTAGGGCCGCGCTCCCATGTGTCTCGGAAAGGAGCATTGTGTGAGGCGCGACCTGTTGAAACTTTGTCACAGCCTCATAACACCCAAGGCGTTAATATTGGGCTTTCATTCGTGTAACATTATCTGAGTACACAGTTCCGATCTGGCCCCCGTCCCGCACTGACCGAAAGTTCCTCGCCATGACGCTTGTTTCAAAATCCCGCTTCCTTCCCATGATGGCTGCACTCGCGCTGGCTGGCACCTTGGTGGGCTGTACGGCTGCCCCGCAAGCCGGTGGCATCAACGATCCTTATGAGGAGGTGAACCGGGGCTGGCATGACACCAATATCGCCTTGGATCGCACGGTGATTAAGCCTGTGTCGACGGCCTATGGTACTGTGGTGCCCAATCCGGTGCGCAAAGGGCTGACGAACGTCTCCGATACGTTGGGCATTCCGGGCACGGTCGTAAACGATGTGCTGCAACTGCGCTTGGGCGATGCTTTGCACAATACAGCCCGTTTCGCGGTGAATGCGACCGTTGGGATTGGCGGGTTGTTCGACCCGGCGACGGAGATGGGGCTTGAGGAACGCGATTCGGATTTCGGCGAGACGCTTTATACGTGGGGCGTGGGCGAGGGCGCTTATGTGGTGGTGCCTCTCTACGGACCCTCGACCGAGCGTGATGCGCTTGGACTGTTTGTCGATATGGCGCTTGATCCGGTCGGTAACCTGCTTGGGAATCCGGAGAAGAGCTACAATACGGGCTTGCAGGTCGCCGAACTGGCTGACACACGGTATCGTTATTCGGACCTCTACGAATCTGTCATGTATGACAGCGCAGACAGCTATGCTCAGGCGCGTCTCACCTATCTCGACAATCGCCGCTACACGCTCGGCACGCCGATCGTTGCGAGCGAAGAAGGTGCGTCTGACTCGGCAACCTATGACATCTACGAGGATTTCTATGAGTGACTTTGGACTTACACGTCGCACGGTTTTGACCGCTCTCGGGACGGCTTTGGTGCTGCCGCAAGCGGCTCTGGCCTTCTCCTCGGCACAGGCTGAGGCGCTGATCGACAAAGCCGTGGCGGATATCAACGGTATCATCAACTCGGGCAAGTCCGAGGCTGCGATGTATGCGGATTTCGAGAAGGTGCTGGTGCGCTATGCGGATATGCCGAATATCGCGCGCTCGGTCCTTGGCCCGCCAGCGCGCTCGGCCTCTCCGGCGCAACTCGGTGCGTTCACCAAGGCGTTCCAGACCTATGTCGCGCGCAAATACGGTTCGCGTTTCCGCGAGTTCATTGGCGGCAGAATTCAAGTCAACAGCACGCAGCAGATCAATTCGATCTATGAGGTGCGCTGCACGGCGATCCTAAAGGGCGAAGCGCCTTTCGATATTTCCTTCATTGTCCACGACAAGGCGGGCAAGTTTATTGATCTTCAGATCGAGGGGATTTCCTTGCTGAAATCCGAGCGCTCGGAAATCGGGGCGATGCTGGATAAGGCTGGTGGGTCGATCGACAAGCTGGCGGCTGCGCTGAGTTGATCTTCACCTACATTATGAATTGAAAAAACGCGCCCATGAGGCGCGTTTTTGCTGTTCAGTTCCCGTTTCCGAAAATCGCGCCGAGCAGGTCGAGCAACACGTTGTCGGCTTTATTGCTGCCGCGCTGCCCGTTGCCGTTGGCCATCTGCCCATTCACCGTCGGCGGGTTGGCCGGGCGGATCATCGGCAGCGGTTTGGCTTCAAGCCCGTCTTGAACCTGCGCCATCGTCCGTTGCCAGATTTCTGCCGGAAGGCCGCCACCCGTAACGCCGGAGAGCGGCGAGTTGTCATCATACCCCATCCAGACGCCCGCGACGTAATCGGCGGTGAAGCCCATGAACCACGCATCGCGTGCGGCCTGTGTGGTGCCGGTCTTGCCCGCGACTTCATAGCCGGGGATTTTGGCCCGTCCGCCGGTCCCGGATTGCACGGCATTATACATCATGTAGATCAGCTGTTGAGCGCTGTCTGGGGTGATGACCCGTTCGCCAAGCCCCCCTTCCTGACCCATGAGTGGGGTGGTGTCGCCTTTGAGACGCAGGGATTTCAAACCATAGGGTGACACCGATGAGCCGCCGTTCAGGATGCCGGCATAGGCCCCGGTCATTTCCAGAAGCGTCGTTTCGGAAACCCCGAGCGCCAGCGCCGGCCCCTGTGCCAGATCGGATTGGATGCCGAACATGGAAGCGACCGTGCGCACGTTTTCAAGGCCTGCATCGCGCGCCAGTTCAACGGCGGGGATGTTGTAGCTGTGCTTGAGCGCGTCGGTCAGTGTTACAGGACCGTGAAATTTACGGTCATAGTTCTGTGGAGACCACGGGCCGGAGCCGGGAATGTCGATTGTGATCGGCTCATCCATGATGGTGTCGTCATAGGACCAGCCCATATCCAAGGCTGTGGCGTAGACGAAGGGTTTGAAGCTCGATCCCGGTTGGCGTTTCGCCTGTGTCGCGCGGTTGAACGCGCCGGAGACCTTGAGCTTGCGTCCGCCGACCATGGCGCGCACAGCGCCGTCTGCGGACATGACCACGATGGCGGCCTGCGCTTTGGAACCTTCTTTGACCTTATTCTCGAAGATCCATGTCAGCGCCTCTTCCGCCGCTGCTTGGATGCGTGGATCGAAGGTGGTGTCGATCACCACGTCTTCGGTCGTGTCGCGGGTCAGGAAGTCCGGTCCTGCACCCATCACCCAGTCGGCGAAATAGCCACCGGCTTCCTTCTCGGCGGTTTCGGACAGCTCGGCGGGATGGGCCTTGGCGTAGTTGCGCTCATCGTCGGTGATGTAGCCTTGCTGGTTCATCAACATGAGCACGATCCCCGCCCGTTCCTGCGAGCGTTGCAGATTGTTGGTCGGTGCGTAGCGTGTGGGGGCCTGAAGCAGCCCTGCAAGCATGGCGGCTTCGGGAATGTTCACCTCTGCGGCGGATTTGCCGAAATAGCGCTGAGCTGCGGCCTCGAACCCGTTTGCCCCGGCACCGAGATAGGCGCGGTTCATGTAGATGGAGAGAATCTCGTTCTTGGAATATCGGGCCTCCATCGCCATGGCGAAGACCATTTCCTTGAGCTTGCGCGCAATCGTGGTCTCGCGGCAGTCGGCCTCGTATTCCGTCTGGTTTTTCCATTTCTTCGGATCATAGGGCACGCCGAGGCACAAGAGTTTCGCGGTTTGCTGCGTGAGCGTCGAGCCGCCGTGACCGGACAGGGGGCCGCGTCCTTCGGACAGGTTGATCTTAATCGCGGACGCGATGCCGCGTGGAGAGACCCCGAAGTGACGGTAGAACCGTTTGTCCTCGGTCGCGACGATCGCTTCTTTGAGATAGGGCGAAACCGTATCCGCGGTGATCTGTCCGCCGAACTGTTCTCCGCGCCAGGCAAACACCGATCCGTCGCGATCCAAAAGCGTCACGGAACCGCGTGCCCGCCCGTCAAGAAGCGAGTCATAGGGGGGCAGCGTCGAGTAAAGATAGAAGACCGCGATGCCTATGATGAGGGCAAGCGCCAAACCCGCACGCGAAAATGTGATCCAGAGCAATCGCCCGATCCAGCGCAGGAGAGCCCCGATGGTCCGTACCACCACGTTCGAAGACCGCTTGCGTGACCGCGCTGTTCGCGTTTTACGCGAGGACCGCGCGGCAGAGACCTTCTTTGGCGTTTTCGCCTTAGGCTTTGCCTTTTTTTTCTGGGGCTTCTGAGTTGTGGGATAGCGGCGATCGGCCACCAGCCGACGCTTTCCCCCGTTGTCTCCGGTCATCTCTATTGCTCGATCTTTGTCCGTTATTGTGGAGGGGAGTGTAGTGATTTGGGTGTTGGATGTTGAGGGGAAAGTTGCGGGGAGACGAGTCGCCCCAGTCGCTTTATTTTTAGCCTGTTTTTTAGGCTTCATGCACAAAATGTATATTTTTTGAGCAGCGCTGCCCGCAAATACCGCATGGCCCATGTGCGGCTTCCTTGTGAAGCAACTCTTAACATCGTTTTGCTGACCCCGTGGTTGTCCACGCGCTCAGCGTGCGATGACCGCCCGCTCAAACGGAAGGGGAAAAACGTGAAACTCATTATTGCTGCAATCAAGCCGTTCAAGCTTGAAGAAGTCCGCGAAGCACTCACCGGCATCGGTGTGCGCGGCATGATGGTGACGGAGATCAAGGGCTTTGGCTCTCAGTCCGGCCACACCGAAATCTACCGCGGCGCAGAATATGCCGTGAACTTCGTGCCGAAGGTGAAGCTTGAGATCGTTGTCGCCGATGCGATGGCTGATCAGGTCGTTGAGACCATCGCCACCACCGCCAAGACCGACAAGATCGGCGACGGCAAGATTTTTGTCCTCGACGTGGAAGGCGCAACGCGCGTCCGCACCGGCGAGACCAACGACGACGCGATCTAATCGCGCTTACCCGAAACGAAAGGGACTTGAGACAGATGAAACTCACCAAGCTCATTCCGGCCACTGCGCTCGCCACCGCGATGCCGCTTATGGCCTTTGCGCAAGACGCCGAAGTCGTCGCTGCCGCCGTTCCGACGGATTCCGTCTTTATTTTGAACACCCTGCTGTTCCTCGTGGGCGGCTTCCTCGTGTTCTTCATGGCTGCTGGTTTTGCCATGCTCGAAGCTGGCCTCGTGCGTTCCAAGAACGTTGCGATGCAGCTGACCAAAAACGTGGCTCTCTTCGGCCTCGCTTCCATCTTCTACTACCTGATCGGCTACAATCTGATGTATCCGCTCGGCACTTGGTCGGTGGACGGCATCCTCTCTGGCGTGTTCGGCCCGGGCGTGCTTGAAGCTGTTGGCGTGACCCCGGACGCAGTCGACGACTATGGCTATGCCTCCACCGGTTCGGACTTCTTCTTCCAGTTGATGTTCTGTGCTGCAACGGCATCCATCGTGTCCGGTACGCTTGCTGAGCGTATCAAACTGTGGCCGTTCCTGATCTTCACGATCGTCCTGACCTCCATCATCTACCCGATCTCCGCATCTTGGAAATGGGGCGGCGGTTTCCTCGACGAAGCTGGGTTCCTTGACTTCGCTGGTTCCACCGTTGTGCACTCCGTGGGCGGCTGGGCTGCTCTGGCTGGCGCTCTCATCCTCGGCCCGCGTATCGGCAAGTACAAAGACGGCAAAGTCACCGCTTTCCCGGGCTCCAACCTGCCGCTCGCAACGCTTGGTACGTTCATCCTGTGGCTCGGTTGGTTCGGCTTCAACGGCGGTTCTCAGCTTGCTATGGGCTCCGTGGGTGACGTGGCTGACGTGTCCCGTATCTTCTCCAACACCAACACCGCTGCTGCCGGTGGTGCGATCGCTGCTCTGATCGTGACCCAGCTGGTTTACGGCAAAGTGGACCTCACCATGGTGCTCAACGGCGCTCTGGCTGGCCTCGTCTCCATCACTGCTGAACCGCTCACCCCGACGCTGGGTGCGGCTACCCTCATCGGTATGGTCGGTGGCGTGATCGTGGTCTTCGCTGTGCCGTTCCTCGACAAGCTGAAAATCGATGACGTTGTTGGCGCGATCCCGGTCCACCTGATCTGCGGCATCTGGGGCACCATCGCTGTTGTCTTCACCAACTCTGACGCCACCATCGGCGCTCAGCTCTACGGCATCGTCGTTGTTGGTGTCTTCACCTTCGTGGTTTCCGCGATCGTCTGGTTCATCCTGAAAGCGATCATGGGCATCCGCGTCTCGGAAGAAGAAGAGATCATGGGCCTCGACAAAGCCGAGCTCGGCATGGAAGCCTATCCGGAGTTCTACAAAGGCTGATCCCTTCCTCAGTCTGAAAACAGGCCCGGGCGTGCGAACGCCCGGGTTTTTTTATGCCTAACCTTTTCTCAACCAAGATGAGTTACCCCTGTCCTGCCCCCTAACGATTTGTGAGGAGACGGGATGCGATGCGCGACATGGGTGACATGGGGGACGCTGATTTGCCTGCTCTGGCCCCTTACGGCCCTGTCTGAGCCTGCCTCCCTGTTGCGCCCCAGCGGGCAGGCGTGGGATTTCGAGCGGCAGCCGCTTGTGCTGCATTTACCAAAGCCTTTGACGGGGGCACTGAACGGGGCAGAGAGCCGTGGGCCGAGCCTGTTTGCAGGGCAGGCCGAGGGGAGTTTCTTCGAGCCGCTACCACCCCGACCAGAGGGTCGCCGTGCGCTTAGGGCGCTCAAAGGCACGCCGGAGTATATTCTGCGGATCCGAGAGATCATCGGTCGCGCGGAAAGTCCACGCGATGGGTATGATGCGGTTCAACATGGCGCGACACGACGTCCTGCGAAAAAGCCGTCGCAAATGTCCTTGGGAGAGATTTTCGCATGGATTGAGGCCTCTCCCGGCCAGCCCCATGCCATCGGTTATTATCAGTTCATCCCATCGACTTTGGCGCGCTTGGTGAATGAATTGGAATTGGGGCCGCAGGTGATCTTCACGCCTGCCGTTCAGGATCAGCTGGCCAATCTCTTGCTGGCGGATGCTGGGATTTTCGAATGGCGGCGAGGGGAGATGTCGCAACGGGCCTTCATGGCCAATCTCGCGAAAATCTGGGCCGGACTGCCCATGCCGTCGGGCAAGTCGCATTACCACGGCTATGCGGGGAATAAGGCGACGCTGACTTGGGCCGAGTTTGAGCGGGCCATGCCGGAACTGCGGCCCGGATAAAACAAAACGGGCGCAGAAGGTGCGCCCGTTCTTCGTGTCTCGGTCTCCAAACGGCAAGCTTACTGGGCGGCCACTTTTTTCGGGGCGCCGGTCGCCATGTCGGTGCCGGTGTAGGCTTTGCCAGCAGCTTTCCAAGCGCCAAAGCCGCCTTCCATATGTCCGACCGGGTTGATCCCTGCGGCGGCACAGGCCAGCGCGACCTTGCCGGAGCGAACGCCGGAGCCGCAATGGAAGATGATCCGTTTGCCTTCTTGCGACGGCAGCTTCGCGGCGGAGAAGAACGACAACGGCAAAAGAAGCGCGCCCTCGATATGCTCGAACGCATATTCTTGTGGGGTGCGGACATCGATCAGAGCAATTTCATTGGTGTTGAAGGCTTTCTCGACCTCATCAACGGTCCAGGTTTCGAAATTCAGGCCATCTACAGTTTCGGTTTTCATGGCGTTTCCTTTTGAGCGGTTTCGATCTCTATCGATCAGATATAGGCGAGCGATATGTATTTAAAACGCATCTCTGTATGACACGATGCGACATATTCAAATTATTATGTAAAATAATAAAAAAAGCGCGCCGAAGCGCGCTTTTGATGCTGTGAAAGCCCTTGAGGCTTATTTGCAGGTTTTCGCAATCGCCTCTGCCAGAAGCGGCACGGTCTCAGCGTTCAGGCCCGCGATGTTCATGCGGGAATCGCCGACCATGTAGATGCCGAAGTCCTCGCGCATTTTCAGAACCTCTTCCGGGGTCGCGCCGATGCGGGAGAACATGCCGCGGTGGCGGGCGACGAAGTCGAACCGGTCGGAGTTGGTTTGGCGTTTCAGCTCATCGGCCAGTTGCTGGCGCAGGCTCAACATGCCGAGACGCACTTCTTCCAGTTCTGCCATCCAGTCGGCTTTGAGCGCTTCGTCGGTCAGGATCATCGTGACCAGACGTGCGCCGTGATCCGGCGGGAAGGAGTAGTTCTGGCGGTTCAGGTAGTTGAGCGTGCCTTGCGTCACCGGGGTCTGCTCGGCTTTCTCGGAGATCGCCATGAGGCAGCCGGTGCGCTCACGGTAAATGCCGAAGTTTTTCGAGCAGGAAGATGCAATCAGCAGTTCCGGCAGTTTGGACGCGAGAAGGCGCGTTGCTGCCGCGTCTTCTTCAAGCCCGTCGCCAAAGCCCTGATAGGCGATGTCCACAAGTGCGGTCGCGCCTTTCTCAGCGATGAGATCGGCCACGAGACCGTATTGCTCCAGCGTCAGGTTCGCGCCGGTCGGGTTGTGGCAGCAGCCGTGCAACAACACCACATCGCCCGCTTTCACGGCCTTGAGGCTTTCCATCATCGCGTCGAAATCGACGGTGCAGGTTTCAGCGTCGAAATAACGGTATTCGGCGTGGTTCAGGCCCATGAACTTGATGATCGACACGTGGTTCGGCCAGGTCGGATCAGAGGTCCAGACGGTCGTTTCCGGATCGACAAGCTTGGCAAGCTCAAGCGCCTGACGTACGGCGCCGGTGCCGCCCGGCGTTGCAATCGCACCGACGCGGGCGTGATCGACAGAATCGCCGAGGACGAGCGTTTTGATCGCCGCACCAAAGGCCGGATCGCCGGAGAGGGCGGTGTATTTCTTGGTGGTCTCTTCTTCCCACAGCTGCTTTTCGGCGGCTTTGATCGCCCGCATCACGGGGGTTTCGCCATCGGCATTCTTGTAGATGCCGACGCCGAGGTCGATCTTGGTCTCGCGCGGATCTTCGCGGTAGAACTGCATCAGTTGAAGGATTTTATCCGCGGGTTGCGGTTTGAGAGTGCTCAGCATTACGCGTCTCCAGTTGCGACCTTCAGGTCACCGTACATGCCCCATTCCGCCCAGGAACCGTCATAGAGCGAGAAAGGCACGCCAAGACGGGTGAGCGCGAGGCCCAGAATGGCGGCGGTCGCCCCCGACCCGCAGGTGGTGATCGCCGGTTTCGTGAGATCGACGCCTGCGCCTTCGAAAACGCGGCGCAGCTCGTCGTTGGATTTCAAAGTGCCATCGGGGTGCAAGACCTCGCCGAAGGGCACGTTGCGGGAATTCGGAATATGACCTGAGGCCAGACCCGGACGCGGTTCGGGAACCTCGCCTTTGAACCGGGCTGACGACCGAGCGTCGATGATCACATAGTCGCCCAGCTTTGAAGAGGCGGCGACCTGTGTCACGTCGCGCACAAGCTCGGGGCGGGTTTCGACGACCATGTGACGGTCACGGATAACCGCCGGAATGTCGGTGACGGGACGGCCCTCGGACTTCCATTTCGGCAGGCCGCCGTCGAGAACGGCAACATTTTCCTGACCGAAATATTTGAACATCCACCAGACACGGGGCGCGGAGAAGATGCCGGCGGAGTCATAGACCACCACCTGATGTCCGTCGCCAATGCCAAGCGCACGCATGCGGGACATGAATTTTTCGACGGGCGGCAACATATGGGGCAGATCGCTGCGCAGATCGGCCACTTCGTCGATATCGACGAAACGGGCGCCGGGGATATGTTCGCGTTCATATTCCGCACGGCAATCGCGATTGTCGGCGGGCATGTACCAGCTGGCATCAATAAGACGAAGCTCCGGCGCCTTGAGATTCTCGGCAAGCCAGGCGGTGGACACCAGTGTTTTCGGATCGCTCTCGGGCATGTGACCTCTTTCGGTCCTGAAGACAGTCGTTCCTGCCTTAGCCGCACTGGCGCAGGCGTGCAAGCGATCCGGTGGGCACAGGCGGGTTGCGGCGAAACAAAAACTGCGTGCGGGGCCGCAATTTGCGCGGGTTCAGCCGCCGTGGCGCAGAAGCCGCTGTTTCTGGCGGCCCCAATCGCGTTTCGCCTCGGTCTCGCGTTTGTCGACGTTTTTCTTACCCTTGGCGATGCCGAGTTTGATCTTCACGCGGCCCTTATGGTTGAAATACATCACCAGCGGGACAAGCGTCATGCCCTGACGACCGGTCGCCTGCCAAAGCCGCGCCAGTTCGCGCCGGGAGACCAAAAGCTTGCGTTTGCGCCGCTCTTCATGCGGGAACATCGCTTGCTCATAGGGCGCGATATAGGCGTTCGTCAGCCACAATTCGCCGTCATCGACGGAGGCGTAGCTTTCCGCGATATTCGATTGCCCGGTGCGCAGGGATTTGACCTCGGAGCCGGAAAGCACGATCCCGCATTCTATGTCATCCTCGATGGCATAGTCATAACGGGCGCGCCTGTTCTCGGCGATCACCTTGTAGTTCTTTTCTTCGGGCGTCTGTTTTTTCTTGGCCATAGTGGACAGTCAGATAGGCGTTCGAAGACGATCTGTCCACTGGTCGGGGCGTGTGAAATCTGCCAAAACGCATTCGAACTTATCCGGAGCCCCTATGTTTTTGCAGATTTTCGTCGGATCGGTCGTCATCCTGTTGTCGGTCTTCGTGGCCGCTCTGGGATTTCTGGTGCTCGAACTGCTCCTGCAAAAAGCGCATAACTGGCTGATCCGGGAGCCCCATACGCCAAAACTGGCCTTTGTGCTGTTCGGAGCGGTGATCGCGGTGCTCTGGATGATTACGGCGGGCGTCTGGATTTGGGCCATCGCCTTTCGACTTCTGGACTTGTTTACCAGCTTTGAAGAATCTCTGTATTTCGCCCTCGTCGCATTCACCACGCTGGGCTTTGGCGATCTCTTGTTGCCAGAGGCGTGGCGGCTTTTGGGCGGTTTTGCTGCGACCAACGGGCTGCTCAACATTGGCATGATGACCGCGCTTCTGATGGAAGTGCTTCGTCATGTGCGCCGCAATCAGTTGGAAAGTCGGAATCGATAATGGCGTGCCGTGAAACGCATGAAAAAAAGGGGCCTGCGAGGCCCCTTTCCATATGGTCATGTGTTTAGGCTCAGAGCAGCCCGGCGTGTTCCATCGCAGCTTTGATCGCCGCCTTGGTCTCATCGGAGAGCGGGGTGAGCGGCAGGCGTACCTCGTCGGAGCACAGCCCCAGAAGCGACATCGCGTATTTCGCGCCGCAAACGCCCGGTTCAAGGAAGATCGCGATATGCAGGGGCATCAGCTTGTCGGTGATCTCAAGCGCTTTCGCATAATCGCCCGCTTGCGTGGCTGCCTGCATCTCGGCGCAGAGTTTCGGTGCGACGTTGGCGGTCACAGAAATGCAGCCCACCCCGCCATGCGCGTTGAAGCCCAGAGCCGTCGCGTCTTCGCCGGACAGTTGGCAGAACTCCGGCCCGCAAGCGATCCGGGTTTTCGGCACGCGGGACAGGTCGCCCGTTGCGTCTTTGACGCCGACGATGCGCGGCAGTTTCGAAAGCTCCGCCATGGTCGCGACCGACATGTCGATCACGGAACGGCCCGGAATGTTGTAGATCACGATCGGCAGCTCAGCGGCGTCATGCATCGCAGTGAAATGCGCGACGAGACCTTTCTGAGTCGGTTTGTTGTAATAGGGCGTCACCACGAGAGCGGCGTCCGCGCCGACTTTGGCGGCATGTTTGATCAGGCCAAGACCTTCGGCGGTGTTGTTCGAACCAGCGCCCGCGATCACCGGCACACGGCCTGCGGCGGTTTCGACGACGATCTCGATCACCTTTTGGTGCTCGGCATGCGACAGGGTCGGGGATTCGCCGGTGGTGCCGACGGGGACGATGCCGCTGGAGCCCTGCTCGATATGCCATTCGACAAGGTGTTTGAGCGTATCGACATCCAGTTCGCCGTTCTTAAACGGCGTCACCAGTGCAGGAATGGATCCTTTGAACATCGTACGCTCCTTTTTCGCATGTGAGGGGCCCGAGACATCCTTGCCCGAGTCGCCCGTGAAAGTTCCGGCGGAAACTAGCCGCCTTCGCGGCGGTTCACAAGAATCTGTGTTGTTGTCTTTTGCGCAGCCGTTCATCTTTGGGTAAAACCCGAGCCGACAGACTTCAAATCACAGCATAAACTCCCGAAGGTTCAGCTCCGATCATGTTCCAAAAGTCCGCCATGAAGACGGCCTATGCAGTTCTGCTTGCAGCGTTTTCCGCATTTTCCGCAAGCGCCTCTCCGGACTCGGAGGCCTTGGAGCGCGCCTATGATGCGAGAGCGCAGGGAGACTGGTCCTTGGCGCGCCAAGAAGCGCGGGGGCTGGGGCGTGACATTATCGATTGGCATTACTTGCGCGCGGGGCGCGGCTCTTTTGCGGAGTATCGCGATTTTCTCAAACGCAATCCGGATTGGCCGGGGCTGCCCCTTTTGGCTGAGAAGGGCGAAGCGGCGCTCCCCGATAACGCCGATCCGAACGTGGTGATCGACTATCTCACAGCCTATCCGCCGCAGACCGGCGAAGGGGCTCTGCACCTCATTGCTGCTTATGAAGCGAAAGGTCTTTCGGGTGATGCGCAGGCGGAAGCCGTTCTGACGTGGAACACTTTGGCGCTGACGCCGGCAGAGGAGCAAACGCTTCTGGGCCGCTACAGCAAGATCCTGAACTCCTCCCATGTTGCACGCGCCGAGATGCTGATGTGGCGCGATCGGTTCAACGATGCCGAGCGGTTGCTGCCCTATCTGCCCTCAGGGTGGGACAAGCTGATCGCGGCGACCGCAGCGCTTGTCCGTGATGAAAACGGTGTGGACACGGCCATTGCCGCCGTGCCGGAGGCGCTCGCGGATCATCCGGTTCTGGCCCATGCCCGTTTCGAATGGCGCGTGCGGCGCGGGCGCAATGACGACGCCATTACCTTGTTGTTGCAACAGTCTACGGCAGAGGGGCTTGGACAACCGGAAGCATGGGGTGATCGCCGCCGCATGCTGGCGCGCCAAATGATGCGCGACGGCAAGGAGCAGATTGCCTATGCGATTGCCTCTCGTCACGGATTGACCCCGGATCAGGATCACTACGCCGATCTCGAATGGATCGCGGGCTATGTCGCGCTGCGCTATCTCGATCAACCGGGTAAGGCGCTGGACCATTTCAATCGTTTCCGCATGGCCGTGAGCACGCCGATCTCCTTGGGACGGGCTGGCTACTGGGAAGGTCGGGCGCTTGAATCCTTGGGCGCACGTGACGACGCAGCGGCGGCTTATGCGTTCGGCGCGCAGTTCCAGACCTCGTTCTACGGGCTGCTGTCGGCCGAAAAAATCGGACGCGATCTCGATCCCGCGCTGACCGGGGAATTGCGCTTTGCCGATTACAAACAGGCCGGGTTCATGGGCTCCTCCGTGCTTAAAGCTGCCTTGCTGCTTAATGAGGCCGGAGAGAAACCGTTGGCGGCACGTTTTCTGCGCCATTTGGGCGAAAGCCTGACGCCGCAAGAGCTTGGCCAGCTCGGCGATCTGGCGCTTGATCTCGATCCCTATCTGGCGGTGCTGGTTGCGAAATTCGCTGCCGATCAGGGCATCGTTTTGAACCGGGCCTATTACCCGTTGCATGATCTCGCCAAGGCGGACCTTCCGGTCGAGGCGGAGTTGGCGATGTCGATTGCCCGCCGCGAAAGCGAATTCTACCCGATGGCGCAGTCGCATGTCGGTGCGCGTGGCCTGATGCAGCTTATGCCGCGGACCGGAGCGGCGATGGCGGAAAAACTCGGGATCAGCGGTTATTCGGACAGCCAGCTTTTCGACCCGATCACCAATGCACGTCTTGGTTCGGCCTACCTCGCGCAGCTTGAGGAAGAGTTCGGCAACAATGTCATGCTGATCGCTGTGGGATATAACGCCGGGCCGAGCCGGGCCCGCGATTGGATCACCCGATACGGTGATCCGCGGTCCGGCAAGGTCGATCCGGTCGATTGGGTCGAGCACCTGCCGTTTCGCGAGACGCGCAACTACGTGATGCGCGTCGCTGAAAGCCTCCCGGTCTACCGCGCCCGTTTGCATGGCGATACCGGTCCGGTTCATCTGTCGAAGGAACTTGCTGCCCGTTAACCGGCTTTTACCTGACGTGCGCGCAAGAAGGTGAACACCCCTGCCGTCACCACGATGGCGGCGCCGATGACGACATTGCTTCTGATGACGTCACCAAAGACGAGCAGGCCGAGCACTGCGGAAAACGGCAGTTGAAGATAGGCGAAAGGTTGGATCGCCGAAGCTTCCGAAATCTCGTAGGCCTTGATCAGCAGATAATGCGACGTGATTGAGGTGATGCAGAGCAATCCCATCCAGAGCCAGTCTGTGGGCAGCATGGGCTCCCAGTACCAAATGCCGATAAGTGTCGTGAGGACTGCGCCGGCGAGGCCGGTATAGACAAAGGTGACATCTGCACTGTCGAAACGGGCGACATATCGGTTGAGCAACCCATAAAGCGCGAAGCAGGTCGCTGCGGCGAGCGGGAAAATCGCGTTGAGAGAGAATATGCCGCTTCCCGGTTGAATAATGATCATCACGCCGACAAAGCCGACCGCCACGGACAGCCAACGCCGCCAGCCGATCCGCTCGCCCAGCACAGGCCCGGACAGGGCGGTGATCAGAAGCGGATAGGCGGCGAAAATTGCGGGTGCATCGACAAGCCCCATATAGACGAAACCGGTCACCATAATGAGCACTTCAACTGCCAAAAGTGCCCCCCGAAAGAACTGGAGGCGCGGCCGGGCGGAGCGCAGCACCGAGGACAATTTTCCTTTGCGTATGGCGAGGATTAAGACAAACAGCGCAAAGACCCAATAGCGGATCATGACGATCATAAAGACATTGTAAGCGCCGGCGAGATGCCGGGAAATGCCATCTTGCATCGAGAAGATGAACGTCGTGGCGATCATCAGCCAGATGCCGAGCGCGGGGTTTTGTTTTGTCATGTTTTGAGGCCTCGGCTCATGTGGCGCTTGCGGCCAAATCCGGGGATGCGTTCGACCGAGAAACCCGCATCGGTGAGTTTCTGACGCACATGGCCTGCGGCGGTATAGGTCGCGAAAGTGCCGCTCTGTGCGGTATGGCGGCCAACCTCAAGCATCAGGTCTTCGCCCCAAAGCTCGGGGTTTTTCGCGGGAGAGAACCCGTCGAGGAACCACGCATCAGCCTCACCGTCCCAAGCCGCAAGCGTTTCGCGCGCGTCGCCGATTTTGACCTCGACCTCGATCTGCCCAAGGCGGAAGGCGCGTTTGCCCTCTGCCCATGCCTTGAGAAACGGCTCAGCAATGGCTGCCGCTTCGGGGAAGGCTTCGAGTGCGGTGGCAATGTCGGCGGTCTGCATCGGGAAAGCCTCGAAAGAGGTGAACCGGACGATGCCCGGTCCCTGCCAGATCAGAGCCAAAGCGAGCATGTTCAATCCGGTGCCAAAGCCCAGTTCGGCCACATGAAACCCGTCATGGAGCCGCGCGGGAAGATCATTCCCCGAAAGGAAAACATGTCGCGTTTCCTCCAGCCCGTTGCCGAGCGAGAAATAGGGATCGTCAAACTGGCTGGACACGGGGATTTTCCCGTCGCGCCATTCGATCCGGGCGGTTGTCTGGTCGTTGGTCATGAGATGTCTTAAGAGAGGGCGAGTTTGGCAGACAATGCTTTGGGCGTTGGTCTCTTGCAACGGGTAAAATCGCAGATGGGCAGAGCGGAAATTACGATCTATGGCGCCGGGGCTTTTGGCCTGTCTTGTGGCTATGAAGCTGCAAAGCGCGGTGCGAAAGTGCGGGTGATCGATCCTTACGGCGTTGGGCATGGCTCGTCTGGAGGCGTGGTTGGGGCGCTGGCCCCGCACACTCCTGAGCGGTGGAACTCCAAGAAGGAGTTCCAGTTTCAAAGCCTGATCATGGCCCGCACCCATTGGCCGGAAGTCGAGGCGACCGGAGGTGTCTCTTCTGGGTACGGCAATCTGGGGCGCGTGCAGGCCGTCAAAGATGAACGCCAATTGCAGCTCGCCCGCGAGCGCGAAGGGCAAGCGAAAGAGTTATGGCAAGGCAAGGCCGAGTGGCGTGTGGTGACGCAAGGCGAAACCGGCTATTGGGCGCCGATCAGCCCGACGGGCTATCTGATCCACGACACTTTGTCGGCGCGGCTCAACCCGTGGCGCGCTTGCCAGTCGCTTGCTGCCGCGATCGAGGCGCTGGGCGGTGAGGTTGTGAGTGAAGGGGCAGAAGAGGGCGCGGTGATCCACGCCTCTGGTTGGTGGGGGCTGAAGTCCCTCAACGCGGCCTTTGGCAAAGAGGTTGGAAATGGCGTGAAGGGACAGGCGATCTTGCTTGATCTCTCCCTTCCTGAAGCACCGCAGCTTTATGGTGAGAGCCTGCACGTTATCCCACATGCCGATGGCACCACGGCGATTGGCTCGACGTCTGAGCGCGAGTTCGACAGTCCCGACACCACGGATGAGCAGGCCGACGCGCTTCTGGCGCGGGCTCGCGAGGCCGTGCCTGCCCTACGCGAAGCGAAAGAGATACGCCGCTGGGCCGGGGTGCGTCCGCGCGCCAAATCCCGTGCGCCGATGCTGGGCGCTTGGCCGGATCGTGCCGGGCATTTCATCGCGAACGGCGGGTTCAAGATCGGCTACGGCATGGCGCCGCTGGCGGCGAAAGTTTTGGTTGATCTGGTGCTTGAGGCGCGCGACGCTGTCCCGGAAGAGTTCCGCGTGGAGGCGAGTCTATGAAAGTGACCTCTCTCGATCACCTCGTGCTGACCGTGGCCGACATCCCGGCGACGGTGGCGTTTTACTCCGAGGCCTTGGGCATGGTGGCCGAAGAGTTTCACCCGTCCGACGGCACCACGCGCCATGCGTTGCGCTTTGGTGTGCAGAAGATCAATCTGCATCAGGCGGGCATGGAATTCGAACCGAAAGCTGCTCATGTACAGGCCGGGTCCGGCGATCTGTGCTTTCTGACCGATATGCCCATTGCCGACTGGATGCGTCATCTTGCGGACAAGGGCATCGCGGTCGAAGAAGGCCCAGTCAGCCGCACGGGCGCAACCGGGCCTTTGCTGTCGATCTATCTGCGTGATCCAGACGGCAATTTGGTCGAAGTTTCAAACCGGCTTTGAGGCCACGTCCCGCAAGGAGGTCATCAGCTTTTCAAGCCCGGCCACAGTGCGCTCGTTGATCAGCCGCCCCTGATCGTCGAAAGCATTGGAACTATCCGCGACCAGAACCTCCGGCGCTTGCAACAGATGCGCGTTGAATGGCGTCATCGCCCAACGCAGCGAGTATTGCGAGCGCTCGCCGCCGGCGCGCCCCGCAGCGGCTGACATGATCGCGACAGGTTTGTGCTCCCATGGTTTCACGCCTGTCCGGCTGATCCAGTCCAGCGCGTTTTTAAGAAGCCCCGGAATCATCTTGTTATATTCGGGCGTGGAGATCACCACCGCATCGGCGTCGCGGATTTGCTCCGCCAAGGTCATGACTTCGGCCGGAATGCCCTCCGCTTCGAGATCGGCGTCGTAGAGCGGCAGGCGCAGATTGGCCTCGGTGAAGTCGCAGGGACCAAAGAGCCGCACGGCTTCATGCATGAGTTTCGTATTGGTGGAGGCGGCACGCAGCGCACCGGACATGCCGAGAAGCTTGAGCGTCATCAGAATTCCACCCCTTGCTGCGCCTTCACGCCGGAGCGGAAGGGATGTTTCACCAATTCCATTTCTGTCACCAGATCGGCGATTTCGATGATTTCGTCTTTCGCGTTCCGCCCGGTGAGCACCACATGGGTCAGCGGCGGTTTCTCGGTGGTCAGGAAGGTCACCACGTCTTTCACGTCGATATAGTCATAGCGCAGCGCGATATTGATCTCGTCCAGAAGCACCATGCGGTTTTCCGGATCGCGGATCAGCTCCTTGGCCTTTTCCCATGCGGCCTGTGCCATTTCGATGTCGCGGGCCTTGTCCTGTGTCTCCCAGGTAAAACCCTCGCCCATCGTGTAGAACTGGCAGATGTCCGAGAAATGTTCTGTGATCAGATCACGTTCGCCGCAGTCCATGCCGCCCTTGATGAACTGCACCACGGCAGAGGGCATCTGATGCGAAATGCAGCGGAAAATCATTCCGAAAGCCGCCGAGCTTTTGCCCTTGCCCTTGCCGGTATGGACGATGATCAGGCCTTTCTGATCGGTCTTGGTGGCCATGATCTTGTCGCGGGCGGCCTTTTTCTTGGCCATTTTTGCGGCGTGGCGTTCAAGGTCGTTCTGGTCTGACATATATCCTCCCGGTCAGAAAAAAAGTTGTACAAAAATCGGCGCGACGAGTGAGGTGAAAATCGCATTCAAAACCATACCGATCCCGGCAAAAGCGCCTGCGGTGCCATCCACCTGAAACGCGCGGGCAGTCCCGATCCCGTGCGAGGCCACGCCGGTTGCGAAACCTCGGGCCCGATAGTCGCGCACTCCGATCGCATTGAGAAGGGGGGTCGTAACGATAGCGCCGAAGACACCGGTGATCAGGACCAGTGCGACGGTCAGTGTGGAAAGCCCGCCGATGGTTTCTGAGACGCCGATTGCGACCGGGGAGGTCACCGCTTTGGGTACAAGCGACAACAGCACCTCGCCGCGAAGACCGCAGGCATAGCCAATCGCCGTGGCCGACGCCATTGCGACCAGCCCGCCAGCGACAAGCGCGGCGGTCATGGGGACGGCGCTTTTCTTGACGCGCTCCCAGTTCTGCCAGAGCGGGACGGCGAGGGCGACCGTGGCCGGACCGAGCAGGAAGTGGACGAATTGTGCGCCTTCGAAATAGGTTTGGTAGCTGGTGTCGGTGACCACCAGAAGCGTCGAGAGCAGGATCATCGAGATCAGCACAGGGTTCACGAAGGGGCGATGCCCCGAGAGATGAAAGCCAGCAAGCCCGATGAGATACGCCAAAAGTGTCAGTGTCAACCAAAGCAGCGGGCTGGCGGAGAGGTAGCTCCAGATGTCGAGAAATTCAGTCATGGCTTCTCTCGTCATTATATCCACGCGCTTGATTGACATATTTGAAGGTCAGTGCGCCGACAGCAATGGACAAAACTGTGGAGCCCATAACGGCTGCCGCCAAAGGCAAACCGATCGTTGACACTTGATCGAGATATTGCACGATGCCTACCCCGGCAGGTACGAACAGCAGGGAGAGGTGGGACAACAATCCGCTTGCGGTTTTCTCGATCTCCTTGCCGACACGGGGGCGCGTCAAAAGCAGGATTGCGAGAAGGACCATCCCGATGACCGGCCCCGGGAGTGGGAGTGCGAAATAGCGAGCTAGGATTTCACCAATCAGCTGAAATCCCAGAAGAATGCCGAAATGTAGGATCATGTGCGTGCCTATGCCTGTCTTTCGCGCTTTGAGTGACGCCACGGCAGTTTTACGCTCTTGAAACTGCGCTGCAAGCGCACAAACAAACTTCGCAGGACAGGCATAGCGGGCATGAAAGAGACGCACGTCTGCGGATATGAGGGTTTATGTCTGGTGATGATACATGCCCTGTCAACTCCGATGGAACGGCGTTAGGAATAATTGTCCGATTTCGTCCTATATGCGCTTGATGGGCATCCGACTGTTGGCTGTGCCTGCGAAGCTTTGTGGTGTATTGTTATGAGGAAGGACACTTTTAACGTGCATTCAAGGGTGCCGTAAGGGCATGCCCGGCCTGTCTTTTGAGGCAACTGGTTCTTTTTGAAACAGCGCGTTAGGTGTTGATTCAGTTTGTACAATGGTGCTCGGGGGCAGGATGAAGCTGGCGCGGATCACAACCTATCCGGTCAAGAGCTTGGGCGGCACAGATCATGCCGCGATCAAAGTTCAGTCGCTCGGCGTTGAGGGCGACCGTCGCTGGGCTGTTGTCTATACGAACGGCACGGTTGCGACGCGCCGCGAATTGCCACGCATGTCCCTCTTGAGTGCGGTGTGCACCCCCTATGGTATTTCGATTTCATTTGAAGGCGCGCGCATCGACGTGCCTTTTCCAAGCGGTGCTCCGACCTCTGCAAAAGTCTTCTCAAATCTGATCGAAGGGGTTGAGGACGCTGGCAATTATGCGTCTCACTTCCTATCCTCTGCGCTCGAACGCGAGGTGCGCCTTGTTTGGTTTCCGGAGACGGCGCAGCGTCCGGTGTCGCGCGTTTACGCAGGTGAGGGTCACTTCACGGCATTCTCCGATGGCTTCCCGCTTCTTTTGACCACTCAGGCCTCTCTTGCCGAGCTGAACGCGGAGTTGGCCGAACCTGTCTCAATGCTCCGCTTCCGTCCGAATGTGGTGATCGCTGGGGACATCGAGCCCTGGAGTGAGGACACATGGCGGGTGATTCGTATTGGCTCGACCGTGTTCCGCATCGTGAAGCCCTGTGATCGCTGTGTCATGGTCACTCAGGATCCGCAGACCGGTGAACAAATGCATCCGCGCGAACCGCTTGCCACCTTGGGCCGTATTCACCGCGCCATGACGGGCAAGATCATCTTCGGGCAAAACATGGTTGTCGAAGAAGAGGGCAATATCGTGCTTGGCGATGAGGTGGAGGTGCTGGAAACCGGCCCCTCGAATCTGCTCGACCCAAAACACGGTGTCGACCAGTCGTTTTAGCTGAAACCGGGGCATAAGTATCCGGTCCGAACATCGCGTGTGTTAATCTCTGGTTAACCCTGTTGCGTGTAGCTGGTGTCATGAAATTGGCACCGACTCTTTCTTTCCTCATCATGCTGCCCGCATGTGTCGCTGACAGCCCGGCCTTGGGCTATTCTCGCGCGGGGTTCTACCCGGTCGACGTTGGCGGCAACAGCTATCGTGTCTACACAGAAGACACCCGCAATTGTGTCGAGGTGCACCGCGTCAATATGGTCTTTCCGCCCCCCTCGCGCAGGCTCATCCTGATGCAGATGGAAACTGCCGCGATTCAGGCGACGGGCTGCAAAATCAAGAGCGGCACTTTCATCGGGGATCAGGCGATGTCGAAAGGTCAGCTCGATTGCTCGGCAGGGCCCGGTGCGAAGGATTGGGTACCCGGCACCTGCGAGACGCGGCCTTGGGGCTGAGCCTTACAGAGCCTTCTGAAAGGTGATCGAGGTGGGGCGGTCATATCCCGCATGGGCGTTGCGCGTGGTTTCCACAAACCCGAGTTTCGTGAAGGCGGCATGGTTCTCCGTCAACTCGACGCGGGTCTCCAATTCCAACCGGTCCAGCCTCATTTCCCGCGCACGCTCTTCGGCCACCCCGATCAAAAGGCGCGCCAAGCCTTTGCCGCGTGCGATCTCGGCGACGGCAAGCTTGCCGATATACAGTCGGCCGGGTTTCTCTGTCAGGATCACGCAGGCGACGAGTGGCGCACCGATGCCCCAAAGCTCCTTGTCTCGCACATCGTCGCGCAGGCTCTCAAGCGTCATGCGGTGCATCGAGGACGGAGGATCGATCCGCCCCTCCATCCCGGCAAATGCCGTGCGGATCAGCTCAAGCGCCTCTGCCACGCGCGCATCGTCCGGGCCGATCCGTTCGGGTGTCACCTGAGCCTCTCCAAAAGCCCCCGCGCCGAGTTCGAGCGGGGGCGCCACAATCCGCGCTCCATCGCCTCAATCAGCCGCTCCGCGATCTCGCGCAGCGCTGGTGCATTGTGCTCGGCAATGAAGTCCCGCGTGTCATCGTCCTCGATAAAGGCCGCATGCACCAGATCGAAATGATGGTCCTTCACGGCATGCGTCGTGGCGGCGAAGGCGAACATGTAATCCACTGTAGCAGCAATCTCGAACGCGCCCTTGTAGCCATGTCGTTTGACGCCTTCGATCCATTTCGGGTTCACAACGCGTGAACGCACCACCCGCCCGATTTCTTCATCCAATGTGCGGATCACCGGACGTTCGGGCCGGGAATGGTCATTGTGATAGATCGGGCGATCTGCGCCCTGAAGCGTCGCAACCGCCGCCGCCGCACCGCCCTCGAACTGGTAATAATCGTCACTGTCCAAGAGATCGTGTTCGCGGTTGTCCTGATTTTGCACGATGGCCTCGACCTGAGACAGCCGTGCCTCGAAGCCTCTGCGATCCGCGACCCCCTCCTGCGCCGCGCCATAGGCATAGCCACCCCATTCGAGATAGGCTTCCGCCAAATCCGCTTTGTCGGTCCAAAGACGTTCGTCGATCATGGCCTGAAGTCCCGCGCCGTAAGCGCCGGGTTTAGACCCGAACACGCGGGAATTTCCCTCTCCGCGGCGCGCGCGCGCCGCTGCCGGGTTGTCCTCTTCCGGCTCGTCAAGCGCTTGAACAGCCCGCGCGGCACTGTCAACGAGCGCGATGAGTTGCGGGAAGGCGTCGCGGAAAAAGCCGGAGATGCGCAGCGTGACATCGACGCGCGGACGGCCCAGAACGGAGGCGGGCAAAATCTCGAACCCTGTCACGCGGCGGGACATAGAATCCCACTTCGGTTTGACACCCATGAGCGCGAGAGCCTGCGCAATGTCATCGCCGCCGGTCCGCATGTTCGCCGTGCCCCATGCGGTGATCAGCATCGCGCGCGGCCAGTCGCCATGCTCTTGCAAATGGCGCTCGATCAGAAGGTTCGCGGATTTCCAGCCGAGCTGCCACGCGGTCTGTGTCGGCACGGCGCGCGCATCGACGGAATAGAAATTCTTGCCTGTGGGCAGCACATCCAGCCGCCCGCGCGTGGGGGCGCCGGAGGGGCCGGGCGGGACGAAACGTCCATCTAGCCCGGTCAGAAGCGCATGCATTTCGGCGGGGCCGCTGGCTTGAACCGTGGGCAAAATTTCCTCGCGCAACGTGTCGAGCACGGCTTGCGAGGCGGGGCCGGGGGCTTTCATGCCCTCGTCCAGAAGCTGAGCGGAATACAGTTCCAGCCGCTCGACAGTGTCACCATAGGTCCGCCATTTCTGTGCGGTGATTTCGGCCAGACATTCGGGGCGGAACTGATCAAATCTCTGCGCCATATCGCAATCGAGCGGGTCGAAATTTAGACCCAAATCCAGCGCAATTGCGCGAATGAAGGAGGCATTGCGTCCTTTGCCATCTCCGCGCGGGACACGCGCCAAGGCCAGCGCGAGATCACGGGCCAACCGTCCTTCTGGCGCGGTTCCAAAGATGTGCAAGCCGTCGCGAATTTGCGCTTCCTTGAGTTCGCAGAGATAGGCGTCGAGCTTCGCCAGATCGCCGTCTTCATCTGTTCCACTCATCCCGACATCATGGTCCAGCCCTGACATGGAACTCAGGCTCAAAATCTCTCGCCGCAGCGTTTTGATCCGGCGCGGATCGACCCCGGCGGCTTCGAAATATTCGTCCACCAAGGCTTCCAGATCACGGAGCGGACCATAGGTCTCCGCACGCGTCAGTGGCGGCGTCAGATGGTCAATAATCACGGCCTGCGCCCGGCGCTTGGCTTGTGTGCCTTCGCCCGGATCGTTGACGATGAACGGATAGAGATTTGGCGTTGGGCCGAACACGGCTTCGGGCAGACAGGTCTCAGACAGCGCCACCGCCTTGCCCGGCAGCCATTCCATATTGCCGTGCTTCCCCATATGCACCACCGCCTGTGCACCAAAGCTGTGGCGTAGGTAGAAATAGAAAGCGAGGTAGTTGTGCGGCGGGACGAGGTCCGGGGAGTGATAGGTCTCCGTCGGGTCGATATTATAGCCACGCGCGGGTTGTACGCCGACAGCCGCATTTCCGAAGGTCAGGACCGAGAGGGCAAAACCATCCTCGGTGGCGAAAGGGTCGTCTTCGGGCTTGCCCCATCGGTCCTCAATTTGCGTGCGGACCGGTTCGGGCAGGGCGGCGTAGTGCTCCCTGTACGCGGCAAGCGACAGCCGCACGCCACCGTTTCGCGCCGCGCGGTCGGTGAGCCAGTTGGTCGGACCGGACATGATCTGTTGCATCAGATCGTCGCTGTCCTCCGGGGGGCTGTCGATCCGGTAACCCTCATCGGACAAACGATGCAATACGCTCACCGTCGCTGCGGGTGTGTCGAGCCCGACCCCGTTCGCGAGCCGTCCGTCCTTGTTCGGATAATTCGCCAACACCAGCGCGACCTTGCGCGCATCGCACGGGGAGCGGCGCAGGTCCGCCCAATTGGCGGCGAGTTCCGCGACAAAGGCGATGCGACTTTCTTCGGCGCGATAGGTGGCAATGGTGCATTCCGTGGCGGCGTCGCGATAGGCTTCGCCCTTGAACGACACCGCGCGGGTCATCACCCGACCGTCCACTTCCGGCAAGGCGACGTTCATCGCGATGTCCCGTGCAGACAGCCCGCTGGTCCCCGCCTCCCATGCGTCATGCGAGGAGCCTGCCAGCACGACCTGAAACACCGGCGCGCCATTGGCGGCTGCGTTGGTCAGAGGCGTTTCCGTCCCGCCGCTTTCTGGCGTGCCGACGGCAAAAGCGGTGCAGTTGAGGATGACGTCAGGCGGTGCGTCTTGGAACAGTCGTTCCAAGGTCGCCGCCGACACGGGGTCTTTCAGCGAGGCGACAAAGACGGGCAGTGAATTGAGGCTCCGCGCTTGAAGGGCTGTGATCAGTCCGTTGATCGGACCAAGCCCCGTGCCTTGGACCAAAGCCCGGTAGAATACCAAGGGAACGATGGGTGCGCCCTCAATCCAGTTTGCCGAGAGCTGATCAATATCCACACCGCCTTTGCCCGGCCAATACACGCCCGCCCGCAACAACGGTTTCGCGGGCGCGGGTGCCTCGCCACCATCGAGCATGGCGCGGGCGTAGGACAGGAAGGCCACAGCATTCTCAGCCCCGCCCTCGGTCAGATAGGACCAGAGACGGTGGTAATCTTCCGTCGAGACCGTCGAAAGCGCGGCGAGTTCTGCGTCCGGTTTGTCGTCGCCCGGAAGCGCCACGAAAGGAACGCCCGCCTCATGCAGCCGCGCGGCATATTGTTCGAGGCCATATTTCCAATACCCGGTGCCGCCCAGCACACGGGCGATCACCATGCGGGATTTGGTGGCGCAGGTGTCGAGATGCAGGTCCACGGACATCGGGTGGCGCAGATGCAGAAGCGAGGCGAGACGGAGAGACGGCGCCTTCGTCATGGCCGCCCGCGCTTCCGACAAAAGCGCCAATTCTGTGTCCGCAGCCGAGATCACCACGAGATCGGCCGGTGTCTGGCCAAGGTCGACGGCCTCGCTGCCGTCATCAATGGAACCGGGGGTGGCGGCGAGCAGATGCATCGCTTCTCCTTGTCACGCCCGACGTTTCAGGGCATTGCTCGACAAACCCCAAATGAGGTCTGAGATGGATTATTCGAAAATGGGCGGGCCGAAGAAAGTTTCCGGCGCGCCGAAACATGGTGAACACAAGCGTCAGCAGCCGAAGGGCAAACTGGCCCCCAAAGCCGAATTGCTTGCCCGGATGAAGGCCGCTGCGGAGAAGAAGAAGGCCGAGTGACGGCCTTCACGCTTTCAGCGCGGCTTCGATCGCAGCGCGATCCAATCCGGCCTCGCCGATGACAACAAGCTGCGACAGGCGCGGGGCGGTTCCGAAGGGCTGATCGAAATAGCTGTCGACGCGCGGGCCGACGGCCTGCACCGCCAAACGCATCGGCTTGCCCTTCACCGCGACAAATCCCTTTAGTCGCAGAATGTCGTGTTCACGGATCACATCGGCGAGTGTTTCGGAAAAGGCTTTCGGATCGTTGATTTCCGGGCGGATCACCACGAAGCTTTCGAACTCGTCGTGGCCGTGTTCGTGATGGTCATGGTGGTGATCATTGTCGTCATGATCATGATCGTCGTCGTGATGGTGGTGATGTACCTCACCGCGCGCCTCAAGATCGCCCTCGGCCCCGATCCCCTGACCAAGCAAGACATCTACCGGCAATGCCCCATTCGTCGCGCGCAGCACATGCACGCCCGGACGGGCCTCAGCCTTGAGCTTGCGCACCAGCGCTTCCGCCTCATAAAGCCCCAGAAGATCGGCCTTGTTCACCACGATCATGTCGGCGCAGGCGATCTGGTCCTCGAACAATTCTGAGAGTGGCGCCTCGTGGTCGAGGTTCTCGTCCAGCTTGCGCTGCGCATCCACGGCGGCGATGTTATGGGCGAAGCGGCCTTCTTCCACTGCCTTGCCATCGACCACGGTCACGACGCCGTCGACGGTGACTTGCGTCGATATCTCCGGCCAGTTGAAGGCGCGGACCAAAGGTTGTGGCAAAGCCAGCCCCGAGGTTTCGATCACGATGTGATCCGGCTTGTCCTCGCGCTCCAGAAGCTTTTTCATTGTCGGGATGAATTCATCGGCGACGGTACAGCAGATGCAGCCGTTCGACAGCTCCATCACATCATCATCCGAACAGGTCGCATCGCCGCAGCCCTTGAGGATGTCGCCATCGACGCCAAGATCGCCAAACTCGTTGATGATCAACGCGATCCGTTTGCCCTCCGCATGCGAGAGCATATGCCGGATCAGGGTCGTTTTGCCCGCGCCGAGAAAACCGGTCACGACCGTTGCAGGAATTTTCGCTGCCATATCAGTATCCTTTAAAGAATTCGCCGGGACCGAAGCCCCGGCACCGGCTCAGGCCGACAGCGTGCGCGTGGATACGAGACCGGTTTTGCCGAGCCCTTTGATCGCTTTCGCCCCCGCCAGAACAGCCAGATCGACCAGCGGCTCAAGCAGGATGACGGTCATATAGGCGCCGCCAAACATGCCGACGGCGGCAAGGCTCTCGGCGGAAATGCCCTGCCCGTAAAAGGCCCAGAATGCGACCCAGAGCACGATCCCCGCTTGATAGGTCGTCGATAGTGCCAAGGCTTGTTTGTAGGACACATCGGCATAGGCCGTGTCCGGCGCGATGATGCGACCCGCGACCACTTTAATCCCGAACAGGGGCACCAAAAGCGTGGTGACGTTCATGCCGTATTGCGGCAGGTCGAAGGGTGCGAACAACACGCCCTGCGCCAATAGTCCGAGTGCCAGACCCAGCGCGGCGGGCGCGGCTCCGAAGAGCAGGAACAAGGTTGAGCCGAGGATCAGGTGCACCTCTGAAACGCCCACGGGGTAATGCGGCAGAACCTGAAAAAAGACGAAAACGGCGGCGGTCGAGATGATGGTCCGCGCTAGGAACGATCCCGCGCCCGTCTCGCGCAATGCGCCAATGCTTTCTTTGAGTGTGTAAAGACCAGCGCCAGCAGCGGTGGCATAAGACAGTGCGATCTTCGCACCGGTGACAATACCGGGTTCGATATGCATCGAATGATCCTCCATTGCCGACATCCCCGTCGGCGGGTTGAGTTATGTGGTCAGGGCTGGTCTCCTGGCTCGCGGGTCGAAGCGCTCTCGTCACCTTCCCAAGGTTTCCCTCAGTGGTATGCCGACGGGCACTCACCGCTTACAGTCGCGGGGGCGGCTGTGGCTTTGTGTTCCGGGGTGGATCACACGCACCACATTCCCATTTCTCCCCGAAGGCTTTTGTACCTGTCTCGGGGAACCATGACGCGTCTATTTGGCGGTTGCAGCATGGCGGGGTCAAGCGATTTGACACGGCTTGTTCGAAGGGAAATTCGGCGAAATCCTAACGATGTGCAATATTTTGTGGATAACTATGCCGTTTTCTCCATATCTCGCGGCTACCCCGTTGACTCGGCGCGCAGCCTCCCGAACAGTTTTTATCCAAAAGGAATCACAGAGAGGCCCTTCTTGCATTTCACCCGTCTGCGTCTCAACGGCTTCAAAAGCTTTGTAGACCCCACCGATCTCGTGATCGCGGATGGGCTGACGGGCGTTGTGGGACCGAACGGTTGCGGCAAATCGAACCTGCTGGAAGCGCTGCGTTGGGTGATGGGCGAAAACCGCCCCAAGGCGATGCGCGGCGCGGGAATGGAAGACGTGATTTTTGCCGGGGCCTCGACCCGTCCAGCGCGCAACTTTGCCGAAGTGTGCCTGATGATCGACAACTCGGAGCGCCTCGCGCCCGCCGGGTTCAACGACAGCGACTCGGTCGAGATCATCCGCCGGATCACGCGCGATGCCGGTTCTGCCTATAAGGTGAACGCGAAAGATGTCCGGGCCCGCGACGTCTCGATGCTCTTTGCCGATGCCTCGACGGGGGCGCATTCCCCGGCTCTGGTGCGCCAGGGGCAAATCTCCGAGCTGATCAACGCCAAGCCGAAGGCGCGGCGGCGCATCTTGGAAGAGGCCGCTGGGATTTCAGGCCTGTATCAGCGACGCCATGAGGCTGAGCTGAAACTCAAGGGGGCGGAAACCAACCTTGCCCGCGTTGATGATGTAATCGAGCAGCTCGCCAGCCAACTCGCCTCGCTTGCGCGTCAGGCACGTCAGGCCGCGCGCTATCGCGAGATCGGGACCGAGCTGCGCCATGCCGAAGGCCTTCTGCATTACCGCCGCTGGCGCGATGCCGATTTGGCCCGGTCTGAGGCCGAAGACATTTTGCGCACCCGGTTGACGCAGGCCTCGGAAGCAGAGCGCCTCGCCCGCGATGCCGCAAAACAGCGCGAAAGCTTTGAAGAGGCGCTGCCGCCGCTGCGCGAGGAAGAAGCCATCGCGGCGGCTGTGTTGCAGCGTTTGACTGTGTCCCGCGATCAGCTGTCCGACGAGGAACGCCGCGCGCGCGAGATGATTGAAACCCTGTCGCGTAGGATCGATCAACTGGTCGCCGACATGGCCCGCGAGGAACAGCTCAACAAGGATGCGGGAGAGACCATTTCGCGTCTGGAATGGGAGCAGAAGGAACTTATCAAAGCCGCAGACGGTCATGAGCCGAAGCTCTTGGAAGCGGCTGCGGAAGCATCCGAGGCGAGCCAAATTTTGGCCGATCGCGAAACGGCCCTGTCGCAAATGACCGAAGATGTTGCTCGTCTCGCGGCGCGGCACCAATCTGCCAACCGTTTGGTCGAGGACAACCGCAAGACGCTGGACCGCGCCCGTGGCGAGGCCGACCGGGCTCGTGGGGCTGTGGACGCGGCGCGCGAAACGCTGGCGCATTCTTCCGAGGCGCTGGAAGAGGCGGAAGCGCAGCAGGAAGAAGCTGTCGCGCGCACCGAAGAAGCCGAGGCGATGCTGATCGAGGCCGACGAGGCTCGAACAGAAGCGCAATCGCGTGAGGCGCTGGCCCGTGCGGCGCGCTCAGAGGCCGAGGGCGAGGTCGGTGCGCTCAAGGCCGAAGTGTCGGCTCTGGCTAAAATGCTCGACCGCGATCAGATCGGCGGCAAACAGCTTTTGGATTTGGTGAAAGTCAAATCAGGATATGAAAAAGCGCTCGGTGCGGCGCTTTCTGATGATTTGAGACAGCCTGCGATTGAGAGCTATCAGGCTTCTGGCTGGGTCACTTTGCCGGAATACCCGGATGATCAAGATTTGCCCAACGGTGTTGAGCCGCTTGAGGGCTATGTCACCGCGCCGCCGGTTCTGTCGCGTCGTCTGGCGCAGATCGGTCTTGTCCGTGCCGAGGATGGCGCGCGGTTGCAAGCCGATCTCGAACCCGGTCAGCGGCTGGTCTCTGTTGAGGGCGATCTCTGGCGTTGGGACGGCTATCGCGCCGGGGCCGAGGATGCGCCTTCGGCGGCCGCGCTGCGGTTGCAACAACTCAACCGGCTTGAAGACCTGAAGCAGGAACTCGTCGCGGCGGAAGCCAAGGCGGACGGTGCAGCGCAGGCCCACGAACATCTGAAGGCCGACCTCGCCCGCCTGACCGAAGCCGACCGTCTGGCTCGCGAAGCGCGCCGCGATGCAGACCGCGCCATGTCGGAGGCCGCACGGACCCTGTCGCGGGTGGAAAATGAAAAGACGTTGGCGGAAGGCAAGGTCGAGAATCTCGGTCTCGCCGTGGCCCGCCATGAGGAAGAGGCGCGCGGAGCCGACCAACGTCTGCGCGAGGCGGAGAAGGCGGTGAAAGACCTGCCCGATCTCGACGCAGCACGTTCGGATATCGAAGAGGTGAAACTCGCCGTCGAGGCCGCGCGGATCACCATGATGACCAAGCGCTCGTCCCATGATGAAATCCGCCGCGAAGGCGAGGCGCGGACCCGCCGGTCGCAAGAGGTGACCAAGGAGCTGTCCGGCTGGCGGCACCGCCTTGATACGGCGGGCAGGCGCGTTGCGGAATTGCAGGATCGCAAGGAAGCGACCGAGGAAGAGCTTTACGAGGCGGCCGCTCAGCCCGAGGAGATCGCGGAAAAACGCGAAGCCCTGATGGCGCAAATCGAGGATGCCGAGCATCGCCGCAAACGCGCTTCTGACGCGCTCGCTGTTGCGGAGGAAAGCTTGCGCGAAGCGGTGCATGCGGAGCGTGAGGCGGAGCGTTTGGCCTCCGAGGCCCGCGAAACCCGCGCCGCCGCTGAGGCCCGCCGGGATGCCGCAAAAGAGACTGTCGAAGCGGCGATCGAGCGCATCCGGGAAGAGTTGGAAACGACCCCGGCGAAGCTGTTGGAAGAGCTGGATGTCGATCCGGAGAAAATTCCGGCCCATGCCGAGATTGAGGTGGATGTGAACCGCCTCAAACGCCTGCGCGACAGTCTCGGCGCGGTGAACCTTCGAGCCGAGGAAGACGCGAAAGAGGTGCGTGAGGAACACGATACCCTCTTGAAAGAAAAAGAAGACTTGGAAGAGGCGATCAAGACGCTGCGCTCAGGTATCGCCTCGCTGAACCGCGAAGGGCGGGAACGTCTTTTGACCGCATTTGAGCAGGTGAACAGTAACTTCTCCATGCTCTTTACCCACCTCTTTGGGGGCGGTGAGGCCAAGTTGATGATGGTCGAAAGTGACGACCCTCTGGAAGCTGGCCTTGAGATCATGTGCCAGCCGCCGGGCAAAAAACTCTCGACCCTGTCTCTCCTGTCGGGTGGTGAACAGACACTCACCGCGCTGGCGCTGATCTTCGCGGTTTTCATGGCGAACCCGGCGCCGATCTGTGTGCTCGACGAGGTGGACGCGCCTTTGGACGACGCGAACGTGACCCGTTTTTGTGACATGCTAGACGAGATGACCCAGCGCACCGATACGCGGTTCCTGGTGATCACCCACCACGCCGTGACCATGGCCCGCATGGATCGTTTGTTCGGCGTGACCATGCAGGAACAGGGCGTGAGCCAACTCGTGTCGGTCGATCTCAAAAAGGCCGAGGCGCTTGTCGCATAAACTTGGTTAAGACTTTCCCAAGCTTTCCTCTTTAGTCCTGATCATGCCGCAACCCATTGCGGTGTCAGGAGGTGATGAGGCTGGAAGAGAAACCATTTCGAAAATGGATGGTGATCCTCGCGGCGGCGACGCTCGCCGTGGCAATCATCCGGCTCTGGATCGGGCTTTGACCTGAAAAAGAGAGCCCCGGCGAAGTAGCCGCTTCGCCGGGGCATTTGATGATGACACTGGAGGTCCCATTTCGTTGTTACAGACTCTAACAGATTCCTTACCAAACCGTAAAGTCCGCGCGGTTATCTGCACAGATCGTGGTTAATCCAATCGCTGCCGTTACTCGGCATCCAGATCCTTGATCGAGGCTTCGGCCTCGCCATTGATCCAGTAGCCGGCAGCTTTGAGCCACTGCAACGAATGTCCCATCGCAAGCACAGCTTCGCGGAGTTGCTTGGCAATCCCGGCCTCGGTCGCAATCCAGACAAAGGTGCCCGGCGTCAGCACCAACTGCGGCAGGACGTCGAGGAAAGGCTTGGCCTCCGTGGCCTCCGACATTGGGCGGTGAAGCCAGTGAGTTGTCACATCGGCTTGGCTTTCAATCACTTGTTCGTCTTCCGGCCCAGTAACGGCGGCGATCATGGTGACCTTGACGCCTGCGGGAAGCTCTTCGAGTTTGCGCCCCATCGCCGGAAGCGCCGTTTCGTCGCCGATCAGAACCCAATGGGCAATATCGCCTTCGATCACCCGCGAGCCGCGCGGCCCGCCGATTTGAAGCGCACTTCCGGGCTCTGCCGTTCGCGCCCAACTGGCCGCTGGCCCCTCGCCGTGATCGGCGAAATCGATGGTCAATTCACGGGCGTCAGTGTCAAAGCGGCGCGGGGTGTAGTCGCGTTTCGCAGGCTCGCCCGCACTTGGGACGAAGACCTTGAGGTGGTCGTCAAAAGAGCCGCTGGCGAAATCTGCCAAGTCCTCGCCGTTTAAGGTGATGCGGATCATGTGCGGCGTGAGCCGTTCGGTGCGGGCCACCGTCAGCTCGCGAAATTTCAATTCATGCCGCATGCGGCGGATCGTCGGGGGTTGCAAGGTATCGGTCATATCAATCATGTCCTAAAGTCTCAGGGCGCACAGATGTCGCCCCGCAAATTGCGGTTTTATATCTGTGCGTTGATTGACGTTAACGCTTACGGCACGCGGCGGGTTTGTTGCTCGGCGCTTGATACCTAAGTAAAATCATCAGGAACAAGCAAGCCTCAGGCCTCCACACCCCCTGTGCACTCACAAACGTGACAGCAGCGCGGGTGTCGGCCAGGCATCGGCCGGCAGGCCCAGTTTCTCCTGAACGCTCTGCACCGCCTCGCGCGTTTTCTCGCCGAGAATGCCGTCCACACCGCCAACGTCGTAGCCCATGTTCACAAGCTTCTGCTGCAACTGTTTCATCTGCGCTGCGGTCAGCCCGGCATCGGGGTTGCCCGCATTATAGACCGGCGCGCCTTCGAGGCGGGTGGCGAAATAGGCAGCGGAGGTCACATAAACAAAGCTTTTGTTCCACTCGAAATAGACCTCGAAATTCGGATAGGCGAGGAAGGCCGGACCGTTGCGGCCCATCGGCAAAAGCACGGAGGCTTGCAGATTGCCCGCACCCAGAGAGCCGCTGCGAGCTTTGACGCCAAGCCGCTCCCAGTCGCGCACGCTCATCTTGTGGTTCAGTCCGGTTTTCGACCAGTCGAGACCGGAGGGCAGTTTGACTTCCTGCAGCCACGGCTCATTCGCGCGCCAGCCGAGATGCCGCAGCATTTTCGCCCCCGACATCAGCGCATCTGGCGCAGAGGTTTTGAGGCGGACATGCCCATCGCCGTCGCCGTCGACACCGTTTTCAAGGATGTCTTTTGGCAGCATTTGCACCATACCAATCTCACCGGCCCAAGCGCCTTTCGTAGTCGTCGGGTCGAAATCGCCATGCTCGTATAGCGTCAACGCCGCGAAGACCTGCGGTTGGAAAAGTTCCGGGCGGCGGCAGTCATGCGAGAGGGTCATCAGCGCGTTCAGCGTGTTGAAATCGCCCTGCACCTGTCCGAAGTCGGTTTCCAACGCCCAAAAGGCCAAAAGCACGCCGCGCGAGACGCCATAGTCCCGCTCGATGCGGTCGAAGACGCTTTTGTATTTCGCCGCGTTGGCCGCACCGTTTTGCATCCGATTTTGGCTGATTACTGCGCGCGAGAAGTCGAGAAAATTCTTCTGGAAGAAGCCCTGTGCGCGGTCGGCTGTGAGTACCGCTTGGTCTTGGCGGACGGAGGCAAAGAATTGATCCGCAGCGGCTTTGGAATGCCCTTGCTGGAGGGCTGATTGCTTCATCTTGCTGACAAAGCTTGAGAAATTTCCGCCACAGGGAACATCCGCAAAAGCAGGGGAGGCAAGGGAGAGGGCGAGCACGAGGCCGAGAGAACGCATGGGGTTACCTTTTAAAGTCAGATTGAGAGGCACGATAACGAGGCTGGGGCGGTCAGGCAAATGACAGAATGGCGACGCAGATCAGGACGAAGGCCCATGCCGTCCAAAGCCGCGCGCAGGCGGCGTCTATATCGCGGATCGTGGCCTCGCGCCCCTCTGGATTGACCCAAGGATAATCGCGCATTTCGCCGTGATAGGCGCGCGGGCCAGACAGCGCGACACCGAGGGAGCGCGAAAGGGCGGCTTCCGGCCAACCAGCATTCGGGGAACGATGCCGCCGGGCTTCCGTGATGATCTCGCGCCACAGGCTGAGGGGCTTGCCCCACGGAAACAGAAGCACGGCAGTGAGGCGCGCGGGGATCAGGTTCAACACATCATCGAGCCGGGCCGCCGCCCAGCCGAAGTCGCGATGCCGCTCCGTGCGATAGCCGATCATGCTGTCGCCGGTGTTCACCACCTTGTAGACCAAGATCCCCGGCAGCCCGGCGATGAGAAACCAGAAAGCGGGGGCGATCACCCCGTCAGAAAAGTTCTCCGCCGCCGATTCGATGGCCCCGCGTGCGACCGCAGGCGCGTTCATCTGGGTCGTGTCTCGTCCGACAATCATCGACACGGCGTGGCGTCCCTCTGCGAGAGAGCGCTCAAGCGCGCGCGCCACGGCCTTTACATGATCGACCAAGGATTTCTGTGCCAAAAGCACCGCGCCGAGCAGGATTTCCAGAAACGGGATTTGCCCGAGCAGCAGCCCAAGCGCTGCCGCGCCGATCACCAATCCGGCGACGAGCACGGTGCCCTTGACCTTCCGCCCTGTCCCCGTATTGAACCGCGCATCAGCCCATCCAATCAGCCGCCCCATCAGCACCGCCGGGTGCGGCACACGGTTCCAAAGCCATTTCGGTTCGCCAAAAACGGCGTCAAGCAACAGGGCCATGGTGAGGGCAAGCGCCGTGCTCAAAGTGCGGCCTCCACGGCGGCTTCCAGTTGCGTCCAACGATCCGATGGCGGCAGGCCCAACCGCAGCCAACGCTTTGAGTAGGGGAAAATACGCGACCAGATCCGCGCCTCGGACAGCCGGGCCTGAACCGCATGCGCGTCGCCCACGTCATACAGCCGGAACAGGGTGGTGCCGCCAACAAGTTTTGCGCCCTTATTTTCCATAAGATTGTCTAAACGTGCAGAATCTTGTGCCAATTTGATCCGTGTGCGCATCGCCCATTCCGGATCGCTGAGCGCCGCCGTGCCAATCTCAAGCGCCGGTCCGGACACGGCCCAAGGGCCGATCAGCGTAGCCAAACGGTCGATCAACTCGGGCGCGCCAATGGCAAAGCCAAGTCGCACTCCGGCCAGCCCCCAGAACTTGCCAAAGCTCTTGAGCACGATGGTGCGTTCCTCTCGGACGCGGGCGATATGGCTCTCTTCCGGCACCACGTCGCCGAAACTCTCGTCGATGATGGTGAACGGGGCGGTGAAGGCCTCGTCACGCCAAAGTCGCCCGTCGGGGTTGTTCGGATGCACGGCCACTTGCACATCGGCCTTGCGCGCGGGATCGCTGGTCATCACCTCCCAACCCTGTGCCTCGAACGCCCCTGCATGTTCGTTGTAGGTCGGCGGTTGAATCTCGACCTTGCCTTTGGGCCAGAGCGCGGGGAGACGCGCGATCAGGCTGGAAGCGCCGGGCGCGGCCAGAATGGCGGCACCATGCGGCACATCCCAAAAGCTGCGCGCGGCCTGTATCAAAGCATCCTGCGCGGCGGCATCGGGAAGCGCGTTCCAGCCGCTTTCGGAAAGCTCGCCGATCGGGTAAGGCTCCGGGTTGATGCCGGTCGAGAGATCGATCCAATCGGATTTCTCTCCGCCCCAACGGGCCACCGCGGCGTCCAACCCGCCGCCATGATCGCGACGATGGCTCATGATTTTTCCGAAGTCTCGATCGGGACCGGCAATTGGCGCGAGATGAAATGCCCTTTCACCCCCTGCGGCCAATCGCGGAACGGCACCTGTCCGGATGAGGAACTGGCATGGAGTCGGGCATAGGCCACGATGGCCTCCGCATCGGCTTCGGTGCCGTCAAACTTTCCAAGGGAATAGCCGATCTTGCCGGGGGCCTGAATGACCACGTTGCAGGCCCGCTCACAGCCCATGGTGCAGCTCACCCGGCGCGTGTGAATGCCCGCTGGCGCGGCCCGACGTTCGACGGCGTCGGCCAGATGCGCGCCGTCGGTCTGTGGATCGCCGCGCTCGGCCCAATCGGAGCGTTTGCACCCTTCGCAAAGGGTGATCCATGTCGGGGTGGAAGGTGATGTTTGATCGGTCATGGCATGTGTTTTGCCCCAGCGGGGGGCTTATGCAAGACAAAATCTCAGCTTCAACCGCGACGACCTGTTCTTTCGGTCAATTGTCCGATGGCTCAATCTTCGTTAAAATAAGCTTAATAAACACCCCATTGAACGCGTTGTGCCTTGGGTCATGCCATGTCGTTTCAGGCCCCGATGGAACACCTATGCAGATTCTGATTGTTGAAAACAGCCCGGAGATCGGGCGTCTTTGGCAGCGCTTTTTGGAGCGTCAGGGCATGTCTGTGACTCTGGTGTCCGGTCAGAGCGCCGCGATCAAGGAGCTGCAAAAGGACGTGCCTCCGGATTTGATCGTGCTCGATCTGGTTCTGGATGGCGGTTCTGCTTTTGCCATCGCGGATTACGCCAGCTACCGTGCGCCGCAGACACGCGTCATCTTCACCACGAATTCGACCTTTTTCTCCGACGGATCGATCTTTCAACATGTCGCGAATGCTTGTGCTTTCTTACCGAAAGAGGTCGATCCCGGCGATCTGGCCGCGATGGTGGAGCATTATGGTAAGGTGGCCTCTTAGAGCGCCAAGGTCTTTGCTTCCGTTTGGTCGCGCCCATGCGGTGCGTCGAAATCCAACTCCGGCGTGACAGGCACGATCCGGTTCGGATTGATCGTATCGTGGCTGTAGTAATAGTGCCGCACGATATGGTCGAAATGGGTGGTCTCCCGGATGCCCGGCATCTGGTACAGTTCGCGCGTATAGGCCCAGAGGTTCGGGTAATCCTTGACCATCCGACGATTGCATTTGAAATGCGTGTGATAGACCTTGTCGAAGCGCACCAATGTGGTGAACAGCCGCCAATCGGCCTCAGTCAGACGGTCGCCAACGAGATAGCGGTTTTTCGACAGAAGCTCTTCCAACCAGTCGAGGCTTTCGAACAGCGGATCGACGGCCTCATCATAGGCCGCTTGCGTGGTGGCAAAGCCTGCTTTGTAAACGCCGTTGTTCACCGTGTCATAGATACGGCTGTTCACCGCTTCGATCTGGTCGCGCAGCTCTTCCGGCCAGAAATCCAGCGTGTTGCCGGTGATCCCGTCGAAGGCGGAGTTGAGCATGCGGATGATCTCTGCCGATTCGTTGGACACGATGGTGTTCAGCTTCTTGTCCCAAAGGATCGGCACAGTCACACGTCCCGAGGCCTGCGGGTCCGCTGTGATGTAGACGTCACGCAGGAAGGTGTTTCCAAGAAGCGTGTCGCCGGTCGTTTCCGGGAAGTCCGTGGCAAAGGTCCAGCCGTCGCCAAGCATGTCTGGATGCACGACCGAGATGCTGATGTGGCCCTCCAAGCCTTTGAGGGCGCGGAAGATTAGGGTCCGGTGCGCCCATGGGCAGGCATAGGAGACATAAAGGTGATAGCGCCCGCTTTCTGCCGCAAAACCGCCCTCGCCTGAGGGGCCGGGCGCGCCGTCCGGGGTAATCCAGTGGCGATATCCGGTGGTGGTCCGCTGAAAGCGGCCACCAGAGGATTTGGTGTCGTACCACTGGTCATGCCAGGTGCCGTTTTGCAGATATCCCATCGGGGCCTCCTTTGTGATCAGCAGACCCTAAAGGCTTTGGCTTTCTGTGCAAACAGGACTGCGAGCGCATTGATGGTGCGCATTTGCACATGTTTGCGCTGCAACTGCGAAAGCATTTGCGTGCTGTCAGGACCCTGCCTATAGATAAGTTCATGACGACGTCCCGATAGGGGACCAGAGAGGTTGGCGGTAGCGGATCGACCCAATTCGGGGATCACGCGCAGCATCGTCAGACGTCCCAGCCTCCTTGAATTCAAGACGGTCCAAACACCCGGAATTGGGGGGCCACAGACAAGGAAATGCCATGACACGTAGTCTTGCACTTATCTTCACCCTTTTCGCCGCCCCGGCGCTCGCGCATCCGGGCCATATCGGTGAAATGGCCGGCCACAACCATTGGCTCGCTGGTGCCGCCATCGGAGCCGCGATCGCAATCGCGGTCTGGGGCGCGATCAAAGGGAAGAAAGAGGACGAAGCCGCAGAGGCTGAATCTGAGGCCGAGATCGAGGCTGAGCCCCAAGAGGCCTGATCCCATGAAAACCGGTGTTATGATTTGTGGCCATGGCTCCCGCAGTCAGGCCGCAGTGGAGGAGTTCGCCGTTTTGGCGGACAAGCTCCCTGCTTTGCTGCCGTCCGACTGGCTTGTCGATTACGGCTATCTCGAATTCGCCAACCCTGTGCTGCGGGATGGTCTTGATCGTCTGCGCGAGGCTGGCTGCGACCGTATCCTTGCCGTGCCGGGGATGCTCTTTGCCGCGATGCATGCGAAGAACGACATTCCAACGGTGCTCAATACCTATGCCGCCAAGCACGGGATCGAGGTCTCCTACGGCCGGGAACTGGGTGTCGATCCGAAAATGATCGCCGCCGCAGCAGGCCGCGTGCAGGAAGCCGTCGAGCGCGCCAATGCTGAACTAGGTGAGATGCCGATGCACGACACCTGTCTCGTGGTCATCGGGCGCGGCGCTTCTGATCCGGACGCCAATGCCAATGTCGCAAAGATCGCCCGGTTTCTCTGGGAAGGTATGGGGTTTGGGTGGTGCGAGATCGGCTATTCCGGCGTCACCTTCCCGCTGGTCGAACCCTGCCTGCAACAGGTCGCCAAACTTGGCTACAAACGGGTCATCGTCTTCCCCTATTTCCTGTTCACCGGTATCCTGATCGACCGCATCTATGGTTTTACAGATCAGGTCGCTGCCGAACACCCTGACATCCAATTCGTCAAAGCGGGCTATCTCAACGATCATCCGAAGGTGCTGGAAACCTTCGCGGAACGGGTGCTCGAACAGGACGGTGATATGCCGATCCCGAATTGCGGCATCTGTGGCTATCGTGAACAGGTTCTGGCCCTTGAGAGCGGCCATCACCATCACATCCGCCCCGAGGATCGCCAGCATCCGGCCTTCTCCCACACGCCGCCGCCGACCTGTGTGCTCTGCAAATACCGCACGGAAGTGATCGGTTTCGAGGGCGAAGTCGGCGCGGTGCAGGAAAGCCATCACCACCACGTTGAAGGGCAGGGGGCCTCCGCGCCCGGCTCGAACGTCGCCGATTGCACGCTTTGCGATAGCTTCTGCACCGGCCTGTGTCGGCTTGAGGCGACGGGGCATGACCACCATGATCATGATCATGATCACAGTCACGGGCATGATCATCACCATGACCACCATCATGGCCACGATCACCACCATCCGGTCTACCCGCACGCCAACCACCCGCTCGGCCCCGAGTCGGCGCGCAAAACCAAAGGCTAAGCCATGCGCCCCTATGAAAAGGATCCGCAGGCGATCTATGCCCAGAGTTTCGCCACCGTCCGCAAAGAGGCCCGGTTGGATCGGTTCGACGTGGGGATGGAACGCCTCGCGATCCGCTTGATCCACGCCTGCGGCATGGTCGAAGTGGCGGATCGTCTCGCCTATTCCTCCGGTGCCTATGGTGCCGGTCACGCAGCGCTCCAATCCGGCGCGCCAATCCTTTGCGATTGTGAAATGGCTGGGGCCGGGATCATCCGCCGCTATCTCCCGGCGGGCAATGAGGTGATCGTCACGCTCAATCATCCCACCGTGCCCGAGCGTGCCAAGGAACTCGGCACCACCCGCTCCGCCGCCGCCGTAGACCTCTGGGAACCGCATCTCGACGGTGCCGTGGTGGCCATCGGCAATGCCCCCACCGCGCTGTTCCACCTTTTGGAGCGGATCGAGCAGGGTTTTCCTAAACCCGCCCTGATCCTCGGTTTTCCTGTCGGTTTCGTTGGTGCCGCCGAATCCAAAGCTGAGCTTGCCGCCAATCCACTCGGCTGCGACTTCATCGCTCTGCGCGGGCGTCGCGGTGGATCAGCCATCGCCTCCGCCGCAGTCAACGCGCTTGCGGTCGGTTTGCCGGAGATCGGCGAATGAGCGCGCCTTGGCTTCATATCATCGGCATTGGAGACAACGGTCTCGCCAGCCTCGCCCCGGCCACCCGCGCCGTGCTCGGCGATGCCGAAGTGATCTTCGGCGCGGAGCGACATCACACGCTGACCGCGACGCTCAAAGCCGAGCGCCGAGCATGGCCCTCGCCTTTCAACGCACTGATTTCCGAACTACAGGCTCTGCGCGGTCGGCGCGTTGTCGTACTCGCCACCGGCGATCCGCTTTGGTACTCCGTTGGTGCGCGGATAGGACGGGAGATCGCCCCGTCGGAAATCCTCTACCACCCGCAGCTTTCCGCCTTTCAACTTGCCGCCTGCCGCATGGGCTGGTCGCTCGCCGATTGTGAAGCCCTGACCATTCACGGGCGTCCGGCAGAGCAGATCATCCCGTTTCTTGCCGCATCACAAAAACTGCTCATTTTGACAAATAGCTCAAATAGCCCGTCAGAAGTTGCGCAAATTTTGCGGGATCGTAGTTTCTCACCTTCACGTTTGACAGTGCTCGGGCACATGGGCGGGGCTGAAGAAGTCCGCTTTGAGGGCACCGCTGGCGACTGGTCGCATGAGGTGCCGGAGTTCCACACGCTTGCCGTCGATCTTATCGCAGAAGCGGGCGCGACGATCCTGCCGCGCTTCGGTCTGCCCGACGATGCTTTTGTCTCGGATGGCAATATGACCAAGCAAGAGGTTCGCGCCGTGACCCTCGCCAAGCTCGGCCCGGTGCGCGGAGGTCTGCTTTGGGACATCGGCTGCGGCTCCGGATCTGTCGCCATCGAATGGATGCGCGCCGCCCGCGATGCCCGCGCCATTGGTGTCGAGCATCGTGCCGATCGCCGAGCCTTGGCGGCGCAGAACGCTTTGGCGCTCGGCGCGCCTGCCCTCAAGCTCATCGACGCGAAAGCGCCCGACAGTCTCGCCAATTTGCCTGCCCCGGACGCGGTGTTCATCGGCGGCGGTCTCACGCGCGAGGTGGTCGATACCGCCCTCTCCGCGCTCAAACCCCACGGTCGTCTTGTGGCCAATGCCGTGACGCTGGAGGGTGAGGCCACGCTCCTGTCGCTGCGCAGCGAGTTTGGTGGCGATCTCACCCGTCTGTCGGTGTCCCGCGCCAAACCCGTCGGCAGCCTGTCGGGCTGGAAACCCTTCATGCCCGTCACGCAATGGAGCCTCACGAAATGACCGGAAAACTCTACGGCATCGGTCTCGGCCCGGGCGATCCCGAGTTGATGACCCTCAAGGCGGCGCGGCTGATTGCGGGGGCCAAAGTCATCGCCTATCCAACGCTCGCGGGTGGCACGTCTTTCGCGCGGTCCATTGCGGCGGATCACATCACGCCGGGCACGCGCGAGATCGTCATGGACATCCCAATGACCGTCAACCGTGCCCCTGCACAGGCAGCCTACGATCTCGGGGCCGCCGCCATTCGCGCCGAATTGGACGCCGGTCATGACGTCGTGGTGCTGTGCGAGGGCGATCCGTTTTTCTACGGCTCCTTCATGTATCTCTATGCCCGTCTGCGCGTCGATTATCCGGTCGAAGTCGTGCCCGGCGTCAGCTCCGTCATGAGCTGTGCTGCCGTCGCGGGCTTGCCGCTCGCCGCGCGCAATGAGGTGGTGACCATCCTCCCCGCCCCCGAACTTGCCCGACGTTTGTCCGACGCAAAGCCGACGCAAATCCTACCGCCCTGTGACACGCTTGTGGTGATGAAACTCGGGCGTCATTTTGCGGCGGTACGGGCGGCCATTGAGGCGGCGGATCTGACCGGCAAGGCGATTTATATCGAACGGGCCTCCACCCCAGAGGAACGTGTCATGCCGCTCGGACAAGCGCCTGAAAAGGCACCGTATTTTTCCATGATCCTCATCGTGAAAGGGGCCGATCCATGGCTGTGACCCCTGTTGTTGTTGCGCTTAGCGCCTCCGGCGAGAAAATCGCCACCAAGATCGCTGTCGCCCTCGGCGCGGAACTACATGGTCGGGAAGGTCGGACCAGCGCAAAGATCAGCTTTCCCAACGCTTTAGATCATGTGCGCGATCTTTTTGCGGCGGGGATTCCGGTTATTGGTGTCTGCGCTTCCGGTATCCTGATCCGCGCCGTCGCGCCCCTGTTGAACGACAAAACCAGCGAACCGCCGGTGATCTCCGTGTCGGATGACGGCTCCGTTGTTGTGCCGCTTCTTGGCGGTCATCGCGGGGCGAACCGTCTGGCGCAAGAGATCGCGCAAGTCCTTGCCGCGAAAGCCGCTATCACCACCGCAGGGGACGTCGCGCTCGGCATCGCACTGGACGAACCTCCTGTGGGTTATCGCCTCGCCAATCCTGAAAACGCCAAATCCGCCATGGCTGCTTTGCTCGCCGGAGAAGGTGTGTCGATGGAAGGCGAGAACATTTTCGACCTGACCGACGAAGACGGCGCGGTGACGCTGTCCGTGACGGATGCCCCCACTGAATCGGGCCCCAAACGTCTCGTCTATCATCCACAGCGCTATGCCCTCGGCGTCGGCTGCGCGCGTAATGCGGACCCGGAGGAGCTTTGGCAAAACGTCTCTGATATGCTTGTGGATCAAGGGATTGCTCCGGGGGCGATTGCCTCGGTGAACACCATTGATTTGAAAGCGGATGAGCCGGCAGTGATCGCTTTGGCCAATCGTCTCGACGTGCCATTGAGGTTGTTCACAGCGGAAGAATTGGAAGCACAGGCGGCGCGCCTTGCGAACCCCTCTGAGGTGGTGTTCGCCGAGGTCGGATGCCACGGCGTCGCGGAGGGCGCGGCCTTGGCGGCGGGCGGTGTCTTGGTTTCGGAGAAGCGCAAAACCGCTGCTACAACCTGCGCGCTGACCCGCTCGGAAGAACCGTTCATCGCCTTGAAAGGCAGGGCCCGAGGTCGTTTGTCAGTCGTTGGCATCGGGCCGGGGCAGGCAAGCTGGCGGACGCCGGAAGTATCTAAATTGATCTCTGAAGCCGAGGAACTTGTCGGTTATGGCCTCTATATTGATCTTCTCGGTCCGCTCGCTGCTGGCAAAATCCGCAGTGACTTTCCGCTGGGTGGCGAAGAGGATCGCTGTCGCTATGCCTTGGAGCAGGCTGCGAAAGGCAAGAATGTCGCTCTGGTCTGTTCGGGCGACGCGGGCATCTACGCCATGGGCGCGCTGGTGTTCGAACTTTTGGATCGTGGGCCGGACGAGCAAGGCGTGTCCGATGCCGCGCGCCGAGTTGAGGTGATCTGTTCGCCGGGTGTTTCTGCGCTTCAAGGCGCTGCGGCGCGGGCCGGTGCGCCTTTGGGACATGACTTCTGTGCAATTTCTTTGTCGGATTTGCTGACCCCGCGCGGTGACATCGTCCGCCGGTTGAAGGCCGCCGCAGAAGGAGATTTCGTGATTGCCTTCTACAATCCCGTGTCCAAGAAACGCCGCACACTTTTGGCCGAGGCGCGGGAGATTTTGCTGCAGCATCGCCCGGCGGATACGCCGGTTATGCTGGCTTCGAACCTTGGTCGTCCGACTGAGCATGTGCGCTATCGTCGACTGGATGAACTGGAAGTCGATGAGGTCGATATGTTGACCGTTGTACTGATCGGGTCGTCGAACACACGGCTTGCACAACTTGGCGAAGGGCCGCGTATGTTCACGCCGCGCGGCTACGCCCGCCGGATTGATGGAGATTTGCAGGACGTCGGAAACCGCCATCTGGAGGACATGCAATGACGGTTTATTTCATCGGGGCGGGGCCGGGCGATCCGGAACTCCTCACGAAAAAAGCGGAACGCATCATCGGGCAATGTCCGGTTTGCCTTTACGCAGGTTCGCTTGTTCCGCCAGAGGTTGTCGCCGGTGCGCCGGAAGGGGCGATCGTTTTGGATACGGCATCGATGACCTTGGATCAAACCCACCTCGAAATCAAAAAAGCACATGAATATGGCTTTGATGTCGCACGTGTGCATAGTGGCGATCCATCTCTCTATGGCGCGATTGCCGAGCAAATTCGTCGTTTGCGTGCTGATGGTATCCCGTACGAGATCATTCCGGGGGTTCCTGCCTATGCGGCTGCGGCTGCGGCTCTGGGGCAGGAATTGACCATCCCGGAGATCGCGCAGAGCATCGTTTTGACGCGTGTGTCGATGAAATCGACCTCGATGCCGGAGGGAGAGACGCTTGAGAATTTCGCAAAGACCGGTGCCACTTTAGCCATTCATCTGGGTATTCGCAATCTGCGTGAGATCGAACGGCAGCTTTCCCCCTATTACGGCGCGGATTGTCCTGTGGCGGTGGCCTATCGGGTGGGCTGGCCGGATCAACGTCTGATCCGTGGGACACTCAGTGACATTCACGAAAAGGTCCGGGCGGAAAAGATTACGCGCACGGCTCTGATCCTTGTCGGCCCGGCCTTGGGGGAGGTGGCGGATTTCAAGGACAGTGCGCTTTATGATCCCAGCATGCCCCATGTGTTGCGACCCAAGGTGCGGCAATAGGGTGACTCTGCGCTTTTGCTTGGCCAGCCGCCATTAGGGTTAACTTGACCGAAATCCTTCTCATGCCATCTTATAAGGGAGACAGATTGACTGCCTGGGGGATGCCATGACGGATGTTTTGCCGAAAGAGGTGCTGGAAGGTCTTGAACTGGCACGCAAACGTGACCTGAAAAAGCGGTCGCGCCTTCGAGTGAAGGTCGGGGATGAGACCTATCCGATTCTGCGGACGTGGGAGAACGGCTTTGCGCTGGATCGCGACAATGCCGACCATCTGCGCGGGCTTGTCGATGTCTATGACGGGTCGAAACATCTCTATCAGGCGCTGATCGTTGCCTCGACAGAGGAAGATCACGAGATGAGTTTTGAATTCAAGCGGGCGACTTGCGCTTCGGACAAGCCGCCGCTCGATTACGACCGGCCCGATGACGCGCCGGTCGCGCTTTTGCCGCGCCTGTGATCACTGAAGATCGCTGAATGCTTCTTTGAGACGGGTACAGGCCGTCTCCACAATGCTGCGCGGCGTTGCGAGGTTGAACCGCAGGAACAGCTCGCCTCCGGTCCCGAAAGCCGGGCCGTGGTTCGGCGCAATCCGGGCGGTTTTTTCGACGCGGGCGGTAAACTCCTCGCGCGACATGCCGGTGCCGGAGAAGTCGACCCAAGCGAGATAGGTGGCTTCCAAAGGCATGGAGGTCAGACCGGGGATCTCTGCGATGGCGGCATCGAAAAGCTGGCGATTGCCGTCGAGATAAGCGACAAGCTCATCGACCCAAGCGGCCCCTTCCGGGCTATAGGCGGCGGTGGCCATTTCGAGGCCGAAGGAGTTCGGTGAAATCCCAAGGGCTGCCATGCGGCTCGCGAATTTCGCGCGCAGTTTTTCATCCGCGATGATCACGTTGCCGGAATGTGTGCCCGCGATATTGAAGGTCTTCGTCGTGGCGGACATCATGATCAGCCGATCCGCGATCCCGTCGATCAGTGCCATCGGCGTGTGGCTGTGTCCGGGCATCACCAGATCGTGGTGAATTTCGTCGGACACCAGAATGAGCTCGTGGCGTTTGCAGAAGGCCGCAACGCCTTCGAGTTCTGCACGCGTCCAGACGCGCCCGCCCGGATTGTGCGGCGAGCAGAGCACAAGCATCTTCTCCTTGCCGGTCATCAGCCCGTCCCAAGTCTCGAAGTCCATGACGTATTTGCCACCCTCCATCGCCAGAGGACATTCGACGATCTCACGCCCGGCGGCTTTGATCACGCGGTGGAATGCGTGATAAACCGGTGTCATCAGAAGCACACCGTCACCCGGTTGCGTGAAGGCATCGACACACATCGCCGTGCCATTGACCAGACCGTGCGTGGTGAAAATCCATTCGGGTTCCACATCCCAACCGTGACGGGTCTTCATCCACCATTGGATCGCAGCGAGGTAATCGCTCTCGTCGCCGAAATAGCCGTAGACGCCATGCGCAGTCATTTTCTCAAGTGCGCGTTGCACGCTTGCGGGCGGGCGGAAATCCATGTCGGCCACCCACATCGCGATCCCGTCCTCAGAAGGCACGCCATAGATGTCCTCCATCTTGTCCCATTTTGCGCAATGGGTGCCGAAGCGGTTGATGATCGGGTCGAACAGCGGATTTGTCATGAAATGCTCCATTGGGATGGTTGGGTGAGCCTAAACAGGCTCTTGGTCCGAAGAAAACCGAAAATCCCGCGAGAGGGGCTGCGCGTTTTCGCGGGAGCGATATTGCGTGCAGCGGGCGCATTGACTACATGCATCTCATGACATTGAAACCGATCCTCATCCACCCCGACCCGCGTTTGAAAAAGGTCTGTGACCCTGTGACCGAGTTCGACAAAGAACTCGCGCGGGTTGCCGATGACATGCTTGAGACCATGTACGATGCGCCGGGGATCGGCCTCGCTGCGCCGCAGATCGGTCTGACCAAGCGCTTTCTCGTAATGGACTGCGCCAAGGAGTCGGATGGCAAACCCGAGCCGATGGTTTTGGTGAATCCCGAGGTGACGTGGACAAGCGACGAACGCAACGTCTATGAGGAGGGCTGTCTGTCCATTCCCGGCCAATATGCCGAGGTGGAGCGCCCGAAGATGGTGCGCGTGAGCTGGCAGGATGTCGAAGGCAAACCACATGAACAGGAGTTCGATGAGCTGTGGGCGACCTGTGTGCAGCATGAGATCGACCACCTCGATGGTGTGTTGTTCATCGACTACCTGAAACCGCTCAAGCGCCAGATGATCACCCGTAAGATGCAAAAGCTCAAACGCGAGCGGACGCGGCCCTGATGGCGGTGCGGGAAATCCTGCTCTGGCCGGATGCCCGCCTGAGCACTCCATGTGTGCCGGTGGGGGCAATCTCTGACGAGATTCACACGCTGGTCGCCGACATGTTCGAGACCATGTATGCCGCGCCGGGCCGGGGCCTTGCCGGACCCCAGGTTGGCGCGATGCTACGGCTTTTCGTGATGGATGCGACATGGAAAGAGGGGGAGAAATCGCCCCTCGTTGCGATCAACCCTGAGATCACGTTCTTGTCGGATGACACCTGCGAGATGGATGAGGGCTGTCTCTCGATCCCCGGCATCACCGCAACGGTGCGGCGGCCCACGCGTATTATGCTCAGGTGGACCGACCTTGATGGCGTGACCCACACGCGGGAGATGGACGGGGCCGAGGCCCGCATCGCCCAGCACGAATATGACCATCTCGATGGTCTTGTGCATTTCGACCGGCTCGACGCCAAGGCCCGCGCCCGTCTTGAAGAGGCTTATACATGACCCAACGCGCTTTCCTGCCCTATCCCGACAAACGGCTCAAGATCGCCGTGCCGCCGGTTGCGGAGATCACTGATGAGATTCGCACGATCTGGGCGGATATGGTTGAGACCATGGACGCGATGCCGGGCTATGGTCTGGCCGGGCCGCAGATCGGGGTGATGCAACAGCTCGCCGTGGTCGATTGCTCTGACGAGCGCGGCAAGGCGATCAAGCTGGCGAACCCGGAAATCCTGCACGCGTCTGTGCAATCGCGCGAGCATGAGGAAGCCTCTCCGAACCTCCCGGGCATGTCCGCCGTGATCTCCCGCCCGCGCGCCGTGACCGTGCGGTTTCTGAATGAGGCGGGCGAGATGGAAGAGCGCGATTTCGTTGGGCTCTGGGCGACCTCTGTGCAGCACCAGATCGACCACCTGAACGGCAAAATGTATTTCGACAATCTCAAGCCGGTGAAACGTCAGATGTTTCTGAAAAAGGCGAAGAAGATGGGAGCCATGAAATGAGAGTGATCTTCATGGGTAGCCCGGATTTCTCCGTTCCGGTTCTGGAGGCCTTGGTCGATGCAGGCCATGAGATCGCCTGCGTCTATTGTCAGCCGCCGCGCCCGGCGGGACGGGGCAAGAAAGATCGCCCGACACCTGTGCAGGCGCGTGCTGAGGAGCTGGGCCTGCCCGTCCGTCATCCGCTGAATTTCAAAGGCTCGTCGGATGTGGCGGAGTTTGAGGCGCTGAACGCTGATGTCGCTGTGGTGGTGGCCTATGGGCTTCTCTTGCCGCAGAGCATTCTCGATGCGCCGAAACACGGCTGCCTGAACATCCACGCCTCGCTCTTGCCGCGCTGGCGCGGGGCGGCGCCGATCCATCGCGCGATCCTTGCAGGGGATGGAATGACTGGCGTCTGCGTCATGCAGATGGAAGCCGGGCTCGACACCGGTCCTGTTCTGCTGCGCCAAGAAACCGAGATCACCGCAGAGGACACGACCGCGCTCTTGCATGATCGCCTGTCCGAGATGGGCGCCGATGCGATCACCGTCGCGCTCGACGCGTTGCCCCGGCTTGTTCCCGAGCCTCAGGCGGAAGAGGGCGTGACCTACGCCAAAAAGATCGACAAGGCCGAGGCGAAAATCGATTGGACCCGCCCGGCGGTCGAAATCGACCGGCAAATCCGTGGCCTCTCGCCTTTTCCCGGCGCATGGGCCACGTTGAACGGGGAGCGGATCAAGTTCCATATGTCGCGTGCAGTGGACGCATCCGGCGCACCGGGTGAGGTCATCGGCGCATTTACCATCGCATGCGGTGACGGCGCCGTCGAAATTCTCACCGCGCAGCGCGAAGGTAAACGTGCTATGGCTGTGGAAGATATTCTGAAAGGGCTGGACCTCCCCAAAGGCAGCCATTTCGCGTGAGGGAAAACCGATGTTTCCAGTTCTGATCGGCACGGTGGTGATTGCGGGGATCGTCGGGTATATTTGTGAAAAGACCGGCTTCACCCGCAACGGTTATCTGCCCTCGATCATCATCTGTGTCGGTGGCGCATTTCTGGCCTATTTCGTGAAGCTGATGTTTGGCGTCGGGTTCGGCTCTCCGGGATTGAATGCGATTGTCTCCTCGATCGGCGCGCTGATCATCGTGCCGACCCATTGGCGCAAGCGATAGGAGGGCGTCATGCCCGTTCTGTTTCTCATCATCACGGGGCCGCCGCAGGCTTTATCGCCACGCGGATCATGGATCTGAAAACCGACCTGATCACCACCGTCGTCATCGGCATGCTCGGCGCTTTGATCGGCGGGCTTGTCCTGCGGTTTCTGTTGATGCTGTCGGGTGTGGCGGCGGGCTTCGTCGGGGCGATCCTTGGCGCGATGGTCCTGATCTGGGCGTGGAAAGCGATCTCGGGTCGAAAGTAAGGGACGCAAATGATCTGGCTTCTCTCAGTTCCCGGCATGATCGCGCGTATCTTGTTCAGCCTCGCGCTCTGGCTCATGTTCCGGCCGGGTGGCTGGTTCGTCGCCTGCTGCCTTGCCGTGGCGGCGACGTGGTATATTAAGGTTTGAGCCTTAAGAGCGCGGTGGGCGCGATTTGTAGACCGGCAAAGACCAGCCCCAAAGCAGGCTTCCCCCGCGCAGCACGAATGTCAAAATACCACAGGCAATAAATTCAATTTCCCTTGGGGCCTCGAAATAAGACGCAATCAGAAGTGCGATTGCGCCAGCCAAAGCGGCGGAGACGTAAAGCTCTCCCTGCTTGAGCACCAAAGGCACCTCGTTACAGACCACATCCCGCATCATCCCGCCAAAACATCCGGTTGCCACGCCCATCAAGGCGATGATCACGGGAGGCTGTCCGAGTGTCTGGGCGACACCTGCGCCCGCTGCGACGGCAACGGAGAGCGCGACAGCATCGGCCCACATGATCGCTTTCAGGCGGCTTTCAAACCGGTGCGCGGTGAAAAAGACGACGATTGCGACGAGGCAGGCGATTAGGATGTAGGTCGGGTCGGCGATCCAGAACACCGCATCGCGATTGAGCAGCACATCGCGCAACGTCCCGCCACCGACAGCTGTGAGGCAGGCGATGAAGGCAAAGCCGACAATGTCGAGCTGGGCGCGGGAGGCGGTCAATGCGCCGGAGATCGCGAAAACGATCACCGAGGCGTAATCGAGCGCCGCCAGAGGTGTCATGTCGCGGCCTTTTTGAACGGGGCCATACCGGCACGGGCCAGTTCATCGGCGCGTTCATTTTCGGGGTGCCCCGCGTGGCCTTTGACCCATTCCCATGTCACATCGTGGCGCTTTTGCGCCTCATCAATACGTTGCCAAAGATCGACATTCTTCACGGGCTTTTTCGCTGCGGTCTTCCAGCCGTTGCGTTTCCAGCCGTGGATCCATCCTGTGACGCCATTTTTCACATAGGCGCTGTCGGTGACGACCGTGATGCGAGACGGGCGTTCGAGCGTTTCAAGCGCCGTGATCGCCGCCAAAAGCTCCATCCGGTTGTTGGTGGTCTCTGCTTCGCCGCCCTTAAGTTCGCGCTCTTTGAGCACGGTCTCGCCGTCTTTCGCGACAAGCAAAGCGCCCCAGCCGCCCGGGCCGGGATTTCCGGAGCAGGCTCCGTCGGTATATGCGTAAAATTCAGCCATGACAGAGCAGGGTGATATAGTGCCCGGCGGTGCCGTCAAGCCCTACACCTTCGAACAGGCGGCGATCCGTGATTGTGAAGCCTGCGCTTTGCATAAGCCCCTCAAGCTCGGTCTCGCTGTAATAGGTATAATACCGCTGCAATTGGTCCGGTCCGGCGCCTTCTCCGAGTTTCATGGCGATATGAAACATGCCGCCGGTTTTCAGGGCGCGGTGAATGCGAGAAAGCAAGTCGGGGAGGGCATCTCGCTCAGCGTGGAGCAGGCTGAAATTGGCCCAGATGCCGTCATAGGCCTGCTTCGCGTCCAATTCATGGAATAGAGCTTGTCGTGTCGAAACGCCTTCATGCTGCGCTGCCAGAGCGCACATCTCATTGGAGCCGTCCCAGGCCTCGACCTGAAATCCTTGCTGCGCGAACCAAGCAGCATATTGCCCGGGACCGCACCCGAGATCGAGAATGCATCCGTTTTCTGGGAGTTCGTCCGCAAAAGCTTGGGCTTGGGGAAGCTCAAAGAGCTGCACATTGCGCGCGGCATAGGCCTCGGCTTGCGCGTCATAGATAGAGAGGGTCGGATCGTCCCCGCTCATGCGGGCACTCTCAACACACGCGGCACTTTGAATTCGACATTTTCCTGTGCGGTCTCGACCAGTTCCACGGTCACGTCGTAACGCGCGCGGAAGGCGTCGATCACCTCGTTGACCAGCACTTCCGGGGCAGAGGCTCCGGCGGTGATGCCGACAGAAGTGATGCCCTCAAGCGCGCGCCAGTCGATGTCCGGGGCGCGTTGCACAAGCTGTGAATAGGCGCAGCCATTGGCTTTGCCAACTTCGACCAGACGTTTGCTATTTGAACTATTCGGCGCTCCAATTACCAAAAGAGCATCGATATTTGATGCGATGGCTTTCACCGCCGCTTGGCGGTTGGTGGTGGCGTAACAGATGTCTTCCTTGTGCGGGCCGACGATATGCGGGAAGCGGGCGCGGAGTGCCGCGATCACATCCACCGTGTCATCGACCGACAGGGTGGTCTGGGTGATGAACGCCAGCCGCTCAGGATCACGAACTTCCAGCCCGGCGACATCCTCCGGTTGCTCAACCAAAAGCACCTCGCCCTCCGGCAATTGGCCCATGGTGCCGATGGTTTCCGGGTGACCCGCGTGGCCGATCATGATCATCTGAAGCCCTTCGGCGTGATGGCGCTCCGCCTCGATATGTACCTTGGAAACCAAGGGGCAGGTGGCATCGACATAGACCATCTCGCGCTTGGCGGCTTCGGCGGGGACGGCTTTCGGCACGCCATGGGCGGAGAAGATCACCGGGCGGTCATCTGGGCAATCGCTCAACTCTTCGACGAAAACCGCACCTTTGGCCTTGAGACCGTCGACCACGAATTTGTTGTGGACGATCTCGTGGCGCACATAGACGGGCGGCCCCCATTTCTCGATCGCCATTTCAACAATCTTGATGGCTCGATCGACACCGGCGCAGAAACCGCGCGGGGCGGCGAGATAGAGAGTGAGTGGGGTCTTGGTCATGTCGCGCTCCTGATCTTTTTCAGAGGTAGCGGCGAACGCCGGTGAGTGCAACGACCGGGAAAAGAAAAGCCCCCGGCGAGGGGGCTTTCAATCAGTTTTCGTACACTTCGTCTTCGCGCGGCTCGCGCGGTGGGCGGCCGATGACGTCTTTCAGATCGTTCAACTCGATGAAGTTGTCGGCCTGACGGCGCAGCTCATCGGCGATCATCGGCGGTTGCGATTTGATCGTGGAAACCACGGAAACGCGCACGCCTTGACGTTGCAGGCTTTCGATCAGAGGGCGGAAATCGCCGTCGCCGGAGAACAGCACGATGTGATCCACATGCGGTGCCAGTTCCATCGCGTTGACGGCAAGCTCGATGTCCATGTTGCCCTTGATCTTGCGGCGGCCCATGGAGTCGGTGAACTCCTTGGCCGGCTTGGTGACCATGCTGAAGCCGTTGTAATTCAACCAATCCACCAGTGGGCGGATCGGCGAATAGTCATCATTTTCGAGCAGGGCAGTGTAATAAAATGCGCGAAGGAGCTTGCCGCGGCGCATGAATTCCTGACGAAGAAGTTTGTAATCGATATCGAAGCCGAGCGATTTGGCGGCCGCGTAAAGATTCGATCCATCAATGAACAAGGCAAGTCGTTCATCTTTATAAAACATCTAAGGGTCCTTTTTGTCTTGTTTTTTGGACATCCACAAATTGGAACGTCGGTTGTTCTTGGCTTTCTGCACAGTGAGATAGTATGAAATCAGCCAAATCAAAACTTGTCTAAATATATAGGGCGGTTGAGGGCGTTGGAAAATCACATCGAAGAGTGGGCGAAAAAACGCGTATGGATAGCCTTCGGCGCCAATCTGCCTTCAATCGTTGGAGCGCCGTTTGAGACCTTGCGAGCAGCTGTGCGCGAATTAATGAGCAAGGGGCTCAAGATCAAGTCCGTCAGTCAAATATACGAGACGCCCTGCTTTCCGAAAGGCGCGGGGCCGGACTACATCAATTTCGTCGCTGAGATCGAAACGTCGTTGTCTCCCGAATCTGTCCTGACGATCCTGCATGAGGTGGAGCATCAATATGGCCGCGTGCGCAAGACGCGTTGGGCTGGACGGCCGATTGATCTCGATTTGATTGCTTGCGAAAGCGCCATTCTTCCGAATGAGACGTTGGTGAAGAGCTGGATCGAATTGCCGCTGGAGCAGCAAAGCGTACAGGCCCCGGATCAGCTTATCTTGCCGCACCCACGCATTCAGGATCGCGCTTTTGTGCTGATTCCCTTTGCTGATCTCGCGCCCGACTGGGTGCACCCGATCCTCGGGAAAACCGTTGAAGAGATGCTCGCGGCCCGTCCTGAGGAGGAGAAAAGCGAGGTGAAACGTCTCGCAGAGGTCGAAATCCTGTAAAAATAGGGTTAGAATGATCTGAAAGGGCGCTTGTCAAGGGCGGAGTGAGCGCCTAAATAGAGCCTTTGAATTGCACCCCCGTCCGAACGATTGGAGATCCCATGGCCCGCGTGACCGTTGAAGATTGCGTCGACAAGGTTCCGAACCGCTTCGAGCTTGTGATGCTCGCTGCCCACCGCGCCCGCGAGATCGCATCTGGCTCGTCCCTGACTGTCGATCGCGACAATGACAAAAACCCGGTTGTCGCCCTGCGCGAGATTGCCGAGGAAACCCAGTCCGCCGACAGCCTGCGCGAGCGGATGATCGAGAGCCATCAGACCCAGATTGAGGTCGATGAGCCGGAAGACGATCAAATGGCGCTTCTCATGGGCCAGGAATCTGACAAACCGGCCGAGGACGATATGTCCGAAGAGAAACTGCTGCGCGCCCTTATGGAAGCGCAGGGTCAGAATTAAGATGCGGGGCGATCGCGCCCCAATCTACGGAGTTCGCGGACCAAAATGATCGATGTCGAAGACCTGATCGCGCTGGTCCGCAACTACAACCCCAAGACAAATGCCGATCTGATCCGCGAGGCTTATGCCTACGGTCGAGATATGCATGAGGGGCAGTTCCGCCGCTCCGGGGAACCCTATTTTACCCATCCCGTCGCCGTCGCCGCAATCCTGACCGAGCAATCGCTGGATGATGCGACGATCATCACCGCGCTGTTGCACGACACGATCGAGGACACTCGCGCCTCGTATCAAGAGGTCGCGCGCAAGTTTGGCGAAGAGATCGCCGAGCTGGTGGACGGGGTGACGAAGCTCACCAACCTGCAGCTCTCCTCGACAGAGACCAAACAGGCGGAAAACTTCCGCAAACTGTTCATGGCCATGTCGAAAGACTTGCGCGTCATTCTCGTCAAGCTTGCTGACCGTCTGCACAACATGCGAACGATCAAGTCGATGCGCCCGGAGAAACAGCTCCAGAAAGCGCGCGAGACCATGGACATCTTTGCGCCGCTCGCGGGCCGCATGGGGATGCAGTGGATGCGCGAAGAGTTGGAAGACCTTTCCTTCCGTGTCATCAACCCGGAAGCGCGCAATTCGATCATCCGCCGCTTCATCACGCTGCAACGCGAAACCGGCGATGTGATCCACAAGATCACCAATGACATTCGCGCCGAGCTGGAACGCGAAGGCATTGAGGCCGATGTGTTCGGGCGTGCCAAGAAACCCTATTCGATCTGGCGCAAGATGGAGGAGAAACAGCAAAGCTTCTCCCGCCTGTCGGATATCTACGGCTTCCGCGTGATCACCCATAGCGAGATGGATTGCTACCGTGTCCTTGGTGTGATCCACCAGCGTTGGCGCTCTGTGATGACCCGATTCAAGGATTACATCAGCCAGCCGAAATCCAACGGTTACCGCTCGATCCACACCACGGTTTCGGGCCGCGACGGCAAGCGGGTGGAGGTGCAGATTCGCACCCGCCAGATGCACGAAGTGGCCGAAAGCGGCGTGGCGGCGCACTGGTCCTATCGAGATGGTGTGCGGGCGCAAAACCCCTTTGCGGTCGATCCGGCGAAATGGCTCGCCCAGCTCACGGAACGGTTTGAGAATGCGGAAGATCACTCCGAATTCCTCGAACACGTCAAGCTGGAGATGTATTCCGACAAGGTCTTCACCTTCACCCCTAAGGGCGAGGTGGTGTCCCTGCCGAAAGGCGCAACGCCGCTGGACTATGCCTATTCGATCCACACGCGGATCGGCGATAGCTGTGTCGGGGCCAAGGTGGACGGCATTCGCGTGCCGCTCTGGACCCGGCTGAAAAACGGTCAGTCGGTGGAGATTCTCACCGCAGAAGGCCAACGCCCGCAGGGCACATGGCTCGACATCGTTGTCACCGGGCGCGCCAAGGCGGCGATCCGCAAGTCCCTGCGCGAAGAGGACCGCGAGCGTTTCGTCAAGCTGGGCCGCGAACTGGCGCGCGTGGCGTTTGAGCATGTCGGCAAGAAGGCCTCTGAGAAAGCGCTCGCGACGGCCGCGAAACAAATGTCGCTGACCAATTCCGTGGAGCTTTTGGCGCGTTTGGGCTCTGCTGAACTTGCCGCCTCCGACGTCGTGCGCACGGTCTACCCGGAACTGGTGCGCGAAAGCGCTGCGGTAGATTCGAACCGTGCCGTGCTCGGTCTGTCGGAAGGCGAAAGCTATAACCGCGCTTCCTGCTGTCAGCCGGTGCCGGGCGAGCGGATCGTCGGCATCACTTATCGTGGCAAAGGTGTGGTGATCCATGCCATCGATTGCCCGGCGCTCGAAGAGCTTGAGGCCGAGACGAACCGCTGGATCGATCTGCAATGGCATGCGGGGCCGCACGCGCCGGAATATACCGTGTCGCTCGACATCACGATTTCGAACGACACCGGGGTGCTGGGCCGGATCTGTACGTTGATCGGTGAGCAGAAGGCCAATATCGCCGACCTGCGCTTTCAGGAGCGCAAGCCGGACTTCTATCGCCTGATTGTGGACGTCGATCTGAGAGACGTGGAGCATCTGCATGCCGTTATGCTCGCGCTCGAAGCGGAAAGCGAAGTGGCACGGGTGCGCCGGTACAGGAACTTGGACAGGCGGCCCTGAACGGGTTTGCGGGGGACAACGTGGTTTTCAAACGCCGGGATAAATTGACGCCGCTGCAGTGGCTGGCGCAATGGATCTGGCCGAAACGCGGCTGGGGGCGGGCTGTGCGCTATATGCAGCACCGCCTGCACCGTTTGCCTGACACGCCCCACAAGATCGCCCGCGGCGTGTTCGTCGGTGTCTTTACCGTCTTCACCCCGTTCTTTGGTTTGCATTTCATCATCGCCGCCCTTCTGGCCAAGCTGATGCGAGGCAATGTGATCGCGGCACTTCTGGCCACCTTTGTGGGCAATCCGTTGACCTATGTGCCGATTGGGGTGATCTCGCTCAAGATGGGTCACTTTTTGCTTGGCACCCGGTTCGACCATCACCACGAGCGCAGTTTTATCGGCAAGTTTTTTGACGCCGCCGATGACTTCTGGCGCAATTTTCAGGCCCTGTTCACGGATAAGGACAGCAATTGGGACGCGCTCATCCGGTTCTGGCACGAGATCTTCTTTCCCTATCTTGTCGGGGGCATCATTCCGGGCCTCATCGCGGGTATGGTCGCCTATTACGTCGCGCTGCCGATGATCTCTGCCTATCAGTCCCGCCGTCGCGGTCGGCTCAAAGCCAAGCTCGAAGAGCTGCGCCGCAAGAAACAGGCGAAGAAAGCCGCGCACAAGCCTTGATCGGCGGTATCATAGATTGTCGGTTTCCTTTCCCGTTCTGCGCAGTATTGTCCGGGCAAATGCGAACCGTCTGGGAATAGGATCATGAGTGCGAAACTCCGCCTTGGTATGAACATCGACCACGTCGCCACCGTGCGCAACGCGCGCGGCTCGGCTTATCCGGACCCGGTCCGGGCGGCGAAACTGGCGGAAGAGGCCGGGGCCGATGGCATCACCGCGCACTTGCGGGAAGATCGACGCCACATCACCGACGCCGATATCGAAGCGCTGGTGTCGAATCTCTCCGTGCCGTTGAACCTTGAAATGGCCGCGACCGACGAGATGCAGAAAATCGCCCTGCGCCACAAACCGCATGCGATCTGCCTTGTGCCGGAGAAGCGCGAGGAGCGGACCACCGAGGGCGGGCTGGAAGTCGCGCGTGAGGAAAACCGTCTCGCCCATTTCATTGCGCCCTTGCGTGAAGCCGGCTCGCGCGTGTCGATCTTCATCGCCGCCGACCAGCCCCAGATTGAGGCCGCTCACCGCATCGGGGCTGCTGTGGTCGAGCTGCACACCGGCGCTTATTGTGATTTGCATGCCGAAGGCAAATTTGCCGAGCGTGACGACGAACTCAAACGCCTGACCGACATGGCGGCTTTCGCGCATTCGCTTGGGCTTGAGGTCCACGCGGGACACGGCCTGACCTATGAAACGGTAAAACCCATCGCTGCCCTGCCGGAGGTTACCGAGTTGAACATTGGCCATTTCCTCATTGGCGAAGCGATTTTCCGCGGTATCATCCCGGCCATTCATGAAATGCGCCGCCTGATGGACGAGGTTCGGGCGTAACGGAAAGGGACGCGCATGATCCTCGGCATCGGCTCTGATCTCGCGAATATCGACCGTATCTCCGGCACGCTTGAGCGTTTCGGGGAGCGGTTCAAGACTCGTGTCTTCACCGAGACCGAACAGGCCAAGGCCGAGCGTCGCCGCGATGTCGCCGGAACCTATGCCAAGCGCTGGGCTGCCAAAGAGGCTTGTTCCAAGGCGCTTGGCACCGGCCTTGCGATGGGCATTTCCTGGAAAGACATGGCGGTGAAGAACCTGCGCACCGGCCAGCCTGTGATGGAGGTCACGGGCTGGGCGAAAGAGCGTCTTGATGAAATGACGCCGCCGGGACATGAGGCCATTATCCATGTCACGTTGACCGATGATCACCCCTGGGCACAGGCATTTGTGGTGATCGAAGCCCGTCCTCTGGCTGAAGGTGCCTAAAACGCCGGTATTTTCCGGGGAAACCCTCGCCATCACAGGCGTGTGCCTTGACACCCCAACCCGGGCCTTTCATATCGCGGTGGCAGCCTTCAAAAGGACAAAACCATGAGCAGCACCAAGGACAGTCTGGTCGAAACCGTCAAAACAGTGGTCTATGCCCTGCTGATCGCCGGGGTCTTCCGCACGTTTTTCCTCCAGCCTTTCTACATCCCGTCGTCTTCGATGAAAGACACGCTGCTCATCGGCGACTTCCTGTTCGTCAACAAGATGAGCTACGGCTACTCGAAATGGTCCTGCCCGAAACTGGTCAACTTCCTCTGCCCGGTCACCAACCGTATTCTCGGCCATGAGCCCGAGCGCGGCGACATTGTTGTTTTCGAACACCCGACCCAGCACCGCACCTTTGTCAAACGTCTGATCGGCCTGCCGGGCGATCAGGTGCAGATCAAGGATGGCGTGATCTTCCTGAACGGTGAAGAAGTGCCGCAGACGCGCGATGGTGACTTTGTCGAAACCTTCGAAAAACAAGGCGCGGCTGGACGTCATCCCGCTTGCACCAACACGCCGGGCGAGGGCGGCGACTGTCTCAAAGAAAAATATATCGAGACCCTGCCGGGTGGCCGTCAGCACTCGATCCTCAACATCCGCAACATCTCTCTCGACAACACGCCGGTCTATACCGTGCCCGAAGGCAATTACTTCTTCATGGGCGACAACCGCGACAATTCCGCCGACAGCCGTCTGGCGCAATCTGCGGGCGGTGTCGGCTTTGTTCCCGAAGAATATCTTCTGGGCAAAGTCAGCCGTGTTATGTTCTCCTCGGCCGGGACTCGTCTCGTCTACTTCTGGGACTGGCGCAAAGATCGTTTCTTTAAGGCTCTACAGTGAAGATTTCCGCCGATATCCAAGCGTTCCAAACGCGGCTCGGGCATGAGTTCTCTCAGCCCGACCTGCTTGTGCGCGCCCTGACCCACAGCTCGATTTCCTCGCCCACCCGTCCCGACAACCAGCGCCTTGAGTTCCTCGGCGACCGCGTGCTCGGCCTGACGATGGCGGAGGCTCTGTTCGAGAAAGACAAATCTGCCTCAGAAGGCCAGCTTGCCCCGCGGTTCAACGCCCTGGTGCGCAAGGAAACCTGTGCCGACGTGGCCCGCCAGATCGATCTCGGTGCTGTGCTGAAACTGGGTCGCTCTGAAATGATGTCCGGTGGGCGCCGCAAGGAAGCCCTTTTGGCCGACGCCATGGAAGCCGTGATTGCGGCCGTCTATCGCGATGCCGGTTTCGAAGTGGCGAAAGCGCTTGTTCGCAAACTCTGGGGCAAACGGATCGACCGTGTCGAAGACGATGCGCGCGATGCCAAAACCTCGCTTCAGGAATGGGCGCAGGCCCGTGGGCAAAAACCGCCCAAGTATTCCGAAGTGGCCCGCAAAGGGCCGGATCATGCACCGGTCTTTACCATTGAAGTGACGCTTGAGAGTGGCGAAGCTGAACGCTCTGAGGCAAGTTCGAAACGACATGCCGAACAGGCCGCCGCCAAGGCGCTTTTGCAAAAACTGGAGGCCAAACATGGCTGAAGACCAGACCTCCCGCGCGGGCTTTGTTGCCCTGATTGGCGAGCCGAACGCTGGCAAATCCACGCTTTTGAACCGCATGGTGGGGGCCAAGGTCTCCATCGTGACCCATAAGGTGCAAACCACCCGCGCCCGCATTCGCGGCGTCGCGATGGAAGGCGACAGCCAGATCGTCTTCGTGGACACGCCCGGTATCTTCAAACCCCGTCGCCGTCTTGACCGCGCGATGGTTTCTGCTGCTTGGGGCGGTGCTGCTGACGCCGATATCGTCGTGCTTCTGATCGAAGCGCACAAAGGCATCACCGAAGGCGTTGAAGCCATTCTGGACGCTCTGGATGAACATTCGAACCCGAAACAGAAAATCGCCCTCGCGATCAACAAGATCGATATGGTTGACGTGGAGAAGCTCCTCGGTTTGGCCGAGAAGATGAACGAGCGTCGCCAATTCGTGGAGACCTTCATGATCTCCGCCGAAAAAGGCCGGGGTGTCGAAGATCTGCGCAAATGGCTGGCGCGCGAGCTGCCTCAAAGCCCGTGGCTCTACCCGGAAGATCAGATCGCCGATCTGCCGATGCGCATGATCGCCGCGGAGATCACCCGTGAGAAACTGACGCTGAACCTGCACCAAGAATTGCCCTATCAGCTCACGGTCGAGACCGAGAACTGGGAAGAGCGCAAGGACGGCTCCGCCAAGGTCGATCAGGTGATCTATGTCGCCCGCGACGGTCACAAGGGCATCATCCTCGGCAAACGCGGCGAGACGATCAAACGCATTTCCCGTGCCGCCCGTGAAGAACTCTCCGAGTTCCTCGACCGCAAGGTCCACCTGTTCCTACAGGTGAAAGTGCGTCCGAACTGGTTGGAAGAGGCGGAGCGTTACGGCGAGATGGGTCTCGATTTCAAAGACGGCAACTGATGGCGCGACTGACCGCAGATGTCTGGGTCTCGGCCTATCTGACGCGGCTGCGCCTTGCCGATATTCCCGCTTTCGTCGTGAAAAAAGGCGACGCCACGGCGGGGGCGGTGATGATCAAACTCAATACGCTCGACGGGCAGGCGAAAGCCTTTCAACGCGAATTCAACCTGATGGAAGATCGCCGCGAATGGAGGGTTCTGGCCGAAGGCGAGGAGCGCACAGTGGATGCCTCCCTCGCCAAACAGCGCTCTTTTGACCCGGACCTCTGGATCATCGAAGTCGAGGACCGTCAGGGCCGCACGCTTTTGGACGAAGCGGGTCTTTCCGACTGATCCTCCTTGATTGACCTTCCGCGCTTGGAGGGGCAGGGTCATGTGAGTATTTGCAACGACAATGAAGCAGGCGCATGATCGAGTGGCGCGATGAAGGGGTGGTTTTGGCCGTCCGCAAACATGGCGAAACCTCGGTGATTGTCGAGGTGTTCACCCCCGATCACGGTCGTCATGCGGGCGTCGTGCGGGGCGGCATCTCGCGCAAGATGACGCCGCATCTGCAACCCGGCGGGCAAGTCGCGGTGACGTGGAAAGCCCGGATCGAAGATCATCTCGGCACTTTTACATTCGAGCCGGTGAAAAGCCGTGCTCATGTGCTTGGCGATCCATTGGCGCTGGCGGGCATGTCGGCGACGGCGGCGATGTTGTCCTTTCTGCTCCCGGAGCGCGAGGCGCACGGATATCTTTACGCAGATAGCCTGTCGCTTTTTGATAAGATCGGCACGGATCCGATGTGGCCCTTGGCCTATCTGCATTGGGAAGTGTCTCTGTTGGAAGAACTTGGCTTTGGCCTCGATCTCTCCTCTTGCGCGGTCAGCGGCTCGCCAGATGATCTGATCTATGTCTCCCCGAAAACCGGTCGTGCCGTGTCGCGGCAGGGCGCAGGGGACTGGGCGGATCGGTTGTTGCCCCTGCCGCAATGTCTCTTGGGGCAATCTTCGCTCGATTTCACGGAGATTGGTCAGGGGCTTTTGACCACCGGACATTTTTTGACGAAAATCGCCGCAGAACTGTCCGACCGCCGCCTCCCTGCCGCGCGGGAGCGATTTCTCGATCGGCTCGCAAAAAAGGCGGCGCAGGACGCACCGCCTTTCTAATTGGTCTTCAGAGAAGGATCAGGACAGCAAACGCCGCGCGATCACCTGAGCCTGAATTTCTCCTGCGCCTTCGAAGATGTTCAGAATACGCGCATCACAGAGGATGCGGGAAATCTGATACTCAAGCGCAAAGCCGTTGCCGCCGTGGATTTGCAGCGCATTGTCTGCCGCCGCCCAAGCCACACGCGCGCCCAAGAGCTTTGCCATGCCCGCTTCCAGGTCACAGCGATGGCCGTGATCTTTCTCCCAAGCGGAGAAATAGGTGAGCTGACGCGCCACCATGATCTCGACCGCCATCATCGCCAGCTTGCCGGACACGCGCGGGAATTCGATCAGGGATTTGTCGAATTGCTTGCGGTCTTCTGCGTATTGCATCCCGACCTCAAGCGCGTTCTGTGCCACGCCGATGGCGCGGGCGGCGGTCTGGATGCGGGCGCTCTCGAAGGTTTCCATGAGCTGCTTAAAGCCTTTGCCCTCTTCGCCACCGAGAAGGTTCTTCGCATCGACTTTGAAGCCGTCAAAGCCCAACTCGTATTCCTTCATCCCGCGATAGCCCAGAACCTCGATCTCCCCGCCGGTCATGCCGGGGGTGGGGAAGGGATTCTCATCGTCGCCCGGCGTTTTCTCCGCCAGGAACATCGACAGGCCTTTGTAATCCGTCGTGTTCGGATCGGTGCGGGCCAGAAGCGTCATCACATGGGTGCGCGCGGCGTGGGTGATCCATGTTTTGTTGCCGGTGACCGTGTAGGTTTCGCCCTCTTTCACCGCGCGGGTGCGCAGGCTCCCGAGGTCCGATCCGGTGTTCGGTTCTGTGAACACGGCAGTCGGCAGAATTTCTGCGGAGGACAGTTTCGGCAGCCAGTTCTGTTTCTGCTCTTCGGTGCCGCCGCCAAGGATCAACTCCGCCGCAATTTCGGAGCGGGTGCCGAGTGAGCCAACGCCGATATAGCCGCGAGACAGCTCCTCAGACACCACAACCATCGCAGCTTTCGGAAATCCGAAGCCGCCGTATTCTTCCGGGATCGTCAGACCGAACACACCGAGTTCCGCCAGCTCCTCGATGATCTCCATCGGGATGAACTCGTCCTTGAGGTGCCATTCGTGGCAATAGGGCGTGACCTTTTCCTCGGCAAAGCGGCGGAATTGGTCGCGGATCATTTCCAGCTCGTCATCAAGCCCGGACGCGCCAAAGGTCGCGTGACCGGAGTTGTCGCGCATTAGCTCAACCAGCCGCGTGCGCGCAGCGATGGAATTGCCGGAGAGCATGAGTTTGACGACCTCGTTATGGCTCGGCTGCACGATGCCAAGTCCCAGATCGGAAAGCCGACAAATCTCGCCCTGATTCATCGGGATGCCGCCGTAAATCTGATTCAGATATTCCCCAAACGCGATCTGGTGGATGAGTTGCTCCATCTCGCCGAACTTGTCCTCCTCCGACAAGGCTTCGGCCCATTTCTGCATCTGGCGCAGACTCTCGACATAGGTCGCAAGCCAAGCAAGCCCGTGGGCGGCGGTTTGGTTGGCCTCGATTTTGCGGCTGGAAATCCGGTCGCCGTCCATGAACTCCATGCGCAGAGCCGCGCGGGCACGGTCCAGAAGCGCCTCGGCAGGACCGACTGCGGCGGCGGTCAAGGACAGAAGATCGGGCAAAATCGGGTTCGTCATGGTCAGCTCCTGTTGATCAAGGGCCATGGGAATCTCTCCTCCTCAGGGTCTTCTGATTGTCTAATCACTTCGCAGTCGCAGCGCAATAATATTTTACACAATGGTTTTCTGGAGATTTAAAATGACCTTGTGGATGCTGCTGCGATTCTGGACCAATCAAAGCAAACCACTGGCTGCATCGGGGCACAGGGTTTCCCCTATACACAGGCGGCCTTCCGCCCTTATCAGGGGGCATGATTGACAGTCTCCTGACCCTTCTCACCTTTCCGCAGGTCATCGCGGCCATCGCCATCGCGCTTCTGGCGGGCTTCGTCAAAGGCGCCACGGGCTTTGCCATGCCAATGATCATGATCTCTGGCTTGGGGTCTTTCCTGTCGCCGGAACTGGCGCTGGCAGGGCTGATCTTTTCGACCGTGGTGTCCAACGTCTGGCAGGCGCTGCGTGGCGGTGTGGCGGAGGCCATCGAGGCGGCCGTGCGCTACAAGCTCTATATTGCGGCGCTCTTGGTGATGATCATGCTGTCGGCGCAGCTTGTGGTGATCTTGCCGCAATCCGTGGTGTTCCTGTCGCTCGGGATCGCCGTCGTGGTTCTGGCCAGCTACCTGCTCGTCGGGCGTGCGCTCACCATTCCCGAACATCACCGTAGCTTCTACGATCTCGGCCTTGGTGCGATCTCCGGCGTGATCGGCGGGATTGCCGGGGTCTGGGGGCCGTTGACGGTCGCCTACCTGACCGCTGTGAACACGCCGAAGAAATTGCAAATCAAGATCACCGGCGTGATTTTCGGCGCTGGCGCGCTCACGCTTTTGATCGCGCATCTGCGGTCCGGTGTTCTGAACGCCCAGACGATCCCGCTGTCCGCGATGTTGTTGGTGCCTGCTCTCTTGGGCATGGCGCTTGGGCAATGGGTGCAGGACCGTCTGGATCAGAAGAAATTCAAACGCGCGACGCTACTCGTCCTGCTGGTTGCGGGCGCGAACCTGATCCGGCGCGGGCTGTTTTAATTCAGCTTGGCGGCTTCAAGGCGCAGTTTGATCTCCGCCACTTTCGGGTTCAGCGACATAAGAAAAGCGGCGATGGCTTCGGGTTCCCCGTCATCGAGCCAAATTTCCGGCATCTGGTCGATGCCGCGTACGGCTTCTGTGACGTCTTTGAGAATCGATCCCTGAATGTCGGGGCCATTCTCTCCGAGCGCTTCCTCACCGTGGCAGGACGAACAATAATCTGTGAACGCCGTGGCCCCGGCTGCGATCAGCGCCGGGTCGGTGAAATCCGTCTCCTGTGCCAGAGCGGGGGCGGCGATGAGAAGGAAAAGAGGCGCATATTTCATGGCCCTGTTCTGACAGGGCGGCGTGACACTTCGGTGACGACAGGGCTCGGAGGGTACAAAGAAAAACGCCCCGAACCTATGGTCCGGGGCGTCATATGTCTCAAACAAGAGAGCCTTACTTGATCGCGGCGGCTTTCACGTCGTCGTCAATGTAGGGCAGGTACTGTTCGAAGTTCTCTTTGAACATGGAAACCAGTTTCTGCGCCTGCGCGTCGAAGGCATCTTTGTCAGCCCAGGTGCGACGCGGGTCGAGCAGCACATCGGCCACACCCGGCACGGACACCGGAACCTCGAAACCGAAGTTCTCGTCTTCACGGAACTCGACGTCATGCAGCGAGCCTTCGAGAGCGGCGTGCAGCAGGTTGCGGGTCGCTTTGATCGGCATCCGGGAACCGGTGCCGAAAGCGCCGCCGGTCCAGCCGGTGTTCACCAGCCAGCAGGTCGCACCATGCTTCGCGATCTTTTCGCGCAGCAGGTTGCCGTAGGCTTCCGGACGACGCGGCATGAACGGTGCGCCGAAGCAGGTGGAGAAGGTCGGGATCGGTTCGGTCACGCCCACTTCGGTGCCCGGGGTCTTCGAGGTGAAGCCGGAGAGGAAGTGATACATGGCCTGCGCCGGGGTCAGACGGGCGATCGGGGGCAGAACGCCAAAGGCGTCACAGGTCAGAAGAATGATGTTCTTCGGATGACCGCCCATCGCCGTTTCCGAGGCGTTGGAAATGTAGTGCAGCGGGTAAGCACAGCGCATGTTCTCGGTCAGAGAGCTGTCTTCGAAATCAAGCACTTTGGTGTGCTCGTCGTAGACCATGTTCTCGATCACGGTGCCGAATTTGAACGTTGTCGCATAGATTTCCGGCTCGGCGGTCGGCGAAAGGTTGATCGTTTTCGCGTAACAGCCGCCTTCGAAGTTGAAGGTGCCTTTGTCGGACCAGCCATGCTCGTCATCGCCGATCAGAACGCGGGACGGATCAGCAGACAGCGTGGTTTTGCCGGTGCCGGACAGGCCGAAGAAGATCGCGGTGTCGACAGGATTGTCGGGCGCGTGGTTGGCGGAGCAGTGCATCGCCATGATGCCCTTGCCCGGCAGGATGTAGTTGAGAAGGGTGAAGACACCTTTCTTGTTCTCGCCTGCGTATTCGGTGTTGCCGATCAGGATCAGCTTTTTCTCGAAGTTCAGCGCGACAACGGTTTCCGAGCGGCAGCCGTGACGTTCCGGGTCGGCCTTGAAGGACGGTACGTTGATGACCGTGAAGTCCGCCGTGAAGTCGTCCAGTTCGGAAAGTTCCGGGCGGCGCAGCATCGTGCGGCAGAACAGACCATGCCAAGCCAGCTCGGTGATCATACGCACGTCGAGACGGTTGGCCGGATCGGCACCGCCGTAAAGATCTTCGACGAAGAACTCGCGGCCCTTCATGTGCTCCAGCATATCGGCGTGAAGAACGTCGAATTTCGCCGGATCCATCGGTTTGTTGTTTTCCCACCAGATCGTGTCTTCCACGTCCGGGGTGCGAACGACGAATTTGTCTTTGGGGGAACGACCGGTGTGTTTGCCGGTGCTTACGAGGAAAGAGCCCCCTTGGCCAAGCTCGCCTTCGCCGCGTTTGATCGCTTCTTGGATCAGGGCGGGCTCAAGCAGGTTGTAATAGACGTTACCAAGCCCGGTAATGCCTTGGTCCTCAAGAGTGAAAGCCGGGTTCACGCGTCCGGTCGTCATATGCAAAGCTCCCTCGCCGTGTCCTTGACGGCGTTTGTGGATATCAATCTCTGACGCGAAAAGGGCCCTTCGCGCCCGGGGCGGCAGCGCGCCCGACGCTTGTGCTATATCACGGTTGTCCCTGCGGTAAATAGGACACAGGTCAAGGTTAGCGCAACCATGCACGAGGTAGCGCAAACAAGCTTAAACATATCATAAGTGGCCAGAATCATGAGCATAAATGGCATTTTGTCGCGATAGCGAGTGAGATATATTAGTCATTCCTTGTCATTTTTTGAGTTTCATGGCTCTGAGTATCACGACTGATTCGTGGTTTCGCTTGATTTGAAGTGCTGAAATGCCGATTATGTCCGAAAAAAACAAAATGTGTTGAGCAGTTGAAGGGAACAGTGCATGTCGCGTATCGCCTTGGTTGATGACGACCGGAATATCCTGACTTCCGTTTCCATGACCCTCGAAGCCGAGGGCTTCGAAGTGGAAACCTACAATGATGGCCAGTCGGCCCTGGACGCGTTCAACAAACGTCTCCCGGATATGGCCGTTTTTGACATCAAGATGCCGCGCATGGATGGCATGGACCTGTTGCAGCGCGTGCGACAGAAAACCAACATGCCGGTGATTTTCCTGACTTCCAAGGATGATGAGATCGACGAGGTACTCGGCCTGCGCATGGGCGCCGACGATTACGTCAAGAAACCGTTTTCCCAACGTCTGCTCGTGGAGCGCATTCGCGCGCTCCTGCGCCGCCAAGAAGCGATTGATGGCGTCGATGTGGTGGAAACCGAAGAAACCAAAATTCTGGTGCGCGGCGAATTGGAAATGGATCCGCTGCGTCATGCGGTGACCTGGAAGGGCCGTGACGTGACCTTGACCGTCACCGAATTCCTTCTGCTTCAGGCCCTCGCGCAACGCCCCGGTTTTGTGAAATCCCGCGATCAGTTGATGGATGTCGCTTACGACGATCAGGTCTATGTCGATGACCGTACGATCGACAGCCACATCAAACGCCTGCGCAAGAAAATGCGCTCGGCCGATCCTGACTTCTCGGCGATCGAAACCCTTTACGGCATCGGCTACAGGTACAACGAAGAGTAATGTTCCGTTCTTCCGGCATGAGCCGCACCAAGACGCATGGCAAGGATGAGACCGATGTCGTGCTCGGGGACGATTGGATTGCGCCGCGCACCTCCGATGCGGAGCTGCGTGCGAAGCGGGAACATCGCCGCTTCATCGCCGTAAACCGCTCGCCTCTGGCGCAGAAGATCATCACCTTCAACCTCGTCGCGATCATTCTCATGGTCGCGGGTATTCTCTATCTCAACCCGTTCCGTGACAGTCTCGTCACGCAACGTGAGATGGCGATGATCACGGAGGCCGCTTTGGTCGCCGATATGCTGGAACTGTCTGCGGGGGCGGAGGGCAAGCTCGACGCGGGGGAGGGCGGCGAAAAAATTGCCGCTGTGCTCGCGAGGCTGGAATTGCCGCTGCGCGAACAGGTCTATGTCTATGACACCGAAGGCGCACTGATCGCCTCGACCGAAGGTTTGCCGCGCAGCGAATTGGTCAGAGGTGTGGGTATCGAGCATAATGAGCGTTCGACCGTCATCTCAGACTTTCTGAACAAAGTGTGGTCCGCGGTTAATCTCGCCAAGGGACCGCAGGAAGAGCATCCCACCAACTCAGCCGAGCATGTCGCCAGGCTCATTGCTCCGGCGCTGAACAACGAGTTGCAGGTTAACACCAGTGTCAATGCCGCAGGTTCCACGGTCTTCACCGTCGCCGCGCCGATCACGGTGCAGACCGCTGACGGGCCGATGACCATCGGCGCGATTGGTCTGACGTCCGGCGAGGGGGAGATCGACGATTTGGTCCGCGTCGAGCGCGAGCAAATCTTGCAGGTCTTTGTTATCGCCATTCTCGTTTCCGTCGGTTTGAGCCTCGTTCTGGCCTCCACCATCGCCAACCCGCTTGCCGATCTGGCTGCGGCGGCTGAGATCGGCCGCGACAAGAACAGCCGCACGGTGGCGCCGGGCCGCGTGCGTATTCCCGATCTCTCTGGTCGCCCCGACGAGATCGGCCGTTTGTCTTCGGCGCTGCGGGGCATGGTCTCCGCGCTCTATGACCGGATTGACGCGAACGAACAATTTGCCGCCGACGTCGCCCATGAGATCAAGAACCCGCTGGCTTCGCTGCGCTCTGCTGTTGGCTCGCTGCGGATGATTAAGAAAGAAGAGCACCGCAACAAACTGCTCGATGTGATCGAGCATGATGTGCGCCGCCTCGACCGTCTCGTGTCTGACATCTCCAACGCCTCGCGTCTCGACAGTGAACTGGTGAAAGAGGATGAGGAAGAGTTCAACCTGCTCCAGATGCTGGGCAACCTGATCGACTACCTGTCGCAGGAAGCGCAGGAAAAAGGCGTCGAATTCATTGCCGACATGCCGGAGAAACCGATTGTCATCTCGGGTCTCGAAGCGCGGCTGGCGCAGGTCTTCGTGAACCTGATCACCAACGCAATTTCCTTCTGCGAAGATGGCGATGCAATCCGGGTCTGGGTCCGCAAGCGTGATCACCGCGTGCTTGTTGTGGTTGAGGATACCGGTCCCGGCATACCTGAAGAGGCGCTGACCAAGATCTTCAAACGCTTCTATTCGGAACGCCCGGAAGGTCAGTTCGGCAACAACTCCGGTCTCGGGCTTGCGATCTCGAAGCAGATTATTGAGGCGCATGGCGGCGTGATCTGGGCGGAAAACATCCGTCCGACCGATGCCGATGTCACCTCCGATCCGCTGGGCGCGCGTTTTGTCGTGGGCTTGCCGGTCTGAGCCATGGGCGAGGACGGCGCGCAGCCTCTGAACCTTCATGCCTCCTGCGTTGCACTGGACGCGGATAGCGGTCTTCTGATCCTCGGGCCTTCTGGTAGCGGAAAATCGACGCTCGCCCTGACGCTCATGGCGTTTGGGGCGCATCTGGTCTCCGATGACCGCACGGAGTTGCGCCGAGAGGCTGATGGGCTCTATGGTTCCGCGCCCGCGACCCTGTCCGGCATGATCGAAGCCCGCGGACTTGGGCTGCTCCGTGCCGCGCCGCTGTCACATGTGCGCATCAGGGCGGTCGTCGATCTGTCGCAAAGCGAAACCGACCGCTTGCCTCCCCTGCGGGAAAAGGTTCTGTTGGGAGTCTCGATTCCCCTGTTTTTCAAGGTCGAGGGGCCGCAGTTCGCCCCGGCCCTGATCCAATGGCTCAAAGGAGGCCGGTGCGCGTGAGCAGTCCCGAGGACGGACAGAGCCCTCAGATCAACGCCCCCCAGCGCATCGTGCTGGTCACTGGCCCTTCGGGGGCCGGGCGTTCGACGGCCATCAACGCGCTCGAAGACCTCGGCTATGAGGTGATCGACAACCTGCCGATGTCGCTCCTGCCGCGTCTTCTTGAGGGGGAGCGGCTCAGTCGCCCGCTGGCGCTCGGTCTCGACGTGCGCAACCGCGATTTTTCCGTGACGGGCCTCTATGAGCTGATCGACGAGCTGCGGCGCAATCCCGGCTATGACGCCGAGGTGCTGTTCCTCGATAGCTCGGCGGAAGTGCTGATCCGCCGCTATTCGGAAACCCGCCGCCGTCACCCGTTGGCTCCCGCCGAAACCGTTCAGGATGGGGTGACGCGCGAGACCGACCTTTTGGTGCCGATCCGCACCCGCGCCGACATCTTGATCGACACATCCGAGATGACGCCGCATCAGCTTCGCGACGAGATCGAACGCTGGTTCGCCGAAGGGCGCGAGGCGGAAATGGCCGTTTCGGTGCACAGCTTCTCCTACAAACGCGGCATGCCGCGGGGCGTCGATATGGTGTTCGATGTTCGCTTCCTCGCGAACCCCTATTGGGATGCATCTCTGCGCAGCCTCAACGGCACGGATGAGAAGGTGCAGGCCTATGTCCAAAATGACCCGCGCTTTGCGGCGTTCTTCACTAAGGTGCTTGAGCTGACCCTCCTTTTGCTGCCCGCCTATAAGGAAGAGGGCAAGAAACACCTTTCCATCGCTTTCGGATGTACCGGGGGGCAACACAGATCGGTGACGCTCGCCGAAATTCTGTCCAAAGCCCTTGCGGAACATAATTGGCCGGTGTCAATAAGACACAGAGAACTTGAACGCCGCATGGGCGGCACCTGATCGGGGTATCTGGCGTGATCGGAATCGTCATCGTCGCGCATGGTGGGCTGGCCAAGGAATATCTGGCCGCCGTGGAGCATGTCGTGGGCAAGCAGACGGGAATCGAAGCGATTTCCATCGAGCCGGACCATGACCGCTCTTTGAAGCAGCGCGAAATCTGCGACGCGGCGGACGAGGTTGATGCTGGCGACGGCGTCGTCGTCGTGACGGATATGTTCGGCGGAAGCCCGTCCAATCTTTCGTTGATGGCGTGTCATCATGATGACAGGAAAATCATTTATGGCGCGAATTTGCCGATGCTGATCAAGCTCGCCAAGTCGCGCCACAAAACCGTTGCGGAGGCGGTTGGCAACGCATTGGATGCCGGGCGCAAATATATCGACAGTTTCGACGTTCAGGGCCGCTGACCGGATAAGTAAATAATAAAGAACAGGGTTTTAGGAGGAGAGATGGCGTCTGTTACGCGCACACATGAGATCGTGAATGTGAAGGGGCTCCACGCGCGGGCGTCGGCGAAATTCGTGGAAACGGTCGAGGAGTTCGACGCGCAGGCGGAGGTGTCGAAAGACGGTCTGAGTACGGGCGGCGACAGCATCATGGGGCTTTTGATGTTGGCAGCTTCCAAAGGAACGACTATTGACGTCACCACAAAGGGGGCTGACGCGGACGCTTTGGCCGATGCGCTTGAAGCCCTGATCAAGGACAGATTTGGCGAGGATATGTAAAGTGTCTCACCCCGAAGACCAAGGGACGGAGATCCACGCCCCGGACTACACTCCAGACCACGCGCCGAAACCCGGCGATCCCGATTTCGTCCGCTATGATGGCCGCAAGCTGTCCTATGCCGGAACCTTTTCCGACCCGTCGAAAGTCGCGATCATTCGGTCGATCGAATGGGTTACGGGCAAACTGCCGCTTCTGCGCCGCATCCGCCGCTTCGAGCGGATGGGAACGCCGATGGGCCAGCCGTTCTTCCGTCAGGCGCTTGAGGTCATGGGGATCGAGGTGAAGACCCCCGCAGAGCAAATCGCCAAGATCCCGGCAGAGGGACCGCTCGTCGTGGTCGCAAACCACCCGCACGGGCTGGTGGACGGTCTGGTGATGGCCGAACTGATCGGTCAGGTCCGTACCGATTACAAGATTCTCACCCGTTCGCTTCTCACAGGCATTCGCGAGATCGATCACTTCATGCTGCCTGTGCCCTTCCCGCATGAGCCCGACAGCCACCGCGCGTCGATCAAAATGCGCAATGAGGCGATGGCGACTCTCAAAGAGGGTGGGGTGATCATCCTGTTCCCGGCGGGTGCCGTGGCGACCTCCGAGACCTGGTGGGGCCCGGTGCAGGAAAAGCCGTGGAACCCGTTCACGGCGAAGATGGTTCTGAAATCCGGCGCAACCGTGTTGCCGATCCATTTCACCGGACACAATACGCGGCTCTATCATATGGCCGACAAGCTTTCGGCGAGCGTCCGTCAGGGCCTCTTGCTGCATGAAATCGCCAAGGCGTTGGACAAGCCGCAGGCCCCGATCATCGGCGATCCGTTGAGCCCGGCCGATCTTGAGCCGTGGCAGAGCAAGACCCGCGAGTTCATGGACTGGATGCGTGAGCACACTTTGGCTTTGGGGGATCAGTAACGCCTTTTGAGCGACGCTTAGGGTCCGACAAAAGTCCGACAAAAGTCCGACGCTTTGCCGACATTGAAAAAGGGGCCTGAGTGGCCCCTTTGTTTTGTCTCTATCGACCGGGATTTTACCGCGTCGGAACGGGTGTTTCCCCGCGGTAATCGTAGAACCCGCGCTGGGTTTTGCGGCCCAGCCACCCGGCCTCAACATATTTCGTCAACAGCGGGCAGGGCCGATATTTGGTGTCCGCCAACCCGTCGTGCAGCACATTCATGATCGCCAGACAGGTGTCCAATCCGATGAAATCCGCAAGTTCCAGCGGTCCCATCGGATGGTTCGCACCAAGCTTCATCGACTCGTCGATGGACTTCACCGACCCGACGCCTTCGTAAAGCGTGTAAACGGCTTCGTTGATCATCGGCATCAGAATGCGGTTCACGATGAAGGCCGGGAAATCTTCGGCGGAGGCTGCGGTTTTGCCGAGCGATTCGACCACGCCCAGAAGCATCTGGTAGGTTTCTTCATCGGTGGCGATGCCGCGAATAAGTTCGACCAGTTTCATCACCGGCACCGGGTTCATGAAATGGAACCCCATGAATTTTTCCGGTCGGTCGGTGCGGGACGCGAGGCGGGTGATCGAGATCGAAGAGGTGTTCGAAGTCAGGATCGTCTCGGGCTTCAGATGCGGCAGCAGGCGCTCAAAAATGGCGTTCTTGACGTCCTCGCGCTCGGTCGCCGCTTCGATCACCAGATCAGTCGCGCCGAGGTCTTCGAGCTTGAGCGTCGTGGTGATGCGGGAAAGTGCGCTATCCCGTTCTTCTTGCGTGATTTTCTCGCGCGACACTTGTCGATCGAGGTTCTTTGTGATGGTTTCGACGGCCTTGTTCAGCGCGTCTTGGGAGATGTCGTTCAGCAGGACGTGATAGCCCCCGAGCGCGAAGACATGCGCGATCCCGTTGCCCATCTGACCGGCGCCGACGACGCCCACTTTTTCGATGCCCATGCCGCTCACTCCTTGGCTCGGTTTCGCAGGAGCTTACGCCCCACGCTGCATTCGGTTCAAGGGGTAAGGCAGGGAAGCTGACCTGTAAAATCTATGATGAATTGTCGGCTTAGCGATTTCGCAACCTGTCTCTGCGACTCTGCTCTGCGGGTGAAATACGAACCAGTGGGTGGACACATGGCTTATCAGAACATGGGCGACGGCGCCCTGACCTACAATCCGTGCCGGTATGGCACATCGAAACTGCTTTTCCGCGGGCCGCAAAAGGACTTGGATGTGCCTTACGTGGTCTTCCTTGGTGGCACGGAAACCTATGGCAAATATATCGAGGCGCCCTTCGCCGATCTGGTGGAGGCGGGTACGGGGATCGAGACCGTGAACCTTGGCTGTGTCAACGCAGGGCTCGATGTCTTCCTCGGCGACGACAGCATTCTCGACATTTGCGCCAAGGCGAAGATGACCGTGCTGCAAATTTCCGGCGCCCAGAATATGTCGAACCGGTTCTACGCGGTGCATCAACGCCGCAACGACCGCTTCCTGCGCGCCTCAACACTGCTCCGGACAATCTATCGCGAGGTAGATTTCACTGACTTCAATTTCACGCGGCATTTGCTTCAGACCTTGGAGCAGGTCTCGGAAGAGAAGTTCTCGATGGTGCGCCAAGAGTTGCGCGATGCCTGGGGGGCGCGGATGCGGACGATGGCGCAGAAACTACATGGCGAGCTGATTTTGCTTTGGGTGTCGGATCATGCGCCGGAGGACGAGGCGGCCTGTGAGGCGATTGGTGCGGACCCGTTGTTCGTCACACGAGAGATGATCGAGGACATCCGACCGCTGGTCAAAGACGTCGTGGAGGTCGTCGTCACACCAGAAGAAATCGAACAGGGCTACGGTCTTATGACCTATTCCGATCTCGACGCGCCCGCCGCGCGGGAGATGCTCGGTCCCGTCGCCCATGCCAAGGCGGCAGACGCGCTCAGAGAGTCGCTTGCCCGCATTTTGTGACCCATCTCAAGCAAAAAGGCCCACCAATTTGGCGGGCCTTTTGTCCATTCTTTTAGAGATTTATCAAAGCTTCTCGGTCAGTTCCGGAACGGCGTCAAAAAGGTCTGCGACGAGGCCGAAGTCGGCGACCTGGAAGATCGGGGCTTCTTCGTCCTTGTTGATCGCGACGATGACTTTCGAGTCCTTCATCCCGGCAAGGTGCTGGATCGCACCGGAGATGCCGCAGGCGATGTACAGCTCGGGGGCGACGACCTTGCCGGTCTGGCCCACTTGCTGATCGTTCGGAGCAAAGCCGCTGTCGACCGCAGCGCGCGATGCGCCGACCGCAGCGCCGAGCTTGTCGGCCAGAGCTTCGATGATCGCAAAGCTTTCCTCGGAGCCCACGCCACGGCCGCCGGAGACGACGATTTTTGCGGAGGTGAGTTCCGGGCGATCGCTTTCGACAACCTTGTCCTCGACAAAGGACGAGAGACCCTTGTCGCCCGCGCTTGCAGCCGCTTCGACAGCTGCGGAGCCGGTAGCGCCCGCTGCGTCGAAGGTGGAGGTGCGGAAGGAGATGACCTTCACTGCATCACCGGATTTCACGGTCTGGACCGCGTTGCCCGCATAGACCGGACGTTTGAACGTGTCGGCGTCCACAACCTCGATCACATCAGAAATCACCATCACGTCGAGAAGCGCGGCCACGCGCGGCAGGACGTTTTTGCCGGTGGTGGTCGCAGGGGCGGTGATGTGGGAATAGTCGCCCGCCAGAGACACGATCAGAGCGGCAAGGTTTTCAGCGAGACCATGGGAGTAGGCGGCGTCATCGGCGACCAGCACCTTGGACACGCCTTCAAGCTTCGCGGCCTCATCGCCCGGCGCGCCGCAGACCAAAAGGGTCACGTCGCCCAGTTTCGCGGAGGCGGAAACGGCTTTCGCGGTGGCGTCGAGCGCAACCGCGCCGCCCGCCACTTCAGCAAGACAGAGAACAGCCATCAGACGAGACCTCCCTCTTTGAGTTTCGCAATAAGCTCATCGACGGAGCCAACCTTGATCCCGGCTTCGCGGCCAGCGGGCTCTTCGGTCGTGACGACCGTGAGGCGCGGGCTGGTGTCGACGCCGTAATCCGCAGCGGTTTTCTCTTCGAGTGGCTTTTTCTTTGCCTTCATGATGTTCGGCAGAGAGGCATAGCGCGGCTCGTTGAGGCGCAGGTCGGTGGTGACGATGGCCGGGAGGGCGACGGAAATGGTCTGAAGACCGCCATCCACCTCGCGGGTCACGACCGCTTTGCCCTCGGAAATCAGCACTTCGGAGGCGAAGGTCGCCTGACCCCAGCCCAGAAGTGCTGCGAGCATCTGGCCCGTCGCGTTCATATCGTTGTCGATCGCCTGTTTGCCGAGGATCACCAGTTCCGGTGCTTCTTCTTCGACAATCTTCGCGAGAATTTTCGCGACGGCGAGCGGTTCGATGTCGACGCCTTGGTCCTCGGTCACGAGGATGCCGCGGTCGGCCCCCATGGCGAGCGCGTTGCGGATCGTATCCGTCGCTTTTTTCTCGCCGATGGAAACGATGACCACTTCACTCGCGATCCCGGCTTCCTTGAGGCGGATCGCCTCTTCGACAGAAATCTCGTCGAACGGGTTCATCGACATTTTCACGTTTGCAAGATCGACACCCGTGCCATCGGTCTTCACTTTGACCTTCACGTTGTAGTCGATCACGCGTTTGACAGGCACAAGCACCTTCATTTGCGTAAACTCCCTATAGCAGTCTGCCCCGCAGGGCGCTCTTAAAGCTCTCCGGCACTCTTGTTAGCCGTTTGCTCATGCAGAAAATAGCCCCAAACGGCAAAAAGACGCAGCCCGAACGTCACGTTCGGGACATTTTGTGTCGCAGCGTCATTTTGGCGAAACGTCTTACCGATTTGCACCGGGAACCCAGAGAACATCGTTCTTGCCATCGTCATTGGCCATCCGGGCAGCACAGAACAGCCAGTCGGACAGGCGGTTGAGATATTTGACCGCAGCGGGGTTCACATCGCCGTTTTCCTCTGCGGCCAGCTCGGTCGCGATCCGCTCGGCTCGGCGGGCGACGGTGCGGGCGTGGTGCAGATGCGCGGAGAGGGGAGAGCCCGCCGGCAAGATGAAGCTTTTCAGCGGTTCGAGCACGGCGGTCATGGCATCGATCTCGGTTTCAAGGCGTTCGACCTGCGCGTCGATGATACGAAGCACCGGGTATCCGGCCTCAGAATCGGCGGCCATGTTTGGGCGGGCCAGATCAGCGCCCAAATCGAAAAGGTCGTTCTGGATGCGGGACAGGGCGGCGTCTGTGTCGCCCTCGGCATGCAAACGGGCAAGTCCGAGGATCGCGTTGGTTTCATCAACCGTGCCGTAAGAGGACACGCGCGTTGCATGTTTCGGCGCGCGGGACATATCGCCCAAAGAGGTGTCGCCCTTGTCGCCGGTGCGGGTGTAGATCTTGTTCAAAACAACCATGTCAGTTTCCAGATTTGCGCAGCGCCACGTAGATCACCACAAGGATCACCGCGCCGAGCTGCGCGAGAATACGGGCCTGCATGAGTTTGTTGGATCGTTTCGCCCCCTCGACGCCGCCGCGTCCGAACTGGCCGATGCCGAGCGCAAGAATGACCAGCACAAGAAGGCAGGCGGCCCCGATGACATAGAGAAATGTATCGGACATGAGCGGCTCCTCCTCGCTGATTTCCGGTGCGCTTTTCTGGGCGTTTGACCAGCCATAGCGCGTTTGCGGAGCGGAGCCTAGCCTTTGGACATCATCCATTCGCTGACACGGGCGGGCAGGAAGCGGAGCGCGAGGGAGGTGAAGACTGTGACTTTCGTCACTTGATAGCGGGCTTTCGGGGTCTTGTCCTCAAGCGCACGGAGCAGTTTGTCCGTCACCGCTTCTGGTCCAAGCTCGAAGGCATCCGGCTTGGTGGTGTCGGCGTAGAGCCGTTTGGTGAGGGTCGCGTAGCGCGACGATTGTGGGCTGTTTTTCCAGTCGATCCAGCGGTCAAACTGTTTGCGCGAATTGAGGCGGAAGTCGGTACGGATCGGGCCGGGCTGAATAATCGAGACATGAACGCCCGTGCCGCGCATTTCGAGACGCAGCGCCGTGCTCAGGGCCTCAAGCGCATGTTTCGTGGCGGAATAAGAGCCTCGGAATTTCGTGGTGATGAAGCCCAGAACGGAGGAACATTGCACGATGCGCCCATGGCCTTGCTCGCGCATCACTTTCGCTGCGCGTTGGGTCAGATCGTGCCAGCCAAAGAGATTCGCCTCGAAATGCTGGCGCAGAGCGGCGACTGGCAGGTCTTCGATCAGCGCGGGGATCGCGTAGGCCCCGTTGTTGAACAGCGCATCCAGGGAGCCGCCGGTGCGGGTCATGACCTCGGCCCATGCGGCCTCGATGGACGCCGGGTCTTCGTAATCGAGTTGCAGGCTTTCAAGCCCTTCTTCGTTTAAGCGCGCGACATCTTCCTCGGAACGGCAGGTCGCAAAGACGCGCCAGCCCAGAGATTTCAGATGATGTGCCGCGTGATAGCCGATGCCGCTGGAGCAGCCGGTGATCAGAATGGTGCGCATGAAAAAAGCCTTTCCCGAGGAAATCGGGAAAGGCTTAGCTTATGAAAGACGTCGAGGGAACGTCTTTCACCTGATATTTCAGTCTGTCAGTTCGGTCAGAAATTTTGCAGCCATGTAGCCTTCTACCCCGTCGCCCTCGACCGAGATTTTGATCCAGCCGTTTTCAGCGGACGAAATGATCTGAACGATATCGGCATGAACGACCTGACCAAGAACCTCATGGGATGTGGAGGGGCCGGAGCGCACGTTGACGCGGTTTGCGGTGACTTTTTTGAGCACAATCTCGTTTTCCGCTGTGCCATTCAGAACGGCGGCCATTTTCTGGGGGTCTGAGACGGTAGTGGTGGCGATTTGGGGCTTAAAAACTGCGGGTTGAGCGCTCAGACCAGAGGCTGTCGTCAGGCTGGCCTTCTGGACGAACGTCTCATTCGTCGTAGGTTGTGGTGCCTTCTCAGCCAGCTCTGCCAATGTCGGAACATACGCGCCCCGTCGTTGGCTCGTCGTGCCGAAAGCATCGGAAAACGTCGTCGAAAGCTGCGCCATGAGCGAGGTCTTCGCCGCCTGACGTGCATCATAGGCCGCCTGCTCTTGAGCAGACAGGTCTCGACCGAGTGTCATAAAAGCAGCCCAGAGACCGCACAGAGTAATCAAAGTCAATCGCAGCATAACCAAGCCCCCCAGCTTGTTGACCTCATTGTACCTGATGAACTAACGCTTCGAATGGGGAAAAGTTCCGCGATATTCCACCTAACTTGATTTCAACTGCGAGGCGGGGTTCAGATGCGCTTGCCCGGCCCGTGGCGGGCGGGTATTCATCTTTTTCATGAGCAGTGATTTGACCCAAGATCCCGACAACGAAGACGCGCCGCTGGGCGAAAGCTTCGAGCCCCTGCGCCGTGCGATCGGCGAGCGTTACCTTCAGTATGCGCTCTCGACGATCATGCACCGTGCGCTGCCCGATGCGCGTGATGGTTTGAAACCCGTACACCGGCGCATTCTCTACGCCATGCGTGAGCTGCGACTGTCCGCGACGGGGGGCTTCCGTAAATCCGCGAAAATCTCCGGTGACGTGATGGGTAACTATCACCCGCATGGCGACGCCGCGATTTACGACGCGATGGCGCGTTTGGCGCAGGATTTTAACGTCCGTTATCCGCTTGTGGACGGGCAGGGGAACTTCGGCAACATCGACGGCGACAACCCGGCGGCCTCGCGTTACACCGAGGCGCGGATGACCATCGCTGCGGAAGCTCTGCTTGAGGGGCTCAACGAGGATGCGGTCGATTATCGGGACAACTACGACGGCACGCTGCGCGAGCCTGAGGTGCTGCCCGCCGCTTTCCCGAACCTCTTGGCCAATGGCTCGTCGGGGATCGCGGTCGGTATGGCGACGAACATCCCGCCGCATAACATCGGCGAGTTGATCGACGCTTCCCTTCATATGATCAAGACCCCGGATGTGCGCGACGATACATTGCTCAACTACGTCAAAGGCCCGGATTTCCCGACCGGCGGCGTTATCGTCGAACCGCGCGAAAGCATGGCGAAAACCTATGCGACCGGGCGAGGGTCCTTCCGGCTTCGGGCGAAATGGGAGGTCGAGGATTTGGGGCGCGGCGTCTGGCAGATCGTCGTCACCGAAATCCCCTATCAGGTTCAAAAATCCAAGCTGATCGAGAAACTCGCGGAACTGATCCAAACCAAGAAAGTCCCGATCCTCGCCGATGTGCGCGACGAGAGCGCCGAAGACATTCGCGTCATTCTCGAGCCGAAGTCGAAGAACGTCGACCCGGACGTGCTGATGAACACGCTGTTCCGCAACTCCGATCTTGAGACGCGATTCTCGCTCAACATGAACGTGCTGATCGACGGGCGGACGCCGAAGGTCTGCTCGCTCAAGGAAGTGCTGCGCGCCTGGCTCGATCACCGCCGCGTCGTGTTGCAACGCCGCTCGCAGCACCGTCTGGAAAAGATCGACCACCGTCTCGAAGTGCTCGAAGGCTTCATCATCGCCTTCCTGAACCTCGACCGCGTGATCGACATCATCCGCTATGATGATGACCCCAAAGCGGCCTTGATGGCCGAGGTCTGGGGGCAGGACTTCCCGCGCGCCATGTCGGAGCGCGATTACAAATCGCCGCTCCCGGCGCCGGAAGGTCAGGGCGAGTTGACCGAGGTGCAGGCCGAGGCGATCCTCAATATGCGCCTGCGGTCTTTGCGCCGCCTCGAAGAGATCGAACTGGTCAAGGAACGCGACGCGCTTCTGGCGGAGAAGGCCGGGCTGGTGGAATTGCTTGGCTCCGAAGACCTGCAATGGCAGCGTATTTCTGAAGAGCTGAAAGAGACCAAGAAGCAATTCGGCAAGGATTACGGTCCGCGCGGCGCGCGCCTGTCGCAATTCGCGGAAGCCGCCGAGGTCGAGGACGTGCCTTTGGAAGCGATGATCGAGCGCGAGCCGATCACCGTCGTCCTGTCGCAAATGGGGTGGATTCGGGCCATGTCCGGTCATATCGATCTCAATCGCGAGCTGAAGTTCAAGGACGGTGACGGCCCGCGGTTCATCTTCCACGCGGAGACCACGGATCGGTTGATCATCATGGGCACTGCGGGACGGTTCTACACGCTCTCTGCCGCCAACCTTCCCGGTGGGCGCGGTATGGGCGAGCCTGTGCGCTTGATGGTCGATTTGCCGAACGAGGTGGAGATCATCGATATCTTCAAACACGATCCAGAGGGCAAGCTGCTCGTCGCCTCGAACGCGGGCAATGGCTTCCAGATCGCGGAAAAAGACGTGATTGCTCAAACCCGCAGCGGCAAGCAGGTGCTCAACGTCAAGGATGACGAAAAGGCGACGGTGGTGCACCGGATCAAAGGCGATCACGTCGCTGTCTGTTCCGAGAATCGCCGCTTCCTCGTCTTCCCGTTGGCCGATGTGCCGGAACTTGGACGGGGCAAAGGTGTCCGCTTGCAGAAATACAATCAGGCGCGCGGCGCGCAGGGGATGCTCGAACTCGATGGCGGGCTTTGCGATCTGACGACCTTTGACTGGGAGCAGGGTCTGAGCTGGACCATGGGTGGGGGCAATACCCGCACGGAGAAAGACATGACCCAGTGGCTCGGCAAACGCGCCGGTGTCGGCAAGGCGCCACCGCATGGCTTCCCGAGGGATAACAAGTTTTCCTGAGTGTGTTTCGGGGTGGGGTAAATGGCGCAGTTGGTAAACACGGAATTTGAAGGACGGGTCGGTCCGCTTTTGCGGCTCTCGCTGTGGACCGCGATCCTCACCGTGCTCACCCTGGGCTTTTACCGCTTCTGGATGAAAACCCGGCTGCGGCGGCATTTTTGGTCCGCCGTGCGCCCCGGAGGAACGCCGCTCGAATATGTCGGCAAGGGGATTGAGAAGTTCACCGGGTTTCTGATCGCCCTCGTGTTTCTCGCGCTGTTGATCGGCGTGCTGGCGCTGCTTCTGGTTTATGCCTCCTACGTCCTCTTCAACGAAGATTTCGAGGCCTATCTGGCGGCGGCGCTGATCGCCCTGCCGCTGATCTATTTCGCCTCTTATCGGGCCAAGCGCTATGTCTATGCCCGCACCCGCTGGCGCGGTATCCGCTTTGGGCTGGAACCTGCGGCGGGGAAATATGCTCTGACGGCGATGGGGCATCTCTTTCTGGCTTTGGTCACCCTCGGTCTGCTCTGGCCGCGCATGACCTTCAAGCTTGAGAAATTCCGCACGGATCGCACCTTCTTCGGGTCTCAAAGACTGTATCAGGGCGGCAAGTGGACAGGGCTTCTAAAGCCCTTTCTGCCGGTTTTGATCATCCTCTGGGTGCCCGCGATTGCTGGCGGGATCATGGCGTGGCGGTTCTCTGAACTGTCTGAGGATACCGCGATTCTGATCGGGCTGGTGCCTCTGATCATTGTGCTGAGCCTTCTTGTCGCGCTGTTCTTCTACACCCGCTACCGGGTCGTTGCGTTGCGCTATCTGGCCAATCACAAAACGGCCGGGGAGGTCGGGTTGATCTCGAACCTGTCTTTCACGCGCGTGCTCGGGATCAATTTCGGTGGCTATCTGCTGACCAACCTCGCGACGGCGGCAGCGACCTTTGCGGTCGGGGCTTTGGCGTCGCTACTCTTGGTGCTGATCTATCCCGGTCTCGCGGATTTCGGCATCTTCGCATCGGGCGCGGTGAGCGAGGGGACCGCCATTGGCGAAGAGGGGATGCCCTCCGCCGAGATCACCGTCTTTTTCGCCCTCTTTCTCTACATGGTGACCTTCCTGTTCTTTTCCGTCTTCCGTCAATGCTTCGTCGTTTTCCCGACCTGGCGTCATTATGCGAACACCCTCTCCCTGACGGGCGGCGAGCATCTCGCGCAGATCCGTCAACGAGATCGCGATGAGGCCTCGCAAGCGGAAGGCATTGCAGAGGCCTTTGATCTGGGGGCGGCGATATGAGTGTTTCCGGTCCCTGGGCACCGACCCCGGAAGGCGTGCGTTGTGAACTGGTCGACGGCAAGACGGCGGCCCGGCATGAGGTCTATGCACTCTTGCGCGACGGGGATGCGGCGCTTGATCTGTCTTACACGAACGAGGACGGCGTCGAGCAGCGCTGGAACTGGCCCTTGTCGCATCTGCGCCATGTCGAGGGGCAAAGCGGGTTGAAATGGGGCAAGGTGCCTTTCGGCGTCTATACCAACGTGCTGACCCCGACCGCGCGGCTTTATGTCCGCGACGCCCATCTGTGCGCCGCGCTTGAGGAACTGGCTCCGAACCTCACCCGGAAAGCGCCGGTGAGCGGCAAGGGGCGGTTGGCGGCGTTGATCGCTGGCGCGGTGGCCTCTGTCGGGGTGATCGTGTTCATGTTGATCCCTTTGATCGCAGATCAGCTTGCGGCGGGCCTTCCGGTGGAGGGCGAACGTGCGCTGGGCGATAAGACCTATCAGCAGGTACGTGACAGTCTCGGCGCGGTTCTGCCGGTGAATGAATGTTCCGAGCCGAACGGTGTCATGGCGCTTGAGCAGATGGAGCGCAAATTGCTTGCGGTGTCTGATCTCGACCGCGCGGCTGTGGAGCTGACGGTGCTCGATCACGACATGATCAACGCCTTTGCTCTGCCCGGCGGGCGTATCGTCGTCATGCGCGGCCTGATTGACGCGGCCGAGACACCGGAAGAGGTCGCCGCCGTCATCGCCCATGAGATGGGCCATGTCGCCCATCGTGACCCGACCCGCCATGCGCTGCGCTCTGTCGGCACCTTCGGGGTGCTTTCACTGGTGTTCGGCGATTTTGCGGGCGGCACGGTGGTGCTTTTGGGCGTCAATCAACTGGTCAACGCGCAATATTCCCAAGGCGCGGAAAGTGCCGCCGATGCCTATGCCCATGCGCTTTTGCCCAAGGCGGGAGTCTCTCCGGGGGCGCTTGCCCCGTTGTTCGAGCGTCTCAAGGAAGAATATGGCGACAGCGAAGGGCTCGCGTCGCATCTGGCGTCTCACCCGAAACTTGGTGACCGGGTGGCTCGCGCCGAAGAGGCTGCCGAAGGGTTCGCAGCCAGCGACAAGCCGTTTTTGTCGCCTCTTGCTTGGCATGCGCTCCAGACGATCTGCGGCGACACGGCCAAGGATACCAAGCGCAAAAGCAACAACATTGCGCCCTGACGGCTTTGCCGTTACCACTTTGCTTCGACCATCTGGAGGATCTGTCCCGTGTTTCACATCGCCCGTCGTGCTTTTCTTGGCCTCACGCTTCTTGCCCTGACCGCTTGCGGGGATGCCAAGGAGGTGACGGAAGAGACGCCTTTGGTGAACCTCGGTGATTTTTCCTTCGGCCATAACGTCGTGATCGCGAAAGACGCTACGAAAGCGCCGTTCTCTCGGACCGAGTCGGAGGAGGAAATCGAAACAGCGTTGAAAGCGGCGATGCAGGCCCGCCTTGGCCGCTATGATGGCGATAAACTCTATCACATCGGAATCAAGGTCGATGCCTACGGGCTTGCGGCGCCGGGCATTCCGGTTCTTTTCACGCCGAAGTCCGTTCTGGTGCTGTCTGTCAACGTCTGGGACGATTCGCAGGCTCAGAAACTGACCGAAAAACCCAAGCTTTTGACTGTGTTTGAAAGCCTGTCGGGAGAGACCGTGATCGGCTCTGGTCTGACGCGGACGAAAGAGGAACAACTCGAGATTTTGAGCCGAAATGCGGCACTTAAAGTCGAGCGCTGGTTGCAGGAAAACGGCCAGTGGTTCGGCATCGAACCCATCGAGGCGGAAAGCTCGGATGCGGAGGAGGCGCAGGCGGCGCTTGACGTTCTTGCACCAGATGCTGCTGCAGAGGCCGCAAATAGCAACTGACGCTTGATTTTCCCGTCCGAAGCCACTACCTAGCCCGCGATGTTAATTTCGGGCCAGATGACCGGCCCTTCCAACCAAGAGGCGCCTCGATATGGCTAAGGAAAAGTTTGAGCGTTCCAAACCGCACGTGAACATCGGTACGATCGGTCACGTCGACCACGGTAAAACCACTCTGACGGCAGCGATCACCAAATACTTTGGTGACTTCAAAGCCTACGACCAGATTGACGGCGCGCCGGAAGAGAAAGCTCGCGGTATCACGATCTCGACGGCACACGTTGAGTACGAGACCGAGAACCGTCACTACGCCCACGTTGACTGCCCCGGTCACGCTGACTACGTGAAAAACATGATCACCGGTGCGGCGCAGATGGACGGCGGTATCCTGGTTGTGAACGCGGCTGACGGCCCGATGCCGCAGACCCGTGAGCACATCCTGCTCGCCCGTCAGGTTGGCGTTCCGGCTCTGGTCGTGTTCCTGAACAAAGTTGATCAGGTTGACGACGAAGAGCTTCTCGAACTCGTCGAAATGGAAGTTCGCGAACTTCTGTCCGAATACGACTTCCCGGGCGACGATATTCCGATCATCGCAGGTTCGGCTCTGGCCGCTATGGAAGGCCGCGATCCGGAAATCGGCGAGAACAAGATCAAAGAACTGATGGCCGCTGTTGACGCGTACATCCCGGAACCCGAGCGTGCGATCGACCAGCCGTTCCTGATGCCGATCGAAGACGTGTTCTCGATCTCCGGCCGTGGTACGGTTGTGACCGGCCGTGTGGAACGTGGTGTGATCAACGTGGGCGACGAGATCGAAATCGTTGGCATCACCGACACCAAGAAAACCACCTGTACCGGTGTTGAAATGTTCCGCAAGCTGCTTGATCGCGGTGAAGCTGGCGACAACATCGGCGCGCTGCTGCGCGGTGTGGACCGTGACGGCGTTGAGCGTGGTCAGGTTCTGTGTAAGCCGGGCTCTGTGAACCCGCACACCAAATTCGAGGCTGAGGTCTACATCCTCACCAAAGAAGAAGGTGGCCGTCACACGCCGTTCTTCGCGAACTACCGTCCGCAGTTCTACTTCCGCACCACCGACGTGACCGGGACCTGCATCCTGCCGGAAGGCACCGAGATGGTGATGCCGGGCGACAACCTGAAGCTCTCCGCTGAGCTGATCGCTCCGATCGCCATGGAAGAAGGCCTCCGCTTCGCGATCCGCGAAGGCGGCCGCACCGTTGGTTCGGGCGTTGTGTCCAAGATCCTTGCTTAAGCCTAATTCGCTTTAGCGAATGGTTGGAAAAGGGAAGGCTCCGCTTCGGCGGGGCCTTTTCTTTTGCAAAGGCGTGATCAGGTCGATGCAGCCAAGCGACGGTGCAAGCGTCGGGTGGCAGTTGGCTTTGCTTGCAAAGGCAATGAGAACCCGAGGCCGACGCGCTGATCTGAGAATGGAAAGGACCTCACGAAAGTGCGGCCCTTTTTCGGACGAGGGTGCTGCACTCAAGCTGCGGCTCGTGTGCCGGCAGAGGCGACGAGGCCGCGTTCAATGAGCGACTGAGACATGTCGAGGATCGATTGTGGCGACGCGATTGCCTTGCGTCCCATCAATGCTTCGGCCCGAATGGTATCGAAGCGCGGGCGATAGCTCAGCTCATTGAGATTGGCGCGGATGTCGCCGTCGAATAACCCCATGACCCGGACCAACCAATCCGGCGCATTCCGCAGCGGCAGTTTGGAACGCAGTTCAGGGTGGGCGCGGGCGACGGTTTCGGCGATCTCACGGATGGACATTGGATCAAACCCTGCCGGATGACGTTTGCCATCGGACCCCGGCGCGGTCAGTGCTGCGACATGGATGCGCGCCAGATCGCGGGCGTCGGCGATGTTGAGGTGCAGGTTGGGGGACATCGGGAAGCCCCCCTTGAGCATCCGCAACAGCACTGCGCCGGAGACACCCGGATCATCGTCGATCAGAGGCCCTGTGATGAACCCCGGCTGCACCGTCGCGAGCGACAGGGTCTCGGCCTTGGCAATCTCCCAAGCGCGGCGCTCGGCATAGACCTTGGATTGCCCGTAGGCGGTGAGCCGCCCGCCCTCGGGGTTGGACCATTGGCCCTCGGTGATGAAGTTCGGGCGATCTTTGTTGAGCCCGTAATTCATCGTGATGATCGACGAGGTGAGAACAACACGTTCAAGCCCTGCGCCTAGGGCTGCGCGCAGCGCGCGTTCGGTGCCGGCGACGGCAGGGCGGATAAGCTCTTGGGGGTCTTTCGGCATGGTTGTCACGAAGGGCGATGCGGAATGGATCATGAAGCGTGCGCCTTTCGCGGCCTCTGCCCATCCGCTGTCGTCCATCAGATCAAGCTGAACGAAGCTGAGGCGTGAGGTGTCGGCTCCCGCGCGTGCCAGAGCGGCGCGGGTCTTGTCGGCGCGGGCGGGATTGCGGAGGCTTCCGCGAACATGATAGCCCGAATTGAGCAAATCGAGCGCCAAGTGGCCTCCGAGGAAGCCGGTGACGCCGGTGAGAAGGACGGTATCGGTCATTTGGGTCTCGCTTGAGAAGAAAGTGAAGTGAACGATATGAACGATAATCGTTCATATCGTAAAGTCAAGCCGAGATGGTTTGACTGTGACGGAGCATGGGATGACGCAACAGTCGCAGAGCACAGTGCAGGACGATCCGACCACGGCCCGTATTCTGGCGGCCGCCATCGCGCTGTTTTTGGAAAAGGGGTTGCGCGGCACGTCGATGGAGGCGATCGCGAAAGCGGCTTCTGTTGCAAAGCCAACGCTTTACGGACGCTTTAAAAGCAAGGACGAGGTTTTTGCGGGTGTCGTAAGTGACGCTGTGGGCAAGCTTCGTGAGGCGGTCTCTTCGGGGCTTGCGACAGAGGGCACTGCTGCGGAAAAAATCGCGGCTGGGCTCAACGGTAAATACCGCGTGCTTGAGGAGATGCTCGGCGACTCACCCCATGCGGCGGATCTGATCACCGCGCCCAAGCACCTCGCGAATGATGCATTCGAACGATTCGAGCGGGATTTGCGTGCGCAATTCGCTGATATCCTTGCAAAGGACAGGGCCGAAGATGCGGATCACCTTGCCGGGCTTGTGATCGCCTGTGCGGACGGCATCAACCGACTTGGGGCCAAGGGTAGCGTCTTTGATGATATCCGTTTTATGGTGTCGCGCATCCTTGCGACGTGAGGAGTGGCTTACTCGGCCTCGCTGCGCATATCCGCAATGACGGCCAAAAGCGCGGCGGTTGCGCGGGTGCGGTGACGTTCAGGGTGCGTGATCAAGGCAAAAGGGCGGAGCGGAGCGGGCGCCCAAGTGATGTCCTTGCCGATGATATGCGTGAGCGCGGATTGCCGAAGGGCGCGGCGGGAGACGAGGCTCACCGCATCACTGGCGGAGATCGCGGCGAGAACTGCTTCATTCGAGGGCAGCTCCAAAGCGATATCGAGATCAGCGGGCGTGAGGTGCATATTGCGCAGGTGCGCCTCACTCTCTGAACGCGTCCCCGAGCCTTCCTCACGGAGCACCCAGATAAACCCTTTGTAATCCGCTGGGGTGTAGGTGGCCCGCCCCGCCAGAGGATGGGTGTCTCGCATCGCGAGGAGCAGTTCATCGCGGGCGACGACCTGATGGTGCAACGCGCTTGGGGGCAGAGTGCCCTCAACAAAACCCACATCCGCCGCGCCTTCGCTTACAGCTTTTGCGGCCTGCGCCGTGTTGCCGACGGTGAGCGCGATCTCCAGTCCGGCGTGGCGCGCATGGAGCGCCATCAGCCGTGGCGGGAGCCAATAGCTCGCGACGGTTTGGCTGGCGAAGACCCGCAATGTGCCGCGTGGCTCTGCGGCGAGATCATCCAGCGCGGTCTGCGCGCTTTGCGCCTCGGTCAGCACGCGGCGGGCCATGGGCATGAACAGCCGACCTTCTTCGGTCAGCACAATCCCACGCCCAACGCGGTCAAAGAGCTTCACGCCATGTTGGGACTCCAACGCGGAGATCGCGGCAGAGACGGCCGATTGCGTCAGGCTCAGCGCGGCGGCGGCCTGTGTCACATGGCATCGTTCGGCGACGGCGAGGAAAATGCGGAGCTGTTCGAGGGTCATGGATAATACATTTATAAAATCGAACAAAATGACAAGAATAATCATTTAGATTTGTGAAAAGCGTCGGCGCATACCAGCGGCAAGAAATTGTTTTCAGGAGCAAGCCGATGACAGACGCGAGCGAGATTGTCGCAACATCCAATTGGATCGAGCCGCTGCGGCACTATGCTCCGGGGCTGATCGCCACCGGCGCACTGGCCGCTCTTGCGATGTTGGCGCGGCGTTGGATCGGTGTGCCCTATCTCAGCCCGATGGTGCTGGCGATGGTGGCTGGGATCATCTTGCGGAATGCTTTGGGATTTGCACCGGCGCTCGGGCCGGGGGTGAGCCTGTCGGTCAAAAAAGTGCTGCGCACGGGCATCGTGCTCATGGGGTTCCAGCTCACACTGGGGCAGCTGGAAGGCATCGGTTTGCATGGCATTCTGATCGTGGCCGCGGTTCTGACCTCGACCTTCATTTTCACGAAGACGATGGCGCGCGTATTGGGAGTGGATCGCAAACTTGGAGAGTTGATCGCCGCAGGGACATCGGTTTGCGGGGCCTCCGCTGTGATTGCGGTCAATACGGTGACGCGCGGCGAGGACGAGGATGTCGCCTATGCCATCGCCTGTGTGACCGTGTTCGGGACGTTGTCGATGTTGATCATGCCGGTTTTGGGTGGGGCTCTGGCCTTGGCGCCCGAAAGCTATGGCCTTTGGGTCGGGGCGACGGTGCATGAGGTGGCGCAGGTGATGGGCGCGGCCTTTACCCATGGCGATGCGGCAGGGCAGGCCGGGACCATTGCGAAGCTGAGCCGGGTGCTGATGCTGGCGCCACTGATTCTCTCGCTCGGTGCTTTGGCACAGCGCCGCGAGGGCGTTTCGGGTGGCCGGGCACCGATGCCGTGGTTTGTTTTCGGCTTCATCGCGGTGGTGATCCTCAATTCCTTGATCGATGTGCCTCAGGCAGCCACCCATGCGCTGTCCCATGTTACGGCTTTCTTTCTGACGATGGCGCTGGCCGGTATGGGCTTGGAAACCCATGTCGCCAAGCTGCGCCAGAAAGGCGGACGCCCGCTGCTCTTGGGCGCTGTGGCTTGGATTTTCGTCTCGACGCTGGGGCTGACGCTGGTGCTTTTGTTCTGAGGCGGGTGAGGTAGAGAGGAAAAGCCACAAAACGGGCTTGCAAAGCGCGCACGGCTTGTCTATCTCGTGCCTCGGCCTTAGGGGTATAGCTCAGCTGGTAGAGCGACGGTCTCCAAAACCGTAGGTCGCGGGTTCGAACCCTGCTGCCCCTGCCATTTTCCACCGGCATTTGCGCGAATAAGTGAGAAGGTCAGGCCAGCAGGCTTGAAATTGCCGTTCCGCTCGCGTATCTGCGCCGGGTAATCAGAGGTTCAGGACGAAAAGATGGCCACGAAAACCAATCCGCTTCAGTTCATCCAGCAGGTGCGCGCCGAGGCGTCGAAGATTGTCTGGCCGACGCGTCGCGAAGTGATGCTGACCACCTTGATGGTGTTCATCATGGCCGCGCTGACCGCGACCTTCTTTTTCCTTGTCGATCTGCTGATCCGCACCGGTTTGACCAACTTCCTGAACATGTTCGGCTGACCTCTTTTGCGGTATAAGCGGGTCTCAGAGGAGACCCGCCATGGCAAAATTTTTCAAAACCATCACCGATCCTCTGCGCCGCATCGTCGAGCGTCAGAGGATTTTCTTTGTGGCAACCGCCGCAGAAGGAGCGCGTGTGAACGTGTCTCCACGCCCGACCGCCGACACGCTGCGGATCACCGGGCCTAACGAGGCGATGTATCTCGACATGACCGGCTCGGGCGCAGAGACGGCAGCGCATTTGCTGGCGGATGGACGTATGACCATGATGTTCTGCTCTTTTGAAGAGCAACCCATGATCATCCGCTTTTTCGGCACAGGGCGTTCGATCCTGAAGGGCACGGAAGAGTTCGATACGTTTTTGAAGAACTATTTTAACGGCAAGGATTTGCCCGGCAGCCGGCAGATTGTCGTGATGTCGATTGAGGAGACGCAAAGCTCCTGCGGCTATGGTGTGCCGTTCTTCGAATATACCGGCGAGCGCAGTACGCTGCGAGACTGGAGCGAGCGGAAAGGGGATGTGGGGATTGCGGAATATCTCGCAACGAAAAATCTCGAATCGCAGGATGGCTTGCCGACGGGGTTCGGGGCGGTTGCCGAAGCCCTAAAGGGTTGAACTTATGTCCGTGAACGTATAGAGCGAGCGCACTCTTGTGGGACGGGCGTGCAGCGATTCGAGTTGCGCGCCGCTTTATTGTTTCGGGGAGCCGCGCTTCTGGGGCGCGATAGGGAATTAACAAGACCTGGCGAAAGCCGGGGCAAAGGAAAAGGCAAAGGCACCATGGCGAAGCGTTGGTATTCGGTGAGCGTTCTCTCGAACTTCGAGAAAAAAGTCGCCGAAGCGATCAAAACGGCCGTGGAAGAAAAGGGCCTTGAGGATCAGATCGAAGAAGTGCTGGTGCCGACCGAAGAGGTCATCGAAGTGCGCCGGGGCAAAAAGGTGACGACCGAGCGTCGTTTCATGCCGGGCTATGTGCTTGTCCGCATGGACATGACCGATCAGGGCTATCACCTGATCAACTCGATCAACCGCGTGACGGGTTTCCTCGGTTCTTTCGGCAAGCCGATGCCGATGCGTGACAGCGAAGTCGAGGCGATCCTCGGTCGCGTCGAGGAAAATGCGGAAGCGCCGCGCTCCACGATCACCTTTGAGGTCGGCGAGCAGGTTTCTGTTGCCGAGGGCGCTTTCGAGGGCTTCGACGGCATGGTCGAGGAAGTCGACGAGACCAATCAGCGCCTCAAGGTTTCCGTCTCGATCTTTGGCCGGGCCACCCCGGTCGAACTGGAATTCACTCAGGTCAACAAGACGGTCTGAGAGAGCGTCTGAGCTTTCAGGCTTGGACATCACTCGTGGGAGGTAAGAGGCGCGCGCGTCTTGAGCCCGACCACGCAACTTAGTCGCCGCAAAACGCGTTTTGCGGCAGTTGAAAGGAAAGCCAATGGCTAAGAAACTCGCAGGCACGATGAAACTGCAAGTGCCCGCCGGTCAAGCGAACCCGTCCCCGCCCGTGGGTCCGGCGCTCGGTCAGCGTGGTATCAACATCATGGAATTCTGTAAGGCGTTCAACGCCAAGACGCAGGATATGGAAGCCGGTGCGCCGTGCCCGACCGTGATCACCTACTACTCCGACAAATCCTTCTCGATGGACATCAAGACGCCGCCGGCTTCTTACTACCTCAAGAAGGCTGCTGGCTTGAAGCCGGTTGGTAAGCGTAACCGTCCGAAAGGCGCGACCCTCCCGGGCCGTGAGGTCGTTGCAACCGTGACTCTCGCACAAGTGCGCGAGATTGCTGAAGCGAAGATGAAAGATCTGAACGCCAACGACATCGAAGGCGCAATGCAGATCATCGTCGGCTCCGCGAAATCCATGGGCATCGAGGTGAAGTGATGGCGAAACTTGGCAAACGTACCGCTGCTGCCCGTGAAGCTTTCGCAGGCAAAGATAACGTCTCCGTTGAGGAAGCTGTTGCGCTGATCAAAGCCAACGCGACCGCCAAATTCGACGAGACCATCGAAATCGCGCTGAACCTCGGTGTTGACCCGCGCCACGCTGACCAGATGGTCCGCGGCGTTGTGTCCCTGCCGAACGGCACGGGTAAAACCGTCCGCGTTGCCGTGTTTGCTCGTGGCCCGAAAGCTGACGAAGCAACCGCTGCTGGCGCTGACATCGTGGGCGCAGAAGACCTGATGGAAACCATTCAGGGCGGCACCATCGAGTTCGATCGCTGCATTGCGACCCCGGACATGATGCCGATCGTTGGCCGTCTCGGTAAAATCCTCGGCCCGCGCAACCTGATGCCGAACCCGAAGGTTGGCACCGTGACCATGGACGTCAAAGCGGCTGTTGAAGCTGCCAAAGGCGGCGAAGTGCAGTTCAAGGCTGAAAAAGCCGGTGTTGTGCACGCTGGTGTTGGCAAAGCTTCTTTTGACGCTGACAAGCTGGCTGAAAACATCCGCGCTTTCGTGGATGCCGTTCAAAAAGCCAAGCCGACCGGTGCCAAAGGCGCTTACATGCAGAAGGTCTCCGTGTCCTCCACCATGGGCCCGGGCGTGACCATCTCGCTGGACTCCGCGACCGGCAACTAAGTTTCACACTTAGGTTAAGATTTGAAAGGCGCTCCGTTTGGGGCGCCTTTTGCTATGCGCTGACGGATGTGGCGGTGAGGCGATTGACAAAACTTTACAGCCGGGGCGGCTATGCTACTGTCGCGGAAAAGTCATGCGAGGCGGAACACAATGCGAGAGACGTGGCAGGTCGCCTGTATCTTGAAAGAAGATCTCAAGGTTACGCTTCGGTTCGTGGCTTGGTATCTCGATATGGGGGCGGATCGCGTCACGCTTTTGTTCGATGACCCGAATGATCCCGCGATAGAGCTCCTGCAAGATTTGCCACGCGTTGAGTGCTTGCCATGCACGGAGGCGTTTTGGAAGGAGCGGATCGGGGTGCGTCCCGGAGCCCGTTTTACACGTAGACAGAACGCCGCCCTCACACATATCTATCGCAACACTGAGCAAGATTGGTTGCTCAATGTCGATGCGGACGAGCTGCTTTATATAGATCAGGGTATGGATGGCTTTTTGGCCGCACAGCCTGAAGATGTCGATTATGTTCGCATTGGGCCGGTTGAAAAGGTTCTGCAAGAGGATGAAGACAGTCTCTGTCTGCGGGCGCGTATGGATAAAGATGCACTGGAAACGGTGCATGGCGAAGAGGCGAAATATTTTGCCCGGTTTCGGCGTGGAATGGTCGGGCATCCAGAGGGCAAATCCATCATTCGAGCGGGGCTTGATGTTCAGAAGCTCCGTCAGCATTGGCCGAAGCCTCGGGATGGTGAGGCCTTCCGCGAACGCCTCGTGCCTGCCAGCAAGGATGCGATGCTGATCCATCTTTTGGGGGAGGATGAGGCCGTCTGGAAAGACAAAATCGCTTGGCGGATGGACAGCTGGGGCTTTGCGCCCGCGATTAAGGAGCACATACAGGCAGCCTTGGAGACGTCTGAGCGCGATGCGGCTCTGACTGAAATCTATGACGCATTCTTTCGTGCGGATGCGGCGAAACTGGCGCGTTTGAAAGAGCAGGGCGCTTTGATCATGATCGAAGACGCCCTTGACGCTCCGGCAAAGCGGTTGTTTGCGGAGAGAATGCTCTAGGTGTTTGTTTGCGGAGAACGCAAACCCTTGCGCTATCCATTAATCCCCTCTAAACACCATCTTGCATCCCAGCGTGCGATTCGTCGTGCGCTGTTTTGCGTTTCGTCCAAGACGGTGGGTGTGGGAAATCTGTTTCACATAATTCCTGCCTGAGACGGGAAAGACGATAAGTTCCCCGAGGCTTCCTCGGGCGACTTTGGCGCAGCCCCGTATACGGACTTCGAGCCGACGCCATATGGCTGAGGTAGAATTGAGCCGGGAGGGGTGACCCTCCCATACTTGGAGTAAAACTGTGGATAGAGCACAAAAAGAAAAGGTGATCGAGGAACTCGGTCAGATCTTTGAAAGCTCTGGCGTGGTCGTCGTTGCACACTACGCAGGTCTTACGGTTGCTGAAATGCAGGACCTGCGCGCGAAAATGCGTGATGCAGGTGGTGCAGTTCGCGTTGCCAAGAACCGGCTCGCCAAAATCGCCCTTGAAGGAACGCCGAACGAACCGATCAGCGATCTTCTCAATGGCATGACTGTTCTCGCCTATTCCGAGGACCCTGTCGCAGCTGCGAAAGTGGTCGTCGATTACGCCAAAGACAACGAGAAACTGCAGATTCTCGGCGGCGCAATGGGTGGTGAAGGTCTTGACACCGACGGTGTGACCCGTGTGTCCAAAATGCCCTCGCGCGAAGAGCTTCTGGCTCAGATCGCAAGCTGCATTGGCGCACCGGCTTCCAACATCGCCGGCGCAATTGGCGCACCCGCTTCGAACATCGCGGGCATCCTTTCCACCATCGAGGAAAAGGCTGCCTGAGCATCCTAATGAACCTGCGTGGGCTGCATAAGCACCATGTTGGAACACACTTAAACGAACGGAAACAGTACAATGGCTGATCTGAAGAAACTTGCAGAAGAGATCGTTGGTCTCACCCTTCTCGAAGCTCAAGAGCTGAAAGAAATCCTCAAAGACGAATACGGCATCGAGCCCGCTGCTGGCGGCGCTGTGATGGTTGCTGGCCCGGCTGGCGACGCTGGTGCGGCTGCTGAAGAGAAGACCGAATTTGACGTCGTTCTCAAAGACGCTGGCGCTTCCAAAATCAACGTCATCAAAGAAGTCCGCGGCATCACCGGCCTGGGCCTCAAAGAAGCCAAAGAGCTCGTTGAAGCTGGCGGCAAAATCAAAGAAGGCGTCGACAAAGCTGAAGCCGAAGAAGTCAAGTCCAAGCTGGAAGCAGCTGGCGCGACCGTCGAGCTGGCCTAATCGCCGCTGGCCCTCGGGCCACGAAAATCATGAGCTGGACCCGAGATTTCTCGGGTCCAGCTTAACCTGTCTTAGAAAGGGCCTTTGCGTCATTGTCGCAGAAAGGGCTTTTTCTCAGGAGAGGTTCAGTGATCGGGAGCCCCCTTTGGGTCGGGGGCAGGAATAGATCGAACCCCTCTGTTTCGTCAGGGCACAGTCTCCGGCACCCAACGGTGATTGTCGCTTGCGAAAATTCGAAAGGTTTAGACGCTTATGGCATCGTCCTTCCTCGGCCAGAAACGGCTCCGCCGCTCTTACGGCAAAATCCGTGAAGTCCTAGAAATGCCGAACCTCATCGAGGTTCAGAAATCTTCTTACGAACTCTTCCTGAAATCCGGTGACGCCACCGAGCCGCTCGACGGCGAAGGTATCAAAGGTGTGTTCCAGTCGGTCTTCCCGATCAAGGATTTCAACGAGACCTCCGTGCTCGAATTCGTGCGCTACGAGCTTGAAGCGCCGAAGTACGACGTCGAAGAGTGCATGCAGCGCGACATGACCTACAGCGCTCCGCTGAAAGTCACGCTCCGCCTCATCGTGTTCGATGTGGACGAAGACACGGGCGCGAAATCCGTCAAAGACATCAAAGAACAAGACGTGTTCATGGGCGATATGCCCTTGATGACGCCGAACGGCACCTTTGTCGTGAACGGCACCGAGCGCGTGATCGTGTCCCAGATGCACCGTTCGCCGGGTGTGTTCTTTGACCACGACAAAGGCAAAACCCACTCCTCTGGTAAGCTGCTCTTCGCTTGCCGGATCATTCCGTACCGTGGCTCCTGGCTCGATTTCGAATTCGACGCCAAGGACATCGTCTATGCCCGTATCGACCGTCGCCGCAAACTGCCGGTGACCACGCTGCTCTACGCGCTGGGTCTCGATCAGGAAGGCATCTGTGACGCCTATTACAACACCGTCGACTTCAAGCTCGAAAAGAACAAAGGTTGGGTGACCAAGTTCTTCCCCGAGCGTGTCCGCGGCACGCGCCCGTCTTATGACCTCGTGGACGCAGCCACCGGTGAAGTGATCTGCAAAGCTGGCGACAAGATGACACCGCGCGCGGTGAAGAAGATCATCGACGAAGGGTCCATCACCGAGCTTCTCGTGCCGTTCGATCACATCGTGGGCAAGTTCGTCGCGAAAGACATCATCAACGAAGAAAACGGTGCGATCTATGTTGAGGCTGGCGATGAGCTGACCCTCGAAATGGATAAAGATGGCGACGTCATCGGCGGCTCCCTCAAGGAGCTTCTGGATGCTGGCATCACCGACATTCCGGTTCTCGACATCGATGGCGTGAACGTCGGCCCGTACATCCGTAACACGATGGAAGCCGACAAGAACATGAACCGCGAAACCGCGCTCATGGACATCTACCGCGTCATGCGTCCGGGTGAACCGCCGACCGTTGAAGCCGCTTCGACCCTGTTCGATAGCCTGTTCTTCGACAGCGAGCGCTACGACCTCTCCGCCGTGGGCCGCGTGAAAATGAACATGCGTCTCGATCTGGATGCGCCGGACACCCAGCGTACCCTGCGTCGTGACGACATCATTTCCTGTATCAAAGGTCTCGTGGAGCTGCGTGACGGCCATGGCGACGTGGACGACATCGACCACCTCGGCAACCGTCGTGTGCGTTCCGTTGGCGAGCTGATGGAAAACCAATACCGCGTCGGCCTTCTGCGTATGGAACGTGCGATCAAAGAGCGGATGTCCTCCGTCGAGATCGACACGGTTATGCCGCAGGATCTGATCAACGCGAAACCGGCCGCCGCCGCAGTGCGCGAATTCTTCGGCTCCTCGCAGCTGTCGCAGTTCATGGACCAAACCAACCCGCTCTCCGAAGTGACGCACAAGCGTCGTCTTTCGGCGCTTGGGCCGGGCGGTCTGACCCGTGAACGTGCGGGCTTTGAGGTCCGCGACGTTCACGTGACCCACTACGGTCGTATGTGCCCGATTGAAACGCCGGAAGGTCCGAACATCGGTCTGATCAACTCGCTGGCCACTTTCGCCCGCGTGAACAAATACGGCTTCATCGAAACCCCGTACCGCAAGGTGATTGAGGGTCAGGTGACGGATGATGTTCAATACATGTCCGCGACCGAAGAGATGCGTCACACCGTGGCTCAGGCCAACGCCGATCTCGATGAAGAGGGTCGTTTCACCAATGACCTCGTGTCCACCCGTCAGTCCGGTGAACACGCGCTGAACCCGCCGCTCAATGTCGACCTGATCGACGTGTCGCCGAAACAGCTGGTCTCCGTCGGTGCCTCGCTCATCCCGTTCTTGGAGAACGACGACGCCAACCGCGCACTTATGGGCGCGAACATGCAACGTCAGGCCGTGCCGCTTCTGCGCGCCGAGGCGCCGCTCGTCGGCACCGGGATGGAAGGCAAAGTCGCAATCGACTCCGGCGCTGCTATTCAGGCGAAACGTGCCGGTATCATCGACCAGGTTGACGCAACCCGTATCGTGATCCGCGCAACGTCCGACCTTGAACTCGGCGACGCTGGCGTGGACATCTATCGTCTGCGCAAATTCCAGCGTTCGAACCAGAACACCTGCATCAACCAGCGTCCGCTGGTGAACGTGGGGCAACGGGTCGAGAAGGGCGAAGTGATTGCTGATGGTCCGTCCACAGATATGGGTGAACTGGCGCTCGGTAAGAACATCATCGTCGCCTTCATGCCGTGGAACGGTTACAACTACGAAGACTCCATCCTGATCTCCGAGCGCATTGCGCGTGACGACGTCTTTACCTCGGTTCACATCGAGGAATTCGAAGTCGCCGCTCGCGACACGAAGCTCGGGCCGGAAGAGATCACCCGCGACATCCCGAACGTCGGTGAGGAAGCTCTGCGCAACCTTGACGAAGCCGGTATCGTCTACATTGGTGCTCACGTTGAGCCGGGCGACATCCTCGTCGGTAAGATCACACCGAAGGGCGAAAGCCCGATGACGCCGGAAGAAAAACTTCTCCGCGCCATCTTCGGTGAGAAAGCTTCCGACGTACGCGACACCTCGCTGCGCGTGAAACCGGGTGACTTCGGGACCGTTGTGGAAGTTCGCGTCTTCAACCGTCATGGCGTTGAGAAAGACGAGCGTTCGCTGCAAATCGAACGTGAGGAAATCGAACGTCTGGCCCGTGACCGCGACGACGAGATGACCATTCTGGACCGCAACATTTATGCGCGTCTGAAAGACCTGATCATGGGCAAAGTCATCGCCAAAGGCCCGAAAGGCGTCAAAACCGGCGTGACCGTGGACGAAGACCTGCTCGGCCAACTGAGCAAAGGTCAATGGTGGCAGCTGGCGCTCGAAGACGAGGACGATGCCACCATCGTCGAGGCTCTGAACGCTCAGTACGAGGCTCAGAAACGTGCGCTTGAGCACCGTTTCGAGGACAAGGTCGAGAAAGTCCGTCGTGGCGACGACCTGCCGCCGGGCGTGATGAAAATGGTCAAAGTCTTCATCGCCGTGAAGCGCAAGCTTCAGCCGGGCGACAAGATGGCCGGTCGTCACGGGAACAAAGGTGTGGTGTCGCGCGTCGTTCCGATGGAAGACATGCCGTTCCTCGCCGATGGTACCCCCGTCGACTTCTGTCTCAACCCGCTCGGCGTGCCGTCGCGGATGAACGTCGGTCAGATTCTCGAAATTCACATGGGTTGGGCCGCACGCGGTCTCGGGATTCAGGTGGATGACGCGCTGTCTGAATACCGTCGTTCTGGCGACATGACCCCGGTCCGCGATGCGATGAAATTCGTCTATGGCGAAGAAGTCTTCGAAGAAGGCATCGCTGGCATGGACGACGATCTTCTCATCGAAGCTGCGTCGAACATCGTCAACGGTGTGCCGATCGCGACCCCGGTCTTCGACGGTGCGAAAGAGGCCGACATCAACGACGCTCTGCGCCGTGCCGGTTTCGACACCTCCGGTCAGTCCGTCCTGTTCGACGGTCGTACCGGTGAGCAGTTCGCTCGTAAGGTGACGGTTGGTAAGAAGTACATGCTGAAACTTCACCACCTCGTCGACGACAAAATCCACGCGCGTTCGACCGGGCCGTACTCCCTCGTCACCCAGCAGCCGCTCGGTGGTAAGGCGCAGTTCGGTGGTCAGCGTTTCGGGGAGATGGAAGTCTGGGCTCTCGAAGCGTATGGCGCCGCCTACACGCTGCAAGAGATGCTCACCGTCAAATCGGATGACGTGGCCGGTCGTGCCAAGGTCTACGAGTCGATCGTCAAGGGCGAAGACAACTTTGAAGCCGGCGTGCCGGAATCCTTCAACGTGCTTGTCAAAGAAGTCCGCGGCCTCGGCCTCAACATGGAACTCCTGGACTCGGAGGGTGAGGAGTAAGGGCTCCGGCCCTTACCCTCCCTCCCTTTCCGAGACAATCTGAGGAACTCACAAGATGAACCAGGAACTCACAACCAACCCGTTCAACCCGCTGGCACAGCCGTCGACGTTTGACGAGATCAAGGTCTCCCTCGCGTCCCCGGAACGTATCCTGTCGTGGTCCTACGGTGAGATCAAAAAGCCCGAGACCATCAACTACCGGACTTTCAAGCCGGAGCGTGACGGTCTGTTCTGTGCGCGGATCTTTGGTCCGATCAAAGACTACGAATGTCTCTGCGGCAAATATAAGCGCATGAAATATCGCGGCGTTGTCTGCGAAAAATGTGGTGTTGAAGTCACCCTCCAGAAAGTGCGTCGCGAGCGCATGGGCCACATCGAACTGGCCGCTCCTGTCGCGCACATCTGGTTCCTGAAATCGCTGCCGAGCCGGATCGGCCTCATGCTCGACATGACGCTGCGCGATCTGGAACGCGTGCTGTATTTCGAAAACTACGTGGTGATCGAGCCGGGTCTGACGGACCTCTCCTATGGTCAGATGATGACCGAAGAAGAGTACATGGACGCGCAAGACCTCTACGGTATGGACGCATTCGAGGCCGACATCGGTGCCGAAGCGATCCGTAAGATGCTCTCCAACATCGATCTGGAGGCCACCGCAGAACAGCTGCGTGAAGACCTCAAGGAAGCGACGGGCGAGCTGAAGCCGAAGAAAATCATCAAACGTCTGAAAATCGTCGAGTCCTTCCTCGAATCCGGCAACCGTCCGGAATGGATGATCATGACCGTGATCCCGGTGATCCCGCCTGAGCTGCGCCCTCTGGTGCCGCTGGACGGTGGCCGTTTCGCGACCTCTGACCTCAACGATCTCTATCGCCGCGTGATCAACCGGAACAACCGTCTGAAACGCCTGATCGAGCTGCGAGCGCCGGACATCATCGTCCGCAACGAAAAGCGGATGCTGCAAGAATCCGTCGATGCTCTGTTCGACAACGGCCGTCGTGGCCGCGTCATCACCGGTGCGAACAAACGCCCGCTGAAGTCGCTCTCCGACATGCTGAAAGGGAAACAGGGTCGTTTCCGTCAGAACCTTTTGGGTAAACGCGTCGACTTCTCCGGTCGTTCGGTCATCGTGACCGGTCCGGAGCTGAAGCTGCACCAATGTGGTCTGCCGAAGAAGATGGCGCTCGAACTGTTCAAGCCGTTCATCTACTCGCGTCTTGAAGCTAAAGGTCTGTCTTCGACCGTGAAACAGGCGAAGAAGCTGGTTGAAAAAGAACGTCCGGAAGTTTGGGACATCCTCGATGAGGTGATCCGCGAACACCCGGTGTTCCTCAACCGCGCTCCGACGCTTCACCGTCTCGGCATCCAAGCGTTCGAACCCACGCTGATCGAAGGTAAAGCGATCCAGCTGCACCCGCTCGTGTGTTCGGCCTTTAACGCCGACTTCGACGGGGACCAGATGGCTGTTCACGTGCCGCTGTCGCTCGAAGCTCAGCTCGAAGCCCGCGTCCTGATGATGTCCACGAACAACGTGCTGTCGCCCGCCAACGGCGCGCCGATCATCGTGCCGTCGCAGGATATGATCCTCGGCCTTTATTACATCACCATGCAGCGTGATGGCATGAAGGGCGAAGGCATGGTCTTCTCCGACATCGAAGAAGTCGAATACGCCCTGACCGCCGGCGAAGTGCACCTGCACGCCAAAATCACCGCGCGGATCAAGCAGATCGACGAGCATGGTCAGGAAGTTTGGGAACGTCACGAAACGACCCCGGGTCGTCTGCGTCTCGGTACCCTGCTGCCGCTGAACGCAAAAGCGCCGTTCTCTCTCGTGAACCGCCTTCTGCGGAAGAAAGACGTGCAGCGCGTCATCGACACCGTCTACCGTTACTGCGGTCAGAAAGAGTCGGTGATCTTCTGTGACCAGATCATGTCCCTCGGCTTCAAAGAAGCGTTCAAAGCCGGTATTTCCTTCGGCAAGGACGACATGGTGATCCCGGACAACAAGTGGACCATCGTCGATGGCACCCGCGATCAGGTGAAAGACTTTGAACAACAGTACATGGACGGCCTGATCACTCAGGGCGAGAAGTACAACAAAGTCGTCGACGCCTGGGCCAAATGTAACGACAAAGTCACCGAGGCGATGATGAACACCATCTCCGCGCCGAAGTACGACGAGGCCGGTGCCGAACAGGAACCGAACTCGGTTTACATGATGGCTCACTCCGGTGCGCGTGGTTCCGTGACGCAGATGAAACAGCTGGGCGGTATGCGCGGCCTGATGGCGAAACCTTCGGGCGAGATTATCGAAACGCCGATTATCTCGAACTTTAAAGAAGGTCTGTCGGTGCTCGAGTACTTCAACTCGACCCACGGTGCGCGGAAAGGTCTGTCGGATACGGCGCTTAAAACGGCGAACTCCGGTTACCTGACCCGTCGTCTTGTTGACGTGGCACAGGACTGCATCGTGCGTGAAGTCGATTGTGGCACCGATCGTGCGGTGACGGCGGAAGCCGCTGTCAACGACGGTGAGGTCGTGGCAACGCTGGCAGAGCGTATCCTTGGCCGTGTGTCCGCCGATGACGTTCTGCGTCCGGGCACCGATGAGGTGCTCGTGTCCAAGAACGAGCTGATCGACGAACGCAAAGCCGACGCCATCGAGGCGGCAGGTGTTGCGTCCATGCGCATCCGCAGCCCGCTGACCTGTGAGGCCGAAGAGGGCGTCTGTGCGGCATGTTATGGTCGTGACCTTGCGCGCGGCACCATGGTGAACCAAGGTGAAGCCGTCGGCATCATCGCGGCTCAGTCCATCGGTGAACCGGGCACGCAGCTGACGATGCGGACCTTCCACATCGGCGGCGTTGCTCAGGGTGGTCAACAGTCCTTCCAGGAAGCCAACCAGGAAGGCAAAATCGAGTTCCGTGATGCGAACCTGCTTGAGAACAAGCACGGCGAGCAGATCGTCATGGGCCGCAACATGAAACTTGCGATCGTTGACGAGAACGGTGTGGAGCGTGCCTCCTACAAGCTCGGCTACGGCACCAAGGTCTTTGTCACCGACGGTCAGACCATCGGTCGTGGCGAGAAACTGTTCGAATGGGACCCGTACACTCTGCCGATCATCGCGGAGAAAACCGGTAAAGCGAAATTCGTCGACCTCATCTCGGGCCTCTCGGTCCGCGACGTGACCGACGATGCGACCGGCATGACCCAGAAGATCGTGTCCGACTGGCGCTCTGTGCCGCGCGGCGGCGATCTGAAACCGGAGATCATGATCCTCGACGAAGACGGCGAAGTGATGCGCAACGAAGCGGGCAACCCGGTGAAATACCTGATGTCTGTGGACGCCATTCTCTCCATCGAGGACGGTCAGGACATTCAGGCTGGTGACGTTGTTGCGCGTATCCCGCGTGAAGGTGCGAAAACCAAGGACATCACCGGTGGTCTGCCGCGTGTGGCCGAACTGTTCGAAGCCCGTCGCCCGAAAGACCACGCGATCATCGCCGAAATCGATGGTTACGTGCGCTTCGGCAAGGACTACAAGAACAAGCGCCGCATCTCGATCGAACCGTCGGATGAGACCAAGGAAGCCGTTGAATACATGGTGCCGAAAGGCAAGCACATCCCGGTGGCTGAAGGCGACTTCATCCAGAAGGGTGAGTACATCATGGACGGTAACCCGGCTCCGCACGACATTCTCGCCATCATGGGCGTCGAGGCTCTCGCCGACTACATGATCAACGAGGTGCAGGAGGTCTATCGTCTGCAAGGCGTGAAGATCAACGATAAGCACATCGAAGTCATCGTGCGTCAGATGCTGCAGAAATGGGAAATCCTCGACTCCGGGGACACCACTCTGCTCAAAGGCGAAGCGGTCGATAAGGTCGAGTTCGACGAAGCCAACGCGAAAGCGGAAAGCAAAGGCGGACGTTCTGCAAAAGGTCAGCCGATCCTTCTCGGGATCACCAAGGCCTCGCTGCAAACGCGCTCCTTCATCTCCGCAGCGTCCTTCCAAGAGACCACCCGTGTTCTCACCGAGGCGTCCGTTCAGGGCAAACGCGACAAGCTTGTCGGCCTCAAAGAGAACATCATCGTGGGTCGCCTGATCCCGGCCGGTACCGGTGGCGCCACCCAGCGCGTCCGCCGCATTGCCGCCGAGCGCGACAACGTGGTGATCGAGGAAGCCCGTGCAGAGGCAGAAGCCGCTGCACAACTCGCGGCCCCGGTCATGGATGTGATGGGCGACGAGGCGGAAGACACGCTCTTCGTCGATACCCCGGAAAGCTCCGACGAGTAATTCGACCGGATAGAAATGCGAAAGGCCCTGCGGAAACGCAGGGCCTTTTGTTTTGTTAATCTGTCCGGCTCATTGGGATGGGGCCGGGCAGGCGGGTTAGCTCGTAGAGAACCGAGCCACCTCATCGCGATCCTTGCCCGCCATCCCCAAAGCAGCACCAGTGCACGCCAATCGCATGGGGCTCTTTCATGTTGAATTGCGCCAGAAGCGCATCAAGCGATCCGTCGCCGACATGCACGACGAGAAATTCATCCACGTCAATGTTGAACACCCAATCCGCAGCTCGGATGCGGGGGTGCTCGGACATGAGTTTGAGCGTGTAGGAAACAGCCGTAATGACACCCGCAGTGTCCAAGGCTTGCAGCAACTCCGGCGTATGGTCGTGACGACGAGACGCTCGCCCATTTCTGTTCATCTGTCCCTGAACCTCCGGTTCACGATGCATGGCCCTGCCTGAGGGGTAAGCCGACACATGCCCTCTTCCCAGATCCCCCGCGCGATGATAGCGGGGATGGGAAAGGACGCCCTATGATGACGATGCTCTCACGCTTGCCGGACAATACCCGTGGTGCCGTGCTCATGTCGCTCTCCATGGCGGCCTTCACCACCAATGACAGCTTCATGAAGGGCGTGCTCATCGAAGTGCCGCTGTTCCAAGCGCTGTTCCTGCGGGCGGTGCTGAACCTTGCGATGCTCTACCTGGTGCTGACGCCGATTATCGGGCCGGTGCGGTTTGACCTGTCGCGCCGTGATTGGGGGCTGGTCTTGCTGCGCTCCCTCGCGGAAGTCGGGGCTGCGATGTGTTTCCTGACGGCGCTCAAACATGTGCCGCTGGCGAATGCGACGGCGATCATGCAGACCTTGCCGCTGTCCATTACCATCGCGGGGTGGCTGTTGTTTCGTGATCCTTTGGGCTGGCGGCGACTTGTTGCGATTTTCATCGGGTTCTTCGGCGTGCTGATGATCGTGCAACCGGGGACGGAGGGCTTTAGCGCCTATGGCCTTTGGGCAGTCGCAGCGATGATGTGTGTTACCCTGCGCGATATCATTGTGCGCAAGATGCATGAAAGCGTACCCAATTCGACGGTGACCTTCGGCGCTGTTGTGGCGGTGGGTATTGTAACAGGGCTGTTGTCGCTTGGGATCGACTGGGTGCCGATGACGCTCAAGACCTCGGTGCAACTTTTCGGGTCTGCAGCCTGTGTGCTTGCAGGTTATGTGCTCTCGGTGGCCGTGATGCGTGTGGGGGAGATGTCCTTTATCTCGCCGTTCCGCTACACCGCACTGATCTGGGCGCTGGTGATCGGGCTGTTCGCCTTTGGAGAATGGCCGAATCTGCTTGCTCTTGCCGGGGCCGGGACCATTGCGGCCACGGGGATTTACACCGTGCTGCGCGAGGCGCGCCTGAAACGTCGCAGGGCCTGAGTGCGAAAGCCGCACCAGAGGGGCGAGACGGCCCGCAACTGTTGACAAGCTGATCGACTCTACCTATACCGCGCTCCATCCGGCTCAGGGGACGTCCCTGTCTTGCCGTATCTCAAATCGTAGTGATCAAGATGTCGGCCACTTTGAGGCCTTCATCCTCTGGGAACTCACCGCGTCGTTCGCCTCGGAATGGGAACGATTGCGGGTTTTCGTGTTATGCGGACGCGTGTGACACAGCAACATCGTAATCGCCCCGGTGAAAGCCGAGGTTCACACAAATCTAGGAACGGGAAAGAGCCCTATGCCGACGATTCAGCAGCTGATCCGCAAGCCGCGTCAGCCCAAACGTAAGGTTTCCAAGTCGCAGCACTTGGAACAATGCCCCCAGAAGCGTGGCGTTTGCACGCGCGTCTACACCACCACCCCGAAGAAACCGAACTCCGCTATGCGTAAGGTTGCGAAGGTTCGCCTGACCAACGGTTTCGAGGTCATCTCTTACATCCCCGGTGAAAGCCACAACCTTCAGGAACACTCTGTGGTTCTGATCCGCGGCGGCCGTGTAAAAGACCTTCCGGGTGTCCGTTACCACATCCTCCGCGGTGTGCTGGATACCCAAGGTGTGAAAGATCGTAAGCAACGTCGTTCCAAATACGGCGCGAAGCGTCCGAAGTAAGGAGATCATAGAATGTCTCGTCGTCACGCCGCTGAGAAGCGCGAAGTCCTGCCCGACGCCAAGTATGGCGATCGCGTGCTGACCAAATTCATGAACAACCTGATGATCGACGGCAAAAAGTCGGTCGCAGAGAAAATCGTCTACAACGCGCTGGATCGCGTTGAGTCGAAACTCAAAAAAGCTCCGGTGGAAGTGTTCCACGAAGCCCTCGACAACGTGAAACCGGCTGTCGAAGTTCGTTCCCGCCGCGTCGGTGGTGCCACCTATCAGGTGCCCGTCGAAGTGCGTACCGAGCGCCGCGAAGCTCTCGCCATCCGTTGGCTGATCAACGCTTCCCGTGCTCGTAACGAGAACACCATGGAAGAACGTCTTGCCGGTGAGCTGCTCGACGCGGTAAATGGCCGTGGCGCTGCTGTGAAAAAGCGCGAAGACACCCACAAAATGGCCGACGCGAACAAAGCGTTCAGCCATTACCGCTGGTAATCAAACCCGAAGGACACGAGCCCCATGGCACGCGAATATCCCCTCGACCGATACCGCAACTTTGGTATCATGGCGCACATCGATGCAGGTAAAACCACCTGTTCCGAGCGCATCCTCTTCTACACCGGTAAATCCCACAACATCGGTGAGGTGCACGACGGTGCAGCCACCATGGACTGGATGGAGCAGGAGCAGGAACGTGGCATCACGATCACGTCCGCTGCAACGACCACGTTCTGGGAACGTACTGAAGATGGTGAGACCGCTGACACGCCGAAGCACCGTCTGAACATCATCGACACTCCCGGTCACGTGGACTTCACCATCGAGGTGGAACGTTCGCTCGCCGTTCTCGACGGCGCCGTTGCTGTTCTCGACGCCAACGCTGGTGTTGAGCCGCAAACCGAAACCGTGTGGCGTCAGGCTGACCGCTACAAGGTTCCGCGTATCGTTTTCGTCAACAAAATGGACAAAATCGGTGCTGACTTCTTCAACTGCGTTCGCATGATTGAAGACCGCACCGGTTCCCGTGCTGTTCCGGTCGGTATCCCGATCGGCGCCGAGAACGAGCTCGAAGGCCTCGTCGACCTGGTGACCATGAAAGAATGGCTGTGGCAGGGTGAAGACCTTGGTGCGTCCTGGATCCAGACCGACATCCGTGACTCCCTCAAGGACATGGCTGACGAATGGCGCGGCAAGATGGTCGAAGCGGCCGTCGAGCAAGACGACGACGCCATGATGGAATACCTCGAAGGCAACGAGCCTGACGTTCCGACCCTGCGCGCTCTTCTGCGCAAAGGTACTCTGGGTCTTCACTTCGTTCCGGTTCTGGGTGGTTCCGCGTTCAAAAACAAAGGTGTTCAGCCGCTGCTCAATGCTGTGATCGACTACCTGCCGAGCCCGCTCGACGTTGTCGATTACATGGGCTTTAAACCGGGTGACGAAACCGAAGAGCGTAACATCGCCCGCCGTGCGGACGACGACATGCCCTTCTCCGGCCTCGCGTTCAAAATCATGAACGACCCGTTCGTGGGTTCGCTGACCTTCACCCGGATCTACTCCGGCGTGATGAACAAAGGCGATACGGTTCTCAACTCCACCAAAGGTAAGAAAGAGCGCATCGGTCGTATGATGATGATGCACTCCAACAACCGTGAGGAGATCGAAGAAGCGTTCGCTGGCGACATCATCGCTCTGGCCGGTCTGAAAGACACCACCACGGGTGACACGCTCTGCGACGTCAAAGCTCCGGTGGTTCTCGAAACCATGACCTTCCCGGATCCGGTGATCGAGATCGCGGTTGAGCCGAAAACCAAAGGCGACCAAGAGAAAATGTCTCAAGGTCTCGCCCGTCTGGCAGCCGAAGACCCGTCCTTCCGCGTCGAAACCGACCTCGAGTCCGGTCAGACCATCATGAAGGGCATGGGCGAACTTCACCTCGACATTCTCGTCGATCGTCTGAAGCGCGAATTCAAGGTTGAAGCCAACATCGGTGCACCGCAGGTGGCTTATCGTGAGACCATTTCTCACGAGGTCGAGCACACCTACACCCACAAGAAACAGTCGGGTGGTTCGGGTCAGTTCGCTGAGGTCAAACTCATCATCACCCCGACAGAGCCGGGCGAAGGTTACTCCTTCGAATCCCGTATCGTTGGTGGTGCTGTTCCGAAGGAATACATCCCGGGTGTCGAAAAAGGCATCAACTCGGTGATGGACTCCGGTCCGCTCGCGGGCTTCCCGGTGATCGACTTCAAAGTCGCGCTCATCGACGGTAAGTTCCACGATGTTGACTCCTCCGTCCTCGCCTTCGAAATCGCTTCCCGTATGTGTATGCGTGAAGGGATGAAGAAAGCCGGCGCGAAACTGCTCGAGCCGATGATGAAAGTCGAAGTGATCACCCCGGAAGAATACACCGGTGGTATCATTGGCGACCTCACCTCCCGTCGTGGTCAGGTGACCGGTCAGGAACCGCGTGGCGTCGCCGTGGCGATCAACGCGTTCGTGCCGCTCGCCAACATGTTCGGCTACATCAACACCCTGCGCTCCATGTCCTCGGGCCGCGCGCAGTTCACGATGCAGTTCGACCACTACGAACCGGTGCCGAGCAACATCTCGGAAGAAATCCAGGCGAAATACGCGTAAGCGTCGCCTCAGCCCAACACTTGGGGATCGGGTGCTCCGATCCCCGGACTGAATTACACAGGAGGCCATAATGGCTAAGGAAAAGTTTGAGCGTTCCAAACCGCACGTGAACATCGGTACGATCGGTCACGTCGACCACGGTAAAACCACTCTGACGGCAGCGATCACCAAATACTTTGGTGACTTCAAAGCCTACGACCAGATTGACGGCGCGCCGGAAGAGAAAGCTCGCGGTATCACGATCTCGACGGCACACGTTGAGTACGAGACCGAGAACCGTCACTACGCCCACGTTGACTGCCCCGGTCACGCTGACTACGTGAAAAACATGATCACCGGTGCGGCGCAGATGGACGGCGGTATCCTGGTTGTGAACGCGGCTGACGGCCCGATGCCGCAGACCCGTGAGCACATCCTGCTCGCCCGTCAGGTTGGCGTTCCGGCTCTGGTCGTGTTCCTGAACAAAGTTGATCAGGTTGACGACGAAGAGCTTCTCGAACTCGTCGAAATGGAAGTTCGCGAACTTCTGTCCGAATACGACTTCCCGGGCGACGATATTCCGATCATCGCAGGTTCGGCTCTGGCCGCTATGGAAGGCCGCGATCCGGAAATCGGCGAGAACAAGATCAAAGAACTGATGGCCGCTGTTGACGCGTACATCCCGGAACCCGAGCGTGCGATCGACCAGCCGTTCCTGATGCCGATCGAAGACGTGTTCTCGATCTCCGGCCGTGGTACGGTTGTGACCGGCCGTGTGGAACGTGGTGTGATCAACGTGGGCGACGAGATCGAAATCGTTGGCATCACCGACACCAAGAAAACCACCTGTACCGGTGTTGAAATGTTCCGCAAGCTGCTTGATCGCGGTGAAGCTGGCGACAACATCGGCGCGCTGCTGCGCGGTGTGGACCGTGACGGCGTTGAGCGTGGTCAGGTTCTGTGTAAGCCGGGCTCTGTGAACCCGCACACCAAATTCGAGGCTGAGGTCTACATCCTCACCAAAGAAGAAGGTGGCCGTCACACGCCGTTCTTCGCGAACTACCGTCCGCAGTTCTACTTCCGCACCACCGACGTGACCGGGACCTGCATCCTGCCGGAAGGCACCGAGATGGTGATGCCGGGCGACAACCTGAAGCTCTCCGCTGAGCTGATCGCTCCGATCGCCATGGAAGAAGGCCTCCGCTTCGCGATCCGCGAAGGCGGCCGCACCGTTGGTTCGGGCGTTGTGTCCAAGATCCTTGCTTAAGCCTAATTCGCTTTAGCGAATGGTTGAAAAAGGGAAGGCTCCGCTTCGGCGGGGCCTTTTCTTTTGCAAAGGCGTGATCAGGTCGATGCAGCCAAGCGACGGTGCAAGCGTCGGGTGGCAGTTGGCTTTGCTTGCAAAGGCAATGAGAACCCGAGGCCGACGCGCTGATCTGAGAATAGGAAGGGCTTCCGACGGGAGAGGCTTTTTTGTAGAGGCGAAAAAATACAGAAATCCCCATGAATAATGGAAAAAAATGTATTTTCTGTTGCTTTGATATGCGCGCTCTTGTATTGGGCGCGAGTTCTCTGCCCAGAGAACGCATGAAGAGGGATTCGCTCTGGACCAGAGTTCCCGCTTCATAAGGTTCGACGAGGGTGCCCGATGAGCGGGCGTCTTCCTCTCAACCTCAATAAGCCTAAGAAAGGCAATGCTATGCAAGGCCAGAACATCCGTATTCGGCTGAAGGCATTTGATTTCCGCGTGCTCGATGCGTCGACCCAGGAAATCGTCAACACGGCGAAGCGCACCGGCGCTCAAGTCCGTGGCCCGATCCCGCTGCCGAACAAGATTGAGAAGTTCACGGTTCTCCGTGGTCCTCACGTTGACAAAAAATCCCGCGATCAGTTCGAGATCCGCACGCACAAGCGTCTTCTCGACATCGTTGATCCGACCCCCCAGACCGTGGACGCGCTGATGAAGCTCGACCTCGCCGCTGGCGTGGATGTCGAGATCAAAGTTTAAGGAGGGCAATAGAGATGTTGCGCTCTGGCGTTATCGCGAAAAAGGTCGGCATGACCCGCCTTTTCATGGAAGACGGCAAACAGATCCCTGTCACCGTTCTCCAACTCGACAATCTGCAAGTGGTTGCACAGCGCACCACCGAGAAAGACGGCTACACCGCCGTTCAGCTCGGCGCTGGCTCCGCAAAAGCAAAACGCACCTCGCAAGCCATGCGCGGTCACTTCGCGGCGGCCAATGTCGCTCCGAAGCGCAAAGTGGCTGAGTTCCGCGTGGACGAAGACAAGCTGATCGAAGTGGGCGCGGAAATCTCCGCTGACCACTACCTCGAAGGTCAGTTCGTTGACGTTTCCGGCACCTCCATCGGTAAAGGTTTTGCCGGTGCCATGAAACGCCACAACTTCGGCGGTCTGCGCGCCTCCCACGGTGTGTCCATCTCCCACCGTTCCCACGGTTCCACCGGTCAGTGTCAAGACCCGGGCCGCGTGTTCAAAGGGAAAAAGATGGCCGGTCACATGGGTGCTGCCCGTGTCACCACCCAAAACCTCCAAGTCGTTCGCACCGACGCCGACCGTGGCCTGATCATGGTCAAAGGCGCCGTTCCGGGCTCCAAAGGCGGTTGGGTCACCATCAAAGACGCCGTGAAGAAAGCAGCTCCGGCTGATCTTCCGCTCCCGGCTGCTCTGAAATCCGCTGCCGCTGAGGCTCCCGTTGCCGAAGCTCCCGCAGAAGGAGGTGAAGCATGACTTTTAACGTGATCAAACTGGACCTCGACGAGGCTCTCTTCGGTCTCGAACCGCGTGCGGACATCCTGCACCGTGTTGTGCGCTGGCAGCGTAACAACGCGCAGCAGGGCACCCACAAGGTCAAGACCCGCTCGGAAGTGTCCTACTCCACCAAAAAGATCTATCGCCAAAAAGGCACCGGCGGCGCTCGTCACGGTTCCCGCAAGGCACCGATCTTCCGCAAAGGTGGTATCTACAAAGGCCCGACCCCGCGTTCCCACGGCCACGATCTTACGAAGAAATTCCGTAAGCTCGGCCTGAAGCACGCGCTGTCCGCGAAAGCGGCCTCCGGTAACCTCGTGATTATCGAAGACGCCAAACTCGCCGAAGCCAAAACCGCTCTGCTCGCCAAAGCGGTCAAGGAACAGGGCTGGAAACGCGTTCTGGTGATCGACGGTGCTGACGTTGATGCGAACTTCAAGGCTGCGGCTGCGAACCTCGCTGGCGTCGACGTGCTGCCGACCATTGGCGCCAACGTCTATGACATCCTGAAACGTGACACGCTCGTGATCACGAAAGCAGGTGTCGAAGCTCTGGAGGCTCGCCTGAAATGACCAACAAAGCTGAACTCTACGACGTGATCCGCAAGCCGATCATCACCGAGAAAGCCACCCTGGCTTCTGAAAACGGTGCTGTTGTTTTTGAAGTCGCCATCGACTCCAACAAACCGCAGATCAAAAAAGCTATCGAAGAGCTTTTTGGTGTGAAGGTGAAAGCGGTCAACACGGTTGTCACCAAAGGTAAGACCAAGCGTTTCCGCGGTCAGCCGGGCAAGCGTAAAGACGTCAAAAAAGCCTATGTGACGCTCGAAGAGGGTAACTCGATCGACGTGTCCACCGGTCTGTAAGCACCCGCTTACGTCGGAAGAAATGAAGAAGCCCCTCGGTGAGAGCCGGGGGGCTTTTTGTGCGAGCCATCTCCTGTGCGCAACCGCGCGGAATCAAGGCGTAGCCGCCGCGCGAGCGCCTGCCCGTCCCAGAGGGCTGGCGCTTTTGCCATCTTCGTGCAACACTTAGATCATGGAGTAGCTTGGCTGGGATAAAGTGCGCCGATCAGAACATAATGCGCCACCCCACGGGCAGGCGCTCGCGCTCAAATCCCACCCAGAGTGGATTATTTCCACTCCGCACTAGACTCCCACCCCAACACCCACTATACCCCGCCCATCTCACGGCCCCGGATTCGTTCTTGGGGCCCGTGATTTGTGTGGGACGAGGACCGTAAGGACCCCGGCCTTAGACGAAAACGGGTCGTAGCCAAGCTGGCTACATGAGATGACCCAAAGCAAACGGAAGACAGAAACTATGGCACTCAAGTCGTATAAACCGACGACGCCTGGCCAGCGTGGGCTGGTTCTGATCGACCGTTCGGAGCTTTGGAAAGGGCGCCCGGTCAAATCTCTCACCGAGGGTTTGACCAAGAATGGCGGCCGGAACAACACCGGACGGATCACGATGCGCCGCAAAGGCGGCGGGGCAAAGCGTCTCTATCGCATCGTTGACTTCAAACGCACCAAGTTTGACGTCACTGCAACCGTGGAACGGATCGAATATGACCCGAACCGCACCGCGTTTATCGCGCTCATCAAATACGAAGACGGCGAACAGGCTTACATCCTGGCTCCGCAGCGTCTGGCTGTTGGCGACAAAGTTATCGCTTCTGCCAAGGCTGACGTGAAGCCGGGCAACGCTATGCCGTTCTCCGGTCTGCCGATCGGTACCATCGTGCACAACGTCGAGCTGAAACCGGGCAAAGGCGGCCAGATCGCCCGCGCTGCAGGCACCTACGCTCAGTTCGTTGGTCGTGACGGTGGCTACGCACAGATCCGCCTTTCTTCCGGCGAGCTGCGTCTCGTCCGTCAGGAATGCATGTGCACCGTTGGCGCCGTGTCGAACCCCGACAACTCCAACCAGAACATCGGTAAGGCCGGTCGTAACCGCCATAAAGGCATTCGTCCGTCTGTCCGCGGTGTTGTCATGAACCCGATCGACCACCCGCACGGTGGTGGTGAAGGTCGTACCTCTGGTGGTCGTCACCCGGTGACCCCGTGGGGCAAACCGACCAAAGGCGCGAAAACGCGTAAAAACAAAGGCACGGACAAGCTTATCATTCGTTCGCGTCACGCCAAGAAGAAGGGTCGCTAAGATATGGCACGTTCTGTCTGGAAAGGCCCGTTTGTGGACGCTTACGTCCTCAAGAAGGCTGAAAAAGCTCGCGAGAGCGGTCGCAACGAGGTCATCAAGATCTGGTCCCGCCGTTCCACCATCCTGCCTCAGTTCGTTGGTCTGACGTTCGGCGTCTACAACGGCAAGAAGCACATCCCCGTCAACGTCTCGGAAGACATGATCGGTCAGAAGTTCGGTGAATACGCACCGACTCGCACCTATTACGGTCACGCCGCTGACAAAAAAGCGAAACGGAAATAAGTCATGGGTAAGGTAGCAAATCCCCGTCGCGTGGCTGACAATGAAGCAATGGCAAAAACCAAAATGCTTCGCGTTTCCCCGCAAAAACTGAACCTCGTGGCTCAGATGATCCGCGGCAAGAAAGTCGACAAGGCCCTCACCGACCTGACTTTCTCCAACAAGCGTATCGCAATCGACGTGAAGAAATGCCTTCAGTCCGCGATCGCCAACGCCGAGAACAACCACGGCCTCGACGTCGATGAGCTCATCGTCGCTGAAGCATGGGTTGGCAAAAACCTCACCATGAAACGCGGTCGCCCGCGTGCCCGTGGTCGTTTTGGCAAGATCATGAAGCCGTTCGCGGAAATCACCATCAAGGTGCGTCAAGTTGAGGAGCAAAACTAATGGGTCATAAGGTTAACCCGATTGGCATGCGTCTCCAGGTCAACCGCACCTGGGATAGCCGCTGGTACGCTGACACGAAAGATTACGGCGATCTTCTTCTCGAAGACCTGAAAATCCGTGATTTCATCAAGGAAGAATGCAAGCAGGCTGGTGTGTCGCGCGTCATCATCGAGCGCCCGCACAAAAAATGCCGTGTGACCATTCACACCGCTCGTCCGGGCGTGATCATCGGCAAAAAAGGTGCGGACATCGAGACGCTCCGCAAAAAAGTTGCCGCGATGACCGACTCCGAGCTGCACCTCAACATCGTTGAAGTGCGCAAGCCCGAGCTGGACGCGCAACTGGTTGCCGAGTCCATCGCTCAGCAGCTCGAGCGCCGTGTGTCCTTCCGTCGCGCTATGAAACGCTCCGTGCAAAACGCGATGCGCATGGGTGCCCTCGGCATCCGCGTCAACGTTGCCGGTCGTCTCGGCGGTGCTGAAATCGCTCGTACCGAATGGTACCGCGAAGGCCGCGTGCCGCTTCACACCCTGCGTGCGGACATCGACTACGCACACGCTGAAGCGTCGACTGCCTACGGCATCATCGGCATCAAAACCTGGATCTTCAAAGGCGAGATCATGGAACACGACCCGCAGGCTCGTGACCGTCGCGCCGAAGAAGCCCAAGCCGGTCCGGCACCTCGCGGTGACCGCGGCGGCCGTCGCTAAGGAGGGTCTGATCAATGCTTCAGCCTAAGCGTACAAAATTCCGCAAAATGCACAAAGGCCGGATTCACGGCGAGGCAAAAGGCGGTTCCGATCTGAGCTTCGGCACCTTCGGCCTCAAAGCTGTCGAGCCTGAGCGCATCACCGCACGTCAGATCGAAGCTGCCCGTCGTGCCATGACGCGTCACATGAAGCGTCAGGGTCGCGTATGGATCCGCATCTTCCCGGACACCCCGGTGACCGCGAAACCCGTCGAAGTTCGTATGGGTAAAGGTAAAGGCTCCGTGGACCGTTGGGTCTGCAAAGTCAAACCGGGTCGGATGATGTTCGAACTGGACGGCGTGTCGGAAGACGTTGCTCGCGAAGCTCTGCGCCTCGCTGCGATGAAACTCCCGATCAAAACCCGTACGGTTGTGAAGGAAGACTGGTAAGAGGTCGAAAACGCGCATGCGTTTTCTGACCAGTGTGCGGCAGTTGCTTTTCACAGAAAAGCAATGAGAGCACACCCCGGTTGAGAATAGAGAAATCCCCGCTGAGAAATCGGCGGGGTTTTTTCATGTCATAGGAGATGCTGGTCGCGGGGATCACCCAGCCTCGATCTCCAGCTTGAACGTCAGCTCAGACGTCACCCCATCGCCCCAAAACCCACCCTCTAGTGGCATGGTGCCGGCCTGATCCGGCGCGGCGGAGAGGGCGACGTGGCCGTCGGACACGGCAATCCCGTGGGTCGGGTCAAAGCCCTTCCATCCCACGCCGGGCAAATAGACTTCCGGCCAGGCATGGAGATGGCGCTTTCCATCTACGCTTTCCGCCTTGGCCTGATAGCCTGACACAAAACGGGCGGGCATGCCGAGGCTGCGACAAGCCGAGATGAACAGCACGGCGAGATCACGGCAGGCCCCGCTGGCGCTTGCCAGCGTTTCCCCGGCAGATTGCGCATAGCCCACCGGGCGGATGTGGCGCCGGGTGCGGGCATAGAGGTCTTCGGTCAGGCGGTAGAGAAAGGGCAGGGGCGCGCCGCTTTCTGAGAGACGTCGCCGCGCAAAGGCGCTCACGCTCTCCTCTTCGCCTGTTCCGAGATAGGGTTCCATGCGCTGGAAGCTCCACGGCAAGAGCGGCAAGTCAGAGGCCTCGGGTGGTGGGCGCGTGTCGCAGCAGAAGCGGCTGATGATCCGTAGCTCATCGGTGGGCGTGTTAAAGCTCAGGCGCGTGACGGGGGTGCCAAAATCAGAGAGATGATCTTCGCGGGCGGATGGCTCTGGCGTGACCTCGTAGCGATGATCATGCAGCAGCACGTTATAGGGCCGGAGGCGCAGGGTTTGGTCGCCCAAACGGACGTGAGAAGAATACCGATACAGGGTTTCGTGGCGCACGGAGAAACGCATGGGGGCCTCCTGTTTCGAAGAGGCCATGCCGCATCTGCAAAATCAAGTGGCTATGGTGTCGCTGTCTTCAATTCCCTCGCGCCCAACGGAAAGCCGAGCGCTTTCTTTGCTGCATATGCAAAGAGTGGCGGGCAGGGGGTGGAACAGCGCAGGGGGGCTTCCTATCTCTAGGCACAAAGAGACCGATAGAGGCCCAAATGCGCGCACAGATTTCCGACCTACTCGACCGTCCCATCGTCCGAAATGTGATCATGGGGGTGATCCTGTTCAACGCGGTCATTCTCGGGTTCGAAACCTCGGACCGGATCATGGCGCGGGCCGGTGCGCTGATCGAGACACTCGACATGATCTGTCTCAGCATCTTCGTGGTGGAACTGGTTGCCAAAATCTACGCACGGGGGCTGCGGTTCTTCCGCAATGGCTGGAACCTCTTTGACTTCGCCATCGTCGGAATTTCCCTGTCGCCGGTCGGGGCCGGGCTGTCGGTGCTCCGGGCGTTGCGCATCCTGCGTTTGCTGCGGGTTGTGTCGGTGCTGCCGAGCCTGCGGCGGGTGGTCGAGGCCTTTATCATGGCGCTGCCGGGCATGGCCTCTGTATTCCTGCTCACCGGGATCATCTTTTACATCGGCTCGGTGATCGCGACGAAACTCTATGGCCCGACCTTCCCGGAATGGTTCGGGACGCTCGGCAGCTCGCTCTACACGCTGTTTCAGGTCATGACGCTGGAGAGCTGGTCGATGGGCGTCGTGCGCCCGGTGATGGAGGTGCATCCGCAGGCCTGGCTCTTCTTTGTGCCGTTTATCCTGATCACGGCTTTTGCTGTGATGAACCTTGTTGTCGGTCTCATCGTCTCGACGATGCAGGACGCCCATGCCGAAGAAGAACACGCCGCCACGGACAGTTACCGAGACGACGTGCTTGGACGTTTGGAACGCATTGAGCGGGCTTTGGATCGGCGCTGAGGGCTCCGCCCGTTCGTAACTCAAACGCTCCCCCGGAGCGTTTGTCGCGCCGGGGCGCGAACCGTTACTCACCCCACTTATAATTAAAGCTCACCGACACCCGGTCGAACTCGCTTTGGTTCATCATCACCTCGTGGCGCAGCCAGCTTTCCCAGAGCATGATGTCGCCCGCTTCCGGCGCCATGTAGATGAAGTTCTGCATCTCGCGACGCGCGTCTTTCTTGCGGGCGGGGGAGGCCATCATCATCGCGTGGCGCGGATCTTCGAGACGCAGGCTGGACGCGCCGTCGGGCATGGCGACATAGGTCGTGCCGGAAATCACCGAATGCGGGTGGATGTGCGCGGAGTGATATCCGCCTTCCGGCAGGATGTTGATCCACAGATCTTCAAGCACCAGCGGACGCTCGCCCAGATCGAATTGCAGATCTTCGGCAAATTTCGCGACGTGTTTGTCGAGGCTTTCGACGATGTCTTTGAAGATCGGGAAGCGCCACGGCAGGTCGGTCAAAGAGGCGTAGGAGGTGTAACCCGGATAGCCCTTCTCATCGCACCAAGCTTGGCCCGCCTCGTCATCCTCGGCAATGGCGTAGCAGCTGTCGAACAGCTCGTCCTGATCAATCTCCGGGGAGAATTCGTTGAGTTTCGCTTTGTAAAGACGGGTGACGAAAAGGGATTCGATGTCGGCCATGATCCAGACTCACTGTGAGAGTTCATTGATTTGCGCCCTTATAGACCAGAAACATCGTTGCCGCAGCCCGCTCTCAGGGGGTAAACCTGAGAAAAAGTGACGCTGGCAGCCAGTGTCTTGAAGTTTCCCGTCGAAGCAGTTCGGATGTCATGACCCTAACCCTTGCCTTATATACTGCGCTCTTTGCGTTTGGTGCCCTGATGGTCCTTTGGGCCGCATGGAGGCTCGTCCGCAAGGCCAACAAGACGCCGCTGCATGTACAGGTCCATCAACAGGTCTACGAAATCCTGCGCCAAGATCCGAATGCCGATCTGCCAGAGCGGGCGGGTGTCTGCTTTCAGGCCTATACCCTGTATCTCTATCTCGTGAATGACGGGATCGATGCGGGGATCGGGAATATGGAGCCTGACAAGCTGCGCGAGCTGCTGCCGGCATTGAAGCCGCTCGGACTATCCGAGGCGGCGCGCGAGATCGAGGCGTTCATAGAGGTCTATGAAGAGATCGAGCGGCTGGATGCTGTAGACGAAGCTCTCGGCGAGGAGTATCAGGCGACCGCGCGCGAACTTGATCGGCGGCTCTATCCGGTGCTGCGGGAAATCCCGGAGCGGCTGGAGCAATATCTGGCCTGATCGCGCACCAGAGAGACGGGGCGATGTTTCCCCAAAAAACTCGGGCAAATGCTGAGCTTTCCCTTGCCTCCAAGCCCCCACACCCTTATAGAGCGGCATCTCGCAGATTCCCTTTCAGGGGATTCGTGTGTTTTGACATAACCCACCGGACCGAAAGTTACCCCTCATCGGGCGCTTTCCGGTGCTAACAGGAACCAAGGAGAGGCGAACTATGAACGCCCAGGAATTGCGTGCGAAAACGCCGGATGAGCTCAAGACTGAGCTTGCCAATCTGAAAAAAGAATCCTTCAACCTGCGCTTCCAGCAGGCCACGGGTCAGCTCGAAAACACCGCTCAGATCCGCAAAGCGCGCCGCTCGGCCGCTCTTGTGAAGACCATTCTGAACGAAAAAGCCAAAGCGGCTGAGTAAGAGGAGCTAGACCTATGCCCAAACGTATTCTGCAAGGTGTTGTCACCTCGAACCAGAACGAACAGACCGTGACCGTGTCCGTTGAACGTCGTTTCAAGCACCCGGTTCTGAAGAAGACCATCCGTAAGTCCAAAAAATACCGGGCTCACGATGAGAACAACCAATTCAACGTCGGTGATACCGTCCGCATCGTGGAATGTGCGCCGAAGTCGAAAACCAAGCGTTGGGAAGTGCTCGTTTAATCTCTGATTGAACAAGCCTCCTCCCAGCTTAATCGAAACCCTGGGGGCACCGATCACTGCAGATCGCCCCAAAGGTCGGGAGAAACCAAATGATCCAGATGCAGACCAATCTGGATGTCGCTGACAACTCCGGCGCTCGCCGTGTTCAGTGCATCAAGGTCCTCGGCGGTTCCCACCGTCGTTACGCCTCCGTGGGCGACATCATCGTGGTGTCGGTCAAGGAAGCGATTCCGCGTGGCCGTGTGAAAAAAGGGGACGTCCGTAAGGCCGTCGTCGTTCGCACCGCTAAGGAAGTCCGTCGCGAAGACGGCACCGCGATCCGTTTTGATCGCAACGCCGCCGTCATCCTCAACAACAACAACGAGCCGGTCGGCACCCGTATCTTCGGGCCGGTGGTTCGCGAGTTGCGCGCCAAAGGCATGATGAAAATCGTGTCCCTCGCGCCGGAGGTGCTGTAATGGCTGCTAAGCTGAAAAAAGGCGACAAGGTCGTCGTGCTTGCCGGTAAGGACAAAGGCAAACAGGGTGAGATCTCCTCTGTGCTGCCCGCCAAAGGCAAAGCCATCGTGGAAGGCGTGAACGTCGCCATCCGTCACACCCGCGCGACCCAAGGTGATCAGGGCGGCCGCAAGCCGGTTGCTATGCCGATCGACCTGTCCAACCTCGCGCTTCTGGACGTCAACGGCAAAGCCACCCGCGTCGGCTTCAAATTTGAAGGCGACAAAAAGGTGCGTTACGCCAAAACCACGGGAGACGTGATCTGATGCTCGACACCACCGATTACACCCCGCGTCTGAAGGCTGCGTACAAGGAGTCCATCCGCGCAGCTCTGAAAGAAGAGTTCGGCTACAAAAACGACATGCAGATCCCGCGTCTGGACAAAATCGTCCTGAACATCGGCTGCGGTGCGGAAGCTGTGAAAGACTCCAAAAAAGCGAAATCCGCTCAGGAAGATCTTTCCGCGATCGCCGGTCAAAAAGCGCTCGTCACGAAAGCCAAGAAATCCATCGCTGGTTTCCGCGTTCGTGAAGATATGCCGCTCGGTGCGAAAGTCACCCTGCGTGGCGACCGTATGTACGAATTCCTCGATCGTCTGATCACGATTGCTATGCCCCGCATCCGCGACTTCCGCGGCGTGTCCGGCAAATCCTTCGACGGCCGTGGCAACTACGCCATGGGCATCAAAGAGCACATCGTGTTCCCTGAGATCAACTTCGACAAAGTCGATGAGGTCTGGGGCATGGACATCGTCATCGCGACCACCGCGGCGACGGACGCAGAAGCAAAGAGCCTGTTGAAAGCTTTCAACATGCCCTTCAACAGCTAATCGCGCGAGGAGTTAGAGAACATGGCAAAGAAATCCATGATCGCACGCGAGCGCAAGCGCGAGAAGCTGGTGGCGAAATACGCCTCCAAGCGCGCTGCTCTCAAAGAGGTCATCTATGACCAGGATAAGCCGATGGAAGAGCGTTTCCGCGCTTCCCTGAAGCTTGCTGAACTGCCGCGCAACAGCTCGGCTACCCGTCTGCACAACCGTTGTCAGCTGACCGGCCGTCCGCACGCTTACTACCGTAAGCTGAAGGTCTCCCGGATCATGCTGCGGGAACTGGGCTCCTTTGGCCAGATCCCCGGTCTGGTGAAATCGAGCTGGTAAGGAGGGAACATTATGAACGATCCTATCGGCGATATGCTCACCCGCATCCGCAACTCGCAACTGCGCGGCAAATCCACCGTCTCCACCCCGGCTTCCAAGCTGCGCGGCTGGGTCCTGGACGTGCTGCTCGACGAGGGTTACATCCGCGGCTACGAAAAAGGCACTGATGCGAACGGTCACCCGACCCTCGAAATCAGCCTGAAATACTTCGAAGGCACCCCGGTTATTCGCGAACTGAAGCGGGTTTCGACCCCCGGCCGTCGCGTGTACCTCGGTGTCAAGGACATCCCGTCGGTCCGTCAGGGCCTCGGTGTGTCGATTGTCTCCACCCCGAAGGGTGTGATGTCGGACGCAAACGCTCGTGCCAACAATGTTGGTGGCGAAGTGCTTTGCACCGTCTTCTAAGGAGGTCTTTCGATGTCTCGTATTGGTAAGAAACCGGTCGACCTGCCCAGCGGCGTTTCCGCCTCTGTGTCTGGCCAGACCATCGAAGTGAAGGGCCCGAAAGGCACTCACTCCTTCACCGCCACGGACGATGTGACCCTCGCTGTCGAAGACAACACCGTCACCGTCACCCCCCGTGGTAAATCCAAGCGTGCCCGCCAGCAATGGGGCATGTCCCGCACCATGGTCGCGAACCTCGTGACCGGCGTGACCACCGGCTTCAAAAAAGAGCTGGAGATCAACGGTGTTGGTTATCGTGCTCAAATGCAGGGCAACACGCTTAAACTCAACCTGGGTTACTCCCACGAGGTGAACTTCGAGGTTCCCGCCGGCATCACCGTGACGGCTGCGAAACCGACCGAAATCACCGTCGAGGGTACCGACCCGCAACTCGTCGGCCAAGTCGCGGCCAATATCCGCGAATGGCGTGCTCCGGAGCCCTACAAAGGCAAAGGCATCAAGTACAAAGACGAGTATATCTTCCGTAAGGAAGGCAAGAAGAAGTAAGGACGCTAGATATGGCAAACAGCAAACGGACCCTGTTTCTGAAACGCCGCCTGCGCGTTCGGAACAAACTTCGCAAGAACAATGTCGGCAAGCTTCGCCTGTCGATCCATCGTTCGAACAAGAACATCAGCGCTCAGCTGATCGACGACGTTCAAGGCAAAACCCTCGCCTCCGCATCCTCCCTCGAGAAGGATCTGGGCGTAGTTGGCAAGAACAACGTCGACGCCGCAGCCAAAGTTGGTGCTGCGATTGCAGAGCGCGCGAAGAAAGCCGGTGTCGAAGAGTGCTACTTCGACCGTGGTGGCTTCCTCTTCCACGGCAAAGTGAAGGCTCTGGCCGACGCTGCGCGTGAAGGTGGTCTGAAGTTCTAAGACTTGCGGGGGGCGGTAACGCCCCCCCGATGATCCGGGGCCCCGCATGTCGGGATTGCCACCGGGATCGAGTTAAACGGCGCATTTCCAAAACGCGCCACCTGTTCAAAGGAAAGTTCTATGGCAGAACGTGAAAACCGCCGGGACCGTCGCGAACGCGATGAGACTCCGGAATTCGCCGATCGTCTTGTTGCGATCAACCGTGTGTCCAAAACCGTGAAAGGTGGTAAGCGTTTCGGCTTTGCTGCTCTCGTGGTTGTTGGTGACCAAAAAGGCCGCGTCGGCTTCGGCAAAGGTAAAGCGAAAGAGGTCCCTGAGGCCATCCGCAAAGCCACCGAGCAAGCCAAGCGCCAAATGATCCGCGTGCCGCTCAAAGAAGGCCGCACCCTGCACCACGACGTGAACGGTCGTCACGGCGCTGGTAAAGTCGTCATGCGCACTGCACCGCAAGGTACTGGTATCATCGCCGGTGGTCCGATGCGTGCCGTGTTCGAAATGCTCGGCGTTCAGGATGTGGTTGCCAAATCCATTGGCTCCCAGAACCCGTACAACATGATCCGTGCAACGCTGAACGGCCTCACCAAAGAAGCCTCCCCGCGTTCCGTGGCTCAACGTCGTGGCAAAAAAGTCGCCGACATTCTCCGCAAGGATGAAGCGCCGGCTGCTGAAACTGCTGAAGCAGACGCGTAAGGAGACTGACCCATGGCTAAAACCATCGTTGTGAAACAGATCGGTTCCCCGATCCGTCGTCCCGCCAAACAGCGTCAGACCCTCGTGGGTCTCGGCCTGAACAAGATGCACAAAACCCGCGAACTGGAAGATACCCCTTCCATCCGTGGCATGGTTGCATCCATCCCGCACCTCGTCGAGATCGTCGAAGAGCGCGGCTAAGTGCCTCCGGGGCGCAAGCCTCGACGCTAAGATTTCAACGCCCTGCCGTTTTGGTGGGGCGTTTTCTTTTGTGCGGTACAAATGGCGCGAAATGCTCATTTAAAGCCGTATTGGTTTTGCTGAGCGTTAAAGCTTTCGCGCGAGCCTTTCTCTGTCGCCCCTTCCTCTGCCTCGTGGAGAGAATCGGGGCCCTTTAGGAGAAAGGACCATCCCATGACGCTGCTGACCAAAGCCTTTCAGGACTGGATTTCCGTTTTTATGGCGGGAATCCCGGCCTATGATCTCGCCGTGTTCGAAGTCTCAGCCACGGGAGAGCGTTGGAGGCAGTCGCATTTCGGGCATAACGGCTGAAATGCTGTGCGTCTTACCACGACCTTTAATCGACATGCCTGAAAAATGATCAGTTTTAAAACTGCTTGCATTCTGTGCATAGCGGGTAGGCACAAACAGGGGGATGTCATGTGTCCGGACTCCCCCTACATGAGCGGCACTCCACAAGAGATCAAATATTCCGGGGCATTCCGGCCCTGTTCAATAAAGGACAAGAACAAATGGCACACTTTACTGCTGACGCTAACGCAACGGGCTTCGGCTTCTCCCCGCGCTCCCTTTTCGCCCGTCTTCGCGACGTTCAGGCGCGCCACCGTGCGTTCACCAAGACCTACAACCAGCTGAACGCGCTCTCCGATCACGAACTGAACGACATCGGTCTCGGCCGCTCTGACATTCTCGACATCGCTCGCGAAACCGCTGCTCGTCTCTAAGCTAAATATCCACGTCCGATGAGAGGAACCGACATGCAATCCGCCGCCTCCTTCCTGAACCCGCTCCGTCTTTTTTCCAACGCCCTGTGCGCCTTGCGCGCGCATTGGCATGCCGGCCCTGTTCCGACTTGGAAAGAATACCTGCGCGCCACCGCAGACTGAGGCAGGCGCGACGCTGTCGTGACATCTCTGGACAAAACAAACACCCCGCAGGAGACTGCGGGGTGTTTTGGTTTTTGCCCCAGCGCGGGACGCCGTAAAGCTGAGAAACTATATGGCGCAAACGCTTGATCCACAGGCGTCAAACGTCTATACGCGCGCAGTGGACAACCGTGTCCATCAGAATCAACACATGTATGCCGTGTTTGCCCGCTCCGTCGCTGGAGGGCACATCCGGCAAGGAGAAGCGACATGAAACTGCACGAACTGCGCGACAATCCCGGCGCAACCAAATCCCGCACCCGCGTTGGCCGTGGTCCGGGTTCCGGCAAAGGTAAAATGGGTGGCCGTGGTATCAAAGGTCAGAAATCCCGTTCCGGCGTTGCCATCAACGGCTACGAAGGCGGCCAGATGCCCCTCTACCAGCGTCTTCCGAAACGCGGCTTCACCAAGCCGAACGCGAAGAAATACGCTGTTGTGAACCTCGGCCTGATCGAGAAATTCATCGAAGCTGGCAAGCTTGACGCGGCCAACATCACCGAAGAGACCCTCGTGGCCTCCGGTCTGGTGCGTCGTCAACTCGACGGCATCCGCGTTCTGGCCAAAGGTGAAGTGAAATCCAAACTCACCATCACCGTGACCGGCGCCTCCAAATCCGCTGTCGAAGCTGTCGAAAAAGCGGGCGGTTCGCTCACCGTGGCCGTGAAGGCCGACGCGGCAGCCGAATAAGGCTTGTGACAAGGGCCTGAGACCCTTACATCAAGACCTGAGTTTTCCAAGCGCCGCCCCCCGGAAAGCCGGACGGGCGGCGCTGACGTGAATAGAGAGACCATATGGCATCCGCAGCAGAACAAATGGCGGCGAACCTCGACTGGGGCACCTTCGGGAAGGCCAAGGAGCTTCGCCAGCGTATTCTTTTCACCATCGGTCTGTTGATCGTCTACCGTCTCGGGACTTTCATCCCGGTTCCGGGGATCGACGGCAACGCGCTTAAAGACTTCATGGAACAGGCGGCCTCTGGCCTCGGGGGCATCCTGTCGATGTTCACCGGTGGTGCACTTGGCCGGATGGGTATTTTCGCCCTCGGCATCATGCCCTACATCTCCGCCTCCATTATCGTCCAGCTTCTGACCTCGATGGTTCCCTCGCTTGAAAACCTCAAGAAAGAGGGTGAAGCGGGCCGCAAGAAGATCAACCAATACACCCGTTTCGGCACGGTGGCTCTGGCGCTGTTCCAGGCTTACGGTCTCGCCGCCTCTCTTGAGGCCGGGAACCTCGCCCATGATCCGGGCTGGTATTTCCGTGCGGGCGTTGTGATCACTCTCGTGGGCGGCACCATGTTCCTGATGTGGCTCGGTGAGCAGATCACCAACCGCGGCATCGGCAACGGTATCTCCCTGATCATCTTCGTCGGCATCGTCGCCGAGATTCCGGGTGCTCTGGCCCAGTTCTTTGCGTCCGGTCGTTCCGGTGCGATCTCTCCGTTCGCCACACTGATCGTGATCGTGATGGTCGCGGCCGTGATTGCTTTCGTCGTGTTCATGGAACGTGCGCTGCGCAAAGTGCACATCCAGTATCCGCGCCGCCAGCAAGGCATGAAAATCTATGACGCGCAGTCCAGCCACCTCCCGATCAAGGTGAACCCGGCGGGTGTTATCCCGGCGATCTTCGCCTCGTCCCTCTTGCTGCTGCCGACAACAATCGCCACCTTCTCCGGTCAGTCCGACGTTGGTCCGGTGATGTCCACGATCTTGGCCTACTTCGGCCCGGGTCAACCGCTTTACCTTCTGTTCTTCACGGCGATGATCGTTTTCTTCGCCTACTTCTACACCGCCAACGTCGCGTTCAAATCCGAAGACGTCGCCAAGAACCTGAAGAACCAGAACGGGTTCATTCCCGGCATCCGTCCGGGGAAGAAGACCGAGGAGCACCTCGATTACATCGTGGCCCGTCTCTTGGTCATCGGGTCCGCATATCTCGCCGCAGTCTGTTTGCTGCCGGAGATCCTGCGGAGCCAGTTCGCCATTCCCTTTTACTTTGGCGGCACATCCGTGTTGATTGTGGTATCGGTGACGATGGACACGATCCAGCAAGTCCAATCCCATCTTCTGGCGCACCAGTATGAGGGGTTGATCGAGAAATCTCAGCTGCGCGGGAGGAAACGCAGCAAAAGAGGGACAGCAAGACGATGAATATTATTCTGCTTGGACCGCCGGGCGCGGGCAAAGGCACTCAAGCCAAACGTCTCGTGGAGGAGCGAGGCATGGTGCAACTTTCCACCGGGGACATGCTGCGCGCAGCACGGACTTCCGGCACGGACATGGGCAAGAAGGTCGCGGCCATTATGGACGCCGGTCAGCTTGTGACCGACGAAATCGTAATTGGTCTGATTGCCGAGCAATTGGAGAAAGGCTCCGAAGGGGGCTTCATCTTCGACGGTTTCCCGCGCACTCTGGGCCAAGCGGACGCACTTGCAGCGCTGCTGGCGGAAAAGGGTGCGACGCTCGATGCCGTGGTGCAGCTTGAGGTCGATGACGAGACCCTCGTTGCCCGTATCGTTAATCGCGCCAAGGAAGCCGCCGCCGCTGGCGAGGCCGTGCGCGCCGACGATAACGAGGAAAGCGTCAAGATCCGCTTGATGGAATACTACAAAAAGACCTCTCCGCTGATCGGCTACTATTATGCCAAAGGTGAGCTGAAGTCTGTCGACGGCCTTCAGTCCATGGACGAAGTGGCCGCCGATATCGCGAAAGCGCTGGCATAAGGCAGGTGATGCGCCGGAAGGTCTTGACCCTCCGGCGATTCGCATCTATGGCAACCCATCCCTAACGGGTAAAAGATTCGTCAACGGGTCGCTCCCAATGACAATCACTCATCGAATTCAGCTGCGGCTCGCCGGTTTTCGACCAGCGAGCCTCCGTTGTGAAAAAAGGTTCCGGGGTTACGGAACCGCAACGAAAGGAAAAGAAACGTGGCACGTATCGCCGGCGTCAACATCCCGACCGCCAAGCGCGTTCCGATCGCGCTCACCTACATCACCGGCATTGGCGACACTTCCGCCAAAGCTATCTGCGAAGCCGTTGGCATCGACCTCACACGTCGTGTGAACGAGCTGTCCGACGCCGAAGTGCTCGCCATCCGCGAACATATCGACGCGAACTACACCGTCGAAGGTGACCTTCGTCGTGAAACGCAGATGAACATCAAGCGTCTCATGGACCTCGGCTGCTACCGCGGCCTGCGTCACCGCCGTAACCTTCCGGTTCGCGGTCAGCGCACCCACACCAACGCTCGCACCCGCAAAGGCCCGGCAAAGGCCATCGCTGGTAAGAAGAAGTAAGGGGAGATCTGAATCATGGCACGCGATACCCGTCGTACGACTAAGAAGAAGGCTTCCAAGAACATCGCCGCTGGCGTTGCTCACGTGAACTCCACCTTCAACAACACCAAAATCCTGATCTCCGACGTGCAAGGCAATGCGATCTCCTGGTCGTCTGCTGGCACCATGGGCTTCAAAGGCTCCCGGAAATCCACCCCGTACGCCGCTCAGATGGCTGCGGAAGATGCTGGCAAAAAAGCCCAGGATCACGGTGTGAAAACCCTCGAAGTCGAAGTTCAGGGCCCCGGCTCTGGCCGCGAGTCCGCGCTCCGCGCGCTGGCCGCAATCGGCTTCAACATCACGTCCATCCGTGACGTGACCCCGATCGCACACAACGGCTGCCGCCCGCCGAAGCGCCGCCGCGTGTAATCGACATCACGATTTATGGATCGCGGGCTTCCTGCCCGCGGTCCGTTTATGCGTTTGAGAGACCCCTCGGGCGTTCTTCCATTTAAGGACATGGGTGGGAGAACAAGAATGGAGGCACTAGCATGATCCACAAGAATTGGGCCGAGCTCATTAAACCGCAACAGCTTGAAGTGAAACCGGGCAATGAACCGGCACGTCAAGCGACCATCGTTGCCGAACCGCTTGAGCGCGGCTTCGGTCTGACGCTGGGTAACGCGCTGCGTCGCGTGCTGATGTCGTCGCTGCAAGGCGCGGCCATCACCTCCGTTCAGATCGACAACGTCCTGCACGAGTTCTCCTCGGTCGCGGGCGTGCGTGAAGACGTCACCGACGTCATCCTGAACCTCAAAGGCGTGTCCCTGCGCATGGAAGTCGAAGGGCCGAAGCGCCTCTCGATCTCCGCGAAAGGTCCGATGGTCGTGACCGCTGGTGACATTTCCGAGTCTGCAGGCATTGAAGTTCTGAACAAGGACCACGTGATCTGCCACCTCGACGATGGCGCCGATCTGTTCATGGAGCTGACGGTCAACACCGGCAAAGGCTATGTCTCTGCCGACAAGAACAAACCGGAAGATGCGCCGATCGGCCTGATCCCGGTCGATGCGATCTACTCGCCGGTCAAGAAAGTGTCCTACGACGTGCAACCGACCCGTGAAGGTCAGGTGCTCGACTATGACAAACTGACGATGAAAATCGAAACCGACGGTTCCGTGACCCCGGAAGACGCTGTGGCCTTCGCTGCACGCATCCTTCAGGATCAGCTGTCGATCTTCGTGAACTTCGACGAGCCGGAATCGGCTGGTCGCCAAGAAGAAGACGATGGCCTCGAGTTCAACCCGCTTCTGCTGAAGAAAGTGGACGAGTTGGAACTGTCCGTGCGTTCGGCAAACTGCCTGAAGAACGACAACATCGTTTACATCGGCGACCTGATCCAGAAAACCGAAGCCGAGATGCTCCGCACCCCGAACTTCGGCCGCAAGTCGCTCAACGAGATCAAAGAGGTTCTGTCCGGTATGGGCTTGCACCTTGGCATGGATGTCGAAGAGTGGCCGCCTGAGAACATCGAAGATCTGGCGAAGAAATTCGAAGACCAGTTCTAAGAGCTTCGGGAGGGGCTTTCGGGCCTCTCCCACAAATGCCCTCCTTATGAGGGGAAAGTCTGGGCAAGTGCCCCAAGGAGAGCGGCTGACACGCATCGGCTGCCAGACAAAGCAAAACACGCTAAAGGAGATACAAAATGCGTCATGCTAAAGGTTACCGCCGCCTGAACCGGACCCACGAACACCGCAAAGCGATGTTCTCCAACATGGCTGGCTCGCTCATTGAGCACGAACAAATCAAAACCACGCTGCCGAAAGCCAAAGAGCTTAAGCGCATCATGGACAAGCTGATCACGCTGGGCAAACGTGGCGATCTTCACGCCCGTCGTCAGGCTGCCGCTCAGCTGAAACAAGACAAAGACGTCGCGAAACTTTTCGAAGTTCTCGGCCCGCGCTACGCTGAGCGCGCCGGTGGTTACACCCGCGTTCTGAAAGCCGGTTTCCGTTACGGCGACATGGCTCCGATGGCGATCATCGAGCTCGTGGACCGCGATCCGGCCGCCAAAGGTGCTGCTGACCGTGCCCGCCTCGAAGCTGAAGAAGCTGCTTACGCCGAAGAAGACTAAGATCTTCTAAGCGCTGAATTTTAAAGCCCCGCCGGATGGTGGGGCTTTTTTTGTTGTGTCGTCGCAACGCCCCTGCCAAAGCATCAATTGGTTCTCATGCATTCGTGATCCGTGAATTTACTGTTTTCCCCATTTTTTCTTTGCAAAAATGACTCTTTAGTTTAGCTATTGAGAATGCAGTCGCCTTAAGGTTGTTGTCGTTATTTGTCGTAAATAGAATGTCTTTGTGCTCATGTCTGATACAACAGAACTAAATAGATTATTTGCTCAGCTGCGCCTTGCTTCGCCAGCCGGCTATTCCGCCGTGCTGCATATTCGTTTCGCGTCGCCTCTTGTGACTGAGTCGACCTACGATCCGAAGTGGCTCGAACATTATTCCGCAAATGCTTATGCGCTGAGAGACCCGATGATCGCTTGGGGGTTGAGCCGTGAAGGCACAACTCGGTGGAGCGAGATCGAACTCCCCGACCCGTTCAACATTTGGCGTCAGGCGGCCCAATGCGGCCTGAACTATGGCGTAGCCGTATCCTGTGGTGCAGTCCAGTCACGGAGTATCGTTGGCTGTGCAAGAAGTGACCGAGAGTTTACGGATAAGGAAATCGCAAAGATCGGGACGATCGTGCGGACCTTGCATGAAATCTCTGAGCCGCAGACGGATCTGACGACTGCGCAAATTCAGGCGCTCAAATGCATCGCGAGCGGTGATCGTCATGCGGCTGCGGCGGCCAAGCTTGGGATTTCGGAAAGCGCGCTCAAGGCGCGTCTCGTTTCAGCGCGCGAACGTCTCATGGCGCGGACGACCTCGGAAGCGATTCAGAAAGCCAAAGAAATTAAGCTTCTGTGATGATGCTTGTACTTCTGCTGCTTTGAGCTGCAGGGCGAATGCTGACGAAATGCAATTCGAGATAATCTGCCCGTAGCGAGAGGCCGTATGACGGGGCAGAACGCAGTCATTTTGGTCTCGTTCCCTCTTTCACGTCTCGATCCGGCAGCGTAATCTCGGGGCATGGCAGACCTCTTTTCCTCAGATGACACTTCGTCAGACACCCCCGGAGCGCATAGCGCCGCGCCGCGCCCGCTCGCGGACCGGCTGCGACCGCAAAAGCTGTCTGAGGTTATTGGCCAGCAACAGGTGATCGGGCCGGAAGCTCCTCTGGGTGTCATGCTGGCATCGGGGGCGCTGTCGTCAATCATTTTCTGGGGGCCGCCGGGCGTCGGGAAAACCACGATCGCGCGGCTCTTGGCGAATGAGACGGACCTGCACTTCGTGCAAATCTCGGCGATCTTCTCCGGCGTGCCGGAACTGCGCAAAGTTTTTGAAGCGGCAAAGATGCGTCGAACCAACGGGCAGGGGACGCTTCTGTTCGTCGACGAGATCCACCGTTTCAACAAAGCGCAACAGGACAGTTTTCTGCCTCATATGGAGGACGGCACGATCCTGCTCGTGGGCGCGACCACGGAGAACCCGTCTTTCGAACTCAATGCCGCTGTTCTTTCGCGCTCGCAGGTCATGGTTCTGACGCGACTGACGCATGAAGATTTGGCACAACTGACGGAGCGAGCGGAACGAGAGCTGGGAAAGACTTTGCCGCTCAATGAGATGGCTCGCTTTGCGCTCTATGAGATGGCGGACGGGGACGGGCGCACGCTGCTCAACCTGATTGAACAGATCGCTGCCTGGAAGGTGGATGGCGACCTTGATCCCGAAAGCCTTGGCAAGCGTCTCATGCGCCGGGCATCGAAATACGACAAGAAGGGCGATGAGCATTACAACCTGATCTCCGCGTTGCACAAATCCGTGCGAGGATCGGACCCGGATGCGGCGCTCTATTGGTTGTCGCGGATGCTGGAAGGCGGCGAAGATCCGCGCTATCTGGCGCGCCGCATGTTGCGCATGGCGGTGGAGGACATCCAGCTCGCCGATCCGCAGTCGCACACCGTCGCGCTTCATGCGTGGGAAACCTACGAGCGTCTTGGCTCCCCGGAGGGCGAACTCGCTCTGGCGCAATGCGTGGTCTATCTCGCCCTCGCGCCGAAATCGAACGCGGTTTACACCGGGTTCAAGGCCGCCCGTGCCGCAGCGCGCAAAACCGGTTCAGAACCGCCGCCGAAACACATCTTGAACGCCCCGACAAAGCTCATGTCGGAGCAGGGCTATGGCGACGGCTATGCCTATGACCATGACGCCGAAGATGCCTTCTCCGGCCAGAACTATTTCCCCGACACGCTGCCGAGAACCCAGTTCTACAAACCTGTTGAGCGCGGGTTTGAACGCGATTTGGCCAAGCGGGTGAGCTATTTCGACAAGCTGCGCAAACAACGCGACGGTTGACATTCAGGCCCTGTCGCCACAGGAACACCGTCAACACATGAGGACGATATGGCACCATTGATCCAGGTCGCATTGGGCGGCGCAATCGGCGCGTCGGGGCGGTATCTCTCCGGCCTCGCGATGACGCACATTATGGGAAAGAGCTTTCCGTGGAACACGATGTTCGTGAACTTCCTCGGCTCTTTTCTGATGGGCGTGATCGTGGTCACGCTGGCCCATGAAAACGGCAACCGCTTTGCACCGCTTTTGATGACCGGCATGCTCGGCGGTTTCACTACCTATTCGGCCTTCTCGCTGGACGCGATGACGATCATAGAACGCGGGGACTATGGTCTGGGGGCGTTTTACGTCTTTGGCACACTGGTGCTTGCCTTGGGAGGCATCGCCATTGGTCTCTACGCCGCACGGAGTTTTTACGCATGAGCCGGGTACAGATGATCACCATTGGCGACGATCAGCCGGAACAGCGGCTTGATCGTTGGTTCCGCAAAATGTTCCCGCAGGTGACGCAGGGCAACATCGAGAAGATGTGCCGTAAAGGCGAGATCAGGGTTGATGGCGCGCGTGTGAAATCGAACACGCGAGTCGCACCGGGGATGGAAGTCCGCGTGCCGCCGCTGCCCGATGAAAATGCACCGAAGCCGCAGCGCGATACAGATAAGGTCTCGAAAGCCGATGCGCAGATGATGCGCGATGCGGTGATCTATCAGGACGAATACCTTATCGTGATCAACAAGCCCGCTGGTCTGCCGACGCAGGGCGGTTCGAAACAAACCCGCCATGTGGATGGTCTGTCGGTCGCACTTCAGGGCGAGTTCCCGGAAAAGCCGCGCCTCGTGCACCGGCTCGACAAGGACACCTCGGGCGTTTTGGTGCTGGCGCGGACACCCGCGATTGCCTCCAAGCTGACCGAAGCGTTCCGCCATAAGAACACCCGCAAGATTTACTGGGCGCTCGTGGCCGGTGTGCCGACGCCCTACCTTGGCGAGATCAAATACGGTCTGGTGAAAGCTCCGGGTCGCGGGAAAAGTGGTGAAGGCGAAAAGATGATCGCCGTCCATCCGCGTGACATCGATGCGACGCCGGGCGCCAAACGCGCGCAGACGCTCTATGCAACGCTGTACCGGGTCGGCGCGCGTGCAAGTTGGGTCGCGATGGAGCCGATCACCGGACGCACCCACCAGCTGCGTGCGCATATGGCTGAGATCGGGCATCCGATCATTGGCGATGGCAAATACGGTGGCTCTGGTCAGGAAAACCTCGGCGATGGCTGGGGCGCGCAATTGGGCGGGATTATCTCGAAAAAACTGCACCTGCATGCGCGGACGCTGCGGTTCGAGCATCCGGTGACCAAGAAACTCATCACCGTGACCGCGCCTCTGCCGGAGCATATGAAACACAGCTGGGACACCTTCGGCTGGACCGAAGACCTTGCGGCGGAAGATCCGTTTGAGGAGCTTCGTGGATGAAGCTTGTCATTTTCGACGTGGACGGAACGCTGGTCGATAGCCAAGCGCATATCATCCTGTCGATGACGGCGGCTTTCGAGGCGGCAGGTCTCACTGTGCCGCACCGCGATACGATCCTGTCGATTGTCGGGCTGTCCTTGCCGCTTGCGATGCGGGAGCTTGCGCCGACCGTCGATGACGCTGTACTCGGTGAAATGATGGACGCCTATAAAAGTGCGTTCCAGACCCATCGGCTGGCACAGGGTGCCGCCGCCTCGCCTCTTTATCCGGGGGCGGAAGAGGTTGTGCGGGCTCTCGGGGCGCGGGATGACATCTATCTGGCGATTGCAACGGGCAAAAGCCGTCGCGGTCTGACGGCCTTGATGGAGGTATGGGGGTTTTCCGATCTTTTCGTCACGACGCAAAGCGCCGACGACCACCCGTCGAAACCGCACCCGTCCATGGTGATGACCTGTCTCATGGAAACCGGCGTATCTGCGGAAGATGCGGTGGTCATCGGGGATACAACTTATGACATGGAAATGGCCCGCGCGGCGCGCTGCAAAGGGATCGGCGTGAGTTGGGGCTACCATGGGCGCACGGCGCTGAGCGGGGCGGGGGCAAGCCTTGTGCTCGACCGGTTCGATCAATTGCCCGGCGCGCTTGAGACGATTTGGAAGGACTGAACATGGCGGAATGGGCGGCAAAACGCTTTTGGAAAGACACCAGCGTGGCGGAGGCCGAGGGCGGCTTCACGGTTCATCTCGATGGACGCCCCGTGCGCACGCCTGCGAAAGCGCCTCTGATCGTGCCGACCCGTGCGCTCGCCGAGCTGATCGCCGCCGAATGGGACGCGCAAGAGGGCGCGATCGACCCGAACACCATGCCCGCCACGCGCGGAGCCAATGCGGCGCTCGACAAGGTGGCCGTTCAGAAGGCGGAAGTGGCCGACATGCTGGCCGATTACGGCGACAGCGATCTGTTGTGCTACCGTGCCGAGCATCCGCGCGAATTGGTGACACGTCAGGAAGAAGGCTGGGATCCTCTGCTTGAGTGGGCCGAAACTGCTCTCGCAGCGCGCCTTGAGCCGCGCGCAGGGGTGATGCACGCGCCACAAACGCCCGAAGCGCTTGAAGCATTGCGTCGCAGAACGCATGAGCTGACGCCGTTCGAATTGGCCGCGTTCCACGATCTCGTAGCGCTTTCCGGGTCGCTGATCCTTGGCTTTGCGGTCATCGAAGGGCGCCTGACGGCAGACGAGGCTTGGGCGCTGTCTCGCGTCGATGAAGTGTTTCAAATTGAGCAATGGGGCGCGGATGAAGAGGCTGCGGAGGCCAATGAGGTGAAACGTCAGAGTTTCCTTCAGGCAGCGCTGTTTTACCGCGTGGTCAATTAAGCGGCGCTTGCAAGCCTCAAAGCACAATCGTCACGCAAACTTGCTCTTGATTTGATCAAATATGCAAGGGTTATGCATATTTGTGATCCCGGTCTTGACGTTTTTGAATGAATCCTTCCAAACTAAGCTCATTGAAAGGGCATTTGCTCATTTCGATATCGCCCCCGGTCCACAGGGAGGGCCGGTACAAGCGCCTGCCAAAGGCGCAATATCAGGAAGAGGTAAAAATGAAAAAATCCGTATTTCTTGGCGCGCTGACGCTGGCAGGTCTGGCTGCCGGTACTGCGATGGCTCAGGATTCCTCCACGCTCGCCGCCGTGAAAGAGCGCGGTGTGCTGAAATGTGGTGTGAACCCGGGCACTCCGGGATTTGCTGCTCCGGACGCCAGCGGCAAGTTCGTCGGTTTCGACGTTGACGTGTGCCGCGCTGTCGCTGCCGCCGTCTTCGGCGACTCCGAAGCTGTTGAATACACCCCGCTGACGTCGGCTGTGCGCTTCACCGCGCTCGCTTCTGGCGAAGTCGACATGCTGGCCCGCAACACCACCTGGACGTTCTCCCGTGACGTTGACCTGAAAAACACCTTCGTCGGCGTGAACTACTACGACGGTCAGGGCTTCATGGTGCCGAAAGATCTCGGCGTGTCCTCCGCGAAAGAGCTGGGCGGCGCAACCGTCTGTATCGAAACCGGGACCACCACCGAGCTCAACCTTGCCGACTACTTCCGTGTGAACAACATGGAATACGAACCGGTTCCGGTTGAAAGCTTCACCGAAGCTCAGACGCAGTTCCTTGCCGGTGCCTGTGACGTGTACACCACCGATGCCTCCGCTCTGGCCGCATCCCGCGCGTCCTTCGAGAACCCGGAAGGCTACGTGGTCCTGCCGGAAATCATCTCCAAAGAGCCGCTCGGCCCGCTCGTGCGTCATGGCGATGATAACTGGGGCGACGTTGTGCGCTGGTCGCTCAATGCGATGATCGCTGCCGAAGAATACGGCGTGACCTCCGCCAACGCCGCTGAACTGGCGAAAGGCACGGACAACCCGGAAATCAACCGTCTTCTGGGTGTTGAAGGCGAACTGGGCGCGATGCTCGGCCTCGAAAACGACTGGGCTCTGAATATCCTGACCCAAGTTGGCAACTATGGCGAAAGCTTCGAGAAAAACATCGGTGAGAACACTCCGGTGGGTCTGGCTCGTGGCCTGAACGCTCAGTGGACTGAAGGCGGCCTGATCTACTCGCCGCCGTTCCGCTAAGACCATCTAAAGGGAAGGGCGCGGTCTAATCCGCGCCCTTTGCCTTTTCAGCTCTGCTCATTTCAAGAAGACCATTTCCACGAACGGGGAACGCCCGGGCGAGGGTAGGGCTATATCGAAACAGGGGACCGTCTCTCATGACGACACTATCAGATCCGCCGCAAGACCAAGGTTTTCGGCTCAGCCAGCTGATCTATGACACGCGCTATCGTTCGATCACCATTCAGGTCATCGCGATGCTGGCGTTCATGTTGATCGCGGCCTTTCTCATTCGCAACACGATCATCAACCTTTCGGCCCTGGGCAAGGACATCGACTTCGGGTTCCTGTTCAATCGTGCGGCCTATGACATCAATCAACAAATCATTCCCTACACTTCAGACGACCCGCACTGGCGGGCCACGCTGGTGGGGCTGCTCAACACGCTTTTGATTGCCTTTCTGGGCTGTATCCTCGCGACCATCATTGGCGTCATCGCGGGGGTTTTGCGCCTCTCCAAAAACTGGCTGACGGCCAAGATCATGACGGTTTATGTCGAGAGCTTCCGCAACATCCCGGTCCTGCTCTGGATTCTCGCCTTCATGGCGGTTCTGTCCGAGGCTTTGCCGGCTCCGAAAGCGTTCCGCGGTGAAACCCCGGACGCGTCGATGTGGCTCTGGGACAGTGTCGCCGTCACGAACCGCGGCACCTATATCCCGAGCCCGGTCTGGGGCAATGGCTCCGGCGTCGTCATTATCGCCTTCCTGCTGTCGCTTCTCGGCATCTGGGCTTTCGGCAAATGGTCGAACCGTCACTTTGAAGAAACCGGTCAGCACCTTCCGAATTTCTGGATCAAGCTCGGCATTCTGATCGTGCCGACCGTTCTGATCTATTTCATCATGGGGCGTCCGATCAGCCTGTCCTACCCGGAACTCAAAGGCTTCAACTTCTCCGGCGGTCTACACATGCGCAACTCGATGCTTGCGCTTTGGTTGGCGCTGAGTTTCTACACGGGTTCCTTCATCGCCGAGATCGTCCGTTCGGGTATCCTCGCGATTTCCAAAGGCCAATCCGAGGCCGCGTTTGCGCTGGGTCTGCGCCCGTCCTGGACGATGAATCTCGTGATCCTGCCGCAGGCGCTGCGTGTCATCATTCCGCCGCTGATCTCGCAATACCTGAACCTCACGAAGAACTCCTCGCTCGCGCTCGCCGTGGGCTATATGGACCTTCGCTCGACGCTGGGCGGCACCACGCTCAACACCACCGGGCGCGAGTTGGAATGCATGCTCTTGATGATGCTGATCTATCTGATCGTCAGCTTGTTCATCTCTTCGGGCATGAATTTCTACAACAAATCCGTGAAGCTGAAGGAGCGTTGAGATGAGCACGACCAAATCCCTCGCTTACGTCCGCAAGAAAATGCTGGACCAGCAACCGGCCCCGCGTTCTCAAGTGGGTTTCACCCGTTGGCTCCGCGAGAATCTGTTTTCCGGCTGGTTCAACACGATCCTGACACTGATTTCGATCTTCGTGATCTACAAAGTGCTCGCCGCGACCCTTCCATGGGTGTTCGGCGGTGTCTGGAACGCAGACTCGCTCGATCAGTGTCGGACGATTCTGAACGAGACATATGGGAACACCCATCACGCCTGTTGGGCGGTGATCCATGAGCGCTGGAACCAACTGCTCTACGGGTTCTACCCGGAGACGGAATACTGGCGCGCCAATCTTGCTTTCGTCCTGATGCTGGCCTCTCTGGCGCCGGTGCTGTTCGACAAGGTTCCGCGCAAGATGCTGTACCTCACGATGGCCTTCCCCTTCCTGCTCGTCTGGCTGGTCTGGGGCGGTACGATCTGGGGCGTTGTCTCCGTTGCTCTGGGCTTTGTGCTTGGCGGCGTGGCGTTCAAACTTGTGGACCGTTTCGGTTCCATGGCGCTGTCCGCAATCGCGGCCGTCGTTGTGGCGATTGTCTGGTGGCTCTTCATCGGCCCGTCCGTGGTCGATGGCCTCAACTCCGTCATGCCGATTGGGCATCTCGAAGAGGTACAAAGCCGTGACCTCGGGGGCTTCATGATCTGTGTGATCATCGGTATCTCCGGCATTGCTCTGTCGCTGCCCATCGGTATCGTTCTCGCGCTTGGCCGTCAGTCGGACCTGTTTATCGTGAAAACCATCTGTGTGGGGTTCATCGAGTTCATCCGCGGCGTGCCGTTGATCACCCTGCTGTTCACTGCTTCGCTTCTGTTGAACTACTTCCTGCCCCCGGGCACGACGTTCGATTTGACGCTGCGTGTGATCATCATGGTGACGCTGTTCTCGTCGGCTTACATGGCCGAGGTGATCCGTGGCGGTCTCGCCGCTCTGCCGAAAGGCCAGTATGAAGCAGCCGACGCGCTCGGTCTCGATTACTGGAAGGCGCAGCGCCTGATCATCATGCCGCAGGCTCTGAAAATCTCTATTCCGGGCATCGTCAACACCTTCATCGGTCTGTTCAAAGACACCACCCTTGTGATGTTCATCGGCATCTATGACATGCTGGGCCTCTCCAACGCCATTCGCGCCAACGCGGCATGGAACGGCATCTATTGGGAGTTGTTCATCTTCATCGGCGGCGTCTTCTGGATCTGCTGTTTCGCCATGTCCCGCTACTCTCAGTGGCTGGAGCGTAAGCTCCGCACCGACCATCGTTAAGAAAGGAGACCACTCATGTCTCAAGCTGTAGAACGTGCGATTGATCGTTCCAACATGACCGTCTCCGACGAGGTGGCCATTCAGATCACGAATATGAACAAATGGTACGGAGAATTTCACGTTCTCCGTGACATCAACCTGACCGTGAACCGTGGCGAGCGGATCGTCATCGCGGGGCCGTCTGGCTCCGGGAAATCCACCATGATCCGGTGCATCAACCGTCTCGAAGAGCACCAGCAGGGCAAGATCATAGTCGATGGGACCGAGCTGACCTCTGATCTCAAGAACATCGACAAGATCCGCTCGGAAGTGGGCATGTGCTTCCAGCACTTCAACCTCTTCCCGCATCTCACGATCCTTGAGAACTGTACCCTCGCGCCGATGTGGGTCCGCAAGATCCCCAAACGCGAAGCCGAAGAAACGGCGATGCATTTCCTCGAAAAGGTGAAAATCCCGGATCAGGCTCACAAATACCCCGGTATGCTTTCGGGCGGCCAGCAACAGCGTGTGGCCATCGCCCGCTCGCTCTGCATGAAGCCGCGCATCATGCTGTTCGATGAACCGACCTCGGCGCTCGATCCGGAGATGATCAAAGAGGTACTCGACACCATGATCGAACTGGCTGAAGAGGGCATGACCATGCTCTGCGTGACCCACGAGATGGGCTTTGCCCGCGAAGTGGCGAACCGCGTGATCTTCATGGATCAGGGCCAGATCGTGGAACAGAACGAACCGGAAGAGTTCTTCAACAATCCGAAATCGGAACGGACGAAGCTCTTCCTGAGCCAGATTCTTGGTCACTGATCGGTTTCTATAAGACGACAAAGGGCGCCTTCACGGGCGCCCTTTTGCATATCTGGAAGCTCGGCGGGCTTAGTGTTGCCCCGCCTCGATCTCTCTCGGCACAGCGAAATTGAGCACCGTGTTGTCGCCATAACGGGCATCTTTCCAATCCGCGCAGCCAAGCTCAAACACGGTCGTGGCGCAGGTCGGATATTGCAGGAACTGCGGATGATCCGGCGCCACTTTTGCAAAACGATGTGCGAACTCTCCAATCCCCGGATTATGCGCGATCAGGAGCACGGTCTGTCCCGTTGCCCGATGCAATGCGCGCAGCAGGCAGCTATCTGATGCAAGATAAAGTGCGTCATGCACCTGTGTTTCCGGCGTCATGCCGAGACCATGGCAGACACGCTCATAGGTCTGCTGCGTCCGCGCCGCGACGGAGACCAAGGCCTGATCAGGAAAATATCCGTGCTCTTTCAGCCAATGCCCCATACTCATCGCGTTGCGCTGACCGCGTTCGTTCAAAGGGCGGTCGATATCCTCTTGGAGCGGATCGCCCCAGCTCGATTTCGCGTGACGTATGAGGATGAGGCGACGGGGCATCAGGCCTTTTTCTTGGTCGGATTAATGCGCGGTTGCGTGTCGCGGATCAGCGAGCCAGCGCCGTGTTCGGTGTAAAGCTCCAACAGGCAAGCATTCGGTGCGCGGCCATCCAGAATGACCACAGCCCGCACCCCGTCCTTGAGCGCATCGAGCGCGGTCTGGGTTTTCGGGATCATGCCCCCCGCGATCACGCCGGATTTGGTCAGGTCTTTGATTTGTTTGGAGTTCAGGGACGTCAGAACCGCACCGGTCTCATCCTTCACACCGGACACATCGGTCAAAAGCAAAAGCCGGTCGGCATGCAGCGCACCGGCGATGGCACCCGCGGCGGTGTCGCCATTGACGTTGAACGTCTCGCCATTCTGCCCCGCGCCGACGGGGGCGATCACCGGGATCAGGTTTTCATCACCGAGTTCTTGAATAATCGCCGGGTTCATCGACACCGGAGTGCCGACAAAGCCGAGGGCCGGATCGGTCTGCTCGCAGACCATGAGATTGGCGTCCTTGCCAGAAATGCCGACCGCGCGGCCGCCTTGGCCGTTGATCGCTTGCACGATGCGCTTGTTCACAAGTCCCGACAGCACCATTTCGACGACCTCGACCGTTGCCTTGTCGGTCACGCGCTTGCCGTTCACGAAAGTGCTTTCAATCCCAAGCTGGTCGAGCAGCTTGTTGATCATCGGGCCGCCGCCATGAACGATGACGGGCTTCACGCCGACCTGCTGCATCAGCACCACGTCACGGGCAAAGCTTTCCATGGCTTCGTCCGAACCCATCGCGTGACCGCCGAGCTTGATCACCACGGTGGCACCCTCGTATCGCTGCAAATAGGGCAGCGCTTCGGAAAGAGTGCGGGCGGTGGCGATCCAGTCTCTGTTCATGTCTTGCTTCTTCATGTTTGGATTTCCAGATGAGGTTTGTCCCTCAATACAAGGTTCCAGCGTGCAGGCCAAGCGGGCTCAGACGAGCGTCGCGATCACCGCGCGCAAGACGTCAACGCCCCAACCCTTTTCCGAGGAGGTGACGATCATCTCCGGGTAGGCGGCGGGGTGTTTGGAAACTTTCTCACGGACCTGCGCGATCACTTTCTCCCGTTCCTTTTCCTTCACCTTGTCGGCTTTGGTCAGGACAGCTTGAAAGGGGACGGCGGATCTGTCCAGGAGGGTCATGATCTCCTCATCGACCTCTTTGACGCCGTGGCGGCTGTCGATCAGGACGAAGGCCCGGCGCAACGTGGCGCGGCCAGAGAGGTAGGCTTTGAGCAGGCGTTGCCATTTCTCGACGGTTTTCACCGGGGCTTTGGCGAAGCCGTAGCCTGGAAGGTCGACGAGGTAGTGGCTGTCCGCGCAGGTGAAGAAGTTGATCTCCTGCGTCCGGCCCGGCGTGTTCGAGGCCCGTGCCAGTGCCTTGCGTCCGGTCAGGGCGTTGATCAGGCTCGATTTGCCGACGTTGGAACGGCCTGCAAAGCAGACCTCAAGCCGGTCATCGGGCGGCATGCCATCCATGGCGACGACGCCTTTGAGAAATTCTGTCTCGCCCGCAAACAGCAAGCGGCCCTTTTCGAGGGCCGCCGCATCTGGTTCAGCGATGGGAAAGTGTAAATCCATCGGAGATTATCGCCTAATCAGGCGTCCTTTTTCTTGATCCTCAGCGAGCGCAGGACATTGCCGAACACATCGGGACGGTGACCGTGGCTCCACATGATCAGGTATTGCTGAGTGAAAGTGATCGTGTTGTTCGCGATCCAGTAAAGCACCAGACCCGAGGCGAAGTTGCCGAGCATGAACATGAAGACCCAGGGCATCCACGCCATGATCATGGCTTGGGACGCGTCGGTCGGGGCCGGGTTCAGTTTCTGTTGCAGCCACATGGAAATCCCGAGCAGGATCGGCAGGATGCCGAGCGAGAGGAAGCCGAGCATCGAGGTGTGGTCCGGAGCTGCATAGGGCAGAAGGCCGAAGAGGTTCAGGATCGAGCTGGGGTCCGGCGCGGAGAGGTCGCGGATCCAACCGACCCACGGCGCGTGGCGCAGTTCGATGGTGACGAAAATCACCTTGTAGAGCGAGAAGAACACGGGAATCTGCAGCAGGATCGGCAGACAGCCGGAGGCCGGGTTCACCTTGTTCGTCTTGTAGAGCTCCATCATGCCGCGCTGAAGCTTTTCACGGTCATCGCCAGCAGCAGCTTTGAGTTTTTCCATTTCCGGCTGAAGCTCTTTCATCCGGGCCATGGAGACGTAGGATTTGTACGCCAGCGGGAACATGATGCCCTTGATGATCAGCGTCAGAACGATGATCGACCAACCCATGTTGCCAATCAGGCCGTGCAGAGCGTGCAGGATGCGGAAGATCGGCTTGGTGAAGAACCAGAACCAGCCCCAGTCAATCGAATCGACGAAGTGGTAAAAGCCCATGTCGTCTTGATAGTGTTTGATCGTCTCCCATTCTTTCGCACCGGCGAAAAGGTAGGAGGTGGAGGCGTAGGTCGCACCGGCGGCCACATCTACCGTCGGCATGCGGGTTTCGACCTGATAGATGTCGGCGTTGCCAACGTATTTCGCGACGGAGGTAAAGCTCTGACCCGGTGCAGGCACCAGCGTGGTCATCCAGTTTTTATCGGTGAAACCAGTCCAGCCGTTTTCCTGAACCTGAATGATCGAGGCTTGGCCGGATTCACGGGCGTCGAAATCGAAGTCGGCGATGTCCTTGTATTTCTCTTCATCAAGCTCCTTGTCGGAGAGGCGGACGAGTCCTTCGTGAAGCACGAAATACTTGGAAACCTCGGGCGTGCCGTGACGCGCGACAACGCCATAGGCAAAGAGGCGCGCGGTGGCGTCAGAAGTGTTTTCAATCGACTGGGTGATGGTGAACAGGTAGTTCTCGTCGATCTCAATTTTACGATGGAAGATCAGACCGTTGCCATTGTCCCAAGACAGCGTGACCGGGGTTTCCGGGGTCAGGGTAGAGCCATCTTCCACGGTCCAGAGCGTGTTGGCGCCCGGCACGTCGTCGATGGTCAGGGAGCCGCCCGGAGCCCAGCCATAGGTGGCGTAATAGGGGGCCTCTGCGCCAACAGGTTCAAGCAGGGTGACATCTTCGTCGCTGTCAATTTCGACTTTGTAGTCTTTGAGCGACAGATCATCGATCCGGCCGCCAACCAAAGAAATCGAGCCCAAGACGCGGGGGGTCTCGATGGTCACGCGCGGCGCGTCTTCGACCTTTTCAATGGTCTCGCTGCCGGTGCTTGCCGCAGTATTCGCTGCTGAGGGTGGAGCCACAGCGACGCCGGAAGCATCAGCTTGCGTCGTGGCCGTCGTTTCGGTCACAGCCGCAGTCGGCTCAGTCGTCGTTTCCGGTGTCGGAAAAAGAATGGTCCAGCCAAGCAGCACAATGCCGCTCAGCACAATGGCAAGAATCAGGTTCTTGTTTTGATCGTCCATGGGGCCGCCCGATTTTGGAATTCAGTCCCGGGAGGTTCAACCTCTCAGAAGGCCCGAGGTCAAGCGGTTTTGGCTTTTTCTCTTGGAAAAGGCCGGAAAGTGATCAACTGGCGTGTCGCCCGATCCGTGGAGTCTCTGCGAGTTTGCATTTGTGCTTTTCCATCCATTCGAGCGCCTGCTCGACCGGAAGTGGGCGCGAGATCGAGAAGCCCTGAACATCTGTACACCCGAGTTGGGCGAGCATGGCATGTTCCCCGCCCGTTTCGACGCCTTCGGCCAAGGTCTTTAGCCCCAGTCGCTCCGCCATCGTCAGGATTGCGGCCAACATGTTTTGCTGCTCCCGGTCCAGATCGCAGCGTGAAACATATGAACGGTCAATCTTGATCCGGTTCACCGCAAAGCGCCGGATGTTGGCGATGGAGGCATGGCCTGTCCCATAGTCATCGAGATCAATCCCGCAGCCCATTTCCCTCAGAGCGGATATGTTACGGATGATCGTATCATTGTCTGAGGACGAGATGACGCTTTCGAGGATTTCGATCGTGAGGCGGGAGGCGGGCACTTCGAAGCGGTCGAGCTCCCAGCGGATTCTCTCCACGAATTTCGGATTCGCCAAATCGGTGGGAGAGAAGTTGACCGAGACGGCGGGAATGTGAAATCCAGCGCGATCCCAGGACTTGAGCGCCATCAAGGCATGATAGAGGATCACCTCGCTGAGACGTTCAAGCAGGCCAAGCTCCTCGATGTCCGACATGAACTGATCTGGCGCGAGCGCGCCCTTCTCAGGATGCTCCCAACGGGAGAGGGCCTCCATGCCAGAGACTTCGCCGGTATCCGTCGAAATCTGCGGCTGAAACCACGGTAGAATTTGCCCGTTCTCCAGCGCATCTCCGACGTCGGCATTGATCGCGCCGCGTTCCAAGGTGTGCGGAGTGAGTGTCGATGAATAGCAGCGTATCGACCCCGGCCCGCTATGGCGCGCATTGGCGACGGCGATTTCAGCGGCGTCCAGAAAAGCCTGACCGGATGCGGCGGGGGCGCGGCAGGGGAGGCAGAAGCCGATGGAAGCCGTCGTGAAAAGTTTCTGGGCGTTGATCGAGAAAGGTTCCGACAGCGCTGCCTGAATGCGGGACGACAGTTGAATGAGGGTCTCCAGATCGGCGTTTCGGATCGGCGCCAGGGCAATCGCGAATTGTGCGCCATTGAGGCGGGCCACGATATCGAGATCGCGAAGGGCGCTTTGAACCCTGCGTGCGGCGCTGATCAAAATTTCTTCGCTGGCGTTGGTCCCCAACGTCTTACTCAGGTTCTGGAAGTCATCGATTTCCACCACGAGACAGGCCGTGGTGCGTCCGGTGGCCTCTCTCTCGTTCAGAAAACTGTCCAGCATTTCGATCAAGGTTTTGCGCAACGGCAGGCCTGTTACGCCATCGCGCCCGGGGTAGGCGTGGCGTTGCCTCACAGAACCCATGCTCAAAATCGCGGCCAAGGCCGGGAGGAGCAGGGCGCAGAGGATCAGAAATTCTTCGCCTCCGAACCAATAGGCCCCAAGGCTCAGCGCGGGAATAAACGCGAGTGTCTGTGGCCCCGTCAGGGCATCACGCAGGCGATGAAGCTTGTCTGCGATGGCATTCGGCATTTTGCATCCCCTGGTTGCGATATGGGCCCGCTGGGCCCGCGACTTCCGGGAGGATGGAGCAAGAAAGTGGCCGGTTCGTTAACGCAGCTTCGGAATTTCCATCGAATTGTCTTCGTTTTCCGGTGTCTCGCCGCGTTCCGACAAGGCAAGCCCAAGGAAATCAAAGAGTTTCGGGTCCATCATATGCGACGGGCGAATATTGGTCAGGGCCTTGAACATGACCTGACGGCGGCCGGGGCTGTTCTTTTCCCAACCGTCTAGGATTTGTTTGACCTGCTGGCGCTGTAATCCGTCTTGCGAGCCGCAAAGATCGCAGGGGATGATCGGATAATTCATCGCGCGGGCGAATTTCTCGCAATCCTCTTCGGCAACATGTGCGAGGGGACGGTAGAGGAACAAATCGCCTTCTTCATTCACCAGTTTCGGCGGCATGGTCGCAAGGCGTCCGCCGTGGAAGAGGTTCATGAAGAAAGTTTCGAGAATGTCATCGCGGTGGTGGCCGAGAACGACGGCGGAGCAGCCTTCCTCGCGGGCGATCCGGTACAGGTTGCCGCGCCGCAGACGCGAGCAGAGCGCGCAAAAGGTACGGCCTTGGGGAACCTTGTCCATCACGATGGAATAGGTGTCCTGATACTCGATCCGGTGCGGCACCTGCATCTTTTCCAGAAACTCGGGCAGGACGGTCGCGGGAAAGCCCGGCTGGCCCTGATCGAGATTGCAGGCAACCAGTTCCACCGGCAACATGCCGCGCCATTTCAACTCATAGAGAGCGGCGAGCATGGTGTAGCTGTCCTTGCCGCCCGACAGGCAGACAAGCCATTTCGCGCCACGTTCCACCATGCCGTATTGCTCAATCGCCTCGCGCACATTGCGGATGATCCGCTTGCGCAGTTTCTTGAACTCCGTGGTGGAGGGCGCGCCGTGGAACAGCGGGTGGATGTCGTCGAGATCGTCAAGCATCGGGCGATTCCCCGGTGGTGTGTTTATGTTTGGATTTAGGCTCGGGCACGGGATCATAGCCCATGCCGCCAAGCGGGTGGCAGCGCCCGATGCGCCGGATCGCCAGCCATGTGCCCTTCAACGCGCCGTGTTTCTCCAGCGCTTCCATTGCATAGGCCGAGCAAGTCGGCTGATAACGGCAGTTGTGCCCGACGATCGGTGAAAACACCTTGCGATAGGCGCGCACGGGCAGGGAAATGACAAAGGCGAGCGGGGTCATGATTTGTCTCCATGAATTTTCCTCAGAGCATATCTGAGGTCTTTCAGCAGGAGATCAAAGGGCCGCGCGCTTGTGTCGCTTTTCTTACCGATAAGGACATAGTCCCAGCCATCCTGACCCAGTTCCGGGATCAAAAGACGCGCGGCTTCGCGCAAGCGCCGTTTGGCGTGATTGCGGGCGACGGCATTGCCGACTTTCTTGGAGCAGGTGTAGCCGACGCGAATCCCGCTTGCGGGTTCACCGTCGCCGCGTTTGCGGCCCTGCAAAAGGAAACTGCCGGTGCCTTGGCGGCGGGCGCGAGCGGCTTTCAGGAAATCACTGCGCTTGCGCAGAGTGTCCATGCTGGCCGCTTCGGATGAGGCGTCATCCGGGCATGACAAAACCGCCGGTTGCGACCCGTGGGCTCCGGCCTTGGCCATTGCTTGGGGTGCGTCCGGCGGTGTCATCAGCTTTGCCTAAAAAGGCCGTCCCTGAGCGTGGATTACGCGGACAGGGACTTGCGGCCGCGAGCGCGGCGAGCGTTCAGAACCTTGCGGCCGGCTTTGGTGGCCATACGCGCACGGAAGCCGTGGCGGCGCTTGCGGACGAGGTTGCTCGGTTGATAGGTGCGTTTCATCGCGCCATCTCCATCGGTTGCGTTGGGGCCCAAATCTCAAAGCCGTCTTGCGACATGGCAAAGGGATTCGAAGGCGAGTAATCGTTCGAAGCCCTGCCAATAGGAGGCTCTTGGGCTGTTGTCAATTCTCATGAGGCGGGATTCTGTAACAAATTGCCGCTCATGACCCGAAAGCTCTGACAGATCATCACTGAGGCGTGAGGCGCAGGGCAAAGGGCTGGTGCTGTCATGCGCGATTGCGCATGCTTCTGCAACCATATCAACGGGGAAAGGCAGATCATTGGAACGGCGGCGGGATCAAGGCGGTAAGCGGCATGTGCTCGCTCTGGGTCTGCTTGCGGGCGTGGCGCTGTGTTTGGCCATGCTGTTCCGGGATCATCTGAGCTTTGAGGCCCTGTCAGAGAATCGCGCGCATCTTCTGGCCTACACAGAGCGTCACCCCGTCTTCTCCGTGTTGGTCTTTATTACGATTTACACGGCGATTGTCTCTCTCTCCCTTCCGGGCGCAACGATTTCGACACTGACGGGAGGCTTTCTCTTCGGACTGTTCCCCGGTGTGCTCTTTAATATGACCGCCGCTGTACTTGGCGCGTCTCTTTTGTTTCTTGCGGCGCGTTGGGGGCTGGGGGCTTGGCTGGCGGCCAAGATCGATGGTTCGGATGGACAAATTCATCGCATCAAACAAGGCATCGACGACAATCAGTGGTCGATGCTCTTTTTGATCCGGTTTCTCCCCGTGGTGCCGTTTTTTGTCGGCAACCTCATTCCCGCGCTGCTCGGCGTGCCGTTCTATCGGTTCGTGATCTCCACCGCGCTGGGCATTATTCCCGGTGCTTTGGTCTATACCTCTGTCGGTGCCGGACTGGGGGATGTGTTCGAACGCGGGGAGGCGCCGGACCTTGGCGTGATTTTCGAACCCTATATTCTCTTGCCGCTTCTCGGGCTTTGTCTGCTCGCACTCTTGCCGGTTCTGTGGAAAGCTTGGCGACAGCAGACGGGCAACGAGGCGATATGAAAAAGATCAGAACCGACATTTGCGTCATCGGAGCGGGCTCCGGCGGATTGTCCGTGGCTGCTGGTGCGGTTCAGATGGGCGCGCGAGTTGTCCTTGTCGAGAAGGGGGAAATGGGGGGCGATTGCCTGAATACGGGCTGTGTGCCTTCCAAAGCTCTCCTTTCTGGCGCGGCGCGAGGGATGTCCTTTGATGAGGCCATGGCCCATGTGCGCGAAACCATCGCAACCATTGCCCCTCATGACAGTCAGGAGCGTTTCGAGCGCCTCGGCTGCATGGTGATCCGGGCGGAGGCGCGCTTTATCTCGCCCAAGTGGCTCGAAGCCGGGGGCTATCGGATCACAGCGCGCCGCTTTGTGATCGCGACCGGCTCGCGGCCCTTTGTGTCGCCAATTGAAGGGCTGGGAGAGGTTCCCTTCCTGACAAACGAGACGGTTTGGGAGCTAAAGGAATGCCCAGAGCATCTGATGATTCTCGGCGGTGGCCCCATCGGGATGGAAATGGCGCAGGCTTTCCGGCGACTTGGGGCCGATGTCACGGTTGTCGAAGCGGCGCGCTGTTTGGCGCGGGAGGATGTCGGGGCGGCGGAGCAAGTAAAGCGCGCGTTGCAAAAAGAAGGTGTGCGCTTGCTTGAGGAGACCAAGGTGACGCAGGTGTCGGGGCAGGGGGGCGATCTGATGCTAACCTTGTCCGATGGACAACCCCTTCATGGCACGCATCTTCTTGTTGCCACGGGGCGGCGGGCCAATGTCGAAGCCTTGGGGCTGGAACAGGCGGGCGTGGGCTGCGGCAAGGACGGTATCCGAACCGAGCTGACCCTGCGGACTTCCAACCGGCGAATTTATGCGCTGGGCGATGTGCTCTCCGATCATCCCCGTTTTACCCATGTGGCGGGCTATCAGGCGGGCGTTGCCATTCGGGGGCTTCTGTTTGGTCTGCCAGCGAAGCTGCGCGAGGATCATATCCCACACGCGACCTATACCGATCCGGAATTGGCCCAGGTTGGGCTGACGGAAGCCGCCGCGCGCGCGCTTTACGCCGACAAGCTCGAAGTCGTCCGCGCCGAAGTCGCTGGCAATGATCGGGCCATCGCGACGGGACGTGCCGGCGATGGTTTCATCAAGGTGATGGTGGTCAAGGGCCGTCCCGTGGGGGCGACGATTGTTGGCCCGGATGCGGGGGAATTGATCGCCTTTTGGTCGCTTGCGATCTCCGCAAACCTTAAGATGAGCGCCCTTGCAGGGATGGTTGCGCCATATCCCACACTGGCTGAGCTTAACAAACGCGCGGTAAGTGCCTATTTTACCCCGAGACTTTTCGACAATCGAAAGGTCAAATGGGTCGTGAAGGCGATTCAGAAGCTTGTGCCATAGGCCAGACAGAGGTGCGATGAGACTGCCCCGATTCCTCAACACGCTGACAGGGCGTTTCTTGATGCTGACGATCATCTTCGTGATGGCCGCAGAAATCATGATCTTCGTGCCCTCCGTGGCGCGTTTCCGTGAGGACTTCCTTTTGTCGCGTCTGGAGCGGGCGCAGATCGCCTCCTTGGCGCTTTTGGCCAATGACAGTCTCGATATGGACCTTGAAGACGAGCTTCTGGCCAATGCCGGGGTCTACAACGTCGTGTTGCGCCGCAATGAGATCCGGCAATTGGTGTTGTCCTCTCCCATCCCCGAACAAATCCACGCCACCTATGATCTGCGCGATGCGGGTGGGCTTGAGCTGATCCGCGATGCGATGGTCACCCTGTTCGATCCCGAAGAGCGGGTAATTCGCGTGATCGGCGATCCGGTGAAACAGGCCGGCCTGTTGATCGAGGTGACCTTGCCCACCGCGCCTTTGCGTGTGGCGATGCTCGACTATGGCCTGCGCATTCTGTTGCTCTCTGCGGTGATCTCTTTCCTGACCGCGGGTCTGTTGTTTCTCGCGGTGCGCGCCTTGCTTGTGCGGCCGATCAAACGCGTGGTCGATGCGATGACCTCCTATGCGCAGGCCCCGGAAGACACACGTCGGATCATCGAGCCGAATGCGAAAGTCGCCGAACTGCGCGAAGCGGAAGCGGCTCTTAAGGCTATGGAAACCGAACTCACCGCCTCCCTGCGCCAGAAAGAGCGTCTTGCGCAGTTGGGCGGCGCGGTCGCGAAAGTGTCCCACGACCTGCGCAACATCCTGACGACGGCGCAGCTTTTCACCGACCGGCTTGAAATGTCGCAAGACCCCTCAGTGACGCGCTCGGCACCGAAACTGGTGAACTCGATCCAGCGCGCGGTAAACCTCTGTGAAACCACTCTGGCCTTCGGGAAAGCCGAAGAGCCCGCGCCGACCCTGACCGGTGTGCGTCTGGCGGAGCTGGTGGGAGAGGTGATTGAGGGCGAGCGTCTTGCGATTGGCGAATTCGACCTCTCCTTCTCCGAAGATATCCCCGCGACCATGGTTGTCCGTGCCGATCATGAACAGATGTACCGTGTGCTGTCCAACCTCGTGCGCAACGCGCGTCAGGCGATCATGGCCACGGGCGCTTGTGGCGAGATTTCTGTGGCCGCGCGCGAAGACGAAGAAGAATGGGTGCTCTCTGTCACGGACACCGGGCCGGGCCTTCCGCCGAAGGCGCGGGAATACCTGTTCCAGCCCTTCCAGGGCGGCACGCGCAAAGGCGGCTTTGGTCTTGGGTTGGCGATTTCCGCCGAGCTGGTGCGAGGGCATGGCGGTCGGTTGTTGCTGAAGCGTACGGATGAGGCCGGGACGGCCTTTGAAATCCATTTGCCGAAAGGCTTCTCTTTGATGGCTTCTGATGAGGGGAAAACTGCTCGCGAGACGTAAGAGAGAAAAGTTTTTCAAAAAAATGACGATGACCTCTTGCGCCCCTCGAAGACTCTCTGTAAATCGCCCCTACCCCGCGCGCTGGTAGCTCAGTTGGATAGAGTACTTGACTACGAATCAAGGGGTCGGGGGTTCGAATCCTCCCCAGCGCGCCACTATCCTCCTCGTTGAATGTCAGATGGAAAACGACCTGATCGTCAGGTTTGTGACCCAATTTGACGGTTTGGCAAATACCTCCCCGCGATTCCCGGGATGCATTCGCTGAGATGTGCCAGCTTCTGCTGTGGCGAGGCATTTATCACGTCGTTTGCTGTGGAAATTCGTTTCGCTCGGAACTTGGTCGGAGCACGGTTGCTTGTGTCTTTGCTGCCGGAGAGGCCCTTGAAGGGCGAGGGAGGATTCGCGGCACAAATCCGTAAGCACTTTGATAAAGCGTTTCGACTTAAACCTGAATCAGGGTTTGAGCAGAAACGCGGTGCAACGTCCAAGCGGAGCGGGCGTTTCGACTTTATGTGATAGATCAAGTTAAAGTCGAAACGCTTTAGGGTTTTGTCTTGGTGTTCTGTGCGCGCGGAATGGAGCGCCTTCGAGCGTTATCTGGCCGTGCGCGTGCTGAGGGCGGGGGGCGATAACGCGAAATGGGCGTGGATCACGGAAGCGTGTGATTGTGAAGAGATGGCAGCGCCAGTATGGGCCGCAGGAGCAATTTCTTCTACGAGAAATGCAAACCAAACCTGTGTTTTCACGAGAAGATTTGGTGGAGCCTAGCGGGATCGAACCGCTGACCTCCTGCATGCCATGCAGGCGCTCTCCCAGCTGAGCTAAGGCCCCGTTGACCAGTTTTGCGCCGGTCCAGCGACTGTGCGGGTGGGCGTTTCCCGTCCGCCCGCGCTTCCTATTTTGTCTCGCTCAGGGTTGCAAGCGAAAAAATGACGGGCCTGAAAAAAATGCTAGAAAATTTTCAGGCCGTCTTTGCGACGATTAATTGTCGTCGTCGTCAGCCGCGACATCGGCGATGTCGTCGAGCGAGACGTTGTCGTCATCGTCGTCGTCATCGAGCAGATCGTCATCGATATCCATATCTGCGTCGTCTTCGACCAGCAGATCGTCATCGGTGTCGATTTCGTCTTCGTTCGTCGGCTGCGGTTTCTCGGCGATTGCGACGCGGGATTTGTTGTTCGCGTCGAACGTCACGATTTCACCGGTGTAGGGGGACACGATCGGGTCGCGGTTCAGGTCATAGAACCGTTTGCCGGTGGTGGGGCAAACGCGTTTGATACCCCATTCCTCTTTGGGCATGATGAATCCCTTTCGTTAATCACTGATCCATTGTGGAGATTTTGCGGGCCATGCCATATCGGGAGAGAGGTGTCAAAGGCTTTTCCCTCAAAATCGCGTAAAGACGGTGGTCTGCGGCGCTGACGCGGGGTATGGCAGGGGAAAGCAGGGAAAGGGCAGGAATGAGCGTGATCCGATTGCAAGGCGAGCCGACGGTCTGCGTCACCCTACGCAGGTCTACCCGTGCACGCCGCCTGTCGCTGCGAGTCTCTCGTCTGGATGGGCGGGTGACGCTGTCTATGCCGACCCGGTTGCCCGAGCGGGAAGCGCTCGCCTTCCTTCATGAAAAGGAAGCTTGGATCCGAAAACATCTTGATCAGCGCAGCCCGGAGCAGGTGCCTGGTTTCGGGGCATATTTCCCGTTTCTTGGTCGGGAGGTCGAGATTGTTCCGGGCAAGGGCCGCCGCGCCTTGCTCAATGGTGACGCACTTGAAGTGCCGGGACAGGCGGAGACGGTGACAGCGCGGGTGCGGGCTTTTTTGAAGCTGGAGGCGCAGATGCGGTTGCGCGAAGCCTCTGATCGCTATGCCAAGGCGCTGGGAACCAGCTATGGCCGGATCACATTGCGCGATCCGCGTTCGCGCTGGGGCTCCTGCACGTCTGAGGGCAATCTGATGTATTCTTGGCGTCTCGTCATGGCGCCGCCCGCTGTGTTGGATTACGTCGCGGCACATGAGATGGCGCATCGGTTGGAGATGAACCATTCGGACCGATTCTGGGCCCATGTGGCGCGGGTCTGTCCGGAGCATGCGACCTATCGCAGTTGGCTCCGCACGGAGGGCGAAAAGCTCCATGCTTGGCGTTTTGAACCGGGGCTGTCCGAGACGGATTGACCTTGGGACAAACTGTGATCACATTGCGCGCATGATCCATCCATCACCCCGCCAAAACGACCACCCCTCCGCAGCCCATGATCGCGTCTATCGCGCCTTGCGCACCCGTATCATGCATGGAGAATTTCGGCCCGGAGAACCGCTGACGCTGCGCGGGATTGGCAAGATGTTCGATGTGTCGATGACACCGGCGCGAGAGGCGGTACGGCGGCTTGTGGCGGATGGCGGGTTGAACCTGTCGGCGTCGGGGCGCGTGACCACGCCGGAACTGTCGAACGAGCGTATTGAGGAGCTTGCATCGATCCGGGCGTTGATCGAGCCGGAACTGGCGTCCCGCGCACTGCCGCGCGCGCATATCGCGTTGATCGATCGTTTGCAGACCATCAACAGCGCGATTGCAGAGGCGGTCGCGAAACATGATGATGTAGGTTACATCCGCACCAATCTTGAGTTTCACCGCACGCTCTACCTACGGGCACAGGCTCCGGCGATGCTGGCTTTGACGGAAACCGTCTGGCTACAGCTCGGACCGACCATGCGGGCGCTTTATTCGCGGTTGAACCGGACGGAAGTGCCGCAGAACCACCGTTTGATCGTTGCGGCTTTGCGGGCCGGGGATGAGCCGGGCTTGCGGCTTGCTGTGCGCTCTGACGTCACGAAAGGGCTTCGGCTTCTGGCGGTCTGAGGGGCGGCTTTCCGGTCGGCTCTCGCCCTGTTGAGCTCTGATTTTCGACCCGAATGAAAAAAGTGAATTTTTTAATAAAAGATGCGACGGAAATTCTCCGCTGCGCCGTTTGTGTTTTTGAAACGCATGTAACGAGGTCGTAGATGCCCAATCTACATCAACAGTAGAGTGGATGAACGGAGGTCGGATTAACCGGCCGCCGAGATTTGCCGTGCCGGATTTTCGCAAGCTGCGGATGGTTCGGGAAGCGACTGACATGTGGCGGGCAGAAGGCTTTGCGTTCTGTTCGGGTGATCCGGTCCCAGTCACCCCCCCCCCCCGATGAAGGACCGGAGAGAAAGGATCACCAGCGATGGTGATCCTTTCTCACTTTAGAGCCTTGCGTGCCTCATCGGCTTGACTTTCCTGCACTGCAGAGTGTTATGCCGCATGGAACAGACAAGGAGACAGCGATGACACGCTATCTGGAAATGACCGAAATGATGACGCCGGATCTGGCGAACTTTTCGGGGAAAGTGCACGGCGGCGCGCTGCTGCGCCTGTTGGACCTTGTCGCGTTTTCCTGTGCGTCTCGCTATTCGGGCCAGTACGCGGTGACGCTCTCCGTCGATCAGGTGATGTTCAAACAACCGATCCACGTCGGTGAGTTGGTCCATTGCCGCGCCACGGTGAATTACGTCGGCCGCACCTCGATGGAGATCGGCATTCGCGTCGAGGCGGAGAACATCCGCACCCAGACCGTGCGTCACACCAACTCCTGCTACTTCACGATGGTGGCTGTGGACGACGAAGGCAAATCCGCGACCGTGCCGCACTTTACGCCGGAAACGGAGACCGACAAGCAGCGTTGGCGCGCGGCGGAACTGCGCAAGGAACTGCGGAAAGAGCACGCCAAGCGGTTGGAAGAGGCGGCGAAGGGGTAAGCTGCCTCAAGACAGGGCGTAATCTCTTTTCGTGCGCTCTAGGGCGAGCATGAAGTCTCCGCGCGAGAGCCCGAGTTTTTCTGCGATCTGCAATGCAATGGCATGCTCTTGCTCGTCGATGTCTCGATCAATGACCATCGTGCTCAGCACGGCGTCCAGCACCAGCATGTTCTCTTTGCCGCGCAGGCCAACACCGATTGTGTCCATGTCCGGGCCCCATTGCTGCGTGTCCTGTAACAGCTTGCGTACATGCTCGATGTCGACATATCGCCCCGTGATCGAATTGATATAGGCGGAGATATTGTAAGACTCCCGATCATCAATTTTCCCATCGCTGACCGCGACAGCACTCATGGCTGCCAGCATGTTGACGATCAGATGCTCGGATTGGGTCGAAGCCGCCTTGAAGGTCATTCGACGCGGCTTGTTGACCTGTTGCGCAATAAGTGCAGCGGCGATCGCGAAAACGATCCAGATGAGGCCCATGTGACCCCACAAAGCGGTTTTGAGTGGCAGTTTGGCAGTCTCGGACAATCCGGGTGAAATCCAGCCGGACGTCTGGAAGCTCTCAAAGCTTTCTTTGCTCAGCGCTGTGTATGTGTCGCCTTCACACTGATTTTGGCTGAGCACATAGGCTTTCGGTGTCAGGAACATCGGCACAAAGACGAAGGCGTCATATTCCGCGAGCACACAGAGTGAGGTTCCCTGAAATTCGTGCGCGGTTGTGCGGAGTTCCTGCACATAGATCAACCTGTCGCCGATCCGCCATATGTCCGTGTCGTGATAACGTGCATCTGCGGCGCGGGGAGCGCCGACCAAGAAGCAAAATAGCGAAAGAAAGATCGTTAAATGCTGTTTCATAACTCGTTGCTATACATAAAAGACCCTTGAAACTTAGCCTTAGGTTGCGGCGAGACTGTGACGATAAATGTGGGTTTCAGAATAAAAAAGGCGTCCGAAGACGCCTTTTTCTAACGTTTATAAGTCGCCCGATCAGGCGTGGATTGCGCCGTCGCCGCAGGCCAGGGCCGCTTCGCGCACCGCTTCGGAGAAGGTCGGGTGGGCGTGGCAGGTCAGGGCGATGTCTTGCGCGGAGGCGCCGAATTCCATCGCCACACAGATCTCGTGGATCAGATCGCCAGCGCCCGGACCGATGATGTGGCAGCCGAGAACGCGGTCGGTGTCTTTGTCGACCAGCAGTTTCACGAAGCCTTCACCCTGATGCACGGCTTTCGCGCGGGCGTTGCCCATGAAGGAGAATTTACCGGCTTTGAACGCACGGCCTTCTTCCTTGAGCTGCTGCTCGGTTTTGCCGACAGAAGCGACTTCCGGCGTGGTGTAGATCACGCCCGGGATCACGTCGTAGTTGACGTGGCCATGTTTGCCCGCAAGCACCTCTGCGACGGCCATGCCCTCGTCTTCGGCTTTGTGCGCGAGCATCGGGCCGACGATGGCGTCGCCGATGGCATAGATGCCCGGTACGTTGGTGGCCCAATGCGCGTCGGTTTTGATCTGACCGCGCGGGGTGAACTCGACGCCCAGCTCGGCAAGACCCAGACCATCGGTGAAGGGTTTGCGGCCGGTGGCGACCAGAACGACGTCCGCGTCGAGCGTGTGCTCAGAGTCGTCTTTCTTCAGTTTGTAGTTCACTTTGGCCTTGGTTTTCGCAGCTTCAACACCCGAAACGGCGGCGCCGAGGATGAAGTTAAAGCCTTGTTTGCCGAGAATTTTCTGGAACTGACGTTGCACTTCGCCATCCATGCCCGGAGTGATGAAGTCCATGTATTCGACAACGGTCACTTCCGCGCCGAGACGGGCGTAGACGGAGCCAAGCTCCAGACCGATCACGCCTGCGCCAATGACGACCATTTTCTTCGGGATCTTCGGCAGGGCCAGAGCGCCCGTGGAATCCACGACGATGCCTTTGTCATTGTCCACTTCGACACCCGGAAGGGCGGTCGGAACGGAACCGGAGGCGACGATGATGTTTTTGGCCTCATGGACCTCTTCACCGACTTTCACCTTGCCAGCCGCCGGGATGGAGGCCCAGCCTTTGATCCAGTCGATCTTGTTCTTTTTGAACAGGAATTCGATGCCGCCGGTGTTTTGGCCGATGACGTCGTCCTTGTATTTCTTCATCTGATCCCAATCGACGGACGGGGATTTCCCTTTGAGGCCCATGTCCGCGAAGTTGTGTTCTGCTTCGTGCAGCAGGTGCGAGGCGTGCAGCAGTGCTTTCGAGGGGATACAGCCGACATTGAGGCAGGTACCGCCGAGCGTTTCGCGGCCTTCGACAACGGCGGTTTTCAGGCCGAGTTGCGCGCAACGGATGGCGGACACGTAGCCGCCGGGGCCTGCGCCGATGATGATGACGTCATAAGATGCCATGGTCTTCTCCTTGGTCTTTATAGTCGTTTTCAGGTGTCGGACTTCTGTCGGACTTGCGTCGGACTTCCGTCGGGCATTTTTGGTTAAGCGCTCATACGAGCGCGGCGATAAACAGGGCGGCGCAGCACGCCATGGCGATCATCCAGATGTAGGACCTCCACGGTTTCCAGCCGAAGGCATAGGCGGGCACGTAAAGCACCCGTGCGATGAGATAGAGCGAGGATGCCGCTATGGTCACAGCACTCGACTGATCCGTCAGGTGGATCAGGAACACGCCCGCGGCGAAGAAGGGGAACATCTCGATGTGATTGTCATAGGCGCGCAGCATCCGGCCCGTCGTGGGGCGCATATCGCGCGAGGGGGCGTGATCGCGGGGGCTTGTGGTGTAGCCCGGCCCCAGATCGACATTCGCCATGTAGGAGGCCACCACGAATTGCGCGATGTGCAAAAGGCCTGCGAGGGCGAGGAGGGCCAACTCAAACGTCATCAGAAGAAACTCGCAACGATCATGGCAAAGGTGAAGAGGAGGCCGCCGGTGAAAATCAGCGAGCGCCACGGCACCCAACCAAAGGCATAGGCAGGCAGGTAGAGCGCGCGCATCGCCACGTAGAGCCATGCGCAGATCGCGGTGAAGACCGAATTGCTCTCGGTCAGCTGCACCAGCACCACGGCGATGATGAACAGGCCGATGTTTTCGGTATGGTTCGCAAGGGCGCGGCGCAGGCGTTTGGTGTGCTCGGAGAGCTTCTCATCCAGCCCTTCGCGCGTGCCGGTGTTGCCCTTACGCCCGATGTCTTTTTCCAGCGCCTTTTGAGACCACGCCACGGCGGCGAGGTGGATGAAGGCGGTGACGGCAAGGGCGGCGAGTTCCGGGGTCATGCAGTGGCTCCGTGGTGGCGGGGGCGCAGGGCGAGGGCGGCGATCACGACACAGGCGAGAACGCCGTCGAAAAGGCCGAGCGCGTTCGACAGGGCAAGCCCGCCGGAGATTGCGTGGATGTAATGCAGGAGGCTGAGGGCACCAGTGAGCAGCATCGCCCAGATCGCCGGACGGCGGAGCGCAAAGAGCACCCCGGCCAGCAGGGCGGTGTCCACCAGCAGCAGAAGAAGAGGAAGAACAGGCGCGCGTCCCATGGAGATGAAACCGACCAGCATCGGGAACCAGATGCCGCGCAGGGCCAGTTGGGCCCAAAGTGTTTGTCGGATGAGTGTCATCGCGTGGGGGCCTCACGATGCCAAGCAGGATGCGGCATCACGGGTGGGGTGATGTGCAAGGGGCCTGCGAGGGCGGGGAGGGTGAGGAGGGGAGTCATTTTGATCTCGCTCTCACGAACAGAAAGAGCGGATATATCCAGCCAACCAATGCATAGGCGAGCAGAGCTTTGTTTCTAGATGCCATGAAATGGTCGAGGCCATTGAGGCCGCCCATCATCAACTTGAGAGAGACAACGATCACACTGAGGAGCCACAATAATCCCCAAAACTTGATGGGCTTGTTCTTGTAGAACGCGGCTACCCGATCTGCGAATGCTGTGAGCTTCGGGAGCTCTTCGCGGGGATCTGGTTCAGGGCTGTAGCTCATCAAGGTACCATTGCTGCTTCGGAAATGGCCTCGGGCAAAGGTCAATCTGCCCGAGGCATAAAACTTTGTCTTACAGATCCATCAGCAGACGGCGCGGATCTTCGAGCGCTTCTTTGACGCGCACGAGGAAGGTCACGGCGCCTTTGCCGTCCACGATCCGGTGGTCATAGGACAGGGCGAGGTACATCATCGGACGGATGACGACCTGACCGTTGATGGCCATCGGACGATCCTGGATTTTGTGCATGCCGAGGATACCGGATTGCGGGGGGTTCAGGATCGGGGAGGACATCAGGGAGCCGTAAACACCACCGTTGGAGATGGTGAAGGTGCCGCCCTGCATTTCCGCCATGGAGAGCTTGCCGTCACGGGCTTTGCGGCCTTTTTCAGAGATCGCTTTTTCGATCTCGGCGAAGGACATGCTGTCGGCGTCACGGATGACCGGAACGACGAGGCCCTGCGGGGTGCCAGCGGCGACGCCCATGTTGACGTAGTTCTTGTAGATGATGTCCGTGCCGTCGATCTCAGCGTTGACTTCCGGCACTTCTTTCAGAGCGTGCACACAGGCCTTGGTGAAGAAGGACATGAAGCCGAGGCGCACGCCGTGTTTCTTCTCGAAGAGGTCTTTGTACTCTTTGCGGAGCGCCATCACCTCGGTCATGTCCACCTCGTTGTAGGTGGTGAGCATGGCGGCGGTGTTCTGCGATTCTTTGAGGCGTTTCGCGATGGTCTGACGCAGTTTCGTCATTTTCACGCGCTCTTCGCGGGCGACATCAGCGGCGGCGCGCGGAGCAGCCGGAGCTGCGGCCGGTGCCGGAGCGGCAGCCGGTTTGTTGAGCGCGTTCAGCACGTCTTCTTTCATGATGCGGCCATCTTTGCCGGTGCCGGAAACAGCAGACGGGTCGATGCCTTTTTCTGCCATCAGTTTGTTGGCGGAGGGGGCGTTTTCAACGTCTTTGCCACCAGCGGCAGCAGCCGGGGCCGGAGCAGCAGCCGGAGCGGCGGCAACAGCGCCTGCGCCGGAGGACAGTTCAGCCAGTTTGCCGCCAGCGGAGACGGTGTCGCCTTCGGCAGCGATGATCGCGGTCAGGGTGCCAGCGGCAGGGGCGGGCACTTCGACGGAGACCTTGTCGGTTTCCAGCTCGCAAAGCATTTCGTCGGCGGCCACCGTGTCACCCACGGCTTTGAACCAGGTGGCGACGGTGGCTTCAGACACGGATTCGCCGAGGGTCGGAACCATCACGTCGACGGTGGAGGCGGCACCAGCAGCGGCCGGTTTGGCTTCCATCATCTCGGAATGATGACGCGGAGCGACTTCTTCCGGACCAGCGTTGCCTTCCTCAGAAAGGGTGGCGAGCAGCGCATCAACGCCAACGGTTTCGCCTTCGGCAGCAACGATTTCACCCAGCACGCCAGCGGAGGGAGAGGGGACTTCGACGGTGACTTTGTCGGTTTCCAGCTCGCAGAGCATCTCGTCAACGGCCACGGTGTCGCCCGGTTTCTTGAACCAGGTGGCGACGGTGGCCTCGGTGACGGATTCACCTAGGGTTGGGACGCGGACTTCAACGGACATGTGATTACCCTTCGATATTGAGCGCATCATTCACGAGCGCTTGCTGTTGTGCTTTGTGTTGAGAGGCCAGACCCGTGGCGGGCGAGGCCGATGCAGCGCGTCCGGCGTAGACCGGGCGTGTGTGTTTCGCTTTGATGCGGGTGAGAACCCACTCGATGTTCGGCTCGACGAAGGTCCAGCCGCCTTGGTTCTTGGGCTCTTCCTGACACCAGACGATTTCCGCCTGTTTGAAGCGCTCGAGTTCTTTGACCATCGACAGCGCCGGGAACGGATAGAACTGTTCGAGGCGCAGGATGTAGGTGTCATCCTTACCGGCGGCGTCACGGGCTTCGAGAAGGTCGTAGTAGACTTTACCGGAGCAGATCACGACGCGTTTGATATCCTTGTCCGCTTTCAGTTTCAGATCGGATTTCGCGGTGCCAAAGTTGGCGTCGGCGTCATCCCAAAGAATGCGGTGGAAGGAGGATCCCTCGGTGAAGTCGGCCGCAACAGAGGTCGCCAGCTTGTGACGCAAAAGCGATTTCGGCGTCATCAGAACAAGCGGTTTCCGATAGGAGCGGTGCAGCTGGCGACGCAGGATGTGGAAGTAGTTCGCAGGCGTCGTACAGTTGGCAACGATCCAGTTGTCCTCGGCGGACATTTGCAGGAAGCGTTCGAGACGGGCGGAGGAGTGTTCCGGACCCTGACCTTCGAACCCGTGCGGCAGAAGCATCACGAGGCCGGACATCCGCAGCCATTTGCGTTCACCCGAGGAGATGAACTGGTCGAACATGATCTGCGCGCCGTTGGCGAAGTCGCCGAACTGGGCTTCCCAGAGCGTCAGCGCGTTCGGTTCGGCCAGCGAGTAGCCATATTCGAACCCGAGCACGGCGTATTCAGAGAGCATCGAGTCGATGACCTCGTAATGCGCCTGACCCTCACGGATGTGGTTGAGCGGGTAGTAGCGGTCTTCAGACTTCTGATCGATCAGGCCGGAGTGACGCTGGGAGAAGGTGCCGCGGGTGCTGTCCTGACCCGCCAGACGCACCGGGTAGCCTTCTGCAAGCAGCGAGCCAAAGGCCAGCGCTTCGCCGGTGGCCCAGTCAAAGCCTTCGCCCGTTTCGAACATCTGTGCTTTGTTCTCAAGCTGACGGCCCACGGTTTTGTGGAGATTGAAGTCGTCCGGCGCGGAGGTCAGGGAGCGACCGACCTGAGCCATGGTCTCTTCCGAGATGGCGGTCTGGCCACGCTGGTACTCTTCGCCCTCTTTGTCGAGATGCGACCAACGACCGTCGAGCCAGTCGGCCTTGTTCGGTTTGAAGGTTTTGCCGGCTTCGAACTCTTCGTTCAGCAGCGCTTGGAACGCAGCTTTCATATCCTCGATCTCGCCCTCGGGGATGAGGCCGTCAGCGACGAGACGTTCGGTGTAGAGCTGCAACGTGGTCTTGTGGCGCTTGATGTTGGTGTACATCTGCGGGTTGGTGAACATCGGCTCGTCACCTTCGTTGTGACCGAAGCGACGGTAGCAGAAGATGTCGATGACCACGTCCTTGTGGAACTTCTGACGGAACTCGGTGGCCACTTTTGCGGCGTGGACCACGGCTTCCGGATCGTCGCCGTTCACGTGGAAGATCGGGGCTTCGACCATCAGCGCGATGTCCGTCGGATACGGGGACGAGCGCGAGAAGTGCGGCGCGGTGGTGAAGCCGATCTGGTTGTTCACCACGATGTGGATCGTGCCGCCGGTGCGGTGACCGCGAAGGCCCGAAAGGCCGAAACATTCCGCCACGACACCCTGACCCGCAAAGGCCGCGTCGCCGTGCAGCAGCACGGGGATGACGGTGGTGCGGGACGGGTCGTTGTTCTGGTCGGTTTTGGCGCGGGCCTTGCCGAGTACGACCGGGTTCACCGCTTCGAGGTGGGACGGGTTGGCGGTCAGTGACAGGTGGACTTTGTTGCCATCGAATTCACGATCAGACGAGGCGCCGAGGTGATATTTCACATCGCCGGAACCATCGACGTCATCGGGCTTGAACGAGCCGCCCTGGAATTCGTTGAAGATTGCGCGGTAGGGTTTCGACAGCACGTTTGCCAAAACCGAGAGACGACCACGGTGCGGCATGCCGATGACGATTTCTTTCGCGCCAAGGTTGCCGCCGCGTTTGATGATCTGTTCCATCGCGGGGATCAGCGCTTCACCACCATCGAGGCCGAAACGCTTGGTGCCCATGTATTTCACATGGAGGAATTTCTCGAAGCCCTCGGCCTCGACCAGTTTGTTGAGAATGGCGCGGCGGCCGTTCTTGGTGAACTGGATTTCCTTGCCGAAACCTTCGATGCGCTCTTTCAGCCAGCCCGCTTCTTCCGGGTTGGAGATGTGCATGTATTGCAGCGCGAAAGTGCCGCAATAGGTGCGTTTGAGCACGTCGAGAATCTGGCGCATCGACGCGTGGGTCATGCCGAGCACGTTGTCGATAAAGATCGGGCGATCCATATCGGCTTCTGTAAAGCCGTAGGTGCGCGGGTCCAGTTCCGGGTGCGGAGCTTCGTCGCGCATTTTCAGCGGGTCGAGATCGGCGATGAGGTGGCCGCGGATACGGTAGGCGCGAATGATCATGATCGCGCGAACCGAGTCGAGCACGGCGCGTTTCACGGCATCCTCGGAGACAGCAACGCCTTTCTCGGCGGCTTTCTCTTTGATCTTTTTCTCAGCGGCGACCGGTTCGGCCCATTGTCCGTCCAGTGCGTGGGTCAGGTCGTCGTTCGGGACCGGGGGCCAATCCATACGGGCCCAAGACGGGCCGGCGGCTTCCGCGGTGACATCAGTTGCGGCATCTCCAAGGGATTGGAAGAATTCCGCCCAGGACGCGTCGACGGACGCGGGGTCTTGGACGTAATTCGCGTAAACCTGCTCGAGGTATTCCGCGTTATGCCCCTGCATGAAGGAGGAGGCATGGAAGATGTCATTCGGGGATTGGTCGTTCATCGTCTTGACCTTGTCTGAGGTGCGAGCCCGTTTAACGGCAGGGACGCGTCGCCTTTAAGTGCGTGTGCCTGCGCCCTTTTTTCAAGGGGCGCAGGCGGTGTTGTCAAATCGCGGCACCTTGCGGTGCCTGGGAGCGCTTAGCCCTTGGCAATCGCCGCCTGTACGGCCTCGCCGAGCGTGGCGGGGCTGTCAGCAACAATGATCCCAGCGGATTTCATCGCTTCGATCTTGGATTCCGCGTCGCCTTTACCGCCAGCGACGATCGCGCCAGCGTGGCCCATGCGGCGGCCCGGAGGGGCGGTGCGCCCGGCGATGAAGCCAGCGACCGGCTTCCAGCGGCCTTTTTTCTTCTGCTCGGCGAGGAACTCGGCGGCTTCCTCTTCAGCGGAGCCACCAATTTCACCAATCATGATGATAGATTGGGTTTCCGGATCGTCGAGGAACATGTCGAGCACGTCGATGTGTTCAGTGCCTTTGATCGGGTCGCCGCCGATGCCCACAGCGGTGGACTGGCCGAGGCCCATATCAGACGTCTGTTTCACGGCTTCATAGGTCAGCGTACCGGAGCGGGAAACCACGCCCACGGACCCACGTTTGTGGATGTGACCCGGCATGATGCCGATCTTGCAGGCGTCCGGGGTGATGACACCCGGGCAGTTCGGGCCGATCAGGCGGGACTTGGAGTCCATCAGCGCGCGCTTCACCTTCATCATGTCGAGCACCGGAATGCCCTCGGTGATGCAGATGATGAGTTCCATCTCGGCGTCGATCGCTTCGAGGATCGAGTCGGCTGCGAACGGCGGCGGCACGTAGATCACGGAGGCGTTGGCCTCGGTGACGTGCTTGGCTTCGTGCACGGAGTTGAAGACCGGCAGGTCGAGGTGGGTGTTGCCACCTTTACCCGGAGTCACGCCGCCAACCATTTTGGTGCCGTAAGCGATGGCTTGTTCAGAGTGGAAGGTGCCTTGCGAGCCGGTGAAGCCCTGGCAGATCACCTTGGTGTTTTCATCAACGAGAATTGCCATGTGACTTAGCCTTTCACTGCCTTAACGATTTTCTGGGCGCCATCTTTCAGGTCGTCGGCGGCGATCACGTTCAGACCGGAGTTCTGAATGATCTCTTTGCCGAGTTCCACGTTGGTGCCTTCGAGACGAACCACGAGCGGAACCTGCAGGCCCACTTCTTTCACGGCTGCGATCACGCCTTCGGCGATGATGTCACAGCGCATGATGCCGCCGAAAATGTTCACGAGGATGCCTTTGACGTTGGCGTCCGAGGTGATGATTTTGAACGCTTCGGTCACTTTCTCTTTGGTCGCACCGCCGCCCACGTCGAGGAAGTTGGCCGGTTCTGCGCCGTAGAGTTTGATGATGTCCATGGTGGCCATCGCGAGACCCGCGCCGTTCACCATGCAGCCGATCTCACCGTCGAGCGCGATGTAGTTCAGGTCGAACTTGGAGGCTTCGAGCTCTTTGCTGTCTTCTTCGGTCTCGTCGCGCAGTTCGACGATATCCGGGTGACGGTAGAGAGCGTTGCCGTCAAAGCCGAGCTTGGCGTCGAGCACTTTGAGGTTGCCGTCGGTCATCACGATCAGCGGGTTGATTTCCAGCATCTCCATGTCTTTCTCGATGAAAGCACGGTAGAGATCGCCCATCAGCTTCACGCATTGCTTCACCTGCGCGCCTTCGAGGCCGAGGGAGAAGGCGATGCGGCGGCCGTGGTACGGCTGGTAGCCGGTGGCCGGATCGACGGAGAAGGACAGGATTTTCTCGGGGGTGCTTGCCGCCACTTCCTCGATGTCCATGCCGCCCTCGGTGGAGGAAACGAAGGACACGCGGGAGGTCTGACGATCCACGAGCAGAGCGAGGTACAGCTCTTTTTCGATGTCGGAGCCATCTTCGAAATAGATGCGGTTAACCTGTTTACCAGCCGGGCCGGTCTGGTGGGTCACAAGGGTCTTGCCCAGCATCTTCTTGGCTTCTTCCGCTGCTTCCTCAACGGATTTTGCCAGACGCACGCCGCCTTTTTCACCGGCTTCGGCCTCTTTGAATTTGCCTTTGCCGCGGCCACCTGCGTGGATCTGGGCTTTGACGACCCACAGCGGGCCGTCAAGTTCGCCAGCCGCGGATTTGGCGTCTTCTGCACGGGTGATGGCGCGACCGCCGGAAACCGGTGCGCCATACTCCTTGAGAAGGGCTTTCGCCTGATACTCGTGGATGTTCATTAGAGATGTCCTCTCCCTGGTTCTATTGGTGCCGTGTATGACATTCTGACGCGGGCCAGATAAATGTTTTTTTGAATGCCGGGCGGGAAAAGGCCGATGTTTTGCGCGTTTGTGATCACAGCAAAGTTTAGTGTGATCACAAATGTTGAATTTCGAATCCCCATGCCCTGAGTCGCTTTCGTTTATGTCGTCTTTTAAGGATTTGCCGTTGCCGCCCATCGTCGCGCCATTGCCAGTCTGTGAATGTTCTGGAAAGTCAGGTGCCAGTGGGTGGGGTTTGCTATGGGAACTGTGTGCGTTTCGGGGCCTCTCGTTTGTCTCCAAAATCTGCCGGGCATTTTGTCAGAACGTATTTCTCTCGGGCCAGGCGGGCCTAGCTTTTCGGTGCTGGGTGGGATTATATGAAAACATTCAACAAAATGTGAATGTGATTTGCCGGTGACAGTTACGGGCGAATAGAATTCAAAAGCTCGCTTTTGGAAGCCTTCCGGGTGTAGAGCAGAGATAGAATTTAATGACTGAGGTGAGATGATGAAGATTCTCGGACAAGTCGCGCTGGCAGGGGCCGCGTGTGTCGCACTGGCTTCCGCAGCGCAAGCAGGCGAATTCAGCCTGTCGATTTACGGCGGCTATCAGACCGCACCGCACAGCAGTGTGAAGGGCAACGACGGGGTCGACACGTTTGACTTCACCACCGGCTGGGAAGGCAAAAGCTTTGAGATGCCGCCCTATTACGGTATCCGCGGCACCTACTGGGTGCGGGACAACTTCGGCTGGATCGCCGATTTTAACCACACCAAGGTTTACGCCGATGAAGATGACAAAGCGGCGAACGGCTTCTCGACGCTGGAATTCACCGACGGTTTGAACAACCTGACGGTGGGTCCGATCTGGCGCTGGCCGGGGCTGTGGAACAACTTCACCCCCTATGCGAGCGCGTCGGTCGGTGTTGTGATCCCGCACGTTGAAGTCGTGACCGCGAACACCGATACGATCGAATATCAGCTTGCGGGTCCGAGCGTCGCACTTGTCCTCGGTGCCAGCTATGAGCTGAACGATCGTTGGGATCTGTTCACCGAATACAAAGGCACCTACAGCCAAGTTGATGCCGATCTCGATGGCGGCGGCAATCTGAAAACAGACATCATCACCAACGCGCTGAACTTTGGTGTGAGCTACAACTTCTGAGGTTTCAGAAGGCGAGATGCGGAGAAACCGGGCTTTGGCCCGGTTTTTTCATGTCTGAAGGTTAGGTCTGTTGCGCTTCGGGCAAAGAAAAACCCGCGCTCGAAAGCGCGGGTTCGAATGTCTTAAAACCGGGATCGGATTAGGCGAGGTTGCCGTCGATGCCTTTACAAGCTTCGACGAGGCCTTTCACAGCGTCCACGGATTTGTCGAACATCACTTGCTCTTCTTTGTTGAGCTTGATGTCGATGACTTTTTCGATGCCGCCAGCGCCGATCACGGTCGGAACGCCAACGTACATGCCGTCCACGCCGATCTCGCCGTTGCAGTAAGCGGCGCAGGGCAGAACGCGTTTTTGGTCTTTCAGGTAGGCTTCGGCCATCTCGATGGCGGAGGTTGCCGGAGCGTAGAACGCGGAGCCGGTTTTCAGCAGGCCAACGATTTCGGCACCGCCGTCACGGGTGCGTTGCAGGATCGCGTCGAGTTTCTCTTGCGTGGTCCAGCCCATTTCCACCAGATCCGGGAGCGGGATGCCGCCAACGGTGGAGTAACGCACGGAGGGAACCATGGTGTCGCCGTGGCCGCCGAGAACGAAGGCGGTGACGTCTTTCATGGACACGCCGAATTCGACGGAGAGGAAGTGACGGAAGCGAGCGGAGTCGAGCACGCCAGCCATGCCGCAGACTTTCTCGGCCGGGAGACCGGAGTATTGCTGCAGCGCCCAAACCATCGCGTCGAGCGGGTTGGTGATACAAATAACAAAGGCATCAGGAGCGTTTTCCTTGATGCCTTCGCCGACGGATTTCATGACCTTGAGGTTGATGCCCAGCAGATCGTCACGGGACATGCCCGGTTTGCGCGGAACACCGGCGGTGACGATGCAGACGTCTGCGCCAGCGATGTCGGCGTAATCCGTGGTGCCTTTCAGCGTCGCGTCGAAGCCTTCGGCCGGACCGGATTCTGCGATGTCGAGAGCTTTACCTTGGGGGGTGCCTTCTGCGATGTCGAAGAGAACGACGTCGCCGAGTTCTTTCAGGGCTGCAAGGTGAGCGAGCGTGCCGCCGATTTGACCAGCGCCGATAAGGGCAATCTTGGGTCGGGCCATTGATCTGTCTCCAGTTGGTTGTGAGATTGCGGCATGGGTAGCTCTTTGGTGCGGCTCGCGCAAGTCTGCGGTGCGGCATCTTGACCATGTTGGGCTGGAGTTATCGCTAACCTCCTTGTATTTCTGCGGGAAACTTCGCCGCTTCACGTAAGGACAACCGATGACTTTAGACCTGCATTTTTTCCTGTTTGCTGTCCCGGCGGTCATATTTGCAGGTATGTCCAAGGGCGGTTTCGGCTCTGCAGCGGCCTTTGCGGCAACGCCTGTTCTGGCCTTGATTCTCACTCCGGGGCAAGCAGTTGGCCTGATGTTGCCGCTTTTGATGGTCATGGATGTGACCGCCGTTAAGATGTTTTGGGGCAAGTGGGATCTGCGGATCGCGGGGGTTCTGATCCTCGGGGCCGTACCCGGTGTGGTGATCGGAGCGCTGGTTTACGGCGTGGCCGATCCGCGCGTATTCAAATTTTTGATAGGTGTCGTCGCTCTGGGGTTCGTCGCTTGGCAGCTGGCCAAATCGGCCCGTTTGATCAAGCCTCCGAAACGGGAATTGGGGCGCGGCGCGGGGCTGTTTTGGGGCGCTGTGACGGGGCTCACGAGCTTCATCAGCCACGCCGGCGGTCCGCCCGCTGCCGTTTATATGCTGTCGAAGCGGATGGACAAAACGACTTATCAGGCGACCTCGGTTCTGACCTTCTGGGCGGTGAACGCGATGAAGGTCATCCCTTATATTTTTGTCGGCATTTTCACCCGCGAGTCCCTGACGGCGGATCTCACCTTGGTGCCTGTCGCTGTGGTCGGCGTTCTCTTGGGGGTCTGGGCGCATCGCAAAGTGCCGGAAAAGCTGTTTTTCGGGATGGCCTATGTGTTCTTGGTGATCACTGGCGGCAAGTTGATCTGGGACGCCTTGGCGGGGTAGGTGCTCTATTCTCCTGCAAGCGCAAGCGCCTTGATGCCGCGTCACGGCGCGTAATTCTGCGCTGCGGAAATTTTACCCTTGCGGATTGGTGCGTTTTTGTGGCCTCTTGCGCAATAATATTGCGGAGGAGAAGAATCAATGTCTGAGGCCAATACGCGTCCATATCGGTCAGCCCTTTATATTCCCGGCTCGAAAGAGCGGGCCTTGGAAAAGGCCAAGGGGCTGGCCTGCGACGCGATCCTGTTCGATCTTGAAGATGCGGTCGCGCCCGATGAAAAGGTCAAGGCGCGGGGGATGCTGGTCGAGGCGATGAAAGCGGGCGGTTATGGCAACCGTGCGAAGATCATCCGGGTGAACGGGTTCGACACCGAATGGGGGCGCGATGATGTCGCGGCCTTTGTGGGCGTTGATATCGACGGCATCCTGTTGCCGAAGGTCGAGAGCGCCGAGATGGTCGAAGATTTGGCGCGCGCCATTCCCGATGTGCCGCTCTGGGCCATGATGGAAACGCCCAAAGGGATGCTGAACGCCGCCGAGATCGCGGCGCATCCGCGGATGGCGGGCTTCGTCATGGGCACCAACGATCTGGCGAAAGAGTTGAACACGCGGTTTCGCGCGGACCGTCTGCCGATGATGGGCGGCTTGCATCTCTGTCTGATCGCGGCGCGGGCCTATGGGATCGTCGCGCTTGATGGTGTCTATAATGCGTTCAAGGATGAAGAGGGTCTCAAGGCCGAATGTGAGCAGGGGCGTGATATGGGGTTTGACGGCAAAACCCTGATCCACCCGGCGCAGCTTGAGATCGCGAATGCATCCTTTGCGCCCTCTGAGGCGGAGATTGACCTCGCCAAACGCCAGATCGCGGCCTTTGAAGAGGCGGAGGCCAAGGGCGAAGGTGTCGCCGTTGTGGATGGGAAAATCGTGGAGAATCTGCATATTGTGACGGCGCGGGCGACGCTCGCGAAACATGATGCGATTTTAGCCATGGAGTAAATCATGCCTCTCCTCATCCTCGGTCTCGGCCTGCTCATCTGGTGCGGATCTCACCTTTTCAAACGCCTCTTCCCCGAGGCGCGTGCTGCGCTCGGGGATAAAAAGGGGCCTGCGCTTGTCGCGACGGGCAATCTGATCGGGCTCGTTTTGATGGTGGTGGGGTTTCGGATAAGCGAGACTTACGATCTTTATGCACTGCCGCCCTATCTGCGGCATGTGAACAATCTATTGATGTTGATTGCGGTCATTCTCTTCGGTCTCGGACATTCCAAAAGCCGGGCGCGGGGATGGTTGCGGCATCCGATGCTGACAAGCGTGATTGTCTGGGGCGTGGCGCATTTGCTGGTCAACTCGGACGCAGCCTCTCTGGTGTTGTTCGGCGGTATGATCCTCTGGGCTTTTGCCGAGATGGCGCTGATCAATCGGGCTGAGCCAACGCCGGAGCCTTATTCAATGGGAACGCGCAAGGGGGACATTCGCATGGTAATCCTCACGCCGGTGTTCTTTGCGCTGATCGCGGGGATTCACATCTGGCTGGGGTACAACCCGTTTCCGGGATGAGGAGTTGAGAGATGAAAGCTTACAGGCTGCTGACCGAGGAAGACACATCGGCCTTTTGTCACAAGGTGACAGAGGCCTTGAACAAGGGCTGGGCGCTTTACGGATCGCCGAGCTACGCCTTTGACGCGGCGACGGGAAAGATGCGCTGCGCACAGGCGGTCACAAAAGAGGCCGAGGGGGAGTATTCGCCTGAGGTCAAGCTTGGGCAATTATAGTGGGAGGACTATAGGGTGAAAACCAATCGGGGACGTTTCTTCGAGGATTATAAAGTCGGGCAAGTGATTGAGCACGCCGTGCCGCGCACCGTGTCGGGAGGCGAGCGGGCGCTGTATCATGCGCTCTATCCGGCGCGTCATGCGCTTTATTCCTCGGATGAGTTTGCTGAAAGCTGCGGGCTTGAGAAAAGCCCGATCGACGATTTGATCGCGTTCCATATGGTCTTTGGCAAAACCGTTCCGGATATTTCCCTCAACGCGGTCGCGAACCTTGGCTATGCCGAGGGGCGCTGGCTCAAACCGGTCTATCCGGGCGACACCTTGCGCTCGGTTTCCGAGGTGATCGGGCTCAAGCAGAACTCCAATGGCAAATCCGGCGTTGTCTGGGTGCGCACGCGGGGGCTCAACCAATGGGATGAGCCGGTGTTGGAATATGTGCGTTGGGTGATGGTGCGCAAAGGCGATCTGGATGCGCCCGCGCCGGAGACGGTGATACCGGATCTGGCAAAGGTCGTGGCGCCTGCGGATCTGGTGGTCCCTGAGGGGCTGGATTTCCTTCAGTATAATGACACGCTGGCCGGGGAGCCGCATCGGTTTGGCGATTACGAGATCGGCGAGAAGATCGACCATGTTGATGGGGTGACCATTGAGGAAGCCGAGCACATGATGGCGACGCGGCTTTGGCAGAACACGGCCAAAGTGCATTTCGATGCCACCAATCGCCCGGACGGCAAACGGCTCATTTACGGCGGCCATGTGATTTCGTTGGCGCGGGCTTTGTCTTTCAATGGCTTGGCGAATGCGCAGATGATCGTCGGGCTGAATGGTGGCGCGCATGCGAACCCGTGTTTCTCCGGGGATACGGTCCGAGCCTATAGCGAAGTGCTGGACAAGGCCGAGACCGATGCGCCCGGCGTCGGGGCGCTCCGGCTGCGGCTGGTCGCCTATAAACATGGTGCGCCGGAGTTCGCGTATAAGACAGAAGAAGGCAAGTATCACCCGGATGTCTTGCTTGATCTCGATTACTGGGCGCTGGTTCCTCAGTAATCGAGATCAAGCCTGTGCATTTGTGATCGCATATTTGGGGCGTGCCGTATTTGCGCGCCCTTTTTGTTGCAATCAGCGGTCATTTTTTTGCATAAAACCTATGAAAACCCTCAGAAAAAGTGATAGCGCTAAATTTGTGATCACGCGACGAAATACGTGATCACAAATCTAATTTGTGTGTAAATATTAACCGAAAAGAGCTTTTGTTAGCGCTATCAATTTGCGGCTGGGTGGTGACTCAGGGCGAGAAAGGAGTATTACGGGGCCAGCTTACAGCATCATTCGTGAAAGGACGCCACCATGGCTGATGTGAACCGCGGCAATCGGCCGCTCTCTCCCTTCATGATCGGACCGTATTATCGACCGCAGATGACGTCGATCTCCTCGATCATGGTCCGTATTACTGGCATTGCATCTCTCGGCTCCGTTTTCCTGGTGATTTGCTGGTTCCTCGCAGCTGCCAGCTCCGAGACGGCCTTCAACTTTTTCAACGGTCTCTACGGCAGCTGGGTTGGTAACATCGTCATGCTCGCCGCAGCATGGGCGATCTGGTACCACATGCTGGGCCGTGTTCGTCACGTGATCTGGGACTTCGGTTACTGCCTTGACGTGCCGACGTCCGAGAAAATGGGGTGGGGCATGTTCATCGGTGCAACCGCTCTGACCGTGCTGACCGCTCTTGTATTTCTGATTTTCTGAGGGGCAGGCCATGAATTTTCTGACTGACCGCAAACGCGCAACTGGGCTTGGTTCCGGCGGGACCGGCGCTGAGCATCACTGGCTGACCATTGCGACCTCGATCTCTCTGGTCATCCTCGTGCCGCTGTTCATCTTCACCTTTGGCTACGCCGTGGGGCATTCTTTCGAAGAGGTGCTGGACTTCTACAGCAGCCCCTGCATCGCGATCATCACGGCGCTGTGCCTCGTGGGTGGCATCATCCACTTGAAAACCGAGGTTGACGAGGCCGTCGAGGATTACATCGGGGGCATCAAGCGCAAGCTGACGCTGATCGCCGTGGCGGGCTTTTGCTACGCGCTGATGGCCGCCGGCCTCTTCGCCCTTTTGAAACTCGCCATTCAGTGATGTGCGGCAAGGAATAAAGACAATGACAGCAGCATATGAATATGAAACCCACGAATACGACGTTGTCGTCGTTGGCGCCGGTGGTTCTGGTCTGCGCGCGACGCTGGGCATGGCCGAGCAAGGTCTGCGCACGGCCTGTGTGACCAAGGTCTTCCCGACCCGTTCGCACACCGTGGCTGCGCAAGGCGGTATCGCGGCTTCGCTCTCCAACATGGGCCCGGACAACTGGCAGTGGCACATGTACGACACCGTGAAGGGTTCCGACTGGCTCGGCGATTCGGACGCGATGGAATATCTCGCCCGCGAAGCGCCCAAGGCGGTGTACGAACTGGAACACTACGGTGTGCCGTTCTCCCGGACCGAAGAAGGTAAAATCTACCAGCGTCCGTTCGGCGGCCACACCACCGAATTCGGTGAAGGCCCGCCCGTGCAGCGGACCTGTGCCGCCGCTGACCGGACCGGTCACGCGATCCTGCACACGCTTTACGGCCAGTCCGTGAAAGAGAAAGCCGAGTTCTACATCGAGTATTTCGCGATCGACCTGATCATGTCCGAAGACGGGCAGTGCCAAGGTGTGGTGTGCTGGAAACTCGACGACGGCACCATGCATGTCTTCAACGCGAAGATGGTTGTTCTGGCGACCGGCGGTTATGGCCGCGCTTATTTCTCCGCGACGTCTGCTCACACCTGCACCGGTGATGGTGGCGGTATGGTGGCCCGTGCGGGTCTGGCGCTTCAGGATATGGAATTCGTTCAGTTCCACCCGACCGGTATCTACGGCTCCGGCTGTCTGATCACCGAGGGGGCGCGCGGCGAGGGTGGTTATCTGACCAACTCCGAAGGCGAGCGCTTCATGGAACGCTATGCGCCGACCTATAAAGACCTTGCGTCCCGTGACGTGGTCTCGCGCTGCATGACGATGGAAATCCGCGAAGGTCGCGGTGTGGGCGCCGAGGGTGACCACATCCACCTCAACCTCAGCCACCTTCCGCCGGAAGCTCTGGCCGAGCGTCTGCCGGGCATTTCCGAATCCGCGAAAATCTTCGCGGGTGTGGACGTCACGAAAGAGCCGATTCCGGTTCTGCCGACGGTGCACTACAACATGGGCGGTATTCCGACCAACTACCACGGTGAGGTCATCAACCCGACCGCCGACAACCCGGATGCAATCGTGCCGGGCCTGATGGCTGTTGGTGAAGCTGGCTCCGCCTCCGTGCACGGTGCAAACCGTCTCGGTTCCAACTCGCTCATCGACCTTGTGGTCTTTGGTCGTGCGGCCGCCATTCGTGCCGGTCAGGTTGTGGATGCAGATGCGCCGAACCCGGTGCTCAACCAAGCGTCCATCGACAAGGCGTTCGATCGTTTCGACAAGCTGCGTTACGCCAAAGGCGGCGTTGCCACGGCGGAACTGCGCCTCGAACTGCAGAAAACCATGCAGGCCGATGCCGCTGTGTTCCGCACCGACAAGACGCTGGCCGAAGGTGTCGAGAAGGTCAAAGCCATCGCTGGCAAAATGGGCGATGTGGCCGTGACCGACCGCTCGCTGGTCTGGAACTCCGATCTCATGGAGACGCTGGAACTGACCAACCTTATGCCGAATGCTCTGGCGACCATCGTCGGCGCAGAAGCACGTAAGGAAAGCCGCGGTGCGCATGCTCACGAGGATTACCCGGAGCGTGACGACAAGGAATGGCGCAAGCACTCGATCATGCACGTTGAAGAGAACAATGTAGACCTGACCTTCCGTCCGGTTCACATCGATCCTCTGACGCCGGAAGCCGAGGGCGGTATCCCGCTCAAGAAAATCGCGCCGAAGAAACGGGTGTACTGATGCGAGGGGTCGCTTTTGCAACCCTTGCCGCTTTGATCCTGAGCGGCTGCGTGGAGAATTCTCCTTTGGTGGAGGATACGACCCGCGTGGCTGCAAAGGGTGTCGTAAAAACGGTCATCAACTCCAAATATCCTGGGGTTGATGCCGATCTCTACGTGGATTGCGTGATGGACAATGCCGACACGTCGCAGCTGGTGAGCCTCGCCAAGGCGGCTGTCGTCGGGGTCGATTCCAGCACAGTGGCCACGGTGACGGAAATCGCCAGCGAGCCTGAAACTCTCAAATGCATTGCTCAGAACGGTCTGAGTGGCCTGCTCGGTTAGGAGAAAAAACGATGGTTCAATTTAACCTTCCCAAGAATTCCAAGATCGTGACGGGCAAGACCTGGCCGAAGCCTGAGGGCGCGACCAATGTCCGCAAGTTCCAGATTTATCGCTGGAGCCCCGATGACGAGAAGAACCCGTCGGTGGATACCTATTTCCTCGACATGGACAAATGCGGTCCGATGGTTCTCGACGCGCTGATCAAGATCAAGAACGAGATCGATCCGACGCTGACCTTCCGCCGTTCCTGCCGTGAGGGCATCTGTGGCTCTTGTGCGATGAACATCGACGGGATCAACACGCTGGCCTGTATCTACGGTCTCGACGAGATCAAAGGCGATGTGCGCATCTTCCCGCTGCCGCACATGCCGGTGGTGAAGGATCTTATCCCCGATCTGACCCACTTCTATGCGCAGCACGCCTCGATCATGCCGTGGCTTGAGACCAAGACCAACCGTCCGGAAAAAGAATGGCGTCAGTCCATTGAAGACCGGAAGAAACTCGATGGTCTCTATGAATGCGTGATGTGCGCCAGCTGCTCGACCTCCTGCCCGAGCTACTGGTGGAACGGCGATGAGTATCTTGGACCGGCAGCCCTGCTGCACGCCTACCGCTGGATCATCGACTCGCGCGATGAAGCCACGGGCGAGCGTCTCGATTACCTTGAAGACAGCTTCAAGCTCTACCGCTGCCACACCATCATGAACTGTGCGAAAACCTGCCCGAAAGGTCTGAACCCGGCGGCCGCCATCGCGCATATCAAGAAAATGATGCTCGAACGCGCGCACTGATGTGTAGCGACGTCACGACAGTGTCTGGACAAGAGTTTTGCGACGCGCCTGAGGATGCTCAGGCGCGTCGTGCCGTTGAGCCCGTCATTTGCTACCCCGTCGAGACATTGCCGCAGCCCGATTTGGGACTGTATCAACGAGCACGGGAAGGCGCGGAGAAGATTGGCGCAGTGATCGTCGAGCCGCGCGAGGCCGCGACGTTTCGGGTCGAGGCCGGGCAGTTCTTCCGGATCAAAAGCATTGAGGGCCCGCAGGTCGGGGATTTCAATCTTTGGAACGCTGCGGATTTGTCGGAGCGGTTTTATTCCGGAAAGACACGCGCACTTCATGGCACGCATCTGAGTTCCGGCATGCGGATGTGGAGCAGTTTCCCGCATCTGCGCCCAATGGCGACCATCATCCATGATACGCTTGCGTGGTACGGGAAGGACGAATTCGGCGGCTCGGTGCATGATGTGATCGGCACGCGCTGCGATCCCTACACGCATCAGCTTCTATCCGGCGGGCAATATCACCACTGCTGTCATTCGAATCTGACACGCGCTTTGGCTGCTGAGCTTGGCGTGTCCCCGGCTGAGGCCGAGCCTCATGTCCATGATGTGCTGAACGTGTTCATGTGCACCGGGTTCACGTGGGACACGGGTCAGTATTTCATGAAAGCAAGCCCCGTTCGCCCCGGCGACTATCTCGAATTCTTCGCTGAGATCGACCTTCTAGGGGCTTTGTCCGCCTGTCCCGGAGGGGATTGTTCGACAGTGCATTCTTCGGATGAGGCGAAATGCTACCCGCTTCTGGTCGAAATTTTTGCTCCGAAACCGGGTGCGCTCGGCGGTTGGGTGTCCCCCTCGCAAAATGGCTACGATGGCAGCCATGGGGGTTCTGTTTAAGGCTGGGACTTTGTGAAAGGGGGGGAGCGACCGCTCGCGCGCACTGGTACTCCGCGGAGCGCTCGATTAAGTACAGGCCAGTGCGCGCAACAGCGGCGCGCCTGTCAGTCGCTTTCTCACTAAGGAACTCTCCGAACGCTCATGGCCCGAACGTCCCGCCGCCCCAAAGTCTTTATCCTCGGTTTCAACAAAACCGCCACAACAGCTCTGCATCAGTGGTTCAAGCTGTCGGGCTATCGGTCCTTTCACTGGGGTGTCATTGCCAAGGAAAAAGTTCCGGGACGGTATCTCGCCAATGTGGTGATCTCGAATGTCACCTGTGGACGCCCTCCATTGGAAACGCTTGAGGATTTCGATTGTTATTCCGAATTTTCGAATGTGCGGGATGACTACTTTTTCGAGGCGAATTACTTTTTCGATAAGCTTTATGAGGCTTACCCCGATGCGTATTTCATCTTGAATACACGATCGACCGAAAGCTGGATCAAATCCCGCGTGCGGCATCAATCGAATGTCTTTGGGCCGTTCATTGACCGGGCGCTGCGCGCGATGGGGCAGGAGCAAGCCGTTCTGGAGCGTCACTGGGAAGACTATAAGCCGAAGTTCGAGGAACGGATGCGTGCTTTCTTCGCAGCTCGCCCCGAGGCGAAGTTTTGCGAATATCACATTTCCGAGGATAAGCCCGAGAAGCTTGTCGCTTTTATGCAGAAGGATTACACCCTGCCAATGGAGAATTTTGGCGTGCACAATGCCGAAGCCACGGCGCGACACTCTTAACATTATAGAGGGCACGCGCGGCATTTTTCTTATGCAAAGCCTGAAACTGTGAACGTGATATGCTCTTCCTCATCCCTCTGATTATCGCCGCGCTTTACCTCGGCATGTATCTCATGCGGAGCGATAAAACGGGCGCGTGCCGGTGGCGTCAGGTGGGGCGGACGGAGCAGGCTGTGGCGTGGAAATGCCCCGTTTGTGGGGCTGAAACGCAAACAGATGCAGGCGAGCCACGGTATTGCGGCGCAAAAAGAGAGGGCTAAGGTCGCGAAAGTTATGTGTTTTGTGCTGCATTGCAGCATGCGCATGACAACTATGAGACATTTGGGGGGTCTCAGACGGCAGAGCGCAGCTTAGTTAGGGGGCAAGAAAGGGCCCGCCAAGGGTCCGGTGCCCCTTATGGAGATATACGCATGACCCTGCATGACGCGAAACTGCAAAACGCCGCTGCGAAAGAGACCACGATGAAAGTCTCCGAATGGCTGGAATATTACGCCCCGTCCACCCCGGCTGTGAACACCGGCGAACAGGTTGCTCCGCGCAAACTCGACGTTCTCGACCAGATGTACGCCTATTACGAATGAGCCTTAGCGCAATGTCGTAAAGGAAAAGCCCCGCAAGACGCGGGGCTTTTGTTTTTTTCAGCAGTAGCGTTCAACACCGACCATCTGCACGTCGGAATAGCGATCGCCCGCCGCCCAACCTGCGGGCAGGATTTGCTCGATTTCCCAGAGATCATCTTCGGACAATCCGATCTCGCCCGCATCGGCCCAGTCGGACAGGTGTTCCTTGGTGCGCGTGCCGGGGATCGGGATCAGGTGATCGCCCTGATGCAGAACCCATGCGAGCGCGAGCGCCGGGGTGGAAACGCCCTTCTTCTCGGCAAAGGCACGGAAGGCGCGGATGTACTCCATATTTTCAAGCCAGTTCTGCCCCATGAAGCGCGGGTTGGATTTGCGGAAATCCGCATCATCGAAACGGCTCGGGTCAAGATCGGAGACACCCAGAGCGCCACGCGCAACGGGAGAGAAGGGAATAAAGGCGATCCCCAACTCTTCGCAGGTCTGGATTACGCCCAGTTCCGGCTGCCGGGTCCAGAGCGAATATTCGTTCTGCACCGCGCCCACAGGGACGACCTTATGCGCGCGGCGGATCGTCGAGGGGGCGACTTCGGACAGGCCCCAGGCGTCGATCAGCCCCTCTTCGATGAGCTTGCCCATGGTTTCGGCGAGCGTCTCGACAGGCAGTTCCTGCTGGCGGCGGTGGATGTAATACAGCTCCACCTTGTCGCGGTTCAGTTTCTTGAGGGAGCTTTCAAGTTCGGAACGAATGTAATCTTCTTCATTGTTGAAGCTGCGCGGTGGGCCGGGGACGATGCCCGCTTTGGTGGCTAGCGTCACATCCGCTCCGCTTTCCTTGAGGTATTGGCCGACGATCCGCTCGGAACGGCCGAGGCCATAAAGGTTCGCGGTGTCCCAGAAGTCGATCCCGGCGGCTTGGACCGCTGCGAGGGTTTCGAGCGAGGTTTCGTCATCGGTTTCGCCGAAGAACCCGGCGAAGCTCATACAGCCAAAGCCGATTGCTCCGACCATCGGGCCATTGGCGCCAAGCTGTCTTTTGGGCATGCTCATGGCGACTGTCCTTATTTATGTGATGTCATGCAAAGGGCCGCAGTCTCGCGGCCCTTTGCAGATAGGTCGCAAACGCAGAAAATCCAGCCTCAGGCGAAGGCCGCCTCAAGCGCAATCTCGACCATATCGCCAAAGCTTTTTTCGCGCTGATCGGAGGGCAGGGCCTCATGGGTCAGCAGGTGGTCAGAGACGGTCATAACGCCAAGCGCGCGTGCGCCGTGACGGGCGGCGACGGTGTAAAGCTCTGCGGCTTCCATTTCGACGCCCAAAATGCCGTGACGGATCATCGCCTCATCAAGGTCGGGGCGTTCCGCGTAGAACACGTCAGACGAATAGATATTGCCGACATGGACGCCTGTGTCCTTCTTGCGCGCGCTGGCGACGGCGGCTTCCAGAAGGCCATAGTCGGCACAGGGCGCGTAGTTGATCTCTTTGAAGAAGCCTGCGGAGGGGGTCGAGCCCATGGTGGTGGCGGTCATGGCGATGATGACATCGCGCACCTTGATGTGCTCTTGCATCGCGCCGCAGGAGCCGATGCGGATCAGGGTCTTGGCCCCATATTCGGTGATCAGCTCATTGGCGTAGATCGAGATCGACGGCATGCCCATGCCGGAGCCGTGGATGGTGACGCGGTTGCCTTTGTAAAAGCCCGTGAAACCGAGCATGCCGCGCACTTCGTTGACCAGTTTGATGTCTTCGAGATAGGTCTCCGCAGCCCATTTGGCGCGGTAGGGATCGCCCGGCATCAAGACGGTTTCGGCAATATCGCCTTTGGCTGCTGCAATATGGGGGGTTGGCATCGGGGCACCTCGTGTATGATGGATTGCCCCGACTATATCCGCGATTGTGGCGGATAAAACCCTACTCTGCAGCTTTTGACGCCGGATCGACCAGCGCCACGATGTCGAACATGATGCGGTTCAGCTCGAAATCCTTCGGCGTGTAGACACGGGCCACGCCGATGGCGCGCAGGTGCTCTGCATCCTCTTCCGGGATGATGCCGCCTGCGACGACAGGGATGTGGCTGAGCCCTGCGTCCTTCATTTGGCGCATTAAGTCTTCGAGCAGTGGAATGTGCGAGCCGGAAAGGATCGAGAGACCTACCACATGTGCATCATCCGCTTTGGCAGCAGCAACGATCTCGGCGGGCGTCAGGCGGATGCCTTCATAGGCGATTTCCATGCCGCAGTCGCGCGCGCGGGCGGCGATCTGTTCGGCGCCGTTGGAATGGCCGTCGAGGCCGGGCTTGCCGACAAGGAACTTGAGCTTGCGCCCGAGGGAGGCCGACACGCGGGCGACCTCTTCGCGGATTTCATCCAGCCCCTCAGTCCGGTTCGAAGGATTGGCAGAAACGCCCGTGGGGCCGCGGTACTGCCCGAAAGCGGCCCGTACCACGTCGCCCCATTCGCCGGTCGTCGCACCCGCTTTCGCGGCCTTGATCGAGGCGGGCATGACGTTGATGCCGCTGGCCGCTGCTTCGCGCAATTCTTTGAGCGCGGACTGTACGGCCTGCTCATCGCGGGCTTCGCGCCAGGCGGTGAGGCGCGCGATCTGATCGGCCTCGGCCTCTGGGTCGGCCTTCATGATGCCGCCATCGCCCGCAGTCAGCGGGGAGGGCTCTCCCGTGGTCCATTTGTTAACGCCCACGACGATGGTCTCGCCCGCTTCAATCTTCGCGATACGTTCGGCATTGGCCTCCACGAGACGCGATTTCATGTATTCGATCGCCTCGATCGCGCCGCCCATGCCGTCGAGCGTCTCAAGCTCGGCCCGTGCGCCGTCTTTCAACGCTGCAACCTTGCGCTCCACGGCGGGGTTGTTGTCGAACAGGTCTTCGTATTCCAGAAGGTCGGTCTCATAGGCGAAAATCTGTTGCATCCTGAGCGACCATTGCTGATCGAACGGGCGCGGGAGGCCAAGCGCCTCGTTCCAGGCAGGCAACTGCACCGCACGGGCGCGGGCGTTTTTCGACAGGGTCACGGCCAGCATTTCGATCAGGATACGATAGACATTGTTCTCCGGCTGCTGCTCGGTCAGGCCAAGCGAGTTGACCTGCACCCCGTAGCGGAAGCGACGGAATTTCGGGTCTTCGACGCCATAACGCTCGCGGGTGATCTCGTCCCACAGCTCGACAAAGGCGCGCATCTTGCACATCTCGGTGACAAAACGGATGCCCGCGTTCACGAAAAACGAAATGCGCCCGACCATATTGGGGAAGGCCTCGGCGGGCACTTTCTCTTTTAGGTCGTCCAGCACGGCGATGGCAGTGGCGAGCGCAAAGGCCAATTCCTGTTCCGGCGTCGCACCGGCCTCTTGCAGGTGGTAGGAACAGACGTTCATCGGGTTCCATTTCGGCAGATGCTCGCGCGTGTAGGCGGCCACATCTGTGATCATCCGCAAAGACGGGCGCGGGGGGCAGACATAGGTGCCGCGCGACAGGTATTCTTTGATGATGTCGTTCTGAACCGTGCCCTGAAGCTTGGAAATATCCGCGCCTTGTTCTTCCGCGACCGCGATATAAAGCGCCAAGAGCCAAGGCGCGGTGGCGTTGATCGTCATGGACGTGTTCATTTGCTCCAGCGGGATCTCATTGAACAGCATCCGCATGTCGCCCAGATGCGCGACGGGCACGCCGACCTTGCCGACCTCGCCTTTTGAGAGCTCATGATCGCTGTCATAGCCCGTCTGCGTCGGCAGGTCGAAGGCCACGGAGAGGCCGGTCTGCCCCTTGGACAGGTTGGTGCGGTAGAGCGCATTGGAGGCCTTCGCCGTGGAATGCCCCGCGTAGGTGCGAAAGAGCCACGGGCGATCTTTTTTCACCTCTTGTGCCGTGTCGGTCATCGCAAACCTCCCATCTGCGTAGAGTAACAATATTTCTCGGAGTGTTTTATGTGTGGAATAATGTGCCAATGTCAATTCGCCGCGACGCGGCAGAGCATGAAAATTACATATTTTTAGGCGTGACGTAAGGATATTTCTTCCCCATGTGTTGCCTAAATTCGTTGATTTATAAGCATTAATCGCATTATTCTGCATTTGCTCGGTTAGATAATTACAAAAATGATTGTACTGGCATTGCATAATTACCCAATGGCGCGTATCACCATGACAGAGAGCCGCGATTCTGCATCGCGGCACCGGGAGGATGTCTCCGGGCCATCAAAGGTGTGATCCGAGAGGCTTGGGAGAAGCATTGGAGGAAGTCGCATGGCGCTCGATACCAACCAGCCGGCCTACGAGGCCGAAGAGAAAGAGCTCTACGAGATCGGGGAAATCCCGCCGATGGGCTATGTGCCGAAAAAGATGTACGCTTGGGCGATCCGGCGTGAACGTCATGGCGAGCCGGAAACCTCTTTCAAGAACGAGGTCGTGGATACGCCGAAACTCGATAGCCATGAAGTGCTCGTTCTCGTGATGGCTGCGGGCGTGAACTACAACGGTATCTGGGCCGGGCTTGGCGTGCCGATCTCGCCTTTCGACGGCCACGGCGCCGAGTACCATATCGCCGGATCTGACGCTTCGGGTATCGTCTGGGCGGTCGGGGACCGGGTGAAGAATTGGAAGGTCGGCGACGAGGTTGTCATCCATTGTAATCAGGACGATGGCGATGATGAGGAGTGCAACGGCGGCGACCCGATGTTCTCCACGTCTCAACGGATCTGGGGCTATGAGACTCCGGATGGCTCCTTCGCGCAGTTCACCCGTGTTCAAGCGCAGCAGCTTCTACCGCGTCCGAAGCATCTGAGCTGGGAAGAAAGCGCCTGCTACACGCTGACGCTGGCGACGGCCTACCGGATGCTTTTCGGTCACGCGCCGCATGATCTGAAACCCGGTCAGACGGTTCTGGTCTGGGGGGCCTCGGGTGGTCTCGGCTCGTTCGCCATCCAGCTTGCGAAAGCGGCAGGGGCGCATGCGATCGGGGTGATTTCCGGTGAGGATAAGCGCGATTTCGTCATGAGCCTCGGGGCCAAAGGCGTGATCAATCGCAAGGATTTCGATTGCTGGGGGCAATTGCCGACAGTGAACACGCCGGAATATGCCGCGTGGTTCAAAGAGGCGCGCCGGTTCGGCAAGGCGATCTGGGACATCACCGGCAAGGGCAACAATGTCGATATGGTGTTCGAGCACCCCGGCGAGGCGACGTTCCCGGTGTCTTCCTTCGTTTGTAAAAAGGGCGGCATGGTCGTGATCTGTGCGGGGACCACCGGGTTCAACTGTACCTTTGATGTGCGCTATATCTGGATGCACCAGAAGCGTTTGCAGGGCTCGCATTTCGCGCATCTGAAACAAGCGGCTGCAGCGAACCGTTTGGTGATCGAAGAAAAGATCGATCCGTGCATGTCGGAGGTCTTCTCCTATGAGGAGATCCCGGCCGCGCATATGAAGATGCTCAAGAATCAGCATAAGCCCGGCAACATGGCAGTGCTTGTTCAGGCCCCTAAAATCGGCCTTCACACGCTTCAGGACGTGCTCGAAGCCGGGTCATAAGCCCAAGCAGACCAAAATCGAGATTTCTTCCCGCCCTTGGTTTCCAAGGGCGGGATTTTTTTTGTAAGAGTGTTGTATCGACACAACTTTAGGTTGTTATGGTTTGCGGTGCGAGAATCGAACCTTCTGAAGAATATGGACGTCGTTCCTCTGGTGTTAATATTATGAAAAGCAATGATATATTTTGTTTCAATCGTTTACATTTCTAACCCTCACTATTTTTGGGGAGTGCGAAACCGCGAATGTCAGAATGCAAAAGCGCTGCATAAAGTCGAAAATGCAAACACGCGAACGTCAAAAGAGGGTTTACATGCGCAACGATTGGATACTTGATGTACTCACAGATCTGCGGGCGTTCGCGGAGCAGAACGGGCTAAAAGCAAGCGCGGAGCAGCTTGCTGATGCCTCTATTGTTGTTGCCGCTGAGCTGTCCAAGAAGAATACGGCCAAAGTGTCGGAACAGGCTGGAGTGCATGGCGACGGAGTTGCAAGACTTTCTGGAGGTTATCCAGCAAGTTGAGACGTATGAAGGATTCCAGGAAGCAACCGTTAAGTTGCGGGATCTTCTGAAGATCACTCATGTTGTTTACCACTGGGTAAACAGTGTGGGGGAGCGCTTTGGTGCGGGCACGTATTCTTCCGAATGGGTCGATCGTTATCTTGAAAAAGATTACCTGCGCATGGATCCCGTCTTGTTCGGATGTTTCCAACGCTTCACACCCGTCGATTGGAAACAGCTCGATTGGTCTTCAAAGGCTGCCAAATCCTTTTTTATGGATGCGATCGCGCACGGGGTTGGAAATCAGGGCTACACTGTCCCTCTGCGTGGGCCCAATGGTCAGTTCGCCCTGTTGAACCTCAATGACAATGCCACGGATGAACAATGGGAACGGTTCATTGCGCGCTATGGTCGTGACCTGATGATCGTGGCGCATGAGTTCAACAAGAAGGCTCTGTCCTTCGATGCGCCTGATGAAGTGCCGAGTGGTCCTGCTTTGTCGCCACGCGAAACGACCGCGATCCGCTTGATCGCCAAGGGCCTTAACCGGGCACAGGCCGCGTCGGAAATGGGAATCTCGGAGCACACGCTTCGGGTCTATATCGAATCAGCGCGCCATAAACTTGGTGCGATGAACACGACTCATGCGGTGGCAAGGGCGCTCTCCCTTGGGTTGATCATCGTTTAGACCCACCTTGACGTAGGGTTGCACGACTTTTTTGCATAAAATTTGCACTTGAAGACTGTCTGAATGCGCGCGCGGACTCTGCGCGACGCATTGGTAGGATATGGTTAACACTTGGATAATATCGTCCAACTCAGTTGACTAAGACAGGAGAAAGTTTCCCATGCTGCGCTATATTTACGGTCAAGACCTCTGCCATTTCCCGCTTCTCCGCGACACGATGTTCCGTGACCGCGCCGACCAGTTCAAACGTCGCTTGGGCTGGGATGTTCATGTGAACGCCGCTGGCGAAGAGCGTGATGAGTATGATGATATCAACCCGCTTTACGTCATCTGGGAGAAGGCTGATGGCACCCACGGCGGGTCGATGCGCTTCCTGCCGACCACGGGTGATACCATGGTCAACGATCACTTCCTGTTCCTCACCGAAGGTGTGCGGATCGAAAGCCCGTTTATCTGGGAATGCACCCGTTTCTGCCTCGCGCCGGGCGCGGATCGTCAGGTCACCGCTGCGCTGACGCTTGGTGCTGGCGAGATCATGGACGAGTTCCATCTCAAACATTTCGTCGGTGTGTTCGACCCGCGGATGGAGCGAATCTATAGCCTGATGGGGCTCAAGCCTGAAGTGCTCGGTCGTTCGGGCGAAGGCCGCGAAGCTGTGGGCGTTGGTCTTTGGGAAATGCATGAAGACGTGTTTGCGCCGACGCTCGACAAAGCAGGCATTGACCGCGAGACCTCGAAGCGCTGGTTTCATGACGCCTTCGCCCCCACCTATGTGGAGGAACAGCGCGCGATCGCCTGATCGCTCTGGCGTCCCATGCGGGGGACCAGTATGGTCCCCTTCATGACGCTTACCTTCTCCACAGATCAGGCCGAAGCCTTTGACGCCATTGCCGCGATGCTCGCGCGTGTTGGGGTTGATCTGGAGGATGGAATGGTCCTGCCGCAGGGCACGGCGACACCGCCGCCCTGCGCTGTGATCGGCAAAGCGGGTTCCGGCAAAACACTTTTGTTGTCGGAGCTATACAAGGCTCTTGATGCCGCCGGGGTCGATATTGTCTCCGGCGACTGGGAGGGGAAAAAGCGCAAGGATCGCCGTACGCTGGCCATTCTCGCGCCGACGAACAAGGCGGCCTCTGTTCTGCGCAACAGGGGCGTCCCTGCCACGACAATTCACCGCATACTCTATACGCCGGTCTATGACCCGGAATATGAGGCGATTGCGGAATGGCTGGCGGGCAATGGCAATCGTCCGGATATCGAAGGGCTCAATATCGAGGGTCTGACGGATGAGGCCTTGGACCGCGCCTATGCGTTCTACCAGAACAACAAATCCATTCCCGGTGCGCTCGCGGCGGCGGGTCTGCGCGGGTCGGATTTCATCACTGGCTGGAAGCGGCGCGAAGACCCGCTCGACATCGGCTTCGTCGATGAAAGCTCAATGCTCGACAAGCGGCAATTCGACGACCTTCAGGAGATTTTTCCGACGCTCGTGCTCTTTGGCGATCCGGCCCAGCTCGCGCCGGTGAACCAGTCCGGGGAAATGGTGTTTGAGACCCTTCCGGAGAGCCAGCAACACGTGTTGCACCGTATTCACCGGCAAGAGGCGGACAACCCGATCCTTGATCTCGCCCATGCGCTGGCCGATCCAGAGCTTGGGTTCGAGCAGTTTGAACGCATGATCCAAGAGGCCGCACAGCGCGATGATCGCGTGGTCTATGCGCAGCGTGTGGAAAGCGATCTGATGGCGCGCTCGCCGGTCCTTGTCTGGCGCAATGCGACCCGCATCCGGCTTATTCAGGCGTTTCGCAAAGTGTTCGACGCTCCGGAAGACGCGCTTTTGCCCGGCGAGCCGTTGATTTGCGATGGTATCGAACTGCCGATGAAGCACCGCAAAAAGCGCCTTGATCTTGAGGCGCGCGGCCTGATCAAAGGCGCGCAGGTGGTCTATCTCGGACCGGGGCGCAAGCCGGGCTTTTCGCGGTTGCATGTGATGGGGGCCGAAGACCCGAACATGTCTGCCGCGTCCATTGTGAAGATTGAATTCCCGGATGAAGAAGAGCCGTTCATTCCCTACGCCGCGCGTATGGGGGCGACCTTCTTGCACGGGGCGGCTGTGACGATCCACAAGGCGCAGGGCAGCCAGTGGGAAAACGTCCAGGTTTTTGCGCCTGATCTCTATGCTGCGGCACGGGCAGGGCGCATGGAGGCGGGCATCCCGCTTTGGAAACGTCTGGCTTACGTGGCGATCACCCGTGCGGAAAAGCGTCTGCTTTGGGTGACGCGCTCCATGTTGGCGAAACCGTCGGGGCCGCTGACTGTGGCCGATTTGACGGCCAAAACCGCCGCGCCGCTTAAGCTTGAGCCGCAAGCGGATATGGGCTTTGGGGAAAGGCTTTAAAGACGTGCCGCTTCAGCGGCGGATCAGACGGAAAATCTCAGACGCGCCCCAGCCGGAGATCGCGGCAATCGCCAAGGCCATGATGCCGTAGATCAGGGCCTGCGAATAGGCGAGGTTGTAGAGCCAGCGCTCGATCCCGACCTTTTGGACATCAATTGAGGTGCCGTAACTGTCGATCACTTCCCCATCCCGGACGAGGAAAATCCGCGTCGTGTATTCGCCTTCGACGATGTTCGAGGGTAGAGCGATTGACGTGTCGAAGAGCGTATCTGCGGTGAGCATGACCTCGCCTTCGCGGGTGCGATAGAGGTCGTCTTTCTCCCGAAGACGGATCAGGGCTTCACGCGACGGGTTGCCGCGCAGGGCGGGTAGGATGCGTTTGTCGGCGGTGATTTTCCAAAGGCTGTCGGTCAGCGGCGGTAGAATATCTGCGAGCGGACGGGTGGAGGCGACGGTGTAGAAGGTCGGGGTATGACCGATCACCTGTGCCTCGACATTGATCCAGATGCCGAACCGGCGATCCTTGCGGCGGATGGTTTCGACTTTTTCCGGCCCGGACACGGTGATGACCACGTCTAAAGGGCTATCCTCGGGGATGGGCTTGTCACGTTTGACAGCGCCGAACACCAGAATCTCAGAACCATCGAAATTGGCGTTCACCGACACGCGGGTCTGACTGAGTGCGGCCACGACCTTTTCAGCCTGCGCGGGGCTTGCGATGAAGCTTAGGGGCAGGAAGGCGAGGCAAAGGCCAAGAAGGGCGACAATCCGGTTCATCATGCCCCCAGCGAGTAGAGTTCTTTGGGGGTGATCAGCAGATCGATCCCGAGCTTGAGGCAGACCGCGAGAACCAGTAGGGCGAGCGCAATACGGAGCTGCTCCGCCTTGAGTTTGAGCCCGATCTGGGTGCCGATTTGCGCCCCGATGACGCCGCCCACCAACAGCAGGAATGCCAGGAGAATATCGACCGTGTGGTTCGTATAGGCGTGCAAAAGTGTAGTGAAGCCTGCTGTGAAGATGATCTGGAACAGCGACGTGCCGATCACGACCTTGGTCGGCATGCCGAGGATGTAGATCATCGCGGGCACCATGATGAAACCGCCGCCCACGCCCATCACAGCGCCAAGCATCCCGACCATAACGCCCACGGCGATCGGGGGAATGGCGGAGATGTAGAGGCCGGAGGCGCGGAACTTCATCTTGAAGGGCAGGGTGTGAACCCAAAGGTGTTTCTTGCGCATTGGCCGTCCGCCGGGACGCCCTTTGGCGCGTTGCATCGCTTTGAGCGACTCGATCAGCATGAGAAAGCCGATGATGCCGAGGAAGACGACGTAACAGAGCGTCACGAGCAGATCGACCTGCCCCATGGCCTTGAGCATGTTGAAGATCTGGATGCCGATGGCGGAGCCGACGAGGCCTCCGATCAGAAGGACGAAGCCCATCTTGAGATCAACGGTCTTGCGTTTGAAATGCGCAAGTACGCCGGAGACCGAGGAGGCGACGATCTGATTGGCGGAGGTGGCGACGGCGACAGCGGGCGGAATGCCGATGAAGAACAGCAGAGGCGTGATCAGAAATCCGCCACCGACACCGAACATGCCGGATAGGACACCGACGATGCCACCGAGCCCCAAGAGGGCGAAGGCATTGACGGAGACTTCTGCGATGGGGAGGAAAATCTGCATGGAGCTGTGCTTTCGCGTCGTCTTTATTCAGCAATGCAATGAATTGCCAGTTTGGTCAAATACTGAGCCACGATGCGGGTATAAAAAACGGGCCCGAAGGCCCGTTTTCACACGTGCTGAAATGTGGTTTCAGCGTTCTTTCACATAGGACTGGCCGCTGGCGCGTGGCGGGATCGCCTTGCCGACGAAACCGGCGAGGATGATCACGGTCAGGATGTAGGGCAGGGCTTGCATGAACTGCACCGGAATCACGATGTCGCCGAGAGCGATGGACTGGTAGCGGTTGCCGATGGCCTCCAGAAGGCCGAACAGCAGCGTCGCCCAAAGCGCGTACCAAGGGCGCCATTTCGCGAAGATCAGCGCGGCGAGGGCGATGTAGCCCCGGCCCGCAGACATGTCCTTGACGAAACCCGCCGCCAGAGAGGCGAGGTAGGTGCCCGCAAGGCCACAAAGCACACCCGCGATCACCAGCGCGGCGTAGCGCAGGCGCACGACCGAAATCCCGGCAGTGTCGACGGCGCTGGGGTTCTCGCCCACGGCGCGCAGACGCAGCCCGAAGCGGGAGCGGTAGAGCACCCACCAGGACAAAGGTACGGCCAAAAGCGCCAGATAGGTCAGCGTGGTATGGCCGGAGATGAGCTCGTCATAGGCCGGGCCGATCACCGGGATTTTCGCCATGGCATCGGCAAAGGGCAGATCCCAGCCCTCGAACCGTCCGTTGCCGGACAAAGAGGGCGTGCGCCCGCCGAGCTGGAACCAGCTTTGCCCCACAACGACAGTGAGGCCCGCAGCGAGGAAGTTGAGCGCCACGCCGGAGATCAGCTGGTCGCCTTTGAAAGTGATCGAGGCAAGCCCGTGGATCATGGAGAAGGCCAGAGAACCCGCAACGCCGGCGAGAAGCCCGATCCAGATCGACCCCGTGACGGCGGCGGCGGCACCGGAGAGGAAGGCTGCAATGAGCAGCTTGCCCTCAAGGCCGATGTCAACGACGCCCGCACGTTCGGAGAACAGACCTGCGAGACAGGTGAGAAGCAGAGGCGTCGCGAGGCGGACGGAGCTATCGAGAATCTGGATGACTGTGAGATAATCCATCTTACGCCTCCTTCTTTTTGCTGAAGGTCAGGAACAGCTTTTCAAGCGGAACCCGGACCATATTGTCGAGCGCCCCGGTGAACATGATCACGAGCGCCTGAATGACGACGACCAACTCGCGCGGGATGGATTCCCAGAAGGCCAGTTCCGCACCGCCTTGGTACAGGAAGCCAAACAGGATCGAGGCGAGGAAGATGCCGATCGGGTGGTTGCGGCCCATGAGTGCCACGGCGATCCCGATAAAGCCCGCGCCTTCGACCGCGTTGTCGATGAGACGTTCAGCCTCGCCCATGACGTTGTTGATCGCCATGAGGCCCGCGAGCGCGCCGGAGATCAGCATGGCGATTATCACGATGCGCGCCGGGTTGATCCCTGCGTATTTCGCCGCGGTTTCCGATTGCCCGTAGGCGCGGATTTCATAGCCGAGCCGGGTTTTCCAGATCAGGATATAGAACGCGATGGAGGCGAGAATGGCGACGAGGAACGACATGTTCGCTGGCGCGTTTTTGTTGAACTCGATGCCGAAGGGGGCCAGCATTTCATGGAAGGTCGGCAGGTGCGCGCCAGCCGGAAAACGCGCGCTTTCCGTCAGCATGGAGCCGGGAACCTTCAGGATGTTCAACAGGACATAGCCCAACAGAGCCGCGCCGATATAGTTGAACATGATTGTGGTGATCACGATATGACTGCCGCGTTTGGCTTGTAGCCAGGCGGGGATAAAGGCCCAGGCTGCGCCGAAGAGTGCGCCACCGATCATGGCCGCAGGCAGGGCAAGCGCCCAATGCGGCCACGGCACGGCGAGACAGACCAGTGTGACGCCCAGACCGCCCAGAGTGGCCTGACCTTCGCCGCCGATGTTGAACAGCCGCGCGTGGTAGGCGACGGCGACGGCAAGGCCGGTGAAGATAAAGTTCGTCGCGTAGTACAGCGTGTAGCCGATCCCTTGGGTCGAACCGAATGCGCCCTGCACCATGGTCTTGATCGCGACCACCGGGTCTTTGCCGATGGCCCAGATCACGACGCCGGAAAAGAAAAATGCGATCAGGATGGAGATCAGCGGAATGAGGACGGCATCCGCCCATTTCGGCATTTTGCTCATTGTTTTGCCTCCGCCGTCTTCTCGGTGATCCCGGCCATCAACAGGCCAAGCTCACCCTCGTTCGTGTCTGTGGGCATGCGCTCGCCCATGATCTGACCGTCGAACATGACGATGATCCGGTCGGAGAGCGACAGGATTTCATCAAGCTCCACGGAAACCAGAAGGATCGCTTTGCCCTGATCGCGGAGCGCCACGATCTGTTGGTGAATGAATTCGATGGCGCCGATGTCGACGCCGCGGGTCGGTTGGCCGACCAGCAACAGGTCCGGGTTGCGCTCGATCTCGCGGGCCAGCACGATTTTCTGCTGGTTGCCGCCGGAGAAGGATTTCGCCTCCAGCTTCGGGTTCGGCGGGCGCACGTCGAACTTGTCCATGCTGGTCTGGGTCATCGCCTTGATTCCGGCATTGTCCATCAGCAGGGCGTTCTTTTGGTGTTCCGGCGCGTGGTGATAGCCGAACACCATGTTTTCCCAAGCTTGGAACTCAAGGATCAGACCTTCGTCGTGACGATCTTCGGGCACATGGGCGATGCCGCGTGCGCGTCGGGTCTGGCCGTTCGAGTGTTTGCCGGACAGGTCAATCTCCTGACCGTTCATCAGGATCTTGCCGGTGCCGTTCATATAGCCGCCGAGCACTTCGAGAAGTTCGGTCTGGCCGTTGCCCGCGACGCCGCAAATGCCAAGAATTTCGCCTTGATGCACCGTCAAGTCGATGCCTTTGACGCGGCGAACACCTTGTTCGTCCACGACTTCGAGGTTTTCGATTTCGACGACAGGCGCACCGGGCGTGGCTGGTTTTTTGTCGACGCGCAGCAAGACCTTGCGTCCGACCATCAACTCGGCCAGGTCTTCGGGGGAGGTCTCCGCGGTCTTCACGGTCGCGGTCATCTCTCCGCGGCGCATGACGGACACCGTGTCGGTGATCTCCATGATTTCACGCAGTTTATGCGTGATCATGATTATGGTTTTGCCCTGTTCCTTCAGCCCTTCCAGAATGCGGAACAGGTGATCGGCCTCCGCAGGCGTCAGCACGCCGGTGGGCTCGTCGAGGATCAGGATGTCCGCCTGACGGTAGAGCGCCTTGAGAATCTCGACCCGCTGCTGGTGGCCCACGGAGAGGTCTTCGATCAAGGCGTCCGGATCGACGGACAATTCATATTCGTCAGAGAGCTGTTTCAACAGCTTGCGGGCCTTGGCGAGCGACGGCTTCAACAGCCCGCCGTCTTCGGCGCCGAGGATTACGTTTTCAAGGACGGTGAAGTTCTCCACCAGCTTGAAATGCTGGAAGACCATGCCGATACCCGCAGCAATCGCGGCCTGACTGTCGGTGATCTGGACTTCTTTCCCGTTGATGAGAACCTGACCCGCATCGGCTTTGTAAAAGCCGTAGAGGATCGACATCAGCGTGGATTTGCCGGCGCCATTCTCGCCGATGATGCCATGGATCGAGCCCTTGGCAACAGAGATGGAAATGTCCTTATTGGCCTGCACTGGGCCAAAAGCTTTGGAAATCCCGCGCAATTCAATGGCGGGGGCGGATGCGGTGGGGGCGACAGTCTCCTGCCGCCCCGCCTCGTTCTGAACGCTCATGCGAGGCCCGCCTTAGTAAGCCGGGCAGGTTTCGTCGGTCATGTAGTCGTGCACGACGACTTCGCCGGAGATGATTTTCGCAGTGGCGTCGTCCAGCGCGGCTTTCATTTCCGGGGTGATCAGAGCTTCGTTGTATTCGTCGATGGCAGCGGCCACGCCGTCATTGGCGAGGCCCATCACAAAGAGGCCGGTTTCGAGGTCTTCGCCCTGCGTGAAGGCATCATAGACTGCGTTGTCCACGCGTTTGACCATGGAGGTCAGAACGTGGCCCGGCTGCAGGTAGTTTTGGTTGCTGTCCACGCCGATGGCGAGCATGTCTTCGTCGGCTGCAGTTTGCAGAACGCCGAGACCGGTGCCGCCAGCCGCTGCGAACACAACTTCGGAACCAGCCGCTTTCTGAGCGCGGGTCAATTCGCCGCCTTTCACCGGGTCGTTCCAAGCTGCCGGGGTGGTGCCGGTCATGTTGACGATGACGTTGCCTTCGGGTTTCACGGACTTGAAGCCCTGAGCGTAGCCACAGGCGAATTTGGAGATCAGCGGGATGTCCATGCCGCCCACGAAGGAGACGGTGTCGCCTTTTGCGGCGTAGGCAGCAGCGATGCCGACGAGGTAGGAGCCTTCCTCTTCCTTGAACACCACGGAACGCACATTCGGTTGGTCGGCCACGCCGTCGATGATCACGAAATTCGTGTCCGGGAAATCGGGCGCTACGGTTTCGAGGGCAGTCGAGAAGGAGAAACCAGCCATTACGATCGGGTTGAAGCCGTTTTCAGCAAAGCGGCGCAGGGCCTGCTCACGCTGGGCGTCGGATTGCAATTCGACATCGCGGTAGGAACCGCCGGTTTCCTCTTTCCAGCGTTCAGCACCATTGTAGGAGCTTTCGTTGAAGGATTTGTCGAATTTGCCGCCAAGGTCGAAGATGATCGCCGGGTCGGCGAGAGCGGCACCGGAGGTAAGCGCCAGAGTCGCCGCTGCGCCGAGAAAGCTTTTCATCAGGGTCATGGTAATCTCCCGTTAAGGTACTTGTATTGGGGGTGTCCCGTGCAGCGCTTAACACAATTGCGCTGGCGATCACGTCACACCCCATGTGAGCGCACCGAGCGCGCGCCTTGGACCGGATTAGGGCGCGTCCCCGTCCGGGGGTCAATACACATTTTACCAAATTTGACCATTCGGTCGTTGTTCCGGGAGGGATTACGTCTGAGCGCACAGTGTGACGTTGGGTTACGACTGTTTTATGCGCTTTGTGAACACCAGAGCATCGATCTTGGTTCCGTCAGGGGCGCTGTAATAGTTTTTCCGGCGCCCGGATTCGCGATAGCCTTCCGAGAGATAGAGTGAAATCGCGATATTGTTGGTGCTGGCGACTTCTAGGAAGGCATCCTCTGCCCCGCGGGAGAGGGCTTCGGCTTCGTAAGTCTGAAGGGCAAGGCGTCCGAACTTGCGGCCACGAGCCTCGGGGGCGACCGCGAGGGTGAGAAGTTCGGCCTCTCCGGCAAGTGCGCGCCCTAGAGCAAAGGAGGGGCCTTCGCCGGTCACCAGAAAGACGTTATTTGCAGCGAGCAAGTCGGAGAATTCCGCCGCAGACCACGGGCGAGGCGTGGTGAAACAGGCCGCGTGGAGCGCGGCCAGTTCATTGGAACTCAAGGTGTCAGCCACCTGTGCAGCGCTTAGGCTGCGACCGGGCGGACTTCAAGCACTTCGGGGATGTAGTGACGCAGCAGGTTCTCAATGCCCATTTTCAACGTGAGCGTCGAGGACGGGCAGCCTGCGCAGGCGCCCTGCATGTGCAGGTAGACGATGCCGCGATCAAACCCGTGGAAGGTGATGTCGCCGCCATCCTGAGCCACGGCCGGACGCACGCGGGTATCGAGCAGCTCTTTGATCTGCGTGACGATGTCGCTGTCCGGGCCGTCATGATCGGCGTGACCGGCAGGCGCGGTGTTTTCACCTTCCATCACCGGATCGCCGGATTGGAAATGCTCCATGATCGCGCCGAGGATCGCAGGTTTGACGTGATCCCAGTCCGTCGACTCGTCCTTGGTGACGGTCACGAAGTCAGAGCCGAAGAAAACGCCGGTGACATTACCGACCTTGAAGATGCGGGAGGCAAGCGGCGAGCCTGCGGCAGCTTCGGCGGTTTTGAAGTCGGCGGTGCCGGTTTCCAGAACACTCTGGCCGGGCAGGAACTTCAACGTGGCGGGGTTCGGCGTGGATTCGGTCTGAATGAACATGGCGCGTATTCCTTAGTGGACAGGTCGGATATGCGCCCTTCGGCGCCGAAAGTCAACATTTAGAACCATTCTAAGGTGAAATGTCAAGGCGTAACCGCCTCAAATCATCTTCTGCTCAAGCTCTGCCGGAGAAAGGCCGGGGACAAGCCAATAGGCGACGGCCTCCGGTCCGATCTGCGCCAGAACGCGTTCGAGATCGTGGTGATTGCAATGCCGCCAGAGCGCATAGGCCGTGGCCTCGATCACGTTCAGGGGCGTGATGTTGTGGTTCTTGCGCACCGCGTGCACTTCCCGGATCATCTCCGCGCGTGTGCCAAAGGGCAGAGGGACCGCATCGACCCGCCAGTTGTAGACCAGCATGGCGCGAAGCGTTGAGGGGAGAACATCGCCGAAGGCAATCACCTGTGGCGGGGTCAGGCGGCGGCGGAAACATTGCAACACCCCGTCCACGGCAGTGTAGGTCATGTCGTCACTGTCCATCACATGCCCCATGCGGGCGTTTGCATCCTCAAGAAAGGACCGGAATTCTGTCTCGGAATGGTGATAGCTCTCGGGCATGGGCATCAGGTGACCGCCTCAAGCCGTTCCTTGGACATTTCGCCGGGGACCAAGGTCATCGGGATTGGCAGGAAGCCGGCTTGCTTCGACATGGCTGTGACCAGCGGCCCCGGACCGTGTTTTTCCGTACCCGCACCAAGGACAAGAACTCCGATTGAGGGATCTTCTTTGATCTGGGCGAGAATTTCATGCACGGCTTCGCCTTCGCGGATCACAAGCTCCGGATCGACGTTCTGACGATCACGCATCCATTTGGCGAAAACCTCGTAATGGGCGACGATTCGTTCACGGGTCTCTTCGCGCATCAGATCGGCGACACCGATCCAGTGGTTGAACTCTTCCGGAGGGATGATCGACAGGATGGTGACGCCTGCACCAGTTTTTGCAGCGCGCATGGCGGCGAAACGCATGGCGTTGAGACATTCGCGACTGTCATCAAGGATGACGAGAAACTTGCGCATTCTGGCCTCTGAATTGGACACGTGCGTGCCGGACTGTCGCGATGATGACCGAGCCGGACGTCGGACGCAAGGCGTGCGCGCATTTCTGCCCTGCGGCGAAACATCTGGCATCGATCAGAAAACCCCCGGCCGTGGGGGCCGGGGGCATAATGGTTCTGATCCGTTGGGGACAAACGATCAGCCGGGGACATCGCGCGCGTAAGGGCAAGCGCTTTGGCGGGGACGAGCCTGATTCTGATGTCCCGTGTCTCTTTGGTAGGGGAGGAATGAAACCCTTATGTGACATTGCTGCTGCGTTTCGGTGAGGGGCCGGGGCGTTAACCTGTTCGTGATTTGAGCTGAGCGCGCTGGCGCGGTTTCATGCGCTCAATCAATGCGCGCCCTGTCGCGACGCATCTGCATATCAAGCACACGGAGCCTGTCGGTATGACATTGAAGAGACGCCAGTTCCTGAGCCGTTTCGCGGCCATGACCCTCGCCACGCCCTTTCTCGCGCGCGGCGCATCTGCCGAGGAAATCGGTCTGACCCTGCCGGAGGATATGAAAAATCCTGAGCTGTCGCGGCACAACATCTCAAGCTTTCGCACGATCAACTGGCGCGATCACTTCGACGCCTTGGGGCAGGGCGCGATCGTGGCCGACACGGTGAGCCGGGCGCTGCATTATTGGAGTGCGGACGAAGACTACAAGCTTTACCCGACCTCTGTGCCGATCTCGAGCGAGCTGACGAAACGTGGCTACACTTCGGTGATCAAGAAGGTGAAGAACCCGACCTGGACCCCGACACCCTCGATGCGCGAGCGTGATCCGAGCCTTCCGGTCACAGTGCCTGCCGGGCCGCAGAACCCGCTGGGCGTAAGGGCGCTGTACCTGTCGTGGCAGTATTACCGCATCCACGGCACCCATGACACGCGCAAGATCGGGCGGCGGTCGTCCGATGGCTGTATTGGTCTTTACAACGAACAGATCATCGACCTGTACGACCGGGTTGCCGTGGGCACGCAGGTCAAGCTGATCTGAGTATTTCCGGCACAAAGGACATACAAAGAGGACATGAGAAAGGGCGCCGCAATCGGGCGCCCTTTGTGTTTGATACGAATGCGTTTCGCGCTTAGCGCACGAAGCCCATAATATCGAAGGTCTTGTCGAGGATCGGATCGGCGATCACTTTCGCTTTCTCCGCGCCTTTGGCGAGGATGCGATCGATCTCGGCCGGATCGTTCATCAGGCGGGCCATTTCCGATGAGATCGGTGCGAGTTTTTCAACGGCCAGCTCGGCAAGCGCGGGTTTGAAAGCGCCCCAGCCCTGACCGCCATATTCCGCGAGCACCTCTTCGCCGGTCATGTTGGCAAGACCTGCGTAGATGTTGACGAGGTTGCGGGCTTCGGGACGGTCCGCGAGACCTTCCATTTCCTCGGGCAGCGGCTCGGGGTCGGTTTTGGCCTTTTTGAACTTTTTGGCGATGGTGTCGGCGTCATCGGTCATGTTGACGCGTTCCATATCGCTTTCGCCCGATTTGGACATTTTTTTCGTGCCGTCGCGAAGGTTCATCACGCGCATCGCCGGGCCTTCGATCACCGGAATGGTTTCCGGGAAGAAGTCGACCTTGTAGTCGTGGTTGAACTTGTTGGCGATGTCGCGGGTCAGTTCGACGTGCTGCTTCTGGTCCTCGCCCACGGGGACATGGGTGGCATGGTACAGAAGGATGTCTGCGGCCATCAGGGACGGGTAGGCGTAGAGGCCGAGAGAGACGTTCTCGGCGTTCTTGCCTGCTTTGTCCTTAAACTGGGTCATGCGGTTCATCCAGCCGACACGGGCGACACAGTTGAACAGCCAGCCGAGCTCCGTATGGGCCGAAACGCGGGACTGGTTGAACAGAATGGACCGTTCGGGGTTGATTCCGGCGGCCAGAAAGCCTGCGGTTACTTCACGGGTTGCCTGACGCAGTTCTTCGGGGTCTTGCCAGACGGTGATCGCGTGCATATCCGCCACGCAATAGATGGTTTCGAACTCACCGCCCTGCATATCCACGAAGCGTTTGATCGCGCCGAGGTAATTGCCGAGGGTGAGCCCGCCCGAAGGCTTGATCCCCGAGAAAACGCGGGGGGTGAAGGCAGGCTTGTCCATCTGGAACTCCGTCACTGGAATAATAGGTGATCGTGGCTTACCTATGCGGGGCGAGAGCGTCAAGGAAAGGCCCGTTCAATGTCTGATGATCATGATTATTCCCGTCCGGAAGGGCCGTTTAACGCATTGCCGCCCATGGTTGTGGCGATTGCCTTGGTGCTTGGCGGTATCGAATTGGTGTTTCAGATCGGCGCGCTGGGCCTGATCGGCGGGCATGACGCGATCGGTTGGCGCAACTATGCGATTCAGGACTTCGGGTTCTATGACGCCGTGTTCGAACAGATGCGGGCCTATAACACATGGCCGCTGGAACATGTGGCGCGGTTCTTCACCTACGCCTTTGTGCATTTCTCGATCACCCATGCGCTGATGGTCGTCGTGTTCATCCTCGCGCTGGGCAAGATGGTGGGGGAGACCTTCGGCAATGTTGCGGTGCTGGTGATCTTTGTGGTGTCCACCTTGGCTGGCTCTCTCGCCTACGGGCTGTTTCTGACCGTGGATCGGCCTCTGGTCGGGGCCTATCCTGCGGCCTACGGCTTCATCGGCGCGTATACGTTCATTCTTTGGCTCGGCCTCGGCGCGATGCAGCAGAACCGGGTGCGGGCCTTCACGCTGATCGGTTTCCTGATGGGCATTCAACTTGTGTTCGCGGTGTTGTTCGGCGGTTCGCCCGATTGGGTCGCCGACTTGGCCGGCTTTGTTGCGGGGTTTGCGATGGCCGCGCTTTTGGTTCCGGGGGCGTTCGGGCGCATCGTGACCCGGTTGCGCCAGCGTTGAGATTTGTGTTCAGGGGAATTGAATTGCCCTGAACGCGTTTTTGCGCTTGGGATGGGGCTGCAATGCCGGAACTCTGGGTTAACCGCCGCGTCGGACAGAGCCTTTCAACTCCGCAATCCGGACCGCGCCGATCACATGCGCGATGCCGAAATAACCGACGATGCCGAGCGCCACGAGCATCAACGTGCCCAATCCGCGCGACAGCTCGAACACTGGTGACAGCACAAGTTCTCCGGCCCAAAGCACCGCGCCCATCAAGAGCGAGGCGATCAGAATGCGCGGCGCGCGTTTGATAAGGCGGGCATCCGCATGTACCTCGTCGCCCATCGACTTTTTGCCGAACCACAAGAGTGCGACCATGCCCCATGCGGCGCCGGTGGTCGCGACGGCGGCGGCGAGATAGCCGATGATGAAGGACAGGCCGATGGCCGCCACGGCGTTGATCACCATGGCATAGAGCGCAAAGCGGAACGGGCTGCGAGTGTCCTCGCGGGCGAAATACAGCGGTTGCAACACTTTCTGCATCACAAAGGCGGGCAGGCCGAGGCCATAGATCATGACCGCGAGTGCGGTCTTGTGGGCATCCTCAGGCGTGAAGGCGCCACGCTGGAACAGGAAGGAAATCAGCGGTTCTGGAATGACGATCAGCGCGACTGCGGCGGGCACGGTCAAGAGAAGCGCAAATTCAAAGGCACGGTTGTAGGCGTGGCGTGCGCCCTCGTGGTCCCCGGCCTGCAAGCGCCGGGAGAGATCGGGCAGGAGCACAATCCCTATGGCGATGGCGACGACACCGAGCGGGAGTTGATACAGACGGTCGGCGAGGTTGAGATACTGAAGCGCACCGTCTTGCGAGAAAGAGGCGACCTGACGACCGACGAGAAGGTTGATCTGAACGACGCCACCTGCGAGCGCGGCGGGACCGGCAAGGATCAGGAGGCGTTTGAGTTCCGGCGTCAGGCGCGGCAGACGGGGGCGCAGGTTGAAGCCGATTTTCGCGGCAGCGCGCCAGACCACGGCGAGCTGTGCGATCCCGGCGATGGGCACGGCCCAGATCAGGGCGCGGTCCACCGGCAGCCCGAGTTTCGCCGCACCAATCATGGCCGCAGACAGAATGACGTTGAGCAACACGGGGGCGGCGGCGGCGGCGGCGAAACGTCCGGTGGCGTTCAAAATGCCGGAGAACAAAGCCCCCAGCGAGATGAACAGCACATAGGGGAAGGCAATGCGGCCGAAGTCGACAGCCATGTCGAACCGAGCGTCGCCAATGAACCCTGCGGCCATGGCGGTCACCAAAGCGGGCATGAACAGCGTTGCGATCAGCGTGAGGGCGATCAACGCCGTGGCGAGGGCCGACAGAGTGTCCTCGGCAAAGCGTTTCGCATCCTCTTCGGCTTCGACTTTCTTGGCGAAGAGCGGCACGAAGGCGACGTTGAGCGTGCCTTCGGCGAAGAAACGGCGGAACATGTTCGGCAGCGAGAAAGCCACAACGAATGCTTCTGCCGCAGGCCCGGCCCCGAGATAGGCGGCGATCAAAGCGTCGCGCACAAAGCCGAGGATTCGGCTCATCAAAGTCCAGCCGCCAACTGTGACAAAACCTCGAATGAGGCGGATCGGTTTCATCCCGAATGCGCCCGTTTCGCGCCGGTCACAATCGCCTCGCGCAGTTTTTTCTCAAGCGCCTGACGCTTGGTCTCTGCATGGAGTTTCATCCCGAACATGTCTTTCACATAGAAGGAGTCGACGACCTGCACCCCGTAGGTGGCGATCTGGGCGGAGACGATGGAAATGTTGCTCTCGGCCAGCACGCGCGTCAGATCGTAGAGCAGCCCCGGACGATCGCGGGTGTCCACCTCGATGATGGTGAAAATTTCCGAGCCCTCGTTGTCGAAGGTGATCGAGGTCGGCACATCGAATTTGCTTTCGCGCTTTTTGATCTTGTCGCGGGATTTGAGGGCCTCACGGGCGAGAACCTCGCCGCGCAAGATCTTGTCGATCATCTGGCGCAGACGGGGGAGGCGGGCGGTTTCGAAAGGATTGCCGTCATTGTCCTGAATCCAGAACACGGCGGTGGCATAGCCGTCTTTCGAGGTGAAGGTCCGCGCGTCCACGACGTTGGCCCCGACCAGAGCCAAAGCCCCTGCGAGACGAGAGAAAATACCGTGGTGATCGGCAAGTGCGAAACAGGCACGGGTCGCATCGCGATCCTCGTCTTGGTGCAAGTCGATGCGGATTTCGTCCGGCTTAATGTCCCGCAGCAGATGCGCGAAAATCTCGTGCGCCGCAAAGGGCAGACCTTGCCAATAGGTGCTGTAATGGCGCTGAGTTTCCGTGCGCTTCTCGGCGGCGCTCCAGTCGGTGAGGCGCGAGCGCAGTTCTTTCTTGGCCTCGCCTTCGCGAGCATCGCGGTTGATTTCTTCGAGTCCATGTTCAAGCGCATAGGCCGTCTGCGAATGCAGGTTGCGGATCAGGGTGGCTTTCCAGTTGTTCCAGACGCCCGGCCCCACGCCGCGTATGTCGCAAACCGTCAGAACCGTCAGAAGATCGAGCCGCTCGCGGGTCTTCACCGCTTTGGCAAAATCGCGGACCGTGCGCGGATCACCGATGTCACGTTTCTGGGCAATGTCGGACATCAAAAGGTGATAGCGCACCAGCCATTCGACGGTTTCGCATTCTGCGGGCTTGAGGCCGAGGCGCGGCGCAACCTTGCGCGCGATCTGCGCACCAATGACCGAATGGTCTTCCTTGCGGCCTTTGCCGATGTCGTGGAGCAACATCGCAACATAGAGTACCTTGCGGTTCACGCCGTTTTTCAGGATGCGTGTGGAGACCGGAAGCGCGTCTTCCAATTCGCCACGCTCAATCTCCGCGAGGTTGGAAATCACCTGAATCGTGTGCTCGTCCACCGTGTAGCTGTGGTACATGTTGAACTGCATCATCGCGACGATGTACTGAAATTCCGGCACGAAGGCGCCCAGCACCCCAAGTTCGTTCATCCGGCGCAGAGCCCGTTCTGGGTTGCCGTGTTTGAGCAGAAGATCGAGGAAAATGCGGCGCGCTTCCGGCGACTCGCGCATTTCATTGTCGAACATGTTGAGATTGGCCGAGATCAGCCGCATCGCATCGGGATGAAGAAAATAGCCGGTGCGCAGAGCTTCTTCGAAAATCCGCAGGAGGTTGAGCTTGTCGGAGAGGAAGGCCTTCCGGTCGTTCACGTTTAGCCGGTTGTGTACCAGTTCGTATTGATCGCTGATCTTGCGACGGCGTTTGAACAGGCGTTGCAGCGCCGGTTCTTGTTTGACGTGCTGGGCTTCCAGGGAGGTCAGGAAAATCCGGGTCAGCTCCCCCACGCGGGTGGCATGACGGAAGTAATCCTGCATGAAATGTTCGACGGCAGGGCGACCCGAGTGATCGATATAGCCCAGACGCTCGGCCACCTCGACCTGCATATCAAAGGTCAGCTGGTCCATCGGGCGCCCGGCGATCAGGTGCAGCGCGTTGCGGGCAGCGTGGAGGAAGGTTTCCGCCTCTTCGAATTGGCGGAACTCTTCAGGCGTGAAGACACCGGCTTTTACGAGATCGGCGGCATTGCGGACCCCGTGGACGTATTTCGCGATCCAAAACAGCGTGTGCAGGTCGCGCAGCCCGCCTTTGCCCTCTTTGATATTGGGTTCCACCACGTAGCGTTGACCGCCCTGTTTGCGGTGACGCGTTGCGCGTTCTTCGAGTTTGGCTTCGATAAATTCGCGGGCGGTGTTGCGGAACAATTCGTCGCGCAGGTGCTGGTGCAATTCTGTGGCGAGCTTGCGGTTTCCGGACAAGAACCGCAGTTCAAGCATCGCCGTGCGGATGGTGAAATCGTCTTTGCCCAGCCGGATACAATCGCGGATCGTCCGGGTGGAATGGCCGACCTTCAGGTGCAAATCCCAGAACATGTAGAGCATGCTCTCCACCACGCTCTCGATCCAGCCGGTGATCTTATGCGGGGCGAGGAACAGAAGGTCCACGTCCGAGTGGGGCGACATCTCTCCACGTCCATACCCGCCGACCGCCAGCACAGCGATCCGTTCGCCTTCGGACGGGTTCGGGTTCGGATGCAGCTTGGTCATCGCGGTGAACAAGACCGTGGTGACAAGGCAATCGGTGAGCCAGGCATAGGCCCGCAGAGCCGGGCGGGCGTTGCGCGGCGCTTCCGCCATGGCGCTTGCGATGGCGTCGCGCCCACGGTGTTGCGCATCGTTCAGAACGCTGACTGTGCCCTTGCGCAGGGCGGCGGGATCTGCCGCTTCCTGCCACGCCGCCTCAAGCTGCGCGGCCACGTCGGTCACGTTGAAAATTGCGTCTTCGGCACAGATCAATGTGCCCGGTGGGCTGGGTAGAAAACTGGCGAGCGCCGTGGATTTAGGATCCGGCGCCGCCGAAGGCTCTTGGTGCAGGGTCAATCTCGATTACCTGATTGTTTTGAATGGTCGCGACGGAGAGGCCGCGTTCGTTGGTGCCATTGGCGAGCAGGCGGAAGATGCCGTTGACGCCGACAAAGCCGGAGCTACGGGTCAGGCCCTGAGCGGTCAGCGCGTTTTGATCACCCGCCTGAACCAGGGCGCCGATTGCGGCGATGCCGTCATAGGCGAGCCCGGCCAGAGCATGGGGCGGCTGGCCATAGGTCGCGCTGTAATGGCCGGAGAAATTCGCGGTCAGCTGTTGGTCCGGGATCGCGAACCAGCTGTCTTGCAGCCCCGGAAGGCTCAAAGCCGATGTGGGCACATTCCAGCGTTGCAGGCCGATGTATTGCGGATCAGGTGACTTCAGCCCGTTTTCCGGCAGCATCTGCGCCAGAAGCGGCATCGCGCCATCATTGCCGGAGGTGAAGAACACGGCATTTGCGCCGGAGCTGCGGGCCTCAGAGGCGATTGGGCGGATGGCCTGAATAACGCCTTGCTGGCTGAGCTCAAAGCTTTCTTCGGCAGCCAAAGTCGCGCCTTGGCGGGCAATCGCGGTCTTGATCGCTGCGGCTCCCGCATTCTCCGCCGGGCTGTTGCCGTTCACGACCATGATCCGGCCTTTGCCATTGGCGCGGGCGTAGGACACCAGACGGTTTGCCGTGTTCTGGAAGGTCGGCCCGAGGATAAAGACGTTGCCGCCCGCAATGTCGGGGTTGTTCGAGAAGGACAGCACGTTGATCCCGGCATTGGCCGCCGGAATGCCCGCGAGCTTGGCGGAGCCGCCATAGACCGGGCCGAGAATGATTTTCGCACCGTCTCTCACGGCCTGCGTCGCGGCCGCAGACGCGCGTTCCGCCTGACCAGCGGTCGGATAGACGCGCAGATCAATCGTCACGCCATCAAGATCGGCCATCGCCAGACGCGCGGCGTTTTCGAGCGAGGTTGCCAAAGCGACATCCCCGGCGCTGGACGATTCGTAGGGCACGAGGAGGGCAACGGGCACCGGCTTCGAAGTGTTGATCGTTGGTCCGCCACCGACCGGGAAAGCGCCCGGATCACAGGCGGCAAGCCCAATAAGGGACAGGCCAACAGCAAAAGTGGCGAGCGACTTGCGGGCGGCGCGCAGAACGGCGAACATGGGGGAAACCTCACTCCTGACGGCAAACACGAACGCGACACGAGGGCCACGCAAATTTGTGGGCAGCCTATGCGACACGTTCAAAAGAGTAAACGCCGCAAAGACCCGAGAGACCATTGATTTACCAAGCCAAGCAGCTTCCCGCCGGACTTTATTTTCTCGCCACACCCATCGGGAACGCGCGCGATATCACGCTGCGAGCGCTCGATCTTCTCGCCTCCGCCGATGTTCTCGCGGCCGAGGACACGCGCAGCCTGCGTAAACTTATGGAAATTCACGGCATTCCTTTGAATGGACGCCATGTCATCGCCTATCATGATCACAATGGCGCGCAGGCCCGGCCCGGCATTATCTCTCTGATGGAGCAGGGGAAATCCGTTGCCTATGCCTCCGAGGCCGGCACGCCTCTGGTGGCGGATCCGGGCTTTGCTCTGTGCCGTGAGGCCCTTGAGAAAGGCATCCCCGTGACCTCTGCGCCGGGGCCGTCTGCCATGGTCGCGGCGCTGACGATTTCCGGCCTGCCGTCCGACCGCTTTCTGTTCGCCGGATTTCCTCCGTCGTCCCAAGGCGCGCGTCTAAAATTCTTTGCCTCCTTTGCAGAGGTGCCTGCGACACTCGGTTTTTATGAAAGCCCGAAACGGATTCACCGAACGTTAGGAGAATTGTGCGAGACCTTGGGAGAGACGCGTCCGGCGGCCATGTGTCGGGAGTTGACGAAGAAATTCGAGGAGGTGCGCAAAGGCACGCTTCGGGAGTTGGAGGAAAGCCTGCGCGACGCGCCTGTGAAGGGGGAAATTGTGATGCTCGTTGGGCGGGCGGAGGCGCATGAGGTGTCCGAGGCGGATCTTGAGGCGGAGTTGGCGGAGGCGCTGGAACGTCTGTCGCTCAAGGATGCTGCGCATGAGGTGGCGGCCAAGCACGGGCTGAAAAAGCGCGATGTGTACCAAATGGCACTCGCGATGTCCGGCAAGTGATGTCCGGCAGCAAGTGAGGCCTTGGTAGGTAAATGTTTGTGGTCGGGTTAGGAACTGAGCGCGTTTGGTAAGGAGTGAACATGCCGTTTGATTTGATGCATGATGAGGTCGACGCCCCGCGCAAACTGCGCGGCCAGTTGGCCTATATGTTTGGTCTCTCTGCGGAGGAAAGTGTTGCGCGTGAATATGATCGTCGCGGTCATTACCTTCTTGAGCGTCGCTGGCGCGGTGCCGGTGGCGAAATCGACCTCATCTTTCGAAAAAATGATGAAATCGTCTTTGTCGAAGTGAAAGCGTCGAAAACTCATGCGCGTGCTGGGGCATCGCTTGGGGCGCGGCAAATCGCGCGGCTCTGCGCCAGCGCGGAAGATTATATCGGGCGTTTGCCGAAAGGTTTGCTGACGCCGATGCGGATTGATGTTGCTCTCGTAAACGGGGCTGGTGAGGTCGAATGTCTCGAGAATGCGCTGATGTGAGAGGTGTATGTGACCTTGCGCACAGGACATAGTCATTGAATGCGACGCCGGGCTGGTCCATCTAAAGGGAAATCAGTTCCGGGAGATGAGCCCTTGCCTTCGACAGTTGCGCCCTTGAAAGTCGCGATCCAGATGGACCCGATCGGTCCGATCAATATCAACGCCGACAGCACTTTTCGCATTATGGAAGAGGCCCAAAAACGTGGGCATGAGCTTTTCTACTATACGCCGGAGCATCTGGCCTTTCAGGAAGGCCGCGTCACCGCGCGCGGTTGGCCGGTCGAGGTGCGCCGCGTAGAGGGGGATCACTACAGTCTCGGTGACATGATCGAGGTGGACCTGTCCGACTATGACGTGGTTTGGCTGCGCCAAGATCCGCCATTTGACATGGGGTACATCACCACAACGCATTTGCTCGAGCTGCTGACGCCGGGCACTTTGGTGGTCAATGATCCGTTCTGGGTGCGCAACTATCCTGAGAAACTTCTCGTTCTGCGCTTCCCGGACCTGACGCCGCCGACGGCCATCGCTCGCGATCTGGAGACGATCAAGGTGTTCAAGGCCAAGCATGGCGACATCATTCTCAAGCCGCTTTACGGCAACGGCGGGGCCGGGGTGTTCCGGCTCGACCCGAATGACCGCAACCTGTCCTCGCTGCACGAACTCTTTACCTCGATGTCGACCGAACCGATGATCGTGCAGAAATTCCTGCCGGATGTGTCCAATGGCGACAAACGTGTGATCCTCGTGGATGGCGAACCGGTGGGCGCGATCAACCGTGTGCCGCAGGCGGGGGAAACCCGCTCGAATATGCATGTCGGCGGGCGTCCCGAGAAGGTCGGGCTGACCGAACGCGATCTGGAGATTTGTGCCAAGATCGGGCCGCTTCTCAAAGAAAAGGGCCAGATTTTCGTGGGGATCGACGTGATCGGTGATTATCTGACCGAGATTAACGTGACCTCGCCGACCGGCATTCAGGAGCTTGAACGCTTCGATGGAACAAACACCGCAGAGATCATTTGGAAAGCGATCGAGGCGAAGCGCGCCTGAGGAGATAGCATGAGTTTGAGAATGCGGTTGTTTGCGGGTGCGCTGCGTCCCATCGTGAAAACCGCATTCACCCATGCGCAAAATCCTGTGCCTCTGCGAGAAGGGGCCGATCTGGCGGCGAAAGCCGCCATTTTCGTGCCGCCGGATACGGAGGTTCATCGCGATGCGCTGGGCTTGCCGGGGATGTGGATCAAGCCACCGGGAAGTGACGATCAGCGCGTGATCCTGTTTTTTCACGGGGGCGGCTATATTGCCGGAAGCCCTCAAACGCATAAGCGCCTCGCATGGCGTTTGGCAAAATGCGCTGGCCGTCCTGTGTTTCTTCCGGCCTACAGGTTGGCACCGGAGCATCCTTTGCCCGCCGCCTTCGAAGATGCGCAATCCGTCTGGCAGGCGCTGATGAATTCGGGATTTGCACCGAAAGACATCGTGATTGGCGGCGACAGTGCCGGGGGCGGGCTGGCGCTCACGCTGTTGTCGGAGCTTTGCCAAAGGGGAACCCCGCCCGCAGGTGCCTTCGGCTGGTCGCCCTTCACGGATCTGACGCTCTCAAGCCCATCGATCACGGAGAATGCTGAGCTGGATCATTTCTTCCCGGCAGAGCGCGCGCCGCATTTGACGCAGATGATTCTGGGCGACAGTGATCCGCGGTGTCCCACTGTCTCGCCCCTTTTTGCGCCTTTTCCTGACTGCCCTCCGGTCCTGCTTCAGGCGTCCGATTGCGAAATTCTGCGCGATGACAGCGCACGGATGGCGGATCATCTTCGGGGCGCAGGGGCAGAGGTGACTTTTCACCTGACACCGGGCGCGCCGCATGTCTGGCAAATGTTCGACGGGATGTTTCCGGAGGCGCGCCAGGCGATTGAAGAGACGGCGGGCTTTATTACGGCGCTCAATTGAGCAGGCCGGATACCACACGATAGCTCAAGGCTTCGGTGAGATGGGGGCGGCGAATGTCAGGATCGCCCGCAAGGTCCGCGATGGTGCGGGCCACGCGCAGGACGCGGTGATAGCCGCGCGCGGACAGGCCGAGCCGTTCGGCGGCCTTTTGCAAAATCTCACGCCCCTCAGTATCGGGCGTCGCGACCTCTTCGAGAAGGCGCCCTTCGATTTGAGCATTCACCCGTTGCCCCGTGCCGTCATAGCGTTGCGATTGTAGCGTCCGGGCGGCAGCGACGCGCGCGGCGACGGTTGCGGAATCATCGCCGGACGGTGGCAGGTCGAGGTCTTGAAACTGCACGGGTGGCATATCGAGGCGAAGGTCGAACCGGTCCATCAAGGGGCCGGAAATGCGGCCAAGATAGTCTTCGCCGCACATTGGCACCTTGGCGCAGGCGCGCTCCGGATCGGGCAGGTAACCGCATTTGCAGGGGTTGGCGGCGGCGACCAGCATGAAGCGCGCCGGGTAGCGCATATGTGCATTGGCGCGGGCCACCATCACCTCACCGCTCTCAATCGGTTGGCGCAGAGTTTCGAGCACGGGGCGCGGGAATTCGGGAAGCTCATCGAGGAACAGGACGCCGTTATGGGCGAGGGAAATTTCGCCGGGCTGCGCGCCGCGCCCCCCGCCCACGATGGCGGCCATGGAGGCGGTGTGATGCGGCTCGCGAAAGGGCCGTGCGCGGGAAATGCCGCCTTCGTCGAGAAGTCCGGCAAGCGAGTGAATGATCGAGGTTTCCAAGGCTTCCTGAGCCGACAGTGGCGGCAAGATTGTGGGTAGGCGTGCGGCCAGCATGGATTTTCCGGAACCGGGCGTGCCGACCATGAAGATGGTGTGTGTTGTAAAGCAACCAGCAAGCGTTTAGTATACTCACTATGACAAAAGCTTATTCTTACTTGAGAATTTCATCTGACATTCAATTGAAAGGTGACGGAATTCGTCGCCAAATGGAAGCATCAAAAAAATATGCTGATGACAACGGATTAGAGCTAGTCGAACAGATCGAAGATATTGGCGTATCTGCCTATTCGGGGAAAAACATATCGGAAGGGGCTTTCTCACAATTTCTTGCAGCTATCGAAGCTGGTGAAGTGGAAAAAGACTCGGTTCTTATTGTTGAATCTCTAGACCGCCTTTCACGTCAAGAACCGTTTTTAGCGCAGCAGCAACTATCGAACATCATCAATGCTGGTATTGAAGTTGTTACTTTGATCGATGGTCAAAGATACTCCCGTGAAATTTTGAAAGCAGAACCTTTCAAATTTCTGATGTCGTATGTGGCAATGGTGAGGGCAAACGAAGAGTCTGAAACAAAATCAAAGCGCGTTAAATCTGCTTGGGCGGAAAAGAGAAAAGTTAGTTCAAACATCAAGCTAACTAAAAAATGTCCTGCTTGGCTCACGCTTGCGGCAGATCGCAAGTCGTTCATAATTGATGAACCTAAAGCTGACGCTGTTCGAAAAATTTATGAATTGTCCGTTGGCGGAATGGGTATCTATTCAATCACACGTTTTATGAACGACAATTTCGAACCAATCGCACAATCGAAAGTTTGGAATTCTAGTTACGTCACAAAAATTTTGCGCAATGAGGCGGTTATTGGCATTTTCCGCCCAAACAACAAAGTGAACGGAAAACGCATTCCAACAGGTGAAATTTGGCATGATTACTACCCGCCAATCATCGATGAAACGACCTTCCACCTAGCCCAATCTCGCAAAGATAGCAGGAAGAGCAATGGAGGAAGAAAAGGAAAGGTGATTTCCAACCTGTTTTCACGAATTGCCATTTGTGGCAAATGCGGGGGAACAATGATGTTCAAAAACAAGGGCAAGCCGCCAAAAGGTTACACATATCTAAGGTGCCACGCGTCCGTCACTTCTTCTGCCTGCGATTGTCCTGCTTGGCGCTACGATGAATTTGAGAAGTCTTTCTTAGAATTCGTTTCTGACATTTCTTTTGGTCACATTTTTTCAAAATCTGGGGCTGGTGAAGTAGAGACAGTGAAGGACCAAATCGAAGCGAAGCAGGCAGAATTGCGAACGCATACGAATGGTTTCTACAACATTGTTGAAACTTTTGAACGTGGCAATCTTCCAGATATGATGCTGGATACTCTAACAAAGCGTTCTTCTGTGTTGGCTGAGGAGATTCAGAGCGCAGAACGAGAAATATCAGAACTTGAAATGAGGCTTGTTGAGATTACGCAGAGCAACCAACAAGCGGATCAAGACACACTTGTTGGTCTATCAAGAATGTTGAGTGAAATTGGGGAAGAGGATCGGCGTTTAGCCAGATCGGAGATGGCGGATATCATCAAGCGAAATATTGCAAGTATTAGTGTTTATAACGGTCATAAAGCGTATCCGTGGGAATGGGATATTTTACCTTCCAAGTTTATAAATGAGGTAAAATCAAAAGGTTACTTTTCTTCAGAAGATATAGAGGGCTATTTGGAGAGCGTATCGGGAAAGCGGCATTACAACGAATTTTCCAGATATTATGAAGTTGTTTTTACTAATGATACAAAGCGGATTGTTTGGCCGCACGATAATGCGACATATCATAGCGATGAAAATGTCTTCGGCTTTATGAAGCAGACATTACAGTAAGGGGAGTATGTTAATACACCGAGAATTTTTTGGGGGGAGTAGAATTTTCTCGAAAGATGAAGGAGGAGAATCTGATGAAGAGATCGAAATACAGCTATGCTCAGATCATGAGTATTTTGAAACAAGCGGAAGTCGGTTCAGCTGTGGCGGAGCTGCGTCGTTAGCATGGTGGATTGCCTATCCAGCACATGACGGAGAACTCTTGAAAGCAAAGCAAAAGCTTAAAAAACGATTGGACCAGCTCGAAGCGGACCTGAATGGAAACAGACATTTAAAATCCGGGGATGCACAAGCCGAAATTCAGGAAAACCTAGCACGCCTCCAAATCTATCGGCGTATCTTGACTGAAGAGGAGGTAGATTTTCTAAACTGCGCCGCCTTCGCAATCGAAGAAAGGCGCAGCTGGAATAAGAATTGAAGCTTTCCAGCGTTGTGAGTGAGCTACCCCCCCCCCCCATAATTAAGGCCCTCAATTTCTCAACATTTTCCAGATTCCTTTTGTCTCCTGCGGGTTTTCCAGTTTTTCCAAATACAATTCGATCGCTTCATGTATTAGCTGGGTTCTTGAGCGCTCCGAGCATCGGTATTCGTCCAAACGCCCTAATAATTCTGCATCCATGTTGACGTGCACAGGTTTAAAAGTTTTCCTATAAATTATAGCCATTCTTGCTCTCCAATTTCTTAATGTATGTATATACATATTTATGGAAGCTGAGAGTTCCGCCTACTCAATTAAGCGATATAGTTTTTGAAACACTTCTTGTTTTTCAACATCAGATTTTGAAGCGAAAAATCTATCAATGGCCTCTTCTTCAAAGGGTCTAACGGTGAGGTTTTGGGGAAATTGAAAAAAGCTCTCTCTCAATAAGTGCATATTGAGCCGAACACGCTCTTCATTGAGATGCTCCCGCTTCCCTATCGAAAATTGCTCAAATGGAAAGATGAGATGTGCTGAATTATTTCCCATCAGTTGAGTGTAATTCTTTCCCGCCTTCAAAACATAGTCGATCGCAGTGAATACATCCCTGTCATCAAAACTCATTCTTTCAACATGGACGGGAAGAAGGCCTCCCAAACCAAATAATTGCTTAATTTCTTTGATCTCCAAGATTGATAAGCAAATTTCTCGTTCAATATGACACCAATCAAATCCATGCTGCTGGACTAAAAAATTTGGTAAAATAACAATCGCATGGAAATGAGGCCCATCATCATCAGTTAAGCCAACTGCATGATGTCTGGTTCCCTTCAAATCTCCAGCTGAAATCATGGCGATTTCTGTATTTTTATCTTTAAAGCCAAATACCTTTCTAACCTTACTATAGGTTACATTCATTAGCTCTTCGATTTGGTCTTGCTGTGGAACATGTACGGTAAGAAATAGCATTCTCTGATCTATATTTTTCCACTCTTCTTTTGGCCAATGTGCAATTGCCAAACTCAAAATTTGAATTCCAAATATTGTTTTTCTACTTTCTCTATCTAAATTTCGTTTCGTAATCATACATTTCATATCTCCTTGTTATTAATAATAAACATCCATTTGCATGATGCATGGCATCTGCATTTCAAGCCACAAGCTTAGTCTAAACTCTCTCCTTCTTGTGGCCTTCCTTCGGCTCACAAGCTCGTCAAGATGGATGGTTCGAAGACCCCAAAAGTTCCAAATATTCAGGAATTTTATAGGGGAACTGAAAGCGAGATCATCAATAGATCAAAAGCTTCCCGATACACCAATTCTCTAGGTGTATTTATACTCTTCAGTCTATCAAATCTGGTCGAACATGTCAATTTATTTATACATTTCAATATTTTAAAAAAATGACCACACAACACTAGCTTGAGAAAATTGTTATACCAGTTCAACTGCTGGGGGGCTTGATCAACGAGGCGGCATCTTTTGTGTTCGTTAGGTCATCCTCGTGTTTTCCAGAATCTTCATAGTAAATGGTTCGTACCTTTTCTGAGGCCCCATAGAGCTCGACATATTCCAAAAGAGCTTCTTCAAGGCGCTTCTCTCGACACTCGTTCATTCTGCCCTCACTAATTTCTGTGAGTTACGGTTAATGAAAAATGATTAAAAAAAGGTAAATCGGGCCGGATAAGAAAAAATCTCAACGGGAGACGATATCTGGTATGATGTTCAAGATCAGCATATACATGGGAGGGCGTTCCGATGTCGTATTTGCGTATCGCAGATCAATTCCTCAAGACCGAACATCTGATCAATCCTTGTAGGTTCGCTGAGCATGAGAGTGTCTTGAACCTTGGCATCCGACCTACGCCATATTGGCACTCGCTCTACCGCTGTCGGCATATCGGCATCCATCGCCCCGACAATATACTTTGCAACTGGACTGCGCGAATTCTGACAAAAGACAAGCTCTACAAGCAGAAGTGCGTTGGACCGGCGATAGATCGAGGCGAAGGTGCAATTGATTACCGGACTGCGATTGCAAGGGCATTTGAATGGTTTGACTCTGGAGCTGTGAGAGCCCTAGCCAATGAACCCAAAGCACTTGGACGGATAAATGCTGTCAGTTTCTGTCCTATCGGAGATGTCTATACAGTAGGGCATGCACTAAGGGACTATACTGAGTGGACGCGCTTAGCTCGCTCCACTGGAGGGCACTACAACAATCTTGTGTTGATCAATTACCACATTGTTCCAGACTTTGCTAACTTGCCTCTGGAAGAATTCTCGGCAAAACACCTGAGAAAACTCGCGCAACAAGTTCTTGAGACACCTCCAAGGTATGGCTTCATGGAACGGCAACGGCGAGTTGGAAGTGTATCATTAACACCCGATGAGTTAAGGCGTCGAAAACGAACCTTCAATTCATTGGTGTCTATACTCAAGATGGCATTTCGGCATGCATGGGACAATGCAGAGATCGAAACAGAGCGGCCTTGGCGATGCCTTAAAAGAATATCGGTGAATCACAGCCCTCGAACACTCTTCCTGGATCGCAAGGAATGTCGTCGCCTTCTGAATGCATGCTCCCCAGCGCTTAAGGACTTAGTGCTTGCTGGACTATACAGTGGCTGTCGTGTTGGGGAGCTGGGAAGGCTAATTGTTGATGATGTCGGCAAGCAGGGATTTGGTCTTCGAATAGATGCTTTCAAGCGATCACCTGCACGCTTCGTTTTCCTCCCCGATGAAGGAATGGCTTTCTTCTTGTCGAAATGCGAAGGCAAGTCAGGAGGAGAACTCGTTCTGCATTCTGAAAAAGGCAAGCCTTGGCGGCGACAACATTCGCAATTGTTTCGACGTGCGGTGATGAAGGCAGGCCTGCCCAAAGAATTCGTATTTCATGGTCTGAGACACACGTATGCAAGCGATCTAATACGCCGAGGTGTATCTATTGAAGTGGTCGCCAAGCAGCTCGGGCACTCAAATAGCACGACGGTAAGCAACACTTATGGTCATCTGGCCGATCAATATCGAGAAGAGCAGGTCCGCCGCCGCTTCAGTCCGTTGAGCGAGGCACAAAGAGCTGAAATGTTGCGGCGGAAAAATGAATTAAGCAAGCTATGGACCACATTGCAGAAGGACGATTGGCGTGAATATGCATCGGTTGCGCAACCGACCTCTACGCCAAAGAGATCATTTACATCGCCAGTGCGCGAGGTCGCCGAAGTGTTTGACGCTGCGGAACGTATAGGGCGACGTCAATAGTAAGCTTGTCTCAAAATTAAAATCTGGAAATGGCCGGGTCCGTTGCACATCTGTATTCAGAATAGCTTCACGCCGGTTTCGACTTGCTAAGAATCCTATACAGGGAAGCTCGGCTAATCCCCAAATGTTCACACACTTTAACCTTGGGCATTCCCGAAGCGAGCAAAGACATCGCAGCTTCACTTTTGGCCATAGCAGTAGGCTTGCGGCCAGTATATTTGCCCTCTGCTTTTGCCTTCGCAATTCCTTCTCGCTGTCGTTCCAGCATCATTTCTCTCTCGAACTGGGCAACAGAACTCATGACATTGAGCATGAGACGTCCGGTGGCAGTCGTAGTGTCGATTTGTTGTCCACCAATAGATAGAATGACCAATTCTGCCCGTTTGCCTTCGAGGGTATCTAGGAGTTCGCCAAGGTGACGAACTGAACGTGCCAAACGGTCTAGTTTGGTAACTACCAACTTGTCATCTGGGCGCAGAGATTTAATTGCGCTCTCTAGCTCTCGGCGTTCCGCAACAGAAGAAACCTGTTCTTTGTAGATCACGTCACAACCAAAAGCTTCTAGGTCTCTCACTTGGGCTTGTAATCCAGCATCTTGCTCAAAAGTTGATGTTCTCGCGTACCCAATCAACATGACGAATCTCCATAGAGTCTATGTATATTTTGATAATTGTCTCACATGAGTACATTTTCAATAGTTTTGAGACACCTTTCTAAGGCCTCTATAAGGCAGGGCCTATTGAGAATTTATGATGTTGAAGTTCGGAAATGAGGTAGGGTTAGTTAAATTCTGACACAGGGAATGGTGTTCGGGGGGTGAAGCCATTCATTGCAAAGTCGAATTACCAAGAGATTTCTAATTTCGGAATCTTCAATGACCACATGAACGGTGTTTCGGAGGTGGAAGCCCTACTTTTTAAGAAAAATCAAAAGCGCTAGGAGTTTTGCGAAGCGCGCAGAGCATTGCGCCAGCCACTCTTTGTGTGCTTACCTAAGCTCCTGAAATACTTTATCTTAAATGTTTGAGGGGAGAAGATGTTGAGCTTTAAGAACGGCGAGAGCCATGTCTCGCCAAGCGCATTGGCGCTTTTGCGCCGTTTTAGCAGGTCACGTCGCAACGAAATTCGTGGAGCAATTTCATATATCGCTCAAAATGGAGTTAGTTCACGCTCCATAGAAATTATCCGGCGTAACAATAACGTGGAGGATATGGCTGTTTCCGCGAGCTTATTAGAGGCACCATACGGTCTCAGAGGGCGCGCCGTTACGGGGTTGGTTCAGAAGGATGTTTGGGAAACCTACACTACTCCTGAGCAGGCATTCGAACTCGAACTAGCCTATTTGTGCGGTTTTTTGAATGCTTGGCCCGAAGAAACTTCTAAAGCAATTGGTACGATTGAGATAATCTCTGGGGCTTGGAATACTGAACACTTAGATGCTGCGTGCGCTCTGCTTGCTTGCGCTAAAGAGTGGGGCGCTTCGAGCTACCTCGCGTTCAAGGTAGCGTATCTAAAACATGTGTCGACTGGCGATGCTGCAACCCTGTCTGTACTCAATGAGATAGATGATATCGTCGGGCATAGAGACAGTCCTGCGCTTCAGTTCAGCGCCATGGAATACATGAAGGAAAATCTGTCTCTATTTTCGATAGCTCGAAGGCATACAAATACTCTTCGCCACGTGTTTTCTGGCAACTTTCGCCGTAGTCACAGTTTAAATAATCTTGTTGCAACACCGTTCTCCAGCGCAGACGCCGCTTCGTTTCTGCACAGGGCAGTAGAGTCGAGTCTGTTAGATGCAGTTTACTCTCTGTGGGTGATTTGGAGTCTACGTGATCGCTTCCCAAATCTGGAGCATGTAGTTGCCCAGGTTCTAAGCGAGGACTTGCTGCATCAACTCCTGTTGGCGAAGGACAGTGTAGATAAATCTGAGTGCCCGCTTCTCGTGGAAAACCTGGGTGCCGAACTGGATCGCTCTTTGGAATGCTACAAGAAGAGCTCCGCCTTTCTGGAGTTCACTGTCCTCGCTCGGTTCCGAAATGATTTAGATCGTGTCATTGGGTATCGGTTCGTCGTCTCGCTAATTGCAAAAGGCAAAGATTGGCCATCTGAGCCTTATGAAAACTTGAGCGTGCTCATGAAACCAAGTGAAGTTTTTGATGTTTTTGAGCATGGCCATGACAATGTAAAAGTGGACACATTTTATCGAACATATCTCTTCCTTCGCTACGTGCAGGATAAGGGCCAGCTGTCACTACTCAGTGAGAATGAGGTAAAATTTCTTTTCAATAACACAGTGGGTCTTGATGCTCTTCTAACTGAAGCAGAGCTGCAAACTATGCATATGAGTGCGTCGGAAGATACTAGGGCCTTAGTCTCTGTTCTCGCGCTTGCATTGTTTAGAGGGCGTTCCTCAGACCCAGATGTCGACTTTGAGTACAGGCTTAAACTCGAAGATTATATCATCGAGAACTTCGCAGGGAATATTCCGGATTTTATTGCGGAGCTTACAACCGATAATCCGCAGATCGCAAGCTATCTGTCTTCATCGCTTGATGATGCAACACTGCAAAAAATGTACCGCCTTGTTAGTTCTTCTCAGCAGGCAGGGCAGGTAAGGAAGCAGATATTAACTTCCGTTGGTTTTGCGCTCAACCGGATCGAATACATTATCGAAGCAGAGGCAATCGAAACTCGTTCCAAAGTTTCAGGATTGCGTAAGTATTTCGATGGTAGCAGAATGTTCGTGGACTCTGTTGCGATGGGCGATTGGCTTGCTGCAAACCCTTCGGCATACACCCAGCATTATAAAGAGCTACTACCTCAACTGGTGACGCGCTTGGCAGCCATAGCTGATGTAAAAGACAGTCTGACGGGGCAGACCCGCAAGGTTCCAGTTGTTGAAGTCTCAAATACGGTTGATCATATCGTGAAGCAGATTGCTCAAGAGGCATTCCGAGAGTTTTGCATCAATCCAGAGTTTGGGATCGAGTCATATCTCGGGAGGCGAATTAGGCACAATACGCTGCATGGCGTAATGCTTGATCCGGTAGATGCAGTGGTTAGTAAACCAGTTTTTCACCCTGTAATTTCTCAGACAAGGTTTGGCGACGCAATTTCTCAATGGAAGTCTGCATATCGCATCTACATTGACCGGATGAGAAAAGAGTTTCTTCAGTTCAAATCAGAGGGAAAGCCCTTCGCGCTTTTTGACCCCACACTAGATTTCAGTGACTCCGCAACAAGAAGGGGCGTTGACAACTTAACACAAGCTCTGAAGCTCTCTGGTCCGGAGATGTTACCAGACTTAATGATAGCTTTTTGTTGGGAGCAGATTTCGCCGCAGTTGGACAATGCATCGAGAGAAATCAAAATAAGGATGTCTGGTGATGTTAAACAGTCCTTGGAGGCAATGGCCGGGAGGTTTTCTGGACCAGAGCAGCAACGTGTCCGAGTTGAGCTAAATGAAGCTATTGACGCAGTTTTCTCACAAGTCGCCAGCTGGTTTCGGCGTCCGGATACCGGATTTGTGTCGGCCACTATCAACGACATTTGCCGAATAATTGACATGGAAATTGGGCGCTCAGAGTCGCCGACTGTTGTCACCGGCAATCGGCTAGCAACCGAGTACTATGGCATTAGTGTGCATCGACTATACGATTGCCTCGCTGTTGTTCTGCAAAACGCTGTGAGGCACGGTGTGAACTTGGGTGAAGTAACCGTTAATGCCAGCTCACAGCCGATAATCGGAACAAATTTGCATAATCTCCGAGTTTCGGTTCTCTCGAAGATTCCCGAGGATAAAGTTGAGGCGTCGATTGCTCGAATTCAGGCGGCATTAGATTCGGCGGAAACTGGGAGGGATATGGTGACCGAGGGATACTCTGGTTTGAAAAAGCTGAAGTACCTTACCAAACTCAATTTGGGTGCGAGTAGCGTTGAATTTGTGTCTGTAGGTGACGAGGTAGAAATAATCTTCGGGCTTAAAGTGGAAATTTCTGCTGAGGAGGTTAGGAACAGTGAAAATCCTGTTGATTGAAGACGAACCCCACAAGAGAGACGAACTCTCAGGTCATTTGCAGTCTTTCTTTGGAGAACGGCTCAATCTTCAGGTCTCCGATAGTGTAAAATCGGCTATCGAATTGGTTTCAAACGACGATTACGATCTTATCGTTCTCGATATGGCGCTCCCTACGTTTTCTGTTGGCCAGAATTCGAGTGATGGCGGTCTTGATCAAGCATTGGGTGGAGTTGAAATTCTTAGAACCTTGCGGGCTCTGAATAAGTTCCAGCGTGTCATGATCGTCACTCAGTACCCGGACATATTTCTGGGTGGTAGAAGGGTCAAAATAGGTAAAGCTCAGATCGCACTTAAGAAAATGTATGGGCAGGAGGTAGTCGGTGCTGTCCTTTATAAATACAAATCACCATTGAACCGAACCAAGATAGAACATTTGTTGAGGCAACTAATTTGAAGATTCTTATCACCGAAGACGATAACAGTAAGCTAAAGCAGCTCGTTGGTTTCTTAAAAACGGAAGGTGTGCCGGAAGGCGACATCAAAATCGCGCGAAATCTTGCAGAGTTTGGTTCGAAGCTCACTGAAGAAATAGACATCTGTATCATAGATATTAGGATTCCCGCCTATGAAGGGGCCGAGCCTCATTTGAATGGCTTGGGGATTCTGCAACAGCTTGCAGGTTCAAGTGGTGGCCACGTAAAGTCCTTGGCCATTAGCGCGTATCCAGAAGAATTTGAAAATATACGGCAAAGATTCGAAAGTCAGGGGTGTATCTTGGCGAGTTACCACGAGCCTGCGACCTGGCAAGGGGCTTTGAAGGTCCTGTTGCTTCAGAGCGCTGCAAGGGAGAAGTTTGATTTCCTTATCTTTACCGCGCTGCGCGAAGAGCGTGTGCCATATGCGACTTTATTGGAAGGCGAGGGGGGTATTTCTACGCGTGGAGGGGTGACGCGTTTCGATGTAGAAATTGAAGGAAAGCGCGGGGCAGTAATAGAACTGCCAAAAATGGGACTTGTTGATGCGGCTGTAACGGCAGGGAAATGCATTCAGAGCTATTCTCCGAAGCTTGTTGCAATGTCGGGGATTTGCGGGGGGTTCTCGGGTAATGCTTTAATGGGGCAGTTGCTCGTCGCTGATCCTGTCTATGAGTACCAAAGCGGGAAATGGACTGGTGATGGATTTAAGGCTGAGCCATACCAAATACCAATTCAAGAGAAATTGAGGGCAGTGATTTGGGGGCTAATAGAGTCTGAGGATATTCTGGCAAGTTTAGAGGATGGTTGGCAGAAAAATAGGCCCAGTTGTCCTGCCGTGCCGAAGATGGCGCCCTTCACAAGTGGATCAGCGGTTATCGCAAACAAGGAATTTATGGAAAACGTTTCCCAGTATCATCGGAAAGTTGCTGGTTTGGATATGGAAGCTTATGCAATTTATCGTTCCGCACACCTCTCTGGTTCAGGTACTGCGGTTTTTGCTGCGAAAGTAGTTGTTGATCTTGCAGACGCAAAAAAAGATGACTCGCTGCACGAGTACGGTTCACATATTTCAGCGAAGTTCGTTACTAAGGTGATCCGTGAATTCTTTGGTGATCGGAACAAATGAAACGCAGAGCCGATGCGGCGCGTTTTTAAATGGTGAATTTGAAAGATATGTCTCCATGGATCAAAACTGGGGATGAACGATAGCAGTTACCTTCGCATAGCGTTTTATCACGCTTCATGAGATCATTCTTGATGAAGTGAATTTGTGAATCTCGTTTATTCTTTTTGGGCTTTGGTTGGGTCTAGGGTCACAGAAGAAACAATGCTCCTTAGAAGCAATCGTCCTCATCTATAGGGCTAATTTTCTTATACCAATTATCATTTGTTGGTTTGATAATATTGTAAAAAACAAGTTTTGTATGGGTGTCCCAAGCTTCCATCTGGGCAATATCTGCGGGTTGCTTTATTGCGTCCAACATGAACAGGTGATGTCCGCCCGCTGCGGCGATCTCCATCGCGCGTTTTGCTTTTTCCTGCCCTTTCACATCGCGGAGGTCACGGGCGTGATTTGGCAGGGTGACTTCGCCCGGATGGGCCTCGTGAATGGGGCGATCACCGGTGAAATGACGCAAGAGATGCGCCAGTGTTTTGGCGCCGTAGACTGGCGTTGCGCCGACCCATGCGGCTTCCGCGCCGCAGGCCTCCGGGCAGGCGAGAACGCAGTCCAGTTCGGCGGCTTTCAATGCGGCGGGCAAGGCGCCGTTGACGGCGACGAGGGAGCCGTCCAGCGCCAGTTCGCCAAGGGAGAGCGTCTCGGCGGCTTTCTCTTCGGGGATCAGGCCGGTTGCCGCGAGAATGGCAATGGCGACGGGGAGATCGAAATGCGATCCGACCTTTGGCAGATCGGCGGGCGAGAGGTTGATGACAAGTTTCTTGGAGGGCAGGGCAATCTGCATAGAGGCCAAGGCAGCGCGGACCCGTTCGCGGGCCTCAGTAACCGCTTTGTCCGGCAGGCCGACGATGGTGAAGCTCGGCAGGCCGGGGGCGATGGCGCATTGCACTTCGATGGGGCGCGCGTCGACGCCCTCGAAGGCGACGGAGAAGGTCCGTGCGACCATGGCCTGAGAACTCCCGTTAACCAATACACATCCGTGCTAGCGCAGGCATGGTTAGGAATTGGTTAACGAGGCAGGGGCGCGGTGTGCGCTTAGAGGCTTTCCGGCCAAGCTGTGGTCGGCAGATCCAGCGCGTAGGGGACGGGATCGTAGCTGATTTTCAGGCCATCCGCACGCCAAGCCCGGAATGCCGGGTCCGCCAGATGCGCGTTGACATAGGCGGTCAGACGTTCGGAGACGGGCAATCCATAGCCCGCGATCCGCGCTGCGACAGGGGCATAAAAGGCATCCGCCGCGCTATAGGGCCCAAATAGCCATGGTCCATCATCGGAGAACCGTTCAAACGCATGGCCGAGGACAAGCTCCAGCCGGTCGAGATCGGTTTGCACGCCCGGGGCGACGTCAAAGGATGCGTACTGGTGCAAGAGCTGCATGGGGCAGGCATCGCGGAGCGCGCTGAACCCGGCATGCATTTCGGCCACGAGCCAGCGGGCGTAAATGCGGGCCTCGGCATCTGCCGGCCAAAGGCCTGCTTCCGGGTGGCGTTCGGCGAGGGTTTCGGCAAGTGCGATGCTTTCGCCGATGACCCAGCCTTCTGGCGTGCGCACGGTGGGCACGAACCGCGCCGGGGAGAAGGGCGCGAGGTCTTCCTTCATGGTGCCGCTATACAGGCCGACCATGATTTCGCGGAAAGGGATGCCGAATTTTTCAAACAGGAGCCATCCGCGCAGAGACCAGCTTGAAAATGTTTTATCACCGATGAAAAGATCGTAAGACATGAGAACCTCCTGTTGTCAGGAGAATCTTATGTGAGAATTTCACATCATAAAAATTAATAATTGCACATTAATGTATCAATATTTGTGATTTATTTGCGTGCAAGACCAATCCCCAGAGATACCTGCAGGACAATCGATCAAAGTCACGGACAGCGGATCGATTTGATGTGCCATTGCTTCATAGGCCGTGCAGTTCAGGGCCTTTTGCAAGAGTGCGAGGATGACCCCCATATGGGCGACAACGATGGTCTCGCTTTCAAGCGTGTTGATCCCGGCATGGACCCGCGCTGAGAAACCATTCCAGCTTTCGCCTCCCGGTGGGGCGATGTCGCCGGGCGTTTCAAAAACACGCCGCGCCAGATCGCCATCGCGCTTTTGAATGTCCGCCCATTCCAGCATTTCCCAGTCGCCGAAGTGGGTTTCCCGCAGGCGCGGATCATGGGGCAAGCGGTGTCGGGTGTTCTGGATCGCGCTTGCGGTGTCGACCGCCCGGCTCAGGTCGGAAGAAATCACAGGAACCTGCGGCAGTGCTTGTTCCAATCGAGCGATGGCCGCATGATCGGAGAGATCGGCAGGCAGGTCGGTCCAGCCGACGAAGCTTTTCGCATGGGTCGGCCCGTGCCGGATCAGCCAGAGACGACTCATACCACCCCCTCCGGCAATGTGCCTTTCAGCGCGAAGGGCAGCCCCGCCATCACGCCGACGACCGTGTCGGCCTCCCGTGCCAAACGCTGGTTCAGCTCGCCTTGAGCGATGCGAAACTGGCGGGAGAGGGTGTTTTCTGGGACGATGCCAAGGCCGACCTCATTGGAGACAATGACGATCTCAGCCTTTGTGGTGCGGATCGCCGCCAATAGCTTCTCGGTCTCAAAATCAATGTCATGATTGGCCAAGAGATGGTTCGTCAGCCATAGCGTCGCGCAGTCAAACAGTAGGATTTCCCCTTCGCTCGCGCGGGAAATGGCCTGATCGGCAGCATAGGGTTCTTCAATTGTGCACCAGTTGGAGCTTCTTTTTGTGCGATGTCGCTCAGCCTTTGTGCGCATTTCTTCATCAAACATCTGCGCAGTGGCAAGGTAGGTGAGGCTCAAGTTGCTGTTTACGCATATTTTTTCGGCAAAATCGGACTTTCCCGAAGAGGCGCCGCCAAGCACGACTGTCATATTTGTGCACATGATCGTGAGATCCATTTTTCATCCGATTTGTTAGGCTCTGCGTATCAGGAGTAGCCACCGCTCGCAAACGGCCAAAAGCCATGGGACCCGCCTGTGAGTTGAGCCAGAGCGCACAGAAACCTTAACAGGAGGTTACAATGGCACTCGATGTGACTGCATCGGACAACGCCCTGCCGCGGCGGGCGATGAAAGCGGAAATGCTGGATGCTGAAACGGAGCTTCAGCTTGCACGCGCTTGGCGAGATGAGCGCGACGAGCAGGCTTTGCACCGTCTAATCACGGCTTACATGCGTCTGGCAATTTCCACAGCCGCGAAATTCAAGCGCTACGGCGCCCCGATGAACGATCTTATTCAAGAGGCCGGTCTCGGGCTCATGAAGGCTGCCGAGAAGTTCGACCCCGACCGGGGCGTGCGTTTCTCGACCTATGCCGTCTGGTGGATCAAGGCCTCTGTTCAGGACTATGTCATGCGCAACTGGTCTCTGGTGCGCACCGGCTCGACCTCCGCGCAGAAATCTCTGTTCTTCAACATGCGCCGCGTTCAGGCGCGCATCGAGCGCGAAGCTATGGCGCAGGGTGAGGTGCTTGATCGGGATCAGCTTTTGCAGATGATCTCCATGGACCTCGGCGTTCCGCTCCGCGATGTGGAGATGATGGACGGGCGTCTGTCCGGCTCCGACTTTTCGCTCAACGCGCAACAGTCGGGCGAGGAAGAGGGGCGCGAATGGATCGACACGCTCGCCGATGACGGGGAAACCACTGCCGAACAGGTCGGGGAAGCCCATGATCAGGCCCAGCTCAAGACATGGTTGGGTGAGGCGATGGGGAAACTCAGCGAGCGCGAGCAATTTATCCTGCGCGCCCGTAAACTGTCGGACGAGCCGCGCACGCTCGAAAGCCTTGGTGAGGAATTGTCGCTCTCCAAGGAACGCGTGCGGCAGCTCGAAGCGGGAGCCCTGCAAAAAATGCGGGTGACCCTTGAAACCCATCGCGGCGAGGTGCAGCATTTCTTCTCATGAAATGCTTGCTCTTTGTTGCGGCGATTTTCGCCGCGAGTCCCGCTTTTTCGGATCAAATTTCGCTGGAGGCCCTGTCCCAGTTGCCTCCGGCGGATGTCGTGATCCTTGGCGAAATTCATGACAATCCGATCCACCACACGCATCAGGCGACGGCGATCAAGGTCCTGTCGCCCAAGGCTGTGGTGTTTGAAATGCTGACGCCGGAGCAGGCCGCGCGGATCACGCCGGAGCTGCGCGCCAATGAGGAGGCCTTGTCCGAGGCTTTGGACTGGGAGATGTCCGGCTGGCCGAATTTCTCCATGTATTACGGCATTTTTGCCGCCAGTGATGCGCCGATCTACGGCGCAGCCTTGCCGCGAGAAGACGTGCGGCGTGCCTTCACTGAAGGAGCGGCGGCGGTCTTTGGGAATGAGGCCGGACGCTTTGGGCTTGAGACCCCTTTGCCCGCCGAAATCCAGTCCACACGCGAGCAAATGCAATACGAGACCCATTGCGCCGCCATGCCGCTGGAGATGATGTCGGGCATGGTCGAGGCGCAAAGGCTTCGCGATGCGGCCTTCTCGCAAACTGTGCTCCGGGCCTATGCCGAGACCGGCGGCCCTGTGGCGGTGATCACGGGAAATGGCCATGCGCGGACAGATTGGGGAATGCCGTCCGTCTTGGCCTTGGCGGCCCCGAACGTGACCGTATTGTCCATCGGTCAGTTAGAAGGCCTCCCGGACGAGACCCCGCCTTATGATTTATGGTTGGTGACGGAGCCGGTCGAAAGGGATGATCCTTGCGCCGATTTTGCGACCTCCATGTCCGATCAGGGCTGACCATTGTCTCAGGCGCGGCCTTGGCTTAGAACCAATCTTCGAAACGGGACGTGTCAAAGCACCGTCATAGCCGTCGCGGGCGAGGGAGAGCTGTCATGATGAACGGACGAACCATTCTGCTGATCATTGGCGGCGGCATCGCGGCGTTCAAATCGCTCGATCTGATCCGGCGTTTACGCGAGCAAGGGGTGCGCGTTGTGCCGGTTCTGACGAAAGCCGCCGAAGAATTCGTAACGCCGCTGTCCGTGTCTGCGCTCTCTGCCGAGAAGGTCTATCGCGATCTGTTCGACCTTACGGATGAGGCGGAGATGGGACATATCGAATTGTCTCGCGCCGCTGATCTTGTCGTCGTGTCACCGGCGACCGCCGATCTTCTGGGTAAGATGGCGTGCGGTCTGGCGAATGATCTCGCCTCCACGCTTTTGATGGCAACGGACAAGCCCGTTCTGCTCGCCCCCGCGATGAATGTGCGGATGTGGGAGCATCCCGCTTGCCAACGCAATGTTGCGCAGCTTCAAGAGGACGGCGTGCTCTTTGTTGGCCCGGAAGAAGGGACAATGGCCTGTGGCGAATTCGGTCCTGGTCGTTTGTCCGAGACGCCCGATATCATTGCGGCGATCCGACGCGCGCTGACCGAAGGGCCTTTGAAGGGCAAACATATCCTCGTCACCTCCGGTCCGACCCACGAGCCGATCGACCCGGTCCGCTATATCGCCAACCGCTCTTCTGGCGCGCAGGGGACGGCGATTGCCAAGGCGCTGCGCGATCTTGGCGCGGATGTGAGCTTTGTCACGGGCCCCGCCGATGTCGCACCGCCGCGCGGCGTGCGGGTGATTCCGGTGGAGACCGCGCGTGAGATGAAAGACGCGGTCGAGGCCGCTTTGCCTGCCGATGCAGCCGTTTTCGCGGCCGCAGTAGCGGATTGGCGCGTGGCGTCGGAGAGTGGGTCAAAAATCAAAAAACAACAGGGAAAGCTGCCCGTTTTGGAGTTTTCCGAAAATCCCGACATATTGGCCGGGGTGAGCCAAATGACGGAAGGCCGTCCGCGACTGGTCGTTGGCTTCGCCGCTGAGACCGACGATGTGATCGCGCATGCCACCGCAAAGCGCAAACGCAAAGGCTGCGACTGGATTCTCGCCAATGACGTCTCGCCTGCGACCGGCATCATGGGCGGTTCGGAAAATGCCGTGACCCTGATCACGGAGCGCGACGCCGATGAATGGCCGCGCATGGGCAAAGACGAGGTCGCGCGCCAACTGGCGTATCGTATCGCCGACCATCTGACCGGAAACTAAATTTAGGGATCATTGAGGAAGACATGAGCGTAGAGATTAAAATCCAATGGCTCGACGGGGCTGATCCCGAGATCAAATTGCCGTCTTACGAGACGGCACATGCGGCGGGTGGCGACGTGCGCGCGAATTTTCCGCCAGAGAAACGCGCAGAAGGCGTTGTACTTGCGCCGGGCGCACGCGCGCTGATTCCGACGGGCTTCGCGATGGAAATTCCGGCAGGTTATGAGGTGCAGGTGCGCCCCCGCTCCGGGCTGGCGCTCAAGCACGGGATTTCTTTGGTCAACACGCCGGGCACGATCGATGCGGATTATCGCGGTCCGGTCGGTATTATCCTGATCAATCACGGCCAAGAACCGTTCCATGTCACCCATGGGGAGCGGATCGGGCAGATGATTGTCGCGCCTGTGGTACAGGGCGATTACCAAGTGGTCGAGAGCCTGACAGACACCGCGCGCGGTACGGGTGGGTTTGGCTCGACCGGTCGGAAATGACTTTCTTCCTGATCATCGCGGCTGTGCTTTGGGGCATCGGATGGCTGACCGGCGCGCCGATGCGGGCGCGTTGGGCGATGATCGGGGTTTTGTATCTTGCTGTTCTTCTTGCGCTTTTCGTCTTGCCCGAGGGGCATGCCTTGCGCGTGAGCCTTGGCGGGACTTTGGGCGAATGGCTGGTGCTTGGCGGGGCCGGGCTTCTCATCATCGGCTACCGCGCGGCGCTTTCGGCGCTCCGCCGCAAGGCGCAGCCTGTTGAAGAGCAGGTCGATGACGGATCGTTCCGCCCGGCGGAACTGGATCGGTATATGCGCCATATTCTCCTGCGGGAGATCGGCGGGCCGGGGCAGAAAAAGCTCAAAGAAGCAAAGGTGCTTGTGATCGGCGCGGGCGGGCTTGGCGCGCCGGTTCTGGAGTATCTCGCCGCATCGGGCGTCGGTGTGATCGGTGTGATCGACCCGGATGTGGTCGAGGCATCAAACCTGCAACGGCAGGTGATTCATAGGGATGATCGGCTGGGAATGCCGAAAGTGTTTTCCGCCGCCGAGGCGATGAAGGCGCAGAACCCATTTATCGAGGTGCGGCCCTATCACCGGGCCTTTGATGACAGCACGCTGGATCTGGTCGCGGAATACGATCTGATCCTAGACGGCAGCGATAATTTCGACACGCGCTATCTGGTGAACCGGGCCTGTGTCACGCACGGCAAGCCCTTGGTTGCTGCGGCGATCACCCAATGGGAAGGTCAAATCAGCACTTATAAACCGCATGAAGATGGCCCTTGTTATCAATGTGTGTTCCCTGAACGTCCAGCGCCGGGCATGGTGCCGAGCTGTGCCGAAGCCGGCGTTGCCGCGCCGTTGCCGGGCATCTTAGGGACCATGATGGCGATGGAAGCGGTGAAGGAAATCACCGGCGCGGGGCAGGGTCTTCAAGGGCGGTTGATCATCTATGATGCGCTCTATGCCGAGACGCGGAGCATCAAGATCGCGCGGCGCGAGGATTGCCCGATCTGCGGAGCGCAAAACCACGTGTAAAGTCGCGACTGCCCCTTTTCCTTGGCTCCGGCGAAGCATAGCTTTGTTTGCAAAGGAGACATGCATGATCAACGCTTACCTGTCCGAGTGGAATACGCCCTTCAACCTGCCGCCCTTCGCCGATCTGCGCGATGAGGACGTCAAACCTGCCGTCGAGGCCGCCTTGGAAGAGGGCCGCGCGGCGATCAAAACGATCGCAGAAAATTCCGAGGCACCGAGCTTTGCCAACACCATCGAAGCTTTGGAAAAGGCCGATGCGACTTTGTCCAAAGTCTTGGGCGCGTTTTACGGCATGGCCGGGGCGGACACCAATGATGTGCGGGACGGGCTGATGCGGGAGTTTTCCCCGATGCTCTCCGCTTACTCTTCGGAAATCACGGCGAATTCGGCGCTGTTCGAGCGGATTGAGACACTCTGGCAGGCGCGTGACACGCTCGATCTGACCGACGAACAACAGCGGGTGTTGATGCTCACCCGTCGTTCTTTCGTGCGCTCTGGTGCGAAGCTTGAGGGGGCGGACAAGGACCGTATGGCGGCGCTCAAATCGCGCCTTGCGACCCTTGGCACCCAGTTCAGCCAGAACCTTTTGGCGGATGAGCGCGAATGGTTCATGGAGCTGTCTGAGGATGATCTGGAAGGCCTGCCGCAATTCGTGGTCGATGCCGCACATTCGGCTGGCGAAGAAAAGGGCGCGAACGGCCCGGTCGTTACCCTGTCGCGCTCCCTGATCACGCCCTTCCTGCAATTCTCCCCACGTCGCGATCTTCGGGAAAAGGCCTTCCGCGCTTGGGTCGCACGCGGTGAGAATGGCAATGCCAATGACAACCGCGAGATCGCGAAAGAGATTTTGGAGCTGCGCGAAGAACGGGCCAAGCTTCTGGGTTACGAGAATTTCGCGACCTACAAGCTCGAAACCGAAATGGCGAAGACGCCGGAGCATGTGCGCGATCTTTTGAAGCGGGTTTGGACGCCGGCAAAAGAAGCTGCGGAGCGTGATGCGGCGATCCTCTCCGACATGATGGCCGAGGACGGGGTGAACGGCGATCTGGAGCCTTGGGACTGGCGCTATTATTCGTCGATCCGCCGCAAGGCCGAACATGATCTCGATGAGGCGGAGCTGAAACCCTATCTGCAGCTTGAGCGCATGATCGAGGCGGCTTTCACCTGTGCGAACCGGTTGTTCGGGCTGGAATTCGAAGCACTCGACATGGCGGTTTATCACCCGGATGCGCGGGCTTGGAATGTGACGCGGAACGGCGAGCATATCGCCGTATTCATCGGGGATTATTTTGCGCGGGGCTCGAAACGGTCTGGCGCATGGTGTACGGCGATGCGCAGCCAGCAAAAGCTCATGGGGAACATTCGCCCGATTGTGCTCAACGTGTGCAATTTTGCCAAACCGCCGAAAGGGGAAGCGGCTTTGCTATCTTATGATGATGCACGCACGCTGTTTCATGAGTTCGGGCATGCCCTGCACCAAATGCTCTCTGACGTGACCTACGAGTCGATTTCCGGCACCTCGGTTGCGCGCGATTTCGTCGAGCTGCCGAGCCAGCTGTATGAGCACTGGCTGGAAGTGCCGGAGGTTCTCGAAGAATTCGCCACCCATGCGAAAACCGGCGAACCGATGCCGCGCGATATGCTCGACCGGCTGCTCGCGGCCCAGACTTATGATCAGGGCTTTGCCACCGTCGAATATGTCGCCTCGGCTCTGGTCGATCTGGAATTCCACGACGGCCCGGCCCCGAAAGATCCGATGGCAGCGCAGGGCGAGATCCTTGCCAAACTGGGCATGCCTCATGCGATCACCATGCGCCACGCCACGCCGCATTTCTCGCATGTGTTCTCGGGCGACGGGTATAGCTCGGGGTATTACAGCTACATGTGGTCGGAAGTAATGGACGCAGATGCGTTCGAGGCGTTTGAGGAAACCTCTGCTTTCGATCCGACGATGGCCAAAAGCCTTGAGGAGAACATCCTCTCCAAAGGTGGCGCACAGGATGCCGAAGCGCTCTACACGGCTTTCCGCGGTCGGATGCCGGGTGTTGAGGCGCTGCTCAAAGGACGCGGGCTGCTCGCGGCAGAGTGAGACCTTCGTTTCCTTTGCTGCCGGAAATACTCACACGCGAGGCGGACTAGTCCGCCTCGCCAGCGACGTCCTTGTGAACGATCACTTCGGCGGTCGGGTAGGCCTCAAGGATTTGACGTTTCAGTCCGGCAGAGATCGCATGGGCCTCGCGCAGGGGCTGATCGCCATTCACTTCGATATGAATGTTCACGAAGGGCTTGGACCCGGCCATCCGCGTTTTCAGGTCGTGAAAGGCATAGATACCGGGATAGGCCTGCGCCATTTTTTCGATGTCTTCGATCATGTCCTGCGGCGCGGACCGGTCCATCAAAGCATCCCAGGCGCTTTTCCAGATTTTGAGCGCCCCGGCGACGAGAATGGCAGCGGCGGCGAGGGCGACCACGCTGTCGAGACGGTCAAAGCCGAACAGCGATGAGGCGAGCAGGGCGGCAATCGCGCCGATGTTCGGGATCAGGTCACCGATGTAATGCAGGCTGTCGGCGGAGACGACTTTTGAGCGGGTCCGCTTGGCAACGTGTTTTTGCCAAAATACCAGCGCGATGGTCAGCACGATGGACAGGACCATGACGCCAACGCCGATGCCTTCGGATGTCATTTCCATCGGAACGGGGTTCAGGAGGCGACGAACGGATGTCACTGCGATTACGCCGCCGGACACCAGAATGAAGATGGACTGTCCCAGTGCCGCCAAATCCTCGGCAGAGGTATGGCCGAATGTGTGATCCTCATCCGGCGGGCGCGAGGCATACCAGATCGCCATGAGGCCGCCAGAGGCCACAAGCAAATCCATCGCGCTGTCTGCCAGAGACGCGGCGATCGCGAGCGATCCGGTTGCACTGAGCGCCCAGATTTTCGCAATGACCAAAATGGTCGCGACAGAAACGGAGGCGAGGCCTGCCGAGAGATTCAGATGTTTGTCCTGCATGGCCCCTCATGACTCTTATGAGCGGTTTAGTCCAGCATCAGCTTGTCCCGAATACGGGCCCAAGCCCGGGCCGTGAAATTGTCTTTCGCAGGTTCGAGGCAATTGCGACCGAGGAACCAGTGGAAATACCCCTCGAAATCGAAATCCGCCATGGTTTCCGGGCCGAACTCGATGGCGGCTTTCAGGTCCGCCACATTGCGCGGTGTCAGTGTGGCGTGCCAGTAATCGCTTTTGCCACAGGTGATGACCGGCTTTTTCTGCATCAGGGCTTCAAACCCAGAGGAGGAGTTTTGCGTGATCACGACACGGGCGGCTTCGATCAGATCATGCAGCGAGGCGTCTGACAGTTTCACATTCGGGTGGTTCTGGCAGAATTCCAGAATTTGCCGCCGCCCCTGTTTGCTTTGATGCGGATGCGGTTTGACATAGACAAGCGCATCGCGGTCGAAAGTCGCCGCCGTGGCGATCATCTGTTCGGTGGTGAGATAATGTGATCCGGGGGTACGTGTCTCGCGGGGCTGGCACAGGATCGTCGCGCTGGCCGGGCGCAACGGCGCATCCATGCGCGGCTCTTGGCGCAGCTTGGACACGTTTTCGCGGAGCATGTAGCTGGTCACGCCGTTGAAGAAATATTCCGCGTCCGCGCGCTTCTCTGGATCGGGCGTGTATTGGGCAAAGCGTAGCGAGCTGTCCCGGCCTTGTCCCACCTCGTCAAAATACCAAAAGCCCCAAAGGTAGGAAGGGTAGGCGTGCAAAATCGTCGGGCCGTACATCGCGGGGCCACCAACGATGATGTGGAAATGGTCGGCTTCCAACAGGGCGCGGGAGCTGCGGGACTGCCCTTCCACCAGATAGGTGGACATGCCTTTCTGTGTCAGCTTCGGCATCAGTTTGGTGAAGAAATCATGCCGCCCCTGCGCGATGGCGTCATACCAGCTGCCATAGGCGTGAATGACGCATGATTTTAATCCGGCCTGGATATTGCGCGCCGCGAGCGGGGACTTGATTTGCTCCATTGGGGATCACTCCAGAATTTCGTCCGGACGTACCCCCCAAAGCCCGGATTTCAGAGCCCAGCCCTTCTGCCCCCCGGCAGAGACCCTGCACCATGAGACGTCACATTCAAGAAGACGGAGGATGACGTTCTTTTCGGCCTGCGCATTCAGGCGCGAAGTTGGATCGGGGCGTGCATAGAGATCGATCATGTCACTCTTCACAAGCGCGGTGCGCACCCCGGAAATCAGGGAATAGTGCAGCCAGCCGGTTGCGCCCTCGATGTCGCGGACACGACGCCAGTGGCCATATTCAGCGATCACCTCAAGCGGATAGCCTCGTTTCACAAAGACCCAATCGATCCGGTGAGACAGGGACGGCCCGCGTCGCACATTGGCTTTGTCACTCTTGAGAGACACGAAACGCGGCAAGGGCAGGTTGGTCACTGACCCGCGCGTCGGATTGGCGGCAGCCGTCGCAACAACAGGGGCGAGCAAGAGCATACAGAACAGCAGAACCCCGATCAGGGAACGGCCCGTGAAAAATCGACCACTGTTCGCCCGGCTATGCACCATTGTCTACTCTGACCTGCCTGCTTTCACATGAAGAGCGCGTCTCTGTGTGCGCATCCTGTTCATGACATCCCGATCTTATCCTTTACGCCTTGCCGGGATGCAATCCAGTTTGCCAGTATGGTGATGAAAAAGAAAGGGAGTGAGGTCGCGATCATGGGTCAGATCAGGGGCAGAGAGCGTCTCAGGGTTGTCGTCACACGGGCTTTGCCCGAACAGGTTGAGACCCGGATGAAGGAATTGTTCAATGTGGAGCTCAGTCACGACGACGCGAAGCTTGATCGCGCTGGATTGATCGCTGCGATGGGGCGGGCGGATGTGCTTGTGCCCTGTGTGACCGACCGGATTGATGCCGAGATGCTGGCGCAGGCCGGGGACCGGCTCAAGCTGATTGCCAATTACGGTGCGGGGCTGGACCACATTGATGTCGGCGCGGCGCAGGGGCGCGGCATCATGGTGTCGAACACGCCCGATGTCGTGACAGAAGACACGGCCGACATGGTTCTGGCGCTTCTACTTTCCGTGACGCGCCGTATTCCCGAAGGGCTGGCCGTGATGCAATCGGGCGAATGGCAGGGCTGGGCGCCGACGGCGTTTTTGGGACAACGCCTTGGTGGTAAACGTCTCGGTATTCTCGGGATGGGCCGTGTGGGGCAGGCCGCCGCGCGCCGGGCCAAGGCTTTCGGGCTGTCCGTGCATTATCACAACCGCCATCGTCTGCATTCGGAGACGGAGGACGCGCTGGAAGCGACATGGTGGGACAGTCTCGATCAAATGTTGTCGCGGATCGATATCCTGTCGATCAACTGCCCGCATACGCCGGCGACCTATCATTTGATCAATGCGCGGCGGCTTAAGCTGATGAAGCCCACGGCGGTGATCGTGAACACCTCTCGTGGGGAGGTGATCGATGAAAACGCTCTGACGCGGGGGCTGCGCGCGGGAGAGATTGGCGGGGCCGGTCTCGACGTGTTCGAGCATGGACATCAGATCAACCCGCGCCTGCGTGCCCTGCCCAATGTGGTGCTCTTGCCGCATATGGGCTCTGCGACCGTGGAGGGGCGCATTGAAATGGGTGAGCGTGTGTTGTTGAACATTTGTAATTTCAACAATGGCGTCCGCCCGCCCGATATGGTGGTGCCAGCGATGCTCTAACGTCCACCGGTTTGACCGGCTTGCAACCATTTCCGCTCAAGCTGCGTTGATAATCTGAAGATTTATGCAGTGAAACCCGGAAGGACAGATCATGCGCTGGTCCAGCATCGAAGACAAATGGTTCCGCTTTAAAGCCAAGGCCAAACAGGAATGGAGCGCGCTGAGCGACGCTCAACTTGAAGAGATTGCGGGAGATCGCGATCTTCTTGAACGCGAGATTGCGGCCACATATGGCAAGGCACCGGACGAGGTCCGCTTCGCGGTGTCGAGTTGGAAAGAGCGGGTTGCTGCCGCCTGAAGATTTGTCTCGGAACTTGTCCGAGGGGCCGTGCGTTTTCTTTTCAGACACTGAAAGGAGGCCCCCGATGAATTGGGATCAAGTTCAAGGTAAATGGAAAGAGATGAAAGGCCGCGTTCGTGAGGAATGGGGCGAATTGACCGACGATGATCTTGCCGCAGCCGAAGGCAATCGCGAACAGCTCGAAGGCAAAATCCAAGAGCGCTACGGCAAGTCGAAGGAAGAGGCCCGCAAGGCTGTGAACGACTTTATCGACAAGCTTTGATTGCGTTTTTTGTGTTTCTGGATCAGTGATCGCGCTGATCGCGAATGAATGTGCCGTTGTTCAACTCGTTGAACGCCTGCATAAGCTCTTCTCGCGTGTTCATCACAATTGGTCCGTGCCATGCGACCGGCTCCTTGAGCGGCTGCCCGGAAATCAACAGGAAGCGCACGCCCTCTGGCCCGCTGTTCACCACGATCTCGTTGCCGGTATCGAAATTCACCAAAGTCCGATTGCCGGACATGTCGCGAATATTGACCTCTTCGCCGTTCACCTCTTTTTCGATGCGCACGCCGTAGGGTTTGGATGCATCTCGGAACGAGGCGCTTCCGGCAAAAATATAGGCAAAGGTGTTCGCATAGGTATCGACCGGCAACACCTTGCGCGTGTTCGGCGGCACGGAAATGTCGAGGTAAAGCGGATCGGCGGCGATGCCATCAACAGGCCCGCGCTGACCCCAGAATGAGCCTGTGACGATCTTCACCTTGGTGCCATCGTCGTCAATGATCTCGGGAATGTCACTGCCCTGAATGTCCTGATAACGCGGGGTGGTCATCTTGAGTGAGGAGGGTAGGTTGGCCCAAAGTTGAAACCCGTGCATCTTGCCCGCCGCGTTCCCGCGCGGCATTTCTTGGTGCATGATGCCGGAGCCAGCCGTCATCCATTGCACCGAGCCTTTACCCAACACGCCCTTGTTGCCAAGGCTGTCGCCATGTTCGACCTCACCGTCGAGCACATAGGTGATCGTCTCGATGCCGCGATGTGGGTGCCAAGGGAAGCCCTTTTCATAGAAGCGGGGATCGTCGTTGCGGAAGTCATCGAACAACAAGAACGGATCGAACTCGCGCGGCTTGTGAAAACCGAACGCACGATAGAGATGAACGCCCGCACCTTCGAGCGTGTATTGACCTTCAGAGGTCGCTTTGACGGGACGAAATGTCATGAGGAGACTCCTGTGTCATCTGTTGCCTCATCATGTGGTCATTCGCCTCTGTGCGTAAACGGCTTTGCGCGAACGGGTTCTGTGCGCGGGCGAACGGAAACGCGCAGTTTGAGTATTTTGGGCACAAAGGAGACGGACCTTAGTCCCATGTTAAGGTTAACCGGGCACGGTATCGATGCGGTACAGGCTGGAGAGCCGATGGCCGTGCACGAAGGAGACGCCCTGACCCGTGGGACGAAATCCCTTCCGGAGACGCCACAGCGCCATGCACCGGCGGTCAGGGCGCATTTTTGTTTCCTTTGTGCCCTAAATACTCAAAGAAAAAGCGCCCCGAAGGGCGCTCAATCTTATTTCTTGGAGCCGTAAACATTGTCGGGCGTCGGGAAGGCGCGGGATTTGACGTCTTCGGCATAGGACGCGATGGCGTCTTCAATCGCCTCGCCAACCGCGCCGAATTTCTTGACGAATTTCGGCACCCAGTCGTTCAGGCCGAGCATGTCTTCCATCACAAGGATTTGCCCGTCGCAGGTTTTCGAAGCCCCGATGCCGATGGTCGGCACATCAACGGCCTTGGTGATCTTATCGGCGAGCGGTTCGACCACGCCCTCGACCACGACGGCAAAAGCACCGGCCTTGGCCACGGCCACGGCGTCGTCGATATGGAATTGCCAGTCGTCCTCGTCGCGGCCCTGTGTCTTGAACCCGCCCATGATATTGGTGGATTGCGGGGTCAGGCCGATATGCGCCATCACCGGGATGCCGCGCTCGGACAGGAACTTGATCGTTTCCGCCATGCGCGCGCCGCCTTCGAGTTTGACGGCCTGACACTGGGTTTCCTTCATGATCTTAGCGGCATTGCGGAAGGCTTGCGCCGGGCTTTCTTCATAGGAGCCGAAGGGCATGTCGACCACGACAAGCGCACGTTTGGTGCCGCGCACCACGGCTTTGCCGTGCATGATCATCAGTTCCAAAGACACGCCGACCGTGCTCTCCATGCCATGCATGACCATGCCGAGGCTGTCGCCAACCAGCAGGAAATCACAGTATTTTTCGGCAATCGCCGCAGTGTGGGCGTGATAGGCGGTGAGCGAAACGATCGGGTCGCCGTTTTTGCGCGCGCGGATTTGCGGCACGGTAACGCGACGGATGGTTTCGGTTTGACTGGACATTGCGTTTCCTCCTCAGACCGGGTTTGCAACCCGTTGGTCGATCAATAGCACATCGCCGAAACGGGCGGCCAGCAGGATCACCACGGGGCGGGTGATCGTTCCGGGCACTTCGGCAAGGGTTTCGGCATCGCGGACATCGACGCTTTCCACCTTGGCGCGCGGTTCGCGGGCGATGAAGTCACGGATTTCCTGTTCGAGATCGGGGCCTGTCCGGCCGTCCGAAGCCTCGTAATCGGCATAGGCCAGCGCCTTGTTCAGGATCAGCGCGGCTTGGCGATCTTCGGGTGTCAGGCGCACGTTGCGCGAGGACATCGCCAGCCCGTCCACCTCGCGCACGGTCGGCACGCCGGTGATCTCGATGGGCATGTCCAGATCGCGGACCATGGTTTTGACGACCTGAAGCTGCTGATAATCCTTCTCGCCAAAGAACGCCTTGTCCGCGCCGGTGATGTTGAAGAGCTTGGTCACCACGGTGCAGACGCCTTTGAAATGGCCGGGACGCAGCGCGCCCATCAGCACGGTGTCGAGCTCTTCGGTCAGTACGGTGGTTTGTTTCTGCGGGTGGTACATTTCCTCGACAGAAGGACAGAACACCGCATCCACCCCCTCGGCTTCGAGCAGGGCGAAGTCACGGGCCTCATCGCGCGGATAGGCATCGAGATCGGCGGCTTCTCCGAATTGCGTCGGGTTGACGAAGATCGACACGATGACCCGCTCCGCCTCGGACTTTGCGGTCCGCACCAGCGTCATGTGACCCTCGTGCAAATAGCCCATCGTCGGGACCAGCCCGACCTTGTCTCCCGCCGCCTGAAAGGCTTTGACGGTGTCACGAATGTCTTGTTTTGTCCGGCAGATTTTCAATGTCAGCCCTCCCGAGGCGGTCATTCGGGCGGACAGTACAAATTACGCGAGGTGTCGTCCAGCGCATCCGGCGACGAAGGTTTTCTTGCCCTTGCATCGAATATCCGTGTCGCTTCCGCAATTTCGACAGAATTTACCCCGATGTTGGCCCGCAAGCGGGGCTTTGAACAGGATGAAGACGATGGGATCTTTTGGCAAAATTATCAGGATACTGAGCCTGGCCAGCGGGATTGTGATCTTGGTGTTCGTGGGCGTTCAATTCGTGCAGATCAAATCGGCAGGGACGGATGAGGTCGCCGTGGACGCGTCAGGGAGCGTTTCGGAGCCAATGACCGGCGCAGAAACCGGCGCAGAAACCGCCGAAGCGGGGGACACAGAGGCCGAGCGCGTCGAAGAAGAGGTTGCAGCGCCGCCTGAAGATGCGGGGATCGGTGAACTTGCCGTCTATTATTTCGAACGGGCGAGCGTCTGGCTTTTCGGTGAAAAGGAAGTCGAAGAGGAGCCTGAAGAGACGATCCAGATGGACTGCAAAACCAAACAGGGCGGAGGCAAGAGCTGTTCGATTACCCGCAGTTGAAATGACTCTGCGGGACGCAGTTAGATCGCCTCAAGAAACGCGACAAGTGCGGCCCGCTCCTCTTGTGTGAGTTCAAGCGTTTGCAAGAGTGGATCGACTTCCGTGGCGGGCAGGAACAAGGGGGCGCGCACGGCTCGCTCGGGCTGTTCGGGTTGATGCGCGCCACCGGCATTATAGAGCTTCACAAGCCCGTGCAGCGTCGGGAAAAGCCCGTTGTGCATATAGGGGGCGCTGCATGATACTTGGCGCAGGCTGGGGGTCAGGAACGCCCCGGCATCCGCCGGATCACCACTGATCTCATAGCGGCCCATGTCGTGATATGTGCGCTCATAATAGGTCAGGCCGATCTTGTGGAATGCGCCATCCATCAGGGCCGGTCCCATGTGACAATTCGCGCAGCGGGCCTTGGTGCGAAAAAGATGCAGGCCTTCGATTTGCTGATCTGTGAGCATATCTGTTTCCCCGGAGAGAAAACGATCCAGTCGGGTTGGTGTATCGAGATGAGTCTGGAACGCGGCAAGCGCTCCGGCAACTCGGTCGAGCGTAATCACTTCATCGCCGTATATGGCGGCGAAGGCCTCTGGGTAAAACGCATAGGCCATCCAGAGTCGAAATGGGACGATCCGGGGGAGGCTGGCGCGAAGCTCGCTACCTGGAAATTCGGGGTTGCTTAGAAGGGGGCAATTCCCCTGACAAGCCAACCTCCGATCTTTTTAGCCAAATACTATTCTGTGAATTTTTCGATGTGATAAATATGCCGCAAATCATATGTGTTTAGATGTTCCTAGGAAGGGCGCCGAGGGGAGGTGTCCCTGTAAACCCATGAATAATAGTCCATTGGCGGCTTTTCTGGAAACGTAAGTCATTGAAATATAATAACCCAAATCACCCAAAAACATCTTGAGGCCGCCAGATGGCCATTTCATCCAGAGAAATTAGAAGATTACTCTAGAAATAGGATTGCTCTAAGAGGCTCTCGCTATACCCTCACAGTCATATAGAATTTTCAGATCTTCATCTATTCGTTTGCCTGCTTCCTGTAGTGACCTGTCTGCAGCATTGATTTGGCTGACCGCGGCCATACCATCTTTGTTTCGGACCGCATCCACTATTTCATGGCTCGCGCCCCTCAGAGCAGCATTCACAGAAGCCCGAAAAAACTCTCCAGCCTCTTCAACTCGGATATCAAATTCAGTTTGGCTCTCGTCGCTATGAAGTTTGCACTCGAATTGCCAAACTTCGCCATCACGTAGGCCCGGTACATCAACAATTACGTAATCTTGTTTGTGAAATGCAACAAAGCGAAATGCCAGCAAACACACAGCTATAAAGAGACCCGTTAAAATATACCAAGTTTTCATGCAATAAATACCATGTGCTGTAAATTTCTTACAGTTTAGCGTAATTCACCTCCGATCCTTCTTCAACCTTTTGGCGTCATCGCCAATCAGGGGCATTTCATCGCCCGATTACCCTCACTTGGGTAGCTGCCGTCTGGAAGTGTCCCTAGTACCAGGTCGGGTTCGACATGTCCTGGATCAGCTGGGGCCTGACCTCGAACAGCCTGAGGAATGTCGAAAGTGCGGCTGGTCGTCAACGCCCGCCACCAGGACGGAGCGCTGTCGCGGCGCATCAAAGGTCGCAAATCCGGAAGACGCGTAAACTATTGAAATAAAATGAAACCACCGACTGCATGGCAGCCGATGGTCATTAATCCTGTGCCGGAATGGACAAATTACCCCGGAAATGGACAAGGTTTAGTGGGTCCTACACATCCCCTCGGCAGCACGTCTCACCCGCATTTCGAATGGCCGCAGGAGGCGCAGGTCATGCAGCCCTCAATCATCCGCATGTCGTATTGACCGCAGGAGGGGCAGGCTTTGCCGCGGGGGTTCTCGCCAATCGCGACCACCTCGGATTTCGGGTCGGTTTTGAGGCCCATGCCTTCGCCTGCGATAAAGCCGATCTCGATGAGATGGGTCTCGATGACGCCGCCGATCGCCGCCAGAATGGAGGGGATGTACTTGCCTTTCATCCACGCGCCGCCGCGCGGGTCGAACACGGCTTTAAGCTCCTCGACCACGAAGGACACATCGCCGCCGCGACGGAACACCGCCGAGATCATCCGGGTCAGCGCCACGGTCCAGGCGAAATGCTCCATGTTCTTCGAGTTGATGAAAATCTCGAACGGGCGGCGATGACCGCCATGGACGATGTCGTTGATCGTCACATAGATCGCGTGCTCGCTGTCCGGCCATTTGAGCTTGTAGGTGTTGCCCTCAAGCTGTTGCGGACGGTCGAGCGGCTCAGACAGGTAGACGACTTCTGCGCCTTCGTCCTGTTCCGGGGCTTTCTCCGAGGTCTCGGAAACAGAGAGGACAGAGCCGGTCACATCGTTCGGGCGGTAGGTCGTGCAGCCTTTGCAGCCGGTCTCATAGGCTTCCATATAGACCTCTTTGAAGTCTTCGAAGGCAATGTCTTCCGGGCAGTTGATCGTCTTGGAGATCGAGCTGTCGACCCATTTCTGTGCCGCCGCCTGCATCCGCACGTGATCGAGCGGGGCGAGCGTTTGGGCGTTCACGAAATACTCGGGCAGTTCCACATCCGCGCCGAACTTATCGCGGTAAAGCTTCACCGCGTAGTCCACGACTTCCTCTTCCGTGCGCGAGCCGTCTTTTTGCAGCACTTTGCGGGTGTAGGCATAGGCGAACACCGGCTCGATCCCCGACGATACGTTCCCCGCGTAAAGCGAGATCGTGCCGGTCGGCGCGATGGACGTCAAAAGCGCGTTGCGGATGCCATTCTCTGCGATGGCGTCTTTGACGTCTTGATCCATGATCTTGAGCGACCCAGACGCCAGATATTTGTCTTTGTCAAAGAGCGGGAAAGCGCCTTTCTCTTTGGCCAGACCTGCGGAGGCGAGGTAGGACGCACGGGCGATCATTTTGAGCCATTTCTCACAGGTCGCAGCGGCTTCCACGGAACCGTAACGCTGACCAATCATCAGAAGCGCATCGGCCAGACCGGTGACGCCAAGCCCGATGCGACGTTTCGCCTGCGCTTCCTGTGCCTGCGCGTCGAGCGGGAAGCGGGAGGTGTCCACGACGTTGTCCATCATCCGCACGGCGGTGGCGACGAGATCGAACAGAACCTCTTCGTCCATTTCCGCGCCTTTGCCAAACGGGTCTTTCACGAGACGAGCAAGGTTGATCGAGCCGAGCAGGCAAGCGCCGTAAGGGGGCAGGGGCTGCTCGCCGCAGGGGTTGGTCGCGGCGATGGTCTCCACATAGGAGAGGTTGTTCATCTTGTTGATGCGGTCGATGAAGATCACGCCCGGCTCGGCGTAATCATAGGTCGCACGCATGATCTTGTTCCACAGGTCGCGGGCCTCGACCGTGTGATAGACCTTGTCGCCAAACTTGAGCTCCCACGGGCCGTCGGCCTTCACCGCTTCCATGAAATCGTCGGTCACGAGGACGGACAGGTTGAACATGCGCAGACGTGCGCTGTCCTGTTTCGCCTCGATGAATTGCTCAATATCCGGGTGGTCGCAACGCATCGTCGCCATCATCGCGCCACGGCGCGAGCCGGCGGACATAATGGTGCGGCACATCGCGTCCCAGACATCCATGAAGGACAGCGGCCCGGAGGCATCCGCCGCCACCCCCATCACATCCGCGCCTTTCGGGCGGATGGTGGAGAAATCATAGCCGATGCCGCCACCTTGCTGCATGGTGAGCGCGGCTTCTTTGAGCATGTCGAAAATGCCGGACATGCTGTCGGGGATGGTGCCCATGACGAAACAGTTGAACAGCGTCACGGCGCGCCCGGTGCCTGCGCCCGCAAGAATGCGGCCTGCGGGCAGGAATTTGAAATCCTCCAGCGCGTGGTAGAATTTTTCTTCCCAAGCGGCCTTGTCTTTTTCGAGCGAAGCCAAGGAACGGGCCACGCGGCGCCAGCTGTCCTCGACCGATTGATCCAGAACTGTTCCATCGGCCTCTTTGAGGCGATATTTCATATCCCAAATTTGTTCGGCGATAGGGGCAGTAAAACGGGTCATAGCGGTTTTCCGATCTCGAATGGCAGCAGACAGGACACGTGCTTTTGCGGCGTCAGCATGGGGAACCGCAATAGGGCGTTCAAAGCCCTGCTTGAAGAATCGCACATGCGACCTATGCTCTTATACCAGAGTTAGGGCGATCAAATGGCCAACCACATAAACCTAGTCAAATTATGCGTTGGCGTCGAGAGTGTCGATCAACTGCAGGCCTATATCGATGCGACGGCAAGTAGCTATCGTGGGCATGTTTCGCGCCTCTTTCCCAAAAAGGACAAGGAGTTGCTTGATGGCGGCTCGCTTTATTGGGTGATCAAGGGTGTCATTCAGGCACGTCAACGCATCGTCGGTCTCGAAGAGGTGATCGGCTCCGACGGCGTGCGGCGCTGCGAGATTATGCTCGACAAGGAACTGATCCGAACCGCGAATGCCGCGCGCCGCCCGTTTCAAGGCTGGCGTTATCTCAAGCCGGAAGATGCCCCTGTTGACCTGCCAAAAGGGCGCAAAGCGGAACCCGATCTGCCGCCGGAGCTGGCGCAGGCTTTGTCCGACATCGGTGTGATCTGAGTATTTTCACAGCAAAGGAAACTGAGGCCAGCACGGGCAAGCGCAGGGTTGACCATGCGCCCGCCCGGCTGTCTCAGGTCTGTGTCAGTCGTCGAGACCCATCATCTGGGTCAGCTCGGTGAGCGTCGCGCGGGTCTCATCGGTCCAATGCGCCATGCGCGATTTGAACAGGGTCGCTTGCGAGCGGTGCACCGGATCGCAGTTCAGGATCTTCAGGTGGTTGGCGCGCAGGGTTTCCCCCGTCGAAGTGATGTCGGCAACAGCCTCGGCGGTGAGGTTTTTCACGGTGCCTTCAGTTGCGCCCTGAGAGTCTACGAGCTGATAATCGGCGACGCCATTGGCTTTGAAGAACTCACGGATCAGGTGGTGGTATTTCGTCGCCACGCGAAGCCGGAACCCGTGGCGCGCACGGAAGGCGGCGGCGGCGGCGTCGAGATCGTCGAGGGTTTCGACATCAACCCAGCATTTCGGCACGGCGATGATCAGATCGGCATGGCCGAAGCCCATTTTCGCCAGTTCGATCACCTTACTGTCCCAACTCGCCAGCTTGTCGCGCACCAGATCGGAGCCGGTAACTCCGAGGTGAATGCGCCCGGCAGCCAGTTCGCGCGGAATTTCAGAGGCGGACAGGAGCACAAGTTCGACGCCTTCGATGCCGTCAACCGCGCCGGAATATTCCCGCTCGGCCCCGGCACGCGACAGGGTCACGCCGCGCTCGGAAAACCATTCAAAGGTCTTGTCCATCAACCGGCCCTTTGAGGGCACGCCAAGTTTGACAACCATCACGCCGCTCCTTTCTGGGTGGATTTCAGGGCCAAAAGCACATTCGGGCGGATCACGCCGCCCACAGCGGGGATCGAACGACCTTGCCCGAGCACCGCGGTCAGCGCGTCATAACGCCCGCCCGTGGCCACTGGAGGCAGATCGGGGCGTCCCTGTGCATAGAAGCCGAACACGAACCCATCGTAATATTCCATCGAGGTGCGGCCATAGGAAGCTTCGAAGTCGAGATTCTCGACATCGACCCCGCGCGCATCGAGCGCCTCGACCCGGCGGGCCAAAAGCCGCACGGCATCGGAAATCGCAGGCAGGTCCACCGCAATGTCGCGCAGTTGCGAGAGCACATGCGGCAGGGTTTCCTTGAGCGACAGGATGTCGTCGAGCAATTCGATCTCGGCGGCGGAGATCGGCGGCTCGGCGGCATCCTCTTCAAGGGCCTTGATCCGGGTGTCGATCTCCGTCTGGGTGCGCAAGCCGATGAAGGGGGCTTCCGGTTCGGCCAGATTGGCGCGCACGCGTTCGAGGTTTTGCTTGCGCAGGGCGGTGCCCGCCTCGGAGAACCGGGACATCAGAGCGCGGAACCGGCGCGGCCGCCAGATGTGGCGCAGCAAAGCGGCGCGGCGGCGTTCGGTGGTTTTCAGCCCCGCCACGGCAGCCATCAGAATGCCGATGTCGCCGGTCGCTGCGTGAAGTCCGGAGCCAGCGAGAGCTTCAGAGAACCTCGCGAAAACCTCGGCATCAGCAGCCGCCGGATCGGAGCCGTCGAACACCTCGTAGCCGACCTGCATGTATTCATTGGCGCGAGTGGGCATATCTTCCTGTTTGCGGAACACTTCGCCTGCATAGGTATAGCGCGCGGGTTCGGCGCCGTTGGTCATATGCTCCTGTACCACGGGCACGGTGAAATCCGGGCGCAGCATCATTTCGCCACGCTCCGGGTCATTGGTGACATAGGCGCGGGCGCGGATGTCTTCGCCGTAGAGGTCCAAAAGCACCTCAGCAGGCAGGAGAATATCCATCTCGACGGCCTGCGCGCCGCTCTCCTCAAAGAGCGCCTTCAAGCGCGCAGCTTCGGCTTTGACCGTCGCCTTCGGAATGTCAAAACGGGGCATCAGCTATAGCTTTCGATAATCTCGCGCACTTTCGCGACCATTTCGCCGCGCGGCACTTCGTATTGGTTCGGACGGTCTTTCCATTCCTCAAGCGAGGCGCTCTCGGCAATCTTGGTGCCGAGGATCAAGTCCTTGATCTGCACCACGCCGCGCTCGGCCTCGTCGCCGCCCTGAATGATCGCCACCGGGCTTTCACGCTTGTCAGCATATTTGAGCTGGTTGCCGAAGTTCTTCGGGTTGCCGAGGTAGACTTCGGCGCGAAGGCCCGCTTGGCGCAGTTCCGTCACCATTTCCATGTAGTCGCCCATCCGGTCGCGATCCATCACGGTCACCACGACAGGGCCTTGCGCCTTCGAGCCGATCCGACCCGTGGCGTGCAGTGCGGCCAGAAGACGGTCGACGCCGATGGACATACCCGTCGCCGGGACAGCCTGACCAGTGAAGCGTTTCACCAGATCGTCGTACCGGCCACCGCCGGCGACGGAACCGAATTCGCGCACGCGGCCTTTTTCGTCGGTGACTTCAAAGGTCAGCTCGGCCTCGTAGACCGGGCCGGTGTAATAACCGAGGCCACGCACCACGGCGGGATCGATAACGATACGGTCGGGACCGTAGCCTTGGCCTTCGAGCAACTCGGCGATCTCGCGCAGTTCCGCGACGCCCTCTTGGCCGGTTTTTGCCTCGCCAACCAGCGCGCCCAGACGGTCCAAGGTGGTGGCATTGCTGTCTTGGCGACCATTGACGAAACCAAGGATCAATTCGACCTGTGCTTTGGCAAGGCCAGCACCTTCGGTGAAGTCGCCGCTCTCGTCTTTTCGCCCTTCGGTGAGCAGAGCCATGACGCCTGCGTCGCCGAACTTGTCATGCTTGTCGATGGTGCGCAAAACGATGCCGCGCACAGTCGCGAATTCCGCGGTGTCGGGCAGGCCAGCGGCCTCCAGAACGCCGTCGAGAACCTTACGGTTGTTCACACGAATGATGTAATCGCCGCGCGGGATGCCGACGGCTTCCAGCGTGTCCGACAGCATCGCGCAAATCTCTGCGTCAGCGGCCACAGACGGCGCGCCCACGGTGTCGGCGTCGCACTGGTAGAACTGGCGGAAACGTCCCGGCCCCGGTTTTTCGTTGCGCCATACCGGCCCCATCGCAAAGCGGCGATAGGGGGAGGGCAGGTCTTGGCGGTACTGTGCCGCGACCCGCGCGAGCGGCGCGGTCATGTCATAGCGCAGCGCGACCCAATCCGAGTCGTCTTCCTGCCAGGCGAATACACCCTCGTTCGGGCGGTCCACATCGGGGAGGAATTTGCCGAGCGCCTCGACGGTTTCCACGGCCGAGGTTTCCAGTGCTTCAAACCCGTAAAGATGATAGACTTCAGCGATCTGATCGAGCATATGTTTGCGCTCGCTCACCTCGGTGCCGAAGTAATCACGAAAGCCCTTCGGCGTCACTGCCTTGGGGCGCGGGGTTTTCTTGGGCTTGGCCATGGCCGGTCCTTTTGCACTTTGTCGCGGGCGGCATATCGCACGGGGGCCAAAGGGGCAAGGCGGCAGGCATGTCTGGCCTGTGAAATCCCTATGACAGAGGCCTATAAGGGGCCTATATCGCGCTCACATGTGCCCAAGTTCGAACGAGAGAGGATCCGACATGTCCGACGAAACCCGCATCACAGCCCTTGAAGAACAGGTCGCCTATCTCACGAAAACCGTTGAGGAGCTGTCCGACATCGTCGCGCAGCAGGAGCGTATCATCGAAAATGCCGAACGTCGGCTTGGTATGTTGATGGAGGCCGAAGCCCTGCGTCAGTCGGAGACAGACGGTTCCGTGCCGCTCGCCGATCAACGCCCGCCGCATTGGTGAAGTTACAATCTGCACCGCAGATTGTGACCGTAAGGTTCCTGCGTACTGCGTCGTCGGGCGAACCAGCCCGCCTCACATATCCTCAACCAGTACCACGCCGTCAAAGGACTTGATCGCGCCTTTGATCTCCGGGGTGATGACGAACGGCTGCGGCACGTCGATCTCGACTTCGTTTTGCGTGTCAGGCGGCATGAGGCAGAAACTGATCGCGCCCTTGGCGGGTTGCTTCGCCTCTTCCGTCACGCGGGTCAAAAGTTCACCGACCTGAATGATCGCCTGCGTGTTCTCGCAATAAATCTTGAGCGCCGCGCCGCCGGCATCGGCGACGACGGTCTCCATCGGGGCGACGGAGCGGATCATCGGGTCGAACTGCCCGTCGTTGAACCGGCCCTCAAGCGACATGACAAGTTTGTCGTGTTTCTCGAAAATATCGTAGGAGGAGTCGTATTCGCCCTTCTTCGGGAACATCGCGATGCCGGAAAGCTGACCTGTCGGGTCGGAAATGTTCATCCGGAAGTAGCGCGTGCCTTTGCCGGATTTCATCGGACGGAAGCCGGACACCAAAACGCCAACCTTCATGATCGTGCCGCCTTCGGCCTCTGCCTTGGCCTGCACCTCGGCGATGGTACCGATTTTCTTGCGTTTGAGCGCGGCTGCGTAATCGTCGAGCGGGTGGCCGGAGAGGTAGAAGCCGATGGCTTTCTGCTCTTCCATCAACCGTTCGGAGGCGACCCAATCGCCGACCGGTGACAGCCGCGGTTCCGGCAGGTCTTCGCCCGCATCGCCAAAGAGCGACACTTGGTTCGAGGCCTTCTGTTCATGGATCGCGGCGGAATATTGCACCAGCGCGTCGAGGCTGTCGAAAACGCGGCGGCGGTTGCTGTCCAGAAGGTCAAAGGCGCCTGCACGGGCAAGCATCTCAAGCGGTCGCTTGCCGACCTTTTTGAGATCGACGCGGCGCGCGAAATCATAGAGCGTCACAAAGGGTTTGCCGCCTTCTTCGCGTGCCTTGACGATCAATTGCATCGCTTCGACGCCGACGTTTTTCAGCGCACCGAGCGCATAGACTAGCTTCTGATCCACCACATCGAACGTCGCCAGAGAGCGGTTCACACAGGGCGGAATGATCTCGATATCAAGCCCGCGCCGCACCTCTTCACAGAAGATCGACAGCTTGTCGGTCAGGTGAATATCGCAGTTCATGACGCCCGCCATGAACTCCACCGGGTGGTTCGCTTTGAGCCAGCCGGTCTGGTAGGATACGACGCCATAGGCTGCCGCGTGGGATTTGTTGAAGCCGTAGTTGGCGAATTTCTCCAGAAGGTCGAAGACCTCGGAAGCTTTCTTTTTATCGACCCCGTTCTTCGCCGCGCCCGCCTCGAATTTCGGGCGTTCGGCGTCCATCGCCTCTTTGATCTTTTTACCCATCGCACGACGCAGAAGGTCAGCGCCGCCGAGCGAATAGCCCGCCATGACCTGCGCGATTTGCATCACCTGTTCCTGATACACGATGATGCCCTGCGTCTCCGCGAGGATGTGGTCGATGGTCGGGTGGACCGACTGCAATTCCTTGCGCCCGTGTTTCACGTCGCAATAGGTCGGAATGTTTTCCATCGGGCCGGGACGATACAGCGCCACAAGCGCCACGATGTCCTCGATACAGGTCGGCTTCATCTGCCGAAGCGCCTGCATCATGCCCGAGCTCTCCACCTGGAACACCGCAACGGTCTTGGCGTCCGAATAGAGCTTGTAGGTCTTTTCGTCATCCAGCGGGATGAGGTTGATCTCGTTCTCCCCGCCTTCTGGCGGCTCATAAAGCTCGGTCCCGTCAGCGGCGATGTGCAGGGGGCGACCGGATTTGAAGATCAGGTCCATCGCGGACTGGATCACCGTCAGCGTCTTGAGGCCAAGAAAGTCGAACTTCACCAGACCGGCCTGCTCGACCCATTTCATGTTGAATTGGGTCGCGGGCATGTCGGAGCGCGGGTCTTGGTAGAGCGGCACGAGGTGGTCCAAGGGCCGGTCGCCGATCACAACCCCCGCCGCGTGGGTCGATGCGTTCCGCAAAAGCCCTTCGACCTGCTGGCCATAGGTCAAAAGCCGATCCACGACCTCTTCGTTGCGGGCCTCTTCGCGCAGTTTCGGTTCGTCTTCCAGCGCCTGTTTGATCGACACTGGCTTGACGCCTTCGACGGGGATCAGCTTCGACAGACGGTCCACCTGACCGTAAGGCATCTGCAAAACCCGCCCGATGTCGCGCACCGCCGCTTTGGACAAAAGCGCACCGAAGGTGATGATCTGCCCCACCTTGTCGCGCCCGTATTTCTGCTGCACGTATTGGATCGTCTCTTCGCGGCGATCCATGCAGAAGTCGATATCGAAGTCAGGCATCGACACACGTTCCGGGTTCAAGAAGCGTTCGAACAGCAGCGAATAGCGCAGCGGGTCAAGGTCCGTGATGGTCAACACATAGGCGACCAGAGAGCCAGCGCCTGAGCCCCGTCCCGGTCCGACCGGGATGTTGTGATCTTTCGACCACTTGATGAAGTCGGCCACGATCAGGAAGTAGCCCGGAAAGCCCATCTGTTCGATGATCCCAAGCTCGAATTTGAGCCGGTCCTCATACTCTTCCCGTGGGGCAGCGGGCTGGATCACGGCGAGGCGTTTGTCGAGGCCTTCCCACGCCTGTTTGCGCAGTTCCTCGACCTCGTCATCGGCAAATTTCGGCAGGATCGGCGCGCGCTTATAGGCTTTGAACGCACAGCGTTTCGCGATCTCCACCGTGTTCTCAATGGCCTCCGGCAGATCGGCAAACAGCGCGATCATTTCGGCGGGGGATTTGAAATAATGCTCCGGCGTCAGGCGGCGGCGTGGTTCGACCTGATCGACGTAAGCCCCTTCGGCGATACACAAAAGCGCGTCATGCGCCTCGTACATCTCGGATTTCGGGAAATACACATCATTCGTCGCCACCAGCGGCAGGCCCAAATCATAGGCCCATTCCACGAAAGGCCGCTCGGTCAGCCGTTCGGCCTCCGTATGGCTGCCTTCCTCGCCCGGATGGCGCTGCAATTCGACGTAGAGCCGGTTCGGATAGATCGCTTTGAACCGCTCCAGAAGCGCGCGCGCCTGCGGTTCGTGGTGATCGCGGATCATCCGCCCAATCGGCCCGTCGGAGCCGCCCGTGAGACAGATCAACCCGCCGGAATAGCGCTCCAGCTCCTCAAGCGTCACCTGCGGTATGCCGTCGTGCTTGTCGACATAGAGACAAGAATTGAGCTTCATCAGATGCTCATAGCCAGTCTCGTTCTGGGCCAGCAAAACCACCGGGGCAGGGGCTTTCGGCTTCGCGCCGGGCTCTGGCTTCGTGTAGGCCACGCTGATCTGACAGCCGATGATCGGCTGGATGCCAGCCCCTTTGGAATACTCGGAAAATTCCAGCGCGCAGAACAGATCGTTCGTGTCCGTCACGGCCACGGCGGGCATGCCCATGTCCGCAACCATGCCACTCAATTTCTTGAGCTTCATCGCCCCTTCGAGGAGCGAATATTCGGTGTGGACCCGCAGATGGATAAAGGAAGCTGTGCTCATGTAAGGGGCAAGCTATCGCAAGCGCGCGCGGCTCGCCAAGGGCAAAACGCCACTTGTCCACAGCTTCTCGCGGGCGCTCATTTTTTGATCAAAAGTACAAAAGCCAAGCAAAAGCGATTAAGAATCCCTTGCAAAACACCGCGCATCTCGGTTTTCTTTTAGAAATCACACGCGCTTTCCGCCGCATCGGGCGCGTGTTTTGAACAAGAAAGCGGCTGGTCTGACGTATGGAGATCACTTTTCGGCTGAACGGCGAGCTTATCACCGCAAGCGACGCGCCGACGCGAACTCTGCTCGAATATCTACGCGAAACACGCGGCCTCACGGGCACCAAGGAAGGCTGCAACGAAGGCGATTGTGGCGCCTGCACCGTGATGGTGGAGGATGAAAGCGGCAAGAAACCTCTGAACGCCTGCATCCTGTTCCTGCCACAGCTTCACGGCAAATCCGTCACCACGGTGGAAGGCTTGTCCAAAGGTGACAAGCTGCATCCCGTGCAACAGGCGATGATCGAAGAACACGGCAGCCAATGCGGTTTTTGCACCCCGGGCATCGTCATGTCTCTCGCGACGGCGCATGCGCGCGGCGAGACCAATCATGATGACATTCTGGCGGGCAACCTGTGCCGCTGCACCGGCTACGCCCCGATCCTGCGCGCCGCGCGCAAGGTCGAAGACGCGCCGATCCCGGAAGAGTTGGAGCATATCCCGTTCACGGCCCCGGCCATTGTCGAGCGCCCGGAAAGTTCCGAGGAACTCGCCGCCATTTATGCCCTGCGCCCCGACGCCACGTTGATCGCGGGGGCGACCGATGTCGGGCTTTGGGTCACCAAACAGATGCGCGATCTGAATGAGGTCATTTTCCTGAATGGTGTTGAAGATCTGAAGGGCGTGACGGAGACCGACGAGGCATTCGAAATTGGCGCGATGACCCCGATTGCCGATCTGATCGCCCTGTTCAAACCGCATTCCGCGTCCCTTTCGGAGATGTATCGCCGCTTTGCCTCCACCCAAGTGCGCGCCGCTGCGACCCTTGGCGGCAATATCGCCAACGGGTCTCCCATCGGGGACAGTCCGCCGCCGCTGATTGCCGCCGGGGCGATGCTCAGGCTGCGCAAAGGTGAAGATCGCCGGACCATTCCGCTGGAAGAGTTCTTTATCGCTTACGGCAAACAGGACCGTGCCGAGTCGGAGTTTGTCGAAAGCATCATCGTGTCGAAATCCGGCCTGAAAGATCTCAAGGTCTACAAGCTCTCGAAGCGTTTCGATCAGGATATTTCTGCCGTCTGCGGTGCGTTCAATATCACTGTTTCGGATGGCGCTATCTCCTCCGCCCGGATCGCCTTTGGTGGTATGGCGGGGACACCCGCGCGGGCGAAAACGGTTGAGGCGATACTGATCGGCAAGCCCTGGTCGATGGACACCATCGAAGCCGCGCTTCCCAGTTTCGCAGAAGATTACACCCCGATGAGCGACATGCGCGCCTCCGCCGCCTATCGCCTAACGGCCGCCCAGAACATGCTGAAACGCTATTTCGCGGAAACCGAAGGCCTCACCACCTCGGTCCTCGACGTGAAGGAGGGCGCGTAATGTCTGTTGGTTCCCCCCTTCCGCATGATGCCGCAAAGCTCCATGTGACCGGCCAAGCCCGTTACATTGATGACATCCCGCTGCCCGTCGGTGCGCTGCATCTGGCCTTCGGGCTGTCGTCTGTCGCGCATGGCGAGATCACCGCGATGGACCTCTCCGCCGTCCGCGCCGCGCCCGGTGTGGTCAAGGTTTACACGGCTGAGGATTTCGGTGATCACGTGCCCGATTGCTCGCCCTCTCTAGGTGACGAACCTTTGCTCACCTCCGGCGAGGTGCAGTTCATCGGTCAACCGATTTTCCTCGTCGTCGCCACCTCGCACCTCGCCGCGCGCAAGGCCGCGAAGCTTGGCAAGATTGACTACAAGGAACTCCCTGCGCTTCTCGATTATGACGCTGCTATGGAGGCAGAAAGTCGGTTCGAAGACGGTCCGCGCATTTACGGATGCGGCGATGCCGCCAAGGCCATCTCTGAAGCCCCCAATGTGATCGAAGGCATGATCGAGATGGGCGGTCAGGAGCATTTCTATCTCGAAGGACAGGCCGCCGCCGTCATCCCGCAGGAAGGCGGCGATATGCTGGTCCATGCCTCGACCCAGCACCCCTCCGAGATTCAGCACAAGGTCGCCCATGCGCTGCACATTCCGATGCATGCGGTGCGCGTTGAAACCCGCCGCATGGGCGGTGGTTTTGGTGGCAAGGAATCTCAGGGCAACTGGCTTGCCATCGCCTGCGCCATCGCGGCGCGCGATACCGGTAAGCCCTGCAAGATGCGCTATGACCGCGACGATGACATGATCATCACCGGAAAACGCCATGACTTTCGCATCTCTTATACCTGCGGATTTGATGAAGAGGGGCGTATTCTTGGCATAGATTTTCTTCAATTGACGCGGGCCGGGTGGTCGATGGACCTGACCCTGCCGGTGGCCGACCGCGCCATGCTGCACGCAGACAACGCCTATTTCCTTCCCAATGCCCGGATTGAGAGCCACAGGCTCAAGATGAACACCCAGTCCAACACCGCCTATCGCGGCTTTGGCGGGCCGCAGGGTGTTCTAGGCATCGAGCGCGTTGTCGATCACATCGCCCACACGCTCGGCAAAGACCCGATCGAAGTGCGCAAGCTCAACTATTACGACGAGATGGTGGTTCCGACCGCGGGCGACGGTATGCCCGAGGATCATGTGCTCTCTGTCGAGGGCGAGCCGACCTCTCTGGGCAGCATTGAACATCTCGACGATCATCCCAAACACGCTGGGGGGCAAGTCACGCCGCGCGGCAAGCTGACGCCCTATGGTCAGGAGGTCGAAGACTTCATCCTGCACGGTATGACAGAGGAACTTCTGAAGACCTCCGACTATACTATACGCAAAAATGCCATTGCAAAATGGAATGCAGAGAACCCAATCATCAAAAAAGGATTGGGTGTCTCGCCTGTTAAGTTCGGTATTTCCTTCACGCTGACCCACCTCAATCAGGCGGGCGCGCTGGTTCATATTTATAACGATGGCTCGATCCACCTGAACCACGGCGGCACGGAAATGGGGCAGGGGCTGTTCCAGAAGGTCGCCCAAGTCGCGGCGCAGGAATTTGGCGTCTCTCTGGATAAGGTGAAGATCACCGCGACGGACACCGCCAAGGTTCCGAACACCTCGGCCACCGCCGCCTCTTCTGGGTCCGACCTGAACGGCATGGCGGTGAAAAACGCCTGTGACCGCATCCGCACCCGGCTTGAGGTCTTCATCCTAGAACGCTTCGGCGAAAGCGATGTGTCTTGGGCCAACGGTAAGGTGCATTTCGGCGTTCACGAGATGGACTTCGCTGAACTGATCAGCCTTGCCTATATGAACCGCGTTTCGCTTTCTTCGACCGGGTTTTACAAAACACCGAAAATCGAATGGGACCGCATCGCGGGCAAGGGGCGTCCGTTCTTCTATTTTGCCCATGGCATCGCCATCACCGAGGTGGCGCTCGACACGCTGACCGGTGAGAACCGCATTCTGCGCGCCGACATCCTGCATGACGCGGGCGCTTCGCTGAACCCGGCGCTCGACAAGGGGCAGGTCGAAGGCGGCTACGTGCAGGGCGCGGGCTGGCTCACCACCGAAGAGCTTGTGTGGGACGACAAGGGCATGCTCAAGACCCACGCCCCCTCGACCTATAAAATCCCGGCCTGTTCTGATGCGCCCGACGTGTTCAATGTGGACCTGTGGGATGGGCGCAACCGCGAAGAGACGATCTACCGCTCCAAGGCTGTCGGCGAGCCGCCCTTTATGTTGGGCATCTCCGCCTTCCTCGCGCTCTCGGACGCCTGTGCGGCTTGCGGGCCGAACTACCCGGCTCTGAATGCTCCTGCTACGCCCGAAGAATGCCTGTCTGCCATCGCTCGGGCCAAGGGGGAGGCGAGCGCGTGAGTTTCGACAGGGAGGCATTGAAAACGGCCATCGAAGCGCATGGCCCTGTGGCCCGCGTCGTGGTGGCGGAGGTGCAAGGCTCCGCCCCGCGCGAGGTCGGTGCATCCATGTTGGTCTGGCACAGGGTTGGGGGCTTTGGCCAATCCGGGACCATCGGCGGCGGCACTTTGGAATATGAGGCGGCCAAACATGCGTTTGACGCCCCGCGCTTGCAACGCCTGCCGCTTGGTCCCGCGATGGGGCAATGCTGCGGCGGGGCGGTGACGCTTTTGACGGAGGTCTTCGAGAGCGTCGCGGACATCCCGGAAGATGTCTTCGCCCGTGGTCCCGGCCTCATGCCCTTCACGGTGAAAAAGATATTGTCAGAGGCGCGGGCACAGGGTGTCATTACACCAAGCCTTTGCAGCGATTGGATGATCGAACCGATCACGCACGCCACACGTCCGATCTGGGTCTGGGGCGCGGGGCATGTTGGGCGCGCCATCGTGGCGACGCTTGCGCCCTTGCCAGACCTGGCGATCACTTGGATCGACACCGCTACCAATCGTTTTCCAGAGGTGATCCCGGAGGGTGTCACGCAGCTGGTCGCAGACAAGCCCGAGCGGTTTATGAGCTATGCGCCCAGTGAGGCCGAGCACCTGATCCTGACCTATTCCCATGCGCTCGATCTGGAGCTGTGCCACCGCGCGCTGGGCCATGGGTTTGCCTTCGCCGGGCTTATTGGCTCGCGCACCAAATGGGCGCGGTTTCGCAATCGTCTTCGGGATTTGGGTCACGGGGATGCTCAAATCGATTGCATCTGCTGTCCAATTGGGCAACCAGAGCTCGGGAAACACCCGCAGGCCATTGCGGTTGGGGTTGCGGCCCAAGTAATCTGGGGGCGAAAGATCACAGAATCTTATGGGGAACGGACTGCGTGACGGAGCTTTTGAAAGTCGTGGGCTTGACCCGCGAATATCCCGGCGTGCGCGCCAATGACGATGTGAGTTTCTCCATCGGACCCGGCGAGGTACATGCGCTTTTGGGCGAGAATGGCGCCGGGAAATCGACGCTGGTGAAAATGATTTATGGGTTGGAGAAACCGGATGCGGGCTTCATGAAGCTGCACGGCGGCTCCTACGCCCCGCAGAACCCGCAGGCGGCCCGTGCCGCAGGCGTCGCGATGGTGTTCCAGCATTTCTCTCTGTTCGAAGCGCTGAACGTCGCCGAAAATGTCGCGCTCGGCATGGAAAATCCGCCGAAAATGAGCGATCTGGCGCAGGCGATCCGCGAGGTTTCCGAAAACTACGGTCTGCCACTCGACCCCGACCGCATCGTCGGTGATCTCTCCGCAGGTGAACGGCAACGGGTGGAGATCATCCGTTGCCTGCTGCAAGACCCGAAGCTTCTGATCATGGACGAGCCGACCTCGGTTCTGACGCCGCAGGAGGTCGAGATTCTCTTCAAGACCCTGCGCAAGCTGCAATCCGAGGGCACTTCGATCCTCTACATCTCTCACAAGCTGGAAGAAATCCGGGCGCTGTGCGACGGGGCCACGATCCTGCGGCTTGGCAAGATGGTTGGCACCTGCGATCCGAAAGCCACTTCAGCGCGCGAGATGGCGGAAATGATGGTCGGCCAGACGCTGCATGTGCCCTCGCGCGAAAGTAGCGAGGCAGGTGAGGTGCTGCTTGATGTGCAGGGGCTGAACTTCGTGCCCTCGAACCCGTTTGGAACACGGCTCAAAGACGTCTCCCTGCGACTCCGCGCCGGCGAGGTGCTTGGCATCGGCGGGGTTGCAGGCAACGGACAGGACGAATTGCTCTCTGTGCTGTCGGGCGAGGCGAAAACCGGCAAGGGCTCGGTGATTTTCGACAAGCAGGATGTGAGCCATATGGCGCCGAACGCCCGGCGCAAGATCGGTCTTCTGGCCGCGCCGGAAGAGCGTCTCGGCCACGCCGCCGCGCCCAATATGAGCCTGACGGAAAACACGGTTCTGACCGCGAATATCCGCAAGAAACTCAGCAAAAACAATTTCCTGAACTGGAAGAAGACCGAGAGCTTTGCGAGGGACATCATCAAATCCTTCGACGTGCGCACCCCCGGTCCCGGCTCTGCCGCGCGCTCGCTGTCCGGCGGTAACCTGCAGAAATTCGTCATCGGACGTGAGGTGCTGCAAGATCCGAAAGTGCTTGTCGTGAACCAGCCGACCTGGGGCGTCGATGCCTCCGCCGCGGCGGCGATCCGGCAGGCTTTGCTTGATCTTGCGGCCAAAGGCGCGGGTCTCATCGTGATTTCTCAGGATCTCGACGAGCTGATGGAAATTTCTGATCATTTCGCCGCCCTCAACGAGGGCACACTGACCGCGCCGCGTCCGGCCAAAGGTCTCACCGTGGATGAGATCGGCCTTATGATGGGGGGCGCGCATGATATGCACGCGGCGGAGACGACGCAAGAAACGGAGGTGGCTGGATGATCGCCATCGTCAAACGCCCCGAACCCTCGAAATTCTGGACCCTCGCGACGCCTGTCTTTGCGGTCGTCCTGACCATGATCCTCGGCGGGCTTCTCTTCGCCGCGATGGGCAAAGACCCGGTCGCCGCGATCCGCACGATTTTCTGGGATCCGCTGTTCAACGAACAATTTGCCTCCTATTCGCGCCCGCAGCTTCTCGTCAAAGCCGGGCCGCTGATCCTGATCGCCATTGGCCTGTCACTGGGCTTCAAAGCCGGCATTTGGAACATTGGAGCGGAAGGTCAGTACATCATGGGCGCTATTACTGGCGCTTCCGTCGGTCTCGCGCTCTACCCGCTGGATGCGTGGTGGATTTTCCCGCTCATGGTCATCGCGGGTGCTGTCGGCGGCTTTCTCTGGGCGATGATCCCGGCCATTTTGAAAACCAAATTCAACACCAACGAGATTCTCGTCTCGCTGATGCTGGTCTACGTGGCCGAACAAATCCTCGCCTCTGCCGCCCTTGGCTTTCTGCGCAACCCGGAGGGCAATGGCTTTCCCGGCTCTCGCAACATGAGCCAAATTCCTTGGATGTCGAACCTTGAACTGATCCCCGGCACGGGGGCGCACTGGGGCGTCATCGCCGCTTTGGGTGCAGTGGTCGCCGCCTATGTACTTCTGAATAAACATCTCCTCGGCTTCCAAATCCGCCTGACGGGAGAAAGCCCGCGCGCGGCGCGTTTTGCGGGCGTCAAAGACAAGCTTCTTGTCATGTTCTGCCTCGGTGCCGCTGGCGCTCTTGCGGGCCTCGCGGGTTTGTTCGAAGTGACAGGCCCCGCTGGTCAAATCTCCATCGACTTCGGCGCAGGTTATGGCTTCACCGCGATCATCGTGGCCTTCCTCGGACGCCTCAATCCCATCGGCATCCTGCTCGCCGGGCTCTTGCTGGCGCTCACCTTCATTGGCGGGGAACTCGCACAGTTCATGCTGGGCCTGCCTTCCGCCGCCATTCAGGTGTTCCAAGGCATGCTCCTGATGATCCTTCTCGCCATGGACCTCGTGGTGAATTACCGCATCACCTTCATCAACCGGGAGACCGCGTAATGGATTTCGGTTCGATCAACCCTGTTGTCCTTCTGGCCTCTCTCATGGTGGCCTCGACCCCGATCCTCCTCGCCGCTCTGGGCGAAATGGTCACGGAGAAATCCGGCGTTCTGAACCTCGGCGTTGAAGGCATGATGATCTTCGGGGCGGTCTGCGGTTTCATCGCTGCGATCGAGACGCAGTCGCCGACCGTGGGTTTCATCGCTGCCGCCATCGGCGGTGCGGCGCTCTCCATGCTCTTCGGCCTTTTGACCCAGATTTTCCTGACGACACAGGTGCCCGCCGGTCTCGCCCTGACGCTTTTGGGCACCGGCCTTGCGTCGCTCTTGGGCCAAAATTACCAAGGCATGTCACCGCCGCGTATGCCGGATCTCAACATTCCGGTGCTGGAAAACATTCCGGTCATCGGTCCGGTGCTGTTCCAGCATGACGCTATTGTCTACCTGTCGCTGGTCATGGTCGTTGTGATCTGGGCTTTCCTCAAGTTTACCCGCGCCGGCCTCATCCTGCGCGCGGTCGGGGAAAACCATGCTGCCGCCCACGCCCTTGGCTACAAGGTCAAGGCCGTCCGTTTTGCGGCCATTGGGTTTGGTGGGGCCATGGCTGGGCTTGGCGGCGCTTACATCAGCCTCGTGCGTGTGCCGCAATGGACCGACGGGATCACCGCCGGGATCGGCTGGATTGCTCTCGCGATCGTCGTCTTCGCGAGCTGGAAAGCGGGCCGCGTTCTGATCGGGGCCTACCTCTTTGGCGGCATCACCGTCTTGCAACTCAACCTTCAGGCGGCGGGCGCGAAAGTTCCGGTGGAGCTTTTGTCCATGTCGCCTTTCCTTGCGACCATTCTGGTCCTTGTCGTCATTTCCGCGCGGCGTCATGGTGCCTCCAACGCACCGGCCATGCTCGGGCGGATTTTCCACACCTCGTGATTGTCGCGAGGGCATATATTCCAACAGGGGAGAATATCCATGAAACGTAGAACTCTGCTGACCGCAGCCGCGGCCTCCGCTCTCGCGCTTGGCGCGGCGATGCCGTCCTTCGCTGCCGATCCGGTGAAAGTGGGCTTCATCTATGTCGGTCCGAAGAACGACGGTGGCTGGTCCCAGCACCACCACGAAGCCGCCATGGTGATGGTTGAGCATTTCGGCGACGCCATCGAACTGGTGGAACAGGAAAGCGTGCCGGAAGGCCCGGACGCTGAGCGCGTGATGACCCAAATGGCGCTCTCCGGTGCGGACATCATCTTCACCACCTCCTTCGGCTACATGGATCAGACCATCAACGTCGCTTCCAAATTCCCGGACGTGAAATTCGAGCACGCCACCGGGTATAAAACCGCGCCGAACGTCGGTGTTTACTCCGCCCGTTTCTACGAAGGCCGTGCGGTTGAAGGCTACCTCGCCGGTCACATGACCAAGTCGAACAAAATCGGCTACATCGGGTCCTTCCCGATCCCGGAAGTGATCCGTGGCATCAACTCCTCCTTCCTGCACGCCAAGAAAGAGAACCCGGATGTGGAAATGTCCGTCGTCTGGCTGAACACCTGGTTCGACCCGGCGAAAGAAGCTGACGCGGCTCAGGCGATGATCGACCAAGGCATCGACGTCGTGCTGCAGCACACCGACTCCACCGCGCCGCAGATCTCTGCGCAGAAAGCTGGCAACGTCTACACCTTCGGCCAAGCTGCCGACATGGCCGAGTTCGGCCCGATGCCGCGTATCTCCTCCATCATTGACGAATGGGCGCCCTATTACATCGAGCGCGTTCAGGCTGTGATCGACGGCACATGGGAAAGCGACATGACCTGGGATGGTATCGGCGCCGGCATGGTCGGCATCGGCGAGATTTCCTCCGCTGTTCCGGAAGATGTGAAAGCGGGCGCCGAAGCGCTGCGCGATTCCATCGCTGCGGGCGAGTACCACCCGTTCACCGGTCCGATCAACAAACAGGACGGTTCCGTCTGGCTGGCTGACGGCGAAGTGGCCGATGATGGCACCCTCGCAGGCATGAACTTCTACGTTGAAGGCCTGACCGGCGAGATCCCGCAGTAAGCGCAAGGTCTCGGATCTCTGCCCGACGAAAGTCCGACAGAAGTCCGACGCAAATCCGACAGGTCAAATTTGACCGTCAACATCGGGGTCCGCCACATGTGCGGGCCCTTTTCTATGCGGCTGTTTGTTCACGCTTGTTTATATCTGAATATGTTTGACTCGGATCAAAGTCGCGCCATGCTGCATGTGCGAAAGACTGCGAAATAAAGACACGCGAACAAGGAGTTTCCCATGTCCTGGGTTGAAAAGAACGAATCCATGCGCGAAGCGCTGCGCGCGCTGAACAAGGCCAATAAGAACATTCCGGCGGGCTTTGGTGCCATGTCGAAAGCCGCGCTGGAAGGGGAAGCGCTCGATCACAAGACCAAGGAACTTCTGGCAACGGCGATGGCCGTGTCCGTGCGCTGCGAACCCTGCATCGGCTTTCACGTCGAAGCCCTGATGAAACACGGCGGCACCCGTGAAGAGCTGACCGAAATGCTCGCGATGAACGTCCAGATGGGCGGGGGGCCGGTGCTGATGTATGCGGCTAAGGCTCTGGAATGCTGGGATGAATTGGCTGAGCTTGGCGTCCCAGCCAAATAAGTATCTGTTCGGATGCTGAGACAAGGCGGACGCGGGGCATGTCTCTGTGTCCGCCTTGTCTGTTTTTGCTCCGTCGGTCCTGAGCCAGACCTTATCGGGCGGCCTCTGACACCATCCGGGGCAGCTCCGCGTAGTCGGAAAAGAGGCCAACGGCCCCAAGGCTGTCGGCCTCGGCTTTGCGGTAGCCTTCGGTGAACAACAGGAACGGCACATCTGCGTTCTGCGCCGCCGCCGCGTCAATCTCGCTGTCTCCCACAAAGACCCGCGCGCCACTGCCGAGCTTGTCGAAACCGGTGTGCAGCATCAGCGGATCAGGCTTGTGCGTTGCTAGGCTATCGCCACCAATCACAACGTCGAAGAACGGCGTCAGTGCGAGGTGATCAAGCACGGCAAGCGCCGCGTGATGCGGTTTGTTGGTCGCGATCCCGAGCCGATGCCCAGCCTCTTTGAGCGACGACAAAGCATCGATGACACCGGGATAGGGCCGGGTCAGGGTGACGGCGGTTTCGTAGAGCTTCAGAAAGGCCTGATGCAGCCGTGTCTGCTCGCTGTCTGGGATGGCCCGCGCGCCGCGCATGCGTTCCACGAACACCTTCGCGCCATTTCCGACAAAGCTACGCGCCTCGGTCAGGGAAATGAGCGGTTTGCCTTCTTGTTTCAGAAGGACATTCGCCATGGCGTGAATGTCTGGCGCGCTGTCGATCAGCGTGCCGTCGAGATCGAAAAGAATGCGGGTCATGAAATCCTCTGTGGCGCTTTGGTGCGCTGTGATAGTCTTGTCTCAGGCCTTTGGATTGTCCACCGCTCTGCTCTTAAACCGTCAGAACGATGCGGCGTCCTTCGGCTTCCAACACCTGGACCTCGGTGTCGTAAAGATCGGACAGGTTCTCGTGAGAGATTACCTTCTCTGGGCTTCCTTCGGAATGCAGGCGGCCAGCTTTCAGCGCAACCACATGGTCTGAATGGGTTGCTGCGACGGAGAGATCATGGAGGACAACGACAACCGTTTTGCCTTTGTCCGCCTCTTCACGCGCGACGCGCATCACGGTTCGGGCGTGTACAATGTCGAGGTTGTTCAAAGGCTCGTCCAAAAGGAGCACATCGGTGTCTTGGGTCAGAACCATCGCGATCAGGGCGCGTTGACGTTGCCCGCCCGACAGGGTGTCGAGGAAACGATCCGCGAACTCCTTGAGATCGAGCCGCGCAATGGCCGCATCAATGGCCTCGAAATCCTTCGGGCCGGGGCGTCCGTGGCTATGGGGATAGCGACCGAATCCAACCAGATCGCGCACAGTGAGGCGCGGGGTGATCTGGCTGTCCTGCCGCAAAATCGCGAGATGTTTCGCAAGTCGCTTTGGGGAGTAGTCGGACAGGAGTTTACCATCAAGCCGCACCTCGCCTGCGGCGGGATGGATCAACCGTCCCATGGCAGACAGCAATGTGGATTTTCCGGCCCCGTTCGGTCCGACGAGAGCGGTCATCTTTGCAAGAGGAATTTTGACCGACACGTCTTGCAGGATTGGGGTCTCCGTGAGGTGCACAGAGAGGGAGAGGGTTTCGATCATCGGGGCCTCCGATGCAGGATGAGAAAGAGAAAGACGAGTCCGCCAAGCGCCTCGATCACCACGGAAACCGAGGTCTGCAGGCGAAGAGCGCGTTCGAAGAGTGTTTGGCTTGCGACCAGAACCGTGGTGGCGATCAGGGCCGATGCCGGGAGGAGAGCGAAGTGCCGCCATGTGCCGATCAGCCGGTGGGTGAGCGCGGACACCAGAAGGCCGAAGAACACGATCGGCCCGACAAGGGCAGTGGAGACGGACACCAGTAGGGCGACGACAACGAGAAGCCGACGTGTCGCGCGGTCATGATCCACGCCAAGATTGATCGCCGCTTCACGGCCAAGCGAAATCACATCTAACTCATGATGTTTGCGCATCAGCCAGATGAACGCGGCCAAGGTAATTGCGGCGGCGATCCATGTCAGATCGGCGTTGACGGCGTTGAAGCGGGCAAAGCTCGCTTGTTGCACGACGGAGAATTCGGACGGATCGATCAGGCGGTTTATGAGCGCGGTGAGGCTGCGGAACAGGACGCCAAGGATAAGCCCGGTCAGCACCATGCGGCTCAGATCGGTTGAATTGCGCAGGACGGCGCCAAATAGAATGAGTGCAGCCGTGAGCATCAATGCGGTCTCAAGCACGAATTTCAGCGTCGCATCGAGCGTGGCAAAACCCAACCCGCCGAGGAAGAACACCAGCGAGGTCTGAAGCATCAGATACAGCGCATCGAAGCCCATGATCGTGGGCGTGAGGATGCGGTTGGCGGTGAGCGTCTGGAACACCATGGTCGAAAGAGCGACTGCGGATGCGATGGTGACGAGCGCCAGAAGCTTCATCCCACGGAACGGGAGGATAAAATCCCAGTTGCCGCGCGCACCAAGGGTCATGAAGGCAGCAACAGACAAGGCGCATAGCACACAGAGCAGTAGGAAACGGGGTTTAACCACGGGCGGCTCTCCCGTTCAGAAGCCACAGGAAGATCGCCGCACCGATCACACCGAGGATGGTGCCGACGGGCACTTCGAACGGGTAGCGAATGACGCGGGAAAGGATATCGCATCCAAGCACAAGCCCGGCGCCGCTCGCCGCCACGACGGGCAATGTGGCGCGTAGGTTTTCGCCCATGATGCGGGCCACGATGTTGGGGACGACAAGGCCCACGAAGGGGATCATCCCGACGGTGACGACGGTGATCGCTGTGATGATCGAAACGATGGCAAGCCCAAGCGCCATGATCTGGCGATGATCGAGGCCAAGCGAGGTGCTGGCCTCTTCGCCAAGCCCCGCGATGGTGAAGCGTTCGGCATATAGATAAGCCGCCACGGTCAGAATGCCACCAATCCAGAGGAATTCGTAGCGGCCGAGCATGACGCCGGAAAATTCGCCGGTCATCCAGATGTCGATATATTGCAGAAGGTCGCGCTCATAGGCGAGAAACGTGGTCAGCGCGCCGAGGATGCCGCCGTAGACGATGCCGGTCAGCGGCACCATGAGCGGATCGCGGCGGGGCAGGCGGCGCACGATGGCCAGAAAGCCTGCGGTGCCGATGAGGGCGGTGACCGTGGAGGCGGTCATTTTTAACCAGATCGCAGCGCCGGGGACCAAAAGCGTGATTGCCACGAGGCCGAGGGCGGCGGCTTGACCCGTGCCTGCGGTGGCTGGTTCGACGAAGCGGTTGCGGCTGAGCATCTGCATGATGACCCCGGCCACAGCGAGGCCCGCACCCGCCAAAAGCGCAGCGGCTGTGCGGGGAATACGGCTCACGAAAAGGAGCCAAAGATCGTCCCCGCGCAAAGACGACACCCCCGTGAGCAAACTCACGAGGGTGAAAACCGCCAAAGTGGCGAGGACGATGGATTTGCGTGTCACGAGTTGTCGCCGCTGAAAGCCGTTTTGATGATGTCGAGGGTTTCAAGCGTGGATTGGATGCCGCCGCCGGCAATGTAAATACCGCCCGAGTTCAAATAAATGATATGTCCGGCTTTCGCGGCTTTGGTGTCGGCCATGATCGGGTTGTCGAGCGTCGCCTTGGCGCTTTCACCTTCGCCGCCGATGGCCGCCACACGGTCGAGCACAAGGATCCAATCCGGATCGGCTTCACGGATGAACTCGAAAGAGACGGATTCGCCATGGGCCGTGTCTTCCAGCCCGTCGATGACTTCCGGCAGGCCGATTTCCGTGTGGATCCAACCGAAACGACCGCCTGCGCCATAGGCCGAAACCTTGCCGCCATTGGTCAGAAGGATGAGCGCGGTGCCCTTGCCTTGAACGGCGGCCTCAGTCGCGGCGATCTCGTCGTCGAGTTTGGCGGTCAGAGTTGCCGCTTCGTCCTGTTTGTCGAATAACTCGCCATAGGTGGCGAGACGGGCGCGGGTCTGGTCCAGAAGATTGTCGCCCCACATGGTCATGTCGATGGTCGGCGCGAGTTTCGACAGCGAGTCCACCTGAGCGGAGGAGCGTCCCCCGGCGATCACTAGCTCCGGGGAAAGCGCGTTGAGCGCCTCATAATCCGGTTCGAACAGGGTGCCGATATCGCTTTGGTGGTCTGACAGATAAGGCAGATAAGTCTTGGATGTGGCGGAGATGCCTTCGACGCCCAGTGCGTCCAACATGTCGAGCGCGCCCATGTCGTAAACGGCTACGGATTTGGGTGCGTGAGGAACGGTCGCGGGGCCGGTGGCTGTGTCAATCGTGATATCTTCTGCGACGGCCGAGGTGGCCATCACCGCCAGAAAGGCGGCTTTCAACAAGGTGCGGGACATGCGTTTCTCCAATCTGAGGGACAAGCCATGAGGATCAGACTCAGCTGCTCCATTCTTGATTGTTTTCATAAGTTATTGCGCGATGGTGCCGCAACCCGTATTCTGACTGAAAAGCTAGGAGACCCCAGTGCACATTCAAACCGGACGTTTCGAGACGCAGCATGCGTCCAAATATCTGCAACAACTCTGCAAGCATTTCGCTCATAAAGTAGAGGTCGAATATACCTCGACCGCAGGCCAGGCCGCCTTGCCGTCGGGGCCTGCGACACTGGAGGCGAATGAGCAGAGCCTGATCGTGCGTCTGACGGCGCAGGATGACGTAGGCATGGGCAAGGCCCGTGCGATCATTGATGTGCACCTCAAGAAATTTGCCTTCCGTGAAGCGTTTGAGGAAATGGCTTGGGGGCCAATGGAAAAGGCCGTCTGACTGAGTAAGGCATTCAAGGTATTATAAAATCGAAAAAGACCGTCCTTTCAGGGGCGGTCTTTTTTTATATCTTATCAGTGCTGGGGAACGTGTTGCGAGGCTTGCGGCAAAATCCATGGCCCACCCGCCGGGGGCGGAGTATTCGTTCGCAGGGCACAGCCGTAACAGGCCGACAACCGCCCGTCGGTGAAGACGTCTTGCGGCGTGCCGGTGGCTAGCATCTGCCCATTGCCGAGCAGCGCGACGTGATCGGCAAACATAGCTGTCAGGTTGAGATCATGCATCACCGCGATGACGCCGCCACCACGCCGGGCGTAATCGCGGGCCAATTCCATCACGGCAAGTTGATGGCCGATGTCGAGCGCCGAGACCGGCTCGTCGAGGATGAGCCAGCGTGGGTGACCGTCCAGAACAGGTTCCCAGATTTGCACCAGCACGCGGGCAAGCTGGGCGCGCTGGCGTTCTCCGCCGGAGAGTTCCTGCACCATGCGGCCTTCAAAACCTTCGAGCCCCACGCGGGCCAAGGCTGCGCGCGGTAGATGTTCAAGCCCTTCCGCGCGCCCGGTGGCGAGACCTGCGGTGAGACCAAGGCGGACGAGTTCGAGAACGGTGAACGGAAAGGCAATGCTGCCGGATTGCGGCAGGACCGCGCGGCGTTGTGCCAGATCGAGGGGCGAGAGATGCGAGAGGGGGATGCCATCGAGGGCAACTTCACCCTCGAAATCCTGCTCGCCTGTCAGGGTCCGCAGGAGTGTGGTCTTGCCGGAGCCGTTCGGGCCGACAATGGCGGTCACTTCGCCAGCCGCAGCGGAGAAATTGACCTGGTCGAGCACGGTGCGAGAGCCGAAGCGGACGGTGATATCGGTGGCGGTGATCATCTCAGCTTTCCAGAAGGGCGCGGTTTTTCAACAAGATCCAAAGGAAGAACGGCCCGCCGAGACAGGCGGTGACGATGCCAATCGGCAGTTCGGCAGGGGCGACGGCGACGCGGGAGATCATATCGGCGAGCAAAAGAGTGATCGCGCCGAGAAGCGCCGCATTGGGCAGAAGATTGCGATGTTCCGGCCCTTGCAGCAGGCGCAGAAGGTGCGGGACGACGATGCCGATGAAGCCGATGCCGCCTGTGATGGCGACAGAGGCTCCGACCGATCCGGCGACCGAGAGGATGGCGATGCGCTTCATGCGCTGCGTGTCGATGCCCATATGGCTGGCGACCGCTTCGCCCAAGGCCAAGGCGTCGAGCGCGCGGGCGAGGAACGGGGCGGTGAGAAGCGCCAGTGCGATGATCGGGCCAGCGGTCAGGAGCTTCGCCCATGTCGCCCCCGCGACGGAGCCCATGCCCCAGAAGGTCAGATCGCGGAGCTGATCGTCAGTGGCTTTGTAGACGATGAAACCCGTCAGAGCGCCGGTCAGGGCGCCAAGGGCGATCCCCGCGAGGAGCATTGTTGCGACAGATGTGCGCCCGCCTCGCGTGGCGATTTTGTAGAGCACGATTGTGGAGAGCCAGCCGCCGAGGAAGGCGGCGACAGGGACGAGATACGCGCCGACCAGATTTTGCAGGGCAATGGGCAAGAGCCCGCCAAGCACGATCGCCGCCACCGCACCGAAGCCTGCGCCTGCCGAGACCCCGACGAGCCCCGGATCAGCGAGCGGATTGCGGAACAGACCCTGCATCACCGCGCCTGCGACGGCGAGGGCCGCGCCGACCAGAGCGCCCGTGAGGACACGCGGCATGCGGATGTCCCAGACGATGGTCATATCGCGCAGGCTGGCGTCGCCGATCCCGGCCTTGGCCATAAGCGCACCGATCACGTCCGTATCGCCAGCCGCACCCCAGCCGAGGCCCAAAAGCATGGTCAGGCCCAAGCCGAAGATCAGGACAATGCGCAAGGCGCGCGCCTTGTCGCGGCGATCTCCGGTCAGGCTATGAGAACCGGTCTCGGCGATGGCCATGTGTTAGTCCCCCGCTGCCGCCCAGAGTGCTTTGTGCAATTCCGTGGCGAACTCGGCGGTGCGTGGGCCAAAGCCCAGAGCCGCAGGGCTGATCTGAACGAAAGCGCCGTTTTGTCCCGCTGGGGTCTGTGACAGGGCGGGCAGGCTGAGGATGTCGCTTTTGTTGACGTCATGCTCGGTTTGGCCTGTGCTTTCCATCATGAGGACCACATCGGGCGCGGCGGCAATGATCGCCTCGTCGCTCATGATCTTGTAGCCTTGGAATGCGTCTGCCATGACGTTCTCGCCGCCTGCAAGTGCGATGATGCCGTTTGCGCCGGTGCCGCCGCCCGCCACGTTGAGGCGTCCGCCTTGGTTGGACAGGATGAAGAGGACGTGCGGCGCGTCGCCTGCTTCCGTCCGGGCTGTCCTCAAATCCGAGAATTGTGCCGCGACCTGGCTCGCCAAGGTGTCGGCTTTCTCCGGTACCCCGAGCGCGTCTCCAACCGTGTGGATCGCGACAATCACGGAATCCTCGGAGAACCCGTCTTTGACCGGAACCAATGGGATCGACGCGGCGCGGAGTTGATCAAGAACTTCGGGCGGGCCTGCGGTGTCGCGGGTGATGATCAGGTCGGGGCCGACGGACAGGACGCCTTCCGCCGACAATTGGCGCATATAGCCGACATCGGGCAGGGCGTTGGCGGCCTCCGGGAATTGCGAAGTGGTGTCGCGGGCGACGAGCCGACCCTCTTCGCCGAGAGCATAGATGATCTCCGTGACCGGCCCGCCAATGGCGACGATGGAGTTGGCCTCCGGGTAGTTGTCCGCATGGGCCGAGAGGGGGAGGAAGAGCGCGGCGCTCAGAAAAAGGTGTTTCATTTATGCCCCCGGCAGATCGGTGAGAATTTGATGCCACTGGGCGAGATCGTCCGTGTCATCTTCGCGCTGGCCGAAACATTGGAAGATCAAGCCGCCCTCGGCGTCGAAAGCCTCCAGAGACACGGCCGGGCCGCGCTTCGTCGGCTTGTCGACGACATAGACCTCGGCCAGATGATCGCCGCGCAGATGGAGGTTGAAGTTTGGATCAAGCACGTTGAGCCAAGGCCCCATCGGTTTGATGGTGTCGAGGGTGCCCCAGTGAATCTGGATGTTACCGCGATTGCCGACGAAGAGAATGACTTTCTGATGGGCTGCGGACACAGCCTCCAGGAAACCGGCGACGGCCTCCGGCTTGATGGCCCGCACGAAAGGTTCGCCAGCGAGGCGATAAGCACCCAGACGGTTCATCCCGAGCTTTGTGGAAATCCGGTTGAACTGGTGCGTGTCCGTCATGCGCTGCCATTCCTCGACGAGAATGTCGCGCTTGTCTGCGTTGATCTTCGCGCCTTCGGTGGGTTGGCGTGGCACGACGGAGATGTCGGTCGATTGATCTTCAAGTTTCAGAACATCGACGAGCGGTTGCCAGGCGTCGTGGTTCGACGTGTCGCGCAGAAAGACTTTCTGAAGGGCATCGCCAGAGGCGTCAAAGAATTGCAGCGTGCGGCGGATACCCTTGTCGCTCGTGTTTTCAATGGCGAAGCCGAAAGTCCAGAACTTCGGGAAAATCCGCGTGTCGATTTCCTTGCCGAGCACCATCGAGGCATGCGGTCCCGATTTGTAGGTCTCAAACGTGCCGACGCGCTCATGCACGCAGGAGGCGTTGCGGGTCAGCGCCATGACGTTGCCGAGTGCGGTGAGGCGCGGCATAACTTCGTCCGGATGCGCTTTGATCCTGATGACGGTCATGTCCGGAGTTTGTCCGACATGTGCGGCGAGGAGTTCGGCCTCGGAAATGCCGAGGCTATCTGCAAGATCGCGATCACGTTTGTCGGTGTTGGCCGATTTCGCGGCGCGAATATCTGCTGCTGTGAGGGGTTTGTTCATGGCAAGGGCCTCGCGGGGAATGGATGCGGACGCGCGCGGGACACGAAGGAACACCCCGCGCGCTGGCTTGGGTCAAGTGACCTTGGCAACTGGAGCGGAGGAATGGGGGCGATGGTCTTCAATCGTCGACAACAGAGCGGCCTCAGGGGCGAGACGCGGCGTGTTTGCGTGACGGAAGGATGAAAACAGCATCAGCAGGCCAGTTTCTCCGAGATCAGGTGATGAAAATCCTGCTGGCAGCCGGGCGGCGCTTGCTTTTTGCGTTTAGCTACAATGGTTGAGTTAAACTGTCAAGATTTGCGATGGGAGACCTGTCGCACAAATGACGACGCCCGCCGAAAGACATCGGCGGGCGTCGTTTCTAGCGTGTTATGCGTAAAGCTCAGGCGCGGGTCATGCGGCCGTAGGCGACATCATAGATGTCATCGCGCTGCAGGCCGATGTCGGCGAGTTCGCGGTCGGAGAGCGCGTCGAGCGCTTTGAGCGTTTTGGCGGCGTGACGGTGCGCGGCAAGCTTGCCGAACAGGCTGGCGCCGAACCCTTTGAGGCCCGAGGAGATGCTCGGAGCGAGGGTGTGGGACATGGTCGTCATGGTTGTCGGTCCTTGTAGGCGAAAGTTTTCAAAGCGCCCCAAAAATGTGCGCTAAATATTCTGACACGCATATATGGTGGGCGATTTATGAAGACAAATGTCGGTATGACAGTCCTGCCATGCGATTGGGGCATGGCTGTCGCGATCGGCCCCGCCGATCTGTTGGCTTGGGGCGGCGGAGTCCTTATGAAACGAGGGCACACAAAAGGAGAGGACTGATGAGCACTGCGACCCCGGCAACACGGTTTCTCGACAAGGCGGGGCTCTCTTATGACGTGTTCGAATATGAGTATGGCGGCGGGGAAGGGCCGATTGGCCTTCAGGCTGCGGATGCCATCGGATGGCTGCCTGAACGGGTCTTCAAGACTCTCATGGTTGAGCTGGACGGACAGCCCGCCTGTGCCGTGATCCCTTCTGATCGTTCTCTGTCTATGAAGAAAATGGCTGCCGCGCTCAAAGGCAAATCCGCTAAGATGATGGAGGCGCCCAAGGCTGAGCGCCTGACGGGCTTTCATACCGGGGGGATTAGCCCTTTTGGCCAGAAAAAGCGCGTCCCGATCGTGTTTGATGCCTCTATTCTCATGGTCGAGGCGCCGGTGGTGATCAACGGCGGCAAGCGTGGTTTGATGGTCTGTCTGGTGCCTGAGTCTGCGATTGCCGCATTGAGGGCGGCGGTTGCGGAGGTCTGTGCGGTCTGAACCGCCCCGGACTTGCGGCATTTTTGCAGAATGCGTTGGACGCTCAGAAAAAAGTTAACAGAGCGAATCACCTATGTTAGCTTGCCGTTAATAAAAAGAATTAGGCAGGCATACAGGTTATGGGAGCGGGCTATTCCGGCACGTTTGTCGTTGCGTGGGCGCAGGGTGAGCTTGATGGGCTGTCCAATGCGCCTCTGTCGGCGTTGACTGTTGGCGCGTCATGGCGTTGGACAGGGGAGGCCGTCTGCATCGATGGTGCGCGGGACGTTTATGTTCTTGAAGGCGCAATCGGTCGCGAAGAACTGCATCGGCGCGCGTCTCAATCTGTGCGACGACTGATTGGGGTAGCGCTTGAGGGCGTTCCTTTCGCGCGAGGGAAAATGCCCCGCACACGCCTGATGAGCGGAGGCTTCGATCTCACTGATGGCATCAAGCGCTATGAGGTCACCCTGATCGATACGCCGGTTCTTGGCAGCCCTCTTCTTATGTTTGTCGGAGATATGCCGCCAGCGGAGACGGATCTCTGGGTGGTGTCTGTGCATGTCGCCAATCCCTGTGAGATCGAGGGTAGCAAACCGGGCGGGGTCATCTGTTTTACGCCGGGGACGAAAATTCTGACGCCTGATGGGCTGCGCGCGGTTGAAGACCTGCAAGAAGGCGATGCCGTGCAGACCAAGGACAATGGCGTGCAAGCGCTGCGTTGGATCGGGCGGCGCCATATGTCTGGTGCGCGCCTCTATGCCATGCCGCACCTTCGTCCGATCCGGTTTCGGGCGGGTACGCTTGGGCAGGGGCTGCCGGACGATGATTTGATTGTCTCTCCCGATCACCGGGTGCTCCTGAGCGGCCCTGCGGCGCGGGAGCTGTTCAATGTCGACGAGGTCTTGGTGGCCGCGAAAGATCTGATCAATGATCGTTCGATCGTGACAGAGCGCAATATGTATGGGATCGACTATATACATCTATTGTTCGACGCCCATGAGGTGATCTTCGCGAACGGGGTGGAGACGGAGAGCTACCATCCGGGGTTTGCGGATCTTGACGCCATAGAGGACCGTCAGCGTGTTTGTCTTTTGGAGCGCTTCCCGCATCTCGCGGAGCAACCCGAAGACTACGGTCCCGCCGCGCGTCGGACACTGACGGCGGCTGAGGCGGCGATCCTTTTGCATAAGGTGGCCTGAAACGCTTGAGTAACGCTTGACTCCGGCCAAACCGGCTGTATAAGCCCGCCATCCGGTGTGCAGCGATGTGCGCCGGGTTATTCATTGGTGTTGGTGGCCCTCGCAAGAGGAACCCTGTCAACCCGGGGAGCGGCTTGGACCGTCCGGGGAGAGGACAACGCCCTTCGAAACTTTATGAAGGAGATCAGCCGTGACCAAACGCACGTCTGCCAAGTACAAAATCGACCGCCGCATGGGCGAAAACATCTGGGGCCGTCCGAAGTCCCCGGTCAACCGCCGTGAATACGGCCCGGGCCAGCACGGTCAGCGCCGCAAAGGCAAACTGTCCGACTTCGGTCTGCAGCTCCGCGCCAAGCAGAAGCTGAAAGGCTACTACGGCGACCTGACCGAGAAACAATTCCGTCGCATCTTCGCTGACGCCGAGCGTCTCAAAGGCGACACCGGTGAAAACCTCATCGGTCTGCTCGAATCCCGTCTCGACGCTGTCGTGTACCGCGCGAAATTCGTTCCGACCGTCTTTGCTGCCCGTCAGTTCGTGAACCACGGCCACGTGCTCGTGAACGGCCAGCGCGTGAACATCCCCTCCTACCGTGTGAAAGAGGGTGACGTGATCGAAGTGCGCGACAAATCCAAACAAATGGCTCTCGTGCTCGAAGCTGTTGCTCTCGCCGAGCGTGACGTTCCGGATTACATCGACGCCGACCACTCCAAAATGACCGCGACCTTCGTGCGCGCTCCGGGCCTGTCTGACGTGCCCTACGCTGTGCAGATGGAACCGAACCTCGTCATCGAATTCTACGCTCAGAACTAATCTGAGCCGACATTCGAAAGAGTTCCGAAAGGCCGTCCCTTGGGGCGGCCTTTTGCTTTTGGGCGATTTTTTGCTCTGGAAAACCTGACCTGATCCGAATCCTGTTTTGCGCTATGCTGCCGCCAGTGTTTTTTATGGGGGGGCTTTGTGATGGCCATACGTGATGTTTCGTTTGCATCTTTCAATCTCTACAATCTGCAGCAGGCCGGGGCGGCCATGTATTCAGGGTCCAGTTGGACCGAGGAAGAATACGACGCGAAGATTTTCTACACCGGTGCCGTGATCAAACGCCTTGCGGCGGATGTCATCGGCTTTCAGGAGCTATGGGCCGGTGAGGCGCTGGACGCGGCTTTGGACATGGCGGGCATGTCGGAGAGCCACCAAGCTCTGGTGCCGCCAGATCATACCGGCACGCGGATTGTTTGTGCGGGGGCGGTGCGCAAAGACATTTTGGTCGGCGAGCCCAAATGGATTGTGGATTTCCCGGATGAAATGATGCTCTCCTCGGGCGGAGACGATCCGCAACAGGACTTTATCGCCGTCGCGCTCACGTCATTCTCGCGCCCGGTCCTGCATTTCAAAGTGCGGCCGCACCCGGAGACGCCCGACATCCATGTGTTCGTATGCCATTTCAAATCCCGCCGACCGACAGAGCTGTGGCGTGAAGGCTGGTACAACCGGGATGCGCATCAGAACCACCTCAATGCTCTGGGCTATGCCGTTTCAACCATCAGGCGTACGGCGGAGGCGGCGGCATTGCGGGTTCTCATCACCAAATTGACCAAACGCACGAACACGCCCGTGGTGGTGATCGGGGATATGAATGACGGCAAGGCGTCGAACACGCTCAATATCCTGACCGAGCAGCCGCAATATCTGACGGGACTGTCCGCGGGCGGCGGTGACAATGCGCTTTATACCGCGCAAACGCTTCAGGAATATCGCTCGACGCGGGACGTGTATTATACCCATGTCTATAAGAAAGAGCGTGAGAGCCTCGATCACATCCTGTTCTCACAGGAGTTCTACGATCATTCCAAGCGTAGGCTCTGGGCGTTTGACGAAATGACGGTCGACAATGATCACCTGAATGTCGAGGACCACAAGGTCACGGGAACCAATGACCACGGCATTCTGCGTGCGGGGTTCAAATGGAAACCGGCAGAGGCTGCGTTGGTTTGAGGTGACCTAAATCCGCCCCGGAAATGCGATGTAAACCGACGCGTCAAAGCAACAACTCCCGACAGGGTGTTCATCCTGCTGGCAATGCCCGGCGTCCAGCGCTAAGAGGGGCGAGACCTTATAAGCGAGTGGACATATGACCCGTTTGATCGAACCGCAGCCCGGCATCCTTGACATCGCTCTGTATCAGAGCGGAGCAAGCCATGTGGCCGGCGTCGAAAATGTGATCAAGCTGTCCTCGAACGAAAACCCGTTCGGGGCGCCGGAAAGCGCGAAGGCAGCTTTTGCCAAGGCGGCGCATAATCTGCATCGTTATCCCAACACCGACCACGCCAGCCTGCGCAAGGCGATCGCGGATGTGCACGGCCTTGATGCCGAACGCATCATTTGCGGTGTGGGATCGGACGAGATCATCCACTTCCTGTGCCAGGCCTATGCCGGTGTGGGTGATGAGGTGATCTACACCGAGCATGGCTTCTCCATGTATAAAATCTCCGCGCGGGCCGCGGGGGCGACGCCGGTTTGCGTGCCTGAGCGCGAGCGTGTCGTCGATATCGACGCCATTCTCGAAGCCTGCACCGAGAAAACCAAGCTCGTGTTCATCGCCAACCCTGCGAACCCGACCGGTACGATGATCGGCCAGCGTGACATCGCGTATTTGGCGACGAACCTGCCGTCGCATACGCTTTTGGTGCTCGATGGTGCCTATGCCGAATTCGTCGAAGGCTTCGACGGCGGCGCGGCCCTCGTGGAAGCACGCGACAATGTGGTGATGACCCGGACGTTCTCCAAGATCTACGGTCTCGGCGGCATTCGTGTCGGCTGGGGCTATGGTCCGCAAGAGATCATCGACGTGCTGAACCGTGTGCGTGGCCCGTTCAATCTCTCGGAAATGCAACTGGCGGCGGCAGAGGCCGCGGTCAAGGATCGCGACTGGGTCGAGAAATGCCGCGATGACAACACACGCCTGCGCGCTTGGTTGGCCGAAGCGCTGATGGAGCTTGGCATTCCTTCGGACACCTCCTGCGCGAACTTCGTTTTGGCGCGGTTTACGGATGAGGCCGAAGCGGAAGCCTGCGACGACTTCCTGAAATCCAATGGGATCATCGTGCGCCGTGTCGGGGGCTATGGTCTGCCGAACTGCCTGCGGATCACGGTCGGCGACGAAGCGTCCTGTCGCCGCGTGGCCCATGTGATCGGCCAGTTCAAAGGGGAACAGGCCAGTGTCTGATCCTGTCACGAAGGTAATCTACAACCGTGTCGCGCTGATCGGCCTCGGCTTGATTGCGGGTTCCATGTCGCTTGCGATGCGTCGTGCCGGTGTGGCGGGCGAGATCACGGGCTATGCCCGCTCGCAGGCGACCCGCGATACGGCGCGGGAAATCGGACTGGTGGACCGGGTTTGCGAGACCGCTGCTAAGGCGGTCAAAGACGCGGATCTGATCGTTCTCGCCGTGCCGGTTGGGGCGATGGGACCGGTCATGGAAGAGATCGAAAGCACCCTTAAGCCCGGCGCAGTTGTGACGGATGTGGGCTCGGTCAAGAAATCCGTGCTCGAAGCCGTTATGCCGCATATTCCAGAGGGGGTGCATTTCATCGGCACGCACCCGATGGCGGGGACGGAACATTCCGGCCCGCGCTCCGGTTTTGCAGAGCTTTTCGACAACCGCTGGTGCCTGATCGTGCCGCCCGAAGGGGCGGACGAGAGCGAAGTCAAGAAGCTCGAAGACTTCTGGTCGCTTTTGGGCGCGAACACCGAACGGATGGAACCGGACCACCATGACACGGTCTGTGCCGTTGTGTCTCACGTGCCGCACCTGATCGCTTATACCATGGTGGGGGTCGCCGATGACCTGCGCCGGGTGACCGATCAGGAGGTCATCAAATTCTCCGCCGCCGGTTTCCGGGACTTTACCCGGATTGCTGCGTCGGACCCGACCATGTGGCGGGACGTGTTTCTGACCAACAAGGATGCGGCGCTCGAAATCCTCGGGCGTTTCACCGAAGAGCTGTTCGCGCTGCAACGTGCGATCCGCACCGGTGATGGCGATACGCTCCACGATTATTTCACCCGCACCCGCGCGATCCGTCGCGGCATCATCGAGGCGGGCCAAGATACGGAGGCTCCGGACTTCGGTCGTGTGAAAAAAGGCTCATGATCGGGCGGGGCGTCATAGCCCTTGCCCTGAGCCTCTCTGTCGTGGCCCCGGCTGTTGCGCTTGATCGCTCACCGATCCCGCTCCTGCGTCCGGGATCACAGCCCGCTGCGGTTCCGATCATCCAAGCGCCGCACGCCATCTCCAGTCATCGCCCAATCTTGCGTCCCGGCTCTCGTGTGGTGTCTGCGCCGCAGATCATTGCAACCGGTTTTGCTTCGCCTCTGCCCAAGCTGCGCCCAACGTCTCGTGTCGCAACGTCTGCACCTCCCGCGCAATCCGTAACCTATGGGCGAAGCGGGGCTGTCTGTGGTGTAAAAGACATTCGCGGTCAACGTATGAGCCCGATTGTCGGCGCGGTTTCAGGCTGTGGTGTGAAAGAGCCGGTGCAGATCACCGAGGTCGCAGGGGTGCGCCTGTCGACCCCCGCCGTCGTCGATTGCACCACCGCAAAAGCTTTGCGGACTTGGATTAACAAAGGCGCCGACCCCGTCATCGGACGCTTGGGCGGCGGGCTCGCGCAGCTTGATGTGGCGGCGAGCTATGTCTGTCGCCCGCGCAACAATCAAGCTGGTGCGAAAATCTCCGAACATGGTCTTGGGCATGCAATCGACGTTTCCGCGCTGCGTTTGAAAAACGGTATGGTGATCACGGTTCGGGATGGTTGGAACGATAAGGTGCAGGGCAAAATCCTGCGCAAATTGCATAAGTCAGCCTGTGGGCCTTTCGGCACGGTGCTTGGCCCGGAAAGCGATCAGTATCACAAGGATCACTTTCATTTCGATACGGCGAGATACAGGTCTGGCAGCTATTGCCGCTAGCCGGATCGCCGTTCTAGGCGACCGTATTGCCCCCGTATAGCCTTAAGGCCCGATGTCAGCGAATGACCAGACGCGGGGCAGGACCGAGGGGAATGAAGCCCAGTGTGATCATCCCGTCTTTCAGGTTCAGCTCCGCATCAATCGTGTCTTTGCGCCCCGATAGTCCGGCCAGCATTTCTCCGGCGCGCAGGGCGAGCCCGCTCAAATCCTTCGGGATCGCGCCCGTCGCAATCGCAAGTTCCACCATCTCACGCCAGTTCTCCGCCTTCACCGCGACTTTGCCGACCGGATAGCCGCGCTTGTCCACATCGAACGCGCCGGTGAGCTTGAGGTTCAGCTCGCCCCAATGGGCAGAGAACGTGTCGATGTCGATATGGGTCGGCTGTGGGCGCGGCCCTTCGAGGGAATGAATGTTCCAGGGTCCATCAAAGGTCGCGGACATTTTCAGGTCCAGCTCCTCAAACCGGTCGGACAAAAGCCCCTCCGGGTCCAGCTCTTCAATCAAACCGCCGGTGGGCGCAAAGCCCTGCGCGTTCACGGTGATGTCTTGGGTCAGGTCGTTGTCGGCGTTGCGCTGTGTGGCGATCTGCGTTGTGTCGAGGGTCAGTCCCCAATCTGCGTTCGAAGCAAGCTTCAGCCCGTTGATCGCGAGCGAGGCATGATCAAGCGTGAGGCTGGGGCCGGGATCGACGAAGAGTTGCGCTTCGGCCGAATCCTGCGTGATGTCGATCTTCTGATAGGGGGACGCGAGCGACATTTCCGGCGCCATATGCAGGGTGAACCGCGTCGGGCGGTGGCTTTGGCTCAGGATTTCAATCTTGGGCGTCGAAAAAGCGACGCCGGTGCGCGGGTCAGCCAGACGCGGGTCCATGATCGCAGTGTCGAACCGGGTGGGGAAGCCGCGTGTCTTGATCTCGACGGATTCGGCTTGCCAGCCATCGGAGGCCCGTGCCGCCATCCAGGCGGAGATCGCACGTTCCGTGCCTCTCGCGCCGACCATCCAATAGCCGGAATAAACGATGAACGCGGCCAGCACGATCCAGATCAGTTTGCGCATCTTCGGGTCCCTGCCTTTTCATTCCTGCCTCAGCCGTGTTTAACCGGAGCATAGGCGACAGGAAAGAGGACGGACGCGGGGATGCAGACCGATCACAGGCTTGTGCACCAATCAGATGACGCGTTGATGCGGGACGGGTTCTGGGTGTTTGGGTATGGCTCCCTGATGTGGAATCCGGAGTTCGACTTCATGGAGCGTCTCCCTGCGGTTCTGACCGATTATGCGCGCTCTTTCTGCATGTGGTCGATCCACCACCGCGGCTCTCCCGAGGCGCCGGGGCTTGTTCTGGCGCTCGATGCCGAAGCTGGCGCGGCCTGTCAGGGGCTGGCTTTTCGGATCGGGCCGGAGGAGGCGACGCAGGCTTTGGCCGATCTGCGCGAGCGCGAACTGGTGTCTTCCGCCTACCTCGAACGACAAGTCACTCTGCGGCTGTCCGACGGGCGTGACGTGATCGCGCTGGCCTATATCGTCGACCCGAACCATGTCCAATATACCGGCCCGCTGAGCCTTGAGCGGCAGGCGGAGGTGATCGCCGGGGCTTGCGGCGGGCGCGGGCCGAATTGCGAGTATCTTTTCTCCACCGCAGAGCATCTGGCCGAGCTTGGTATGGAGGATCTGGAACTGTCGCAACTCTCTGAAATGGTGCGACATCGCCTCAAAGCGTGATTACACGAAATCGCGTGTTGGCAGCGGGGCAGAGAGCCCCTATCGTGACCTCGAACCGACAGACAGGGTCAGGACGTCAATGGACCAACCCGATCACACGCCAGAGCGACAGGCTGAACTGAAATTCTTTTCCCAACCCGTGCGGCAGATCACTTTGATGATCATCGTGCTGGGCTTGGTCGTGGCCGGATTGGTCATGGCGCTGCCTCGGGTCGGGCCGGTGTTCTTCGCCAACCTCTATCTCAACGGCTTTATCGCCGTGGTCTTCATCATCGGCATCCTGTCGTGTTTCTGGCAGGTCGCGCAACTTGTGGCCTCGGTCAATTGGATCGAGCGGTTCACCGGTCAGCGCCCGAAAGTGCCGGGCAAAACCGCCCCGCGTCTTCTCGCGCCTCTCGCGGCGCTTTTGCGCGGTCGTAGCGCACATTCGCAAATCTCGGCGAGCTCGTCGCGCTCCATCCTCGACTCGGTCGCGACTCGTATTGACGAGGCGCGCGATATCACGCGTTATATTGCCAACCTGCTGATCTTCCTTGGTCTTCTGGGCACATTCTATGGTCTTGCGACCACAGTTCCGGCTCTGGTCGATACCATTAAATCTTTGTCCCCGTCGGAAGGCGAGGGCGCGAGCGACGTGTTGGGGCAGCTCATGGGCGGGCTTGAAAGTCAGCTCGGCGGCATGGGCACGGCCTTTGCCTCCTCGCTCTTGGGCCTCGCCGGGTCGCTCGTGGTGGGCATGCTCGAACTCTTCGCAACGCATGGGCAAAACCGCTTCTTCCGCGAACTCGAAGAATGGATGTCGACCATCACGCGGATCGGCTTCGCGTCTGACGCGGGGGAGGGTGAAGTGTCGGGGGCGGTGGCCGTCCTTGATCACATGAGCCACCAGATGCAGCAGCTTCAGGACATGTTCACCCGATCCGATGCGCTGCGCTCTCAGGTCGACAGCCGTCTTGAACAACTGGCCTCCTCGATTGACCGTCTGGTTCTGCAAATGGATGTCGATATCGGCGCGGCGCCCTTGTTGGCGCGGATTGCGGAGGGGCAGGACCGCCTCATTGGCGTGATGCAGGAACGTGCTTCTGAGGCCCCCGAAGGCGAGGCATTTGATGCGGAGGCCCGGATGCGCCTTCGTTCCATCGATGTGCAGCTTCTCAGGATTCTCGAAGAGCTTTCCGCCGGTCGTCAGGAAAGCCTCTCGGAACTGCGCGCGGAGATTGCCGGGTTGACCCGGACGCTGCGCGATCTGGGCGCACAGGGCGAATAGCATGGCCGTTCTGCGCCGTTCTTCCCATCGCATGTCCGGCTCAATTTGGCCGGGGTTCGTCGATGCGATGACGGCGCTTTTGCTTGTGCTGATGTTCGTTTTGACGATTTTCATGGTCGTCCAATCCATGCTCCGCGACCAGATTTCCGGGCAGGAACATGAGCTCGATGCGCTGACGGGCGAATTGAACGCTTTGGCGGATGCTTTGGGGTTGGAACAGCAAAAGAACCTCGGGCTTGAGACCCAGATCGGAACCTTGCAGGCGACGCTGTCGGATGCGCGGGCCAAGGCGGAAAATCAGGCCAAGACCATCGCCGATTTGGAGGGCCAGAATGCCGCGCTGACAGGGCGGATCGCATCGTTTGAGCAGCAGGTGGCAAGCCTGATGTCGGAGCGCGATGCGGCTCTGACCGAAGGTGCGCAATTGGCCGCGCAAATCGAGGATTTGGAAGCGGCCAAAGCGCAATTGATTTCAGATCAGGAAGCCGCGCAGCTGGCGCTCGCAAAAGCCCGCGATGAGATCGATGCAGCCACGGAAGAAGCGCGTTTGGCGGCGGCTCGGCGAGAGGCGCTCGATGCCCTCGTCGCGCAGCTCAAGACCGAGGCGAACGAGCGGCAATCCGCGCTTGAACAGGCGCAGGATGAGCTCTCGCAATCGGAAAAAGATCGTCTGGCCGATGCCGCGGCCTTGAAGGCGTTGCAGGACAAGATTGCAGGTTCGGGCGACGAGCTGACCGCGATGACACTGGCGCTGGAAGAGGCGCGCAAACAGGCCGAAGAGACTTTGACCCTGTTGGCGGCGGCTCGAACGGCGCGGGACAAGTTGCAGGCCCAGCTTGATCAGGACGTGTCGGATCGGGACAAACAGGCGGCGCTTTTGGCCACGGCGCAGGTGGCGCTTGAGACGGAACAGGCCAAATCTGCGGAAGGACAGCGCAAGCTCGCGCTCCTGAACGCGCAGGTGGCGCAGATGCGTGAGCAGCTTTCTTCGCTGCAATCGACCCTCGATGTGCGGACGGCGCAGGACACGGAAAATCAGGTCCAGATCGACAGTCTGACACAACGCCTGAACTCCGCTTTGGCGCAGGTGGCGGCGGAAGAAAAGGCCCGTGCCACGCTAGAGGAAGCCGAACGCAAGCGTTTGGAAGAAGAAGCGAAATCTCTCCAGAATTACCGATCCGAGTTTTTCGGGCGGATGCGCGAAATCCTCGGGGATCGGGAAGGGGTCAAGATCGTTGGTGACCGGTTCGTGTTTTCCTCAGAAATCCTGTTCGAGCCGGCCTCCGCCGATCTCGGGCCACAGGGCAAGACGCAGATCGCGCGTGTCGCGCGCATTCTCTCGGAAGTCGCCGCAGAGATTCCGCCGGAGATCGACTGGGTGATCCGTGTCGATGGGCATACCGACAAAACGCCACTCGCGGGCACGGGCAAGTATCGCGACAACTGGGAATTGTCGCAGGCCCGCGCGCTGGCCGTGGTGCGCTATATGGTGAATGATTTGGGCTTCGATCCGTCGCGTCTCGTGGCGGCGGGCTTCGGGGAATATCAACCGATTGCGGAGGGCGACGGCCCGGAGGCGCTGGCGCAGAACCGCCGGATCGAGCTGAAGCTGACTGAGAAGTAACGCTCACTTATCGATGCGAAACCGCTCTTCGCGGCGGTCGATTTCGATGCCGTTCCGCATGAGTTGCACCGTCGCCGTGTAGCCACCCAAAGCCCATGTGCCGGGATTTTTGCGCCCGACAGCGCGATACATCCGGGCCTGATTGTCTTCCAGGATGGCGTCATGGCTGATCACTTCGCCGTCGGGGCCGAAGATGCTCAGCCGGACAATGTCGCTCTTGAGTGCCCCATAGCCAAAGCCGAAGACCACGAGGGCCGGGCTTTCGGAGGTCAGATGCGCCCCGCCCTCAATGCCCACCGTGCCTGAGGTGACGTCGTCATAGGTTGGAATTTCCGTGGCGAGGCCAAGGGTCAGCAGCCCGCCCACGTGATAGAGCATGTCGCGGTCCCAGAGCGTGCCGTTCTGCATCGCGTCTTCGCCGCAGAAAATCAGACCGCTCGGGTTGAACGGATCGACAAGTTTGCCGTTGTGGCGCAGGGCAAGATGGACATGCGGAAACTCGGTTTGGCCGGACAGGCCGACCTGTCCGAGCACGGTGCTGGCGCCAACTCTTTGGCCTTTCTGAACGGCGATGGAGCCTTGCTTCATGTGGCAATACTGGGATCTCCACCCGTCGCCATGATCGATCACGACGCCGTTTCCGCATTCTCTGCCGGTGATGTCGGGCGCGCCTTCGGTGTTTTGCGCGATATCCGCCATTCCGTCGCGAATGGCCTTCACCGTGCCGGGGGCGGAGGCGAGGACATCGACGCCTTGCTGCATGTCTAAGAGGGTCGGGAGGGCGAAATCCGTCCCTGTGTGCCCGTCGTAACTCAGCGTGCCACATGTGAAATCGGCGGCTCCTGGGCCGGGATCTGTATCGACGTAATTCTGGATATAGCAGGTCTGCCCCAGCACGCAGTCGATGGGCGGGGCCAACACCGGGTCACGGGCGAGGGCCGGGGAGGCGAGGAGCAGAAAAGCAATCAGGGCACGCATACGCATATCTCATAACAGGTCGGGGGCAACGTCGCGTGATGAAAAAGCCCCGTCAAGGTGACGGGGCTTTGTTCGATGTGATTTACGCTGCGCCGGATCAGTCAGCGGTGAGCAATGGCGGCTTCTTCGAGCGACCGATGCGGGGATTGCCCGGCTCTTCGACACGCAGTTCGATCTCGCCGTCTTTGACACCGACCTTGACCTCTCCACCTTTCGAGAGCTTGCCAAAGAGCAGCTCTTCGGCGAGCGGTTTCTTGATGTGCTCTTGGATGACACGGCCCAGAGGACGCGCGCCCATCTTGTCGTCGTAGCCCTTCTCGGCGAGCCATTCTGCGGCCGGGCGGGTGAGTTCGATATGCACATTGCGGTCCATGAGCTGGGCCTCAAGCTGTAGCACGAATTTCTCGACGACTTGCAGGATGACCTCTTTCGGCAGCGGGCCGAAGGAAACCACCGCGTCCAGACGGTTGCGGAATTCCGGTGTGAAGGTCCGCTCGATCGCGGCGGTGTCTTCGCCCTCGCGACGGTCGCGGCCAAAGCCGATGGCCTCTTTCGCCTGCTCGGACGCGCCTGCGTTCGAGGTCATGATCAGGATCACGTTGCGGAAATCGACGGTGCGGCCGTTGTGATCGGTCAGTTTGCCGTTGTCCATCACCTGAAGCAGGATGTTGTAGACATCCGGGTGCGCTTTTTCGATCTCGTCGAGCAGAAGCACACAGTGCGGGTGCTGGTCCACGCTGTCGGTCAGAAGGCCGCCCTGGTCAAAGCCGACATAGCCCGGAGGCGCACCGATCAGGCGGGAGACCGCGTGTTTCTCCATGTATTCCGACATGTCGAAGCGCAGCAGTTCCACGCCAAGCGTGTCCGCAAGCTGTTTCGCGACCTCGGTTTTACCCACACCGGTCGGGCCGGCGAAGAGGTAGTTGCCGATGGGTTTTTCCGGCTCGCGCAGACCCGCACGGGCGAGTTTGATCGCGGAGGACAGGGTTTCGATGGCCTTGTCCTGACCGAAGACCACGCGCTTGAGGGTCGATTCGAGATCTTTGAGCACCTCCGCGTCGTCTTTGGAGACGTTTTTCGGCGGGATACGGGCGATCTTGGCCACGACCGCTTCGATCTCTTTCGGGGAGATCGTTTTGCGACGTTTGCTCTCAGCGACGAGATGTTGCGCGGCACCGGCTTCGTCGATCACGTCGATCGCTTTGTCGGGCAGTTTGCGGTCATGGATGTAGCGCGCGGACAATTCCACGGCGGTCTTGATCGCATCGGCGGTGTAGCGGATGTCGTGGTGTTCTTCGAAATAGGGTTTGAGGCCCTGAAGGATTTTCACGGCATCATCGACAGAGGGCTCGTTCACGTCGATTTTCTGGAAACGACGGGACAGGGCGCGGTCTTTTTCGAAATGCTGGCGGAACTCTTTGTAAGTCGTCGAGCCCATGCAGCGCAGCTTGCCGCCCTGCAGAGCAGGTTTCAGCAGGTTCGAGGCATCCATCGCGCCGCCTGACGTGGCGCCCGCACCGATCACGGTGTGAATTTCGTCGATGAAGAGAACCGCGTCCGGGTGTTCTTCGAGCTCTTTGACGACCGCTTTCAGGCGTTCTTCAAAATCGCCGCGATACCGGGTGCCCGCGAGAAGCGCGCCCATGTCGAGCGAGTAGATCGTCGAATTGGCCAGCACATCGGGGGTCTCGCCATCGACGATTTTCTTGGCGAGGCCTTCGGCGATGGCGGTTTTGCCGACGCCGGGATCACCCACGAGAAGCGGGTTGTTCTTGCGGCGGCGGCAGAGCACCTGAATGCAGCGCTCGACCTCATGGGCACGGCCGATCAGCGGATCGACATCGCCCAGCATCGCTTTCTTGTTCAGATCGACACAGTATTTCGCGAGGGCGCTTTCCTTGTCCTCGGCGGCAGGCTGAGCCTGTTGCGTTTGGGCGGAGTCGTCCTCATCGTTCTGGTCGGCGCCGGTGATCGGGCGCTGTTCGCCGAAGGACGGATCTTTGGCGACGCCATGCGCGATGAAGTTCACCGCATCATAACGCGTCATGTCCTGTTCTTGCAGGAAGTAGGCGGCGTTCGACTCGCGTTCCGCGAAGATCGCAACCAGCACGTTGGCCCCGGTCACTTCGGTCCGGCCGGAGGATTGCACGTGGATCGCGGCGCGTTGGATCACGCGCTGGAACGAAGCGGTGGGCACCGCTTCGGAGCCTTCGACATCGGTGACCAGCGTCGAAAGATCGTCCTCGATATAATCCAGAAGGGTTTTGCGAAGCTCCTCGAGATCGACATTGCAGGCCTGCATAACGCGGGCTGCGTCGGGTTCATCGATCAGCGCCAGCAGAAGATGTTCCAGTGTGGCGAGTTCGTGGCGGCGGGCATTTGCCAGCGCCAGAGCTGCGTGAATGGCTTGCTCAAGGGTGTTCGAAAATGACGGCACGTCGTTCTGTGCTCCTTCGCATTCGGGGTCTGGAGGGGGACTGGTCCCGCACCTAACCGTGGCCTCATACTCTTAAAGTTCGATTGATACGCGCGAGCTTCAAGGAAAAAGTTCGTTAACACTGGTAAATTTTTCTGAGACGCCAAGTTTTGTGCGCTTTGGGTCGCGAGTTTCCCCTATTGATAGAAAATCATCTATGACGACTTGACAGGAAAACAAGGGGGCTCAGGAGATTCAGAACCTGTCTTTGCGGGCTCGAATTTCGGCGAAAACGGCGACATCGCTGGCGTCTGCCATGCCCAGAGCCTGTTTCACAGGGGCAAGATTGGCGCGGAGGAACGGATTGGTCGCAAGCTCCAAAGACAACAGGGATGGCACTGTGGCTTCGCCTTCAGAACGCGCTGTCTCGATGGCTTTGGCACGGTTGCGGAGTGCTGTGTTTTCCGGCTCAATCGTGAGGGCAAACCGCGCATTCGACGCGGTGTATTCGTGGCCGGAATAGACCATGGTGTCGTCTGGCAGGGCGGCAAAGCGAGACAGGGTTTCCCACATCTGTTCCGGCGTGCCTTCGAACAAGCGGCCGCAGCCCAGAGCCATCAAGCTGTCGGCGGAGAAGAGCGCTTTGGCATCGGGGATGTAATAAGCGATGTGCCCGACGGTGTGACCGTCCGCGCCTAGAACCTGGACCTCATGGCCCGCGAAATCAAAACTTTGACCCGGCTCCACCACGCGGGTGAGCGGCGGCAGTCGATGCTGATCGGCTTTCGCGCCGGTGATCGTGGCGCCGGTGGCTTCGAACACCCCAGCGGCTCCATCAATATGGTCCCAATGGTGATGGGTGAGCCAAATCTCATCAAGCGTCCAGCCGCGCTCCGTCAGGGCGTCGAGAAGGGGGGCGGGATCGGCGGCATCGACCAAAGCGGTGCGTCCGCTGACCGGATCATGGACGAGAAAATCGTAATTGTCGGACAGGGCGGCAACGGTGACGATCTCTAGCATGGCGTTCTCCGGTCTCTTGCGTTTATGGTGACACTGACATTTAGGCCAGCATTCGGGGAAGTCCCGGGGATTGCAATGCATCTCGACGTCGTTGAGCTGAGAAATTTCTACTACCGGACCGGATTGGGCCGCGCAGCGCAGCGGGCGATCCGGGATCAGGTTGTGGCCTTTTGGCCGGATGCGTCGCGCCAGACGGTTGCGGGGTTCGGCTTTGCCGTGCCTCTCCTCCGGCCTTTCCTTGCGGACGCGCGCCGCGTCGTCGGGCTGATGCCGGATCAGCAAGGGGTGATGCATTGGCCCGCAGGCATGCCGAATGTCTCTGCGCTTTGCCCGGAAACCCGTTGGCCGCTACAGACAGGGATCGTCGACAAGCTTCTCGTGATGCACGGTCTGGAAATGTCCGACGCGCCGGACGCTTTGCTGGAGGAATGCTGGCGGGTGCTCGGGCCCGGCGGGCGCATGATGCTTGTGGTGCCGAACCGGGGCGGGCTTTGGTCGCGTTCTGACAACACGCCGTTCGGCTATGGTCGTCCTTACAGCTTGAGCCAATTGGAAGGTCAGCTGCGCCGTGCACGGTTCATGCCGGAGCGCCATGCGGCCGTGCTCTATCAACCCCCGTCGCACAAACGCTTTTGGAAGCGCTGGGGTGCGGTTTGGGAGAAAGTCGGACGGCAGATGCCATCGGCTTTGGTGGGCGGTGTTCTGGTGGTCGAAGTGTCGAAACAGGTCTACGCGCAGACCGGATCGGGCACGCCGGAAGCGGCGCGCCGAAAAGGCGGCGTTTTGGAGGGGTTGAGACCTGTGCCCGAAGCGAAGCCGGTTTGATCCAATCGGGGGCAACCGGGCGCGCGCGACCAAATATTTCACGCGATCCTAGCCCGTGAATCACACAAATTTGTCGCTTGTTTTTCGCGGCTTGGCGGCGGCGAACCGCAGAATGTGCGGCGTTTTGAGGCGCGAAGAGGCGACGAAAGTGAGGGAATCACACGAATCCGTGAGCGGTTCGTGCGCTCAGCGTGAAATTTTTTTGCGTCACAACGCCGCGATCTTTCTAAATGCCTGAAATTTCAAGGAAGGCAGTTTGTCTCTGTTGGCGCTAAAGTGGTCTAACAAGGTTGCGGCAAGGCTAAGCCTCTGATACATCCACGCTGATTTTGTTGCCTACGCACGACGTGTAGGTCAACCAAGCTGCCCTTTCCCGGTGCGAGATCCCTCACAAGGGGCGGACGGGGGCGGGCCCTAAGACATCGGAAGGGTGGACGTGTCCGAACCAGCTTCGATCTCCGGCGGCATTGCCGCACGTTATGCAACGGCCGTTTTTGAACTGGCCAAGGAAAGCAACGCCATTGCGGCTCTCGAAGGGGACGTGGCGACGCTGACCACCGCGCTTTCCGAGAGCGACGATCTCAAGACTTTGATCACTTCGCCGGTTTACACGCGCGAAGAGCTCGAAGGCGCGATCAAGGCGATTGCTGCAAAAGCCGGTCTGTCCGGCATCGTTTCCGGCACGCTCGGGCTGATGGCGCAAAACCGTCGTCTGTTCGTTCTGCCGCAGCTGGTCGCCAAACTGAGCGACCTGCTGGCTGAAGAGCGCGGTGAAGTGACCGCAGAGGTGACTTCGGCCAAACCGATGACCAAGACGCAGGTCACGAAACTCTCCAAGACGCTTTCCGAGAAATTCGGCAAGACCGTCAACATCAATGCGACCGTGGATGAAGCCCTCATCGGCGGTCTTATCGTTAAGGTGGGCTCGAAGATGATCGACACCTCGATCGCCTCCAAGCTCAACTCCCTCCAGAATGCAATGAAAGAGGTCGGATAATGGGAATCCAGGCAGCTGAAATTTCTGCGATCCTAAAGGAGCAGATTAAAAACTTCGGCCAGGAGGCCGAGGTTGCTGAAGTGGGCCGCGTGCTCTCCGTCGGTGACGGGATCGCACGTGTGTACGGCCTCGATAACGTCCAGGCTGGCGAAATGGTCCAGTTCCCGGGCGGGATCATGGGCATGGCGCTCAACCTCGAAGCCGACAACGTCGGCGTCGTGATCTTCGGTTCCGACCGTGACATTAAAGAAGGCGACACCGTCACCCGTACCAAGTCCATCGTGGACGTGCCGGCTGGCGACGCCCTGCTGGGCCGCGTTGTTGACGGCCTCGGCAACCCGATCGACGGCAAAGGCGCGATCGACGCGTCCGAGCGTCGCATCGCCGACGTCAAAGCACCGGGCATCATCCCGCGTAAATCCGTGCACGAACCGATGGCCACCGGCCTCAAGTCCGTGGACGCTATGATCCCGATCGGCCGTGGCCAGCGTGAGCTGATCATCGGCGACCGTCAGACCGGTAAAACCGCTGTGGCGCTCGACGCGATCCTGAACCAGAAGTCCTACAACGAGGCTGCTGGCGACGACGAGAGCAAGAAACTCTACTGCATCTACGTTGCTGTGGGTCAGAAACGTTCCACCGTGGCTCAGCTCGTGAAGAAACTCGAAGAGTCCGGCGCGATCGAATACACCACCGTGGTGGCCGCAACCGCATCCGATCCGGCTCCGATGCAGTACCTTGCACCGTATACCGCGACCGCGATGGCCGAGTATTTCCGTGACAATGGTCGTCACGCTCTGATCATCTACGATGACCTGTCCAAACAGGCTGTGTCCTATCGTCAGATGTCCCTGCTTCTGCGTCGTCCGCCGGGGCGTGAAGCTTACCCGGGTGACGTGTTCTACCTCCACTCGCGCCTGCTGGAGCGTTCCGCGAAGCTGAACGAAGATTTCGGCGCTGGCTCGCTGACGGCTCTGCCGATCATCGAAACCCAGGGCGGTGACGTGTCTGCGTTTATTCCGACCAACGTGATCTCCATCACCGACGGTCAGATCTTCCTCGAAACCGAACTGTTCTACCAGGGTATCCGCCCGGCTGTGAACACCGGTCTCTCCGTGTCCCGCGTTGGTTCCTCGGCTCAGACCAAAGCCATGTCCTCCGTGGCTGGTCCTGTGAAACTGTCCCTCGCTCAGTACCGTGAGATGGCAGCGTTCGCTCAGTTCGGTTCCGATCTCGACGCCGCAACTCAGAAACTTCTGAACCGCGGTGCACGTCTGACCGAGCTGATGAAACAGCCGCAATACGCTCCGCTGACCAATGCTGAGATCGTTTGCGTGATCTTCGCTGGCACCAATGGCTACCTGGACAACATCCCGGTGACTGAGGTTGGTAAATACGAAGCCAAGCTGCTCGAGTTCCTGCGCAACCAGAAAGCTGACGTTCTTCAGTGGATCACCGATGAGGATCCGAAGATCAAAGGCGAACCGGCTGACAAGCTCAAAGCGGTTCTGGACGAATTCGCCAAAACCTACGCTTAATCCTGAAGGACGCTTAGATGCCCAGCCTCAAGGATCTCAAAAACAGGATCTCGTCGGTTAAATCGACCCGCAAGATCACCAAGGCCATGCAGATGGTGGCCGCCGCGAAACTGCGGCGGGCACAGGATGCGGCTGAGGCCTCGCGCCCCTATGCAGAGCGATTCAACGCTGTCATGGGTGCGCTGTCGGCTTCGGTTGGTGGCTCCGCTTCCGCGCCCCGGCTTCTCGCCGGGACCGGCAAGGACGATGTGCAACTGCTCGTCGTCATGACGTCTGAAAAAGGTCTCTGCGGCGGCTTCAACACGAATATCGTGAAGTTGGCCCGGACCCGCATCAAAGAGCTTCAGGCCGCTGGCAAGACGGTGAAAATTCTCACCGTCGGCAAGAAAGGTCGTGAGCAGCTCAAGCGGGACTATGGCGACCTGTTCGTCGCGCATGTGGATCTCTCCGAGGTCAAGAAAATCGGTTACTTGAACGCGCAAGAGATCGCCAAAGATCTTCTCGCTCGTTTTGACGCCGAGGAATTTGACGTCGCGACGATCTTCTTCGCGCAGTTCCAGAATGTTGTGACGCAGGTTCCGACCGCGCAGCAGATTATCCCGGCGGCCTACGAGGTCGAAGAGGGGGCGGATGGTTCCGTCTACAGCTACGAGCCTTCTGAAGAAGGTGTTCTGGCTGAACTTCTGCCGCGTGGCGTGGCCACGCAGATCTTCTCGGCTCTGCTGGAAAATGCTGCCTCCGAACAGGGCGCGCGGATGTCCGCTATGGACAACGCGACGCGCAACGCGGGCGACATGATCGACAAGCTGACCGTGGAATATAACCGTTCCCGTCAGGCTGCGATCACCAACGAGCTTATCGAAATCATTTCGGGCGCTGAAGCGCTCTAAGACACCCGGAGTAACGAAACATGGCAAACGCAAAAGGCAAAATCACGCAGGTGATTGGCGCCGTTGTGGACGTGCAGTTCGAAGATGCGCTTCCTGAAATTCTCAACGCGCTTGAGACCAGCAACAACGGCAACCGTCTGATCCTCGAAGTGGCTCAGCACCTCGGCGAAAACACTGTCCGCACCATCGCAATGGACGCGACCGAAGGTCTCGTGCGCGGTCAGGAAGTGATCGACACAGAAGGTCCGATCACCATTCCGGTGGGCAACGCGACCCTCGGCCGTATCCTCAACGTCGTCGGCGAGCCCGTCGACGAAAAAGGCCCGGTTGAATCCGACGAACGTCGCCCGATCCACGCTGAAGCTCCGGAATTCGCAGCTCAGGCAACCGACACCGAAATCCTCGTCACCGGCATCAAGGTGATCGACCTTCTCGCACCTTACTCCAAAGGTGGTAAGATCGGTCTCTTCGGTGGTGCAGGCGTTGGTAAAACCGTTCTCATCATGGAACTCATCAACAACATCGCAAAAGTGCACTCGGGCTTCTCCGTGTTCGCTGGTGTGGGTGAGCGGACCCGTGAAGGGAACGACCTTTACCACGAGATGATCGAATCCAACGTTATCAAACCGGACAACCTCTCCGAGTCCCAAGTGGCTCTGGTTTACGGTCAGATGAACGAGCCTCCGGGAGCCCGTGCGCGCGTTGCTCTCACCGGCCTGACGCTGGCTGAGCAGTTCCGTGACCAGTCCGGTACCGACGTTCTGTTCTTCGTGGACAACATCTTCCGCTTCACGCAGGCCGGTTCCGAGGTGTCCGCACTTCTCGGCCGTATCCCCTCCGCTGTGGGCTACCAGCCGACGCTGGCCACCGACATGGGTGCGATGCAGGAACGTATTACCTCCACCAAAAACGGCTCGATCACCTCGATCCAGGCTGTGTACGTGCCCGCCGATGACCTTACCGACCCGGCTCCGGCAACGACCTTCGCCCACCTCGACGCAACCACCGTTCTCAACCGTGCGATCTCCGAGCTCGGGATCTACCCGGCTGTGGACCCGCTCGATAGCTCCTCGCGTATCCTCGATCCGCAGATCGTTGGCGAAGAGCACTACCAGGTTGCGCGCGAAGTTCAGGGTATCCTTCAGCGCTACAAGTCGCTGCAGGACATCATCGCCATCCTCGGCATGGACGAACTCTCGGAAGAAGATAAGCTGACCGTGGCCCGCGCCCGTAAGATCCAGCGTTTCCTCTCCCAGCCGTTCGACGTGGCGAAAGTGTTCACCGGCGCCGACGGCGTTCAGGTGCCGCTCGAAGACACGATCTCGTCCTTCAAGGCGGTTGTGGCTGGCGAATATGACCACCTACCGGAAGCAGCCTTCTACATGGTTGGCGGCATCGGCGAAGTGCTTGAGAAAGCCGAAAAACTGGCTGCGGAAGCGGCTTAATCGTAACCCGGAAGGAGGCCTCTCATGGCTACAGTCCAATTTGATCTTGTCTCTCCGGAGCGCAAACTTGCGTCTCTCGCAGCAGATCAGGTCCAGATCCCGGGTTCCGAAGGTCGTCTTACTGCGATGGCGGGCCATGAGCCCACCATCCTCACCCTGCGTCCCGGTCGTCTGATCGCAACCGGGCCGGAAGGTGAGATGGAGTTCATCGTGACGGGCGGTTTTGCCGAGCTGTCTGCTGACAATGTTTCCGTTCTGGCCGAGGTTGCTCTGCCGCGTGGGGAAATGTCTCAGGAGATCGTGTCGGATATGATCACGAAAGCCCGCGCCGAGCATGACAAGGCGTCGGTGGAAGAGCAGGCGGAAACGCATTCTTTCCTCGCTGACCTGATCCATATCGCCGAGGACCTCGGGTTCCACACCAACCTCTGAGGTTGGGACAAAGACTTTCGAAAGGCCCTGCAGATGCGGGGCCTTTTCTTTTGTGAAGAGGAAAGACTTTAAGATGGATAAGACATTTCAAACGCGCGTTCAGGAGTGGGTCGTGACCTGTTTCGGTGAATCGGTGGCCATGGACGCGGCAGAGCGCAATCGGCGCTTTTTGGAAGAGGCGCTTGAACTGGTACAGTCCCTCGGCGCGAGCCGCACATTCGCGCATGAGCTTGTGGACTATGTGTTTTCACGAGAAGAAGGCGACGCCCCGCAGGAAGTGGGCGGCGTTATGGTGACGCTGGCCTCGCTCTGTGCGACCCATGGGATCGACATGGACGGGGAGGCTCATAAGGAGCTCGACCGTATCGACGCCCCCGATGTGATCGCCAAAATCCGCGCCAAACATGCGGGCAAGCCGAAGCTCTGAGGGCACCCATCACGTCAGCCATCTTTATGTCGAAATCTCTCGGTAATTTCGGAGGGATAGATATAAGGGATTTTAAACGACAGATGCTTTGGCGACGTGTATTCAGCGATATTTCCGCTTGGTTGACCGGGCTTGTCAGCCTCTTGGCGGCCTCTATGTCGTTGGGTATAAGCGGCCGTCATCTTTTATCTGGAAATTTTTCCGCAGCTCTTCTCGGCGGCGGTATTGCAATAGTTGTTGCAGTTTTCGCCTTTTCGCTCTTGCGGCTGAAAGGGCTCGATTGGTTCGAGCGTCTTTTTCACTTTTGGCTGATGCGTATAGCTTTGGCTCTTTGTCTTTGGGTCTGGGGGCTTATCGTCTTATCGTGTTTTCGATCCTACGTCTTTCGCTCTCTCTTTGGTGAGATGCCTTCCAACGTGCAGATCATGGTGCCGATCTGTGTGGGGGGCTTCTTTTTTATCAGCCATGTATGGCCGGGGCTTGCATATGAAAATGCTCCAGATGCTCCAGAAGAAACGGCCAGCAGGGTGCCGGAGGTACGATAGGCTACTGAGGCGTTAACTCTTTTCCTCTTCCCTTTGTCGACCGTTTCGGGGCAATCTGCCTTCGGGGGACAAGAAAAGATCAATGCTGAGAATTGAGAACCATCAACTCGGGATCGCACAAGGGTCGTTTGTGCTATTTTCCGATTTTCAGGACGGCGGGGCCATGTGGACCGGGAAGGGGCCACGGGAGTTGCGCCGGGTTGTGGAATTCGATGACAGTTTTCTGCGCGCGCCGAAGGTACAGGTGAGCCTGTCGATGCTGGATATCGACCAGAGCACCAATCACCGCGTTGATATTTCCGCAGAGATGGTGACGGAGGAGGGCTTCGTGATCGTCTTCCGCACTTGGGGTGACACGAAAATCGCGCGGGTGCGTGCGGATTGGATCGCCTTTGGCCCGGTTCAGAATGAGGATGACTGGGATCTGTGAACGGTCCCATCCGGGCATGAAAAAAGGCGCGTCGGGTGGTCCCGCGCGCCTTTTATTATTCCTGCTGGTCGAAGATCAGGGGTGATACACACCTTCGTAAAGCGGGATCAGCGTTTTGTCTTCGAACAGGGACGACACAGAGGTGCCGTTCCAAGTGTTGATGATCGCCTGCGCGAACAGCGGCGCGGTCGGGACGATGCGAATGTTTTTGCACTTGGCGACAGCGTCATTGGCCTCGATGGAGTCGGTGATGACCAGAGACGACAGCTTCGAGTTGGTCACACGCTCCACGGCAGGACCAGAGAGAACGCCGTGGGAGATATAGGCATGCACCTCGGCAGCACCGTGATCCATAAGCAAATCGGCGGCTTTGCAAAGCGTGCCGGCGGTGTCCACAAGGTCATCGACGATGATACATTTCTTGCCCTCAACGGAACCGATCACGGTCATCTCGGCGACTTCGCCCGGCTTTTCGCGGCGTTTGTCGACGATGGAGAGCGGCGCATCGATGCGTTTGGCAAGCTCACGGGCACGGGCCACACCGCCAACGTCCGGGGAGACGATCATGATGTCTTGCATGTCATCTTTGAAGTTATGCTTGATGTCGAGCGCGAAGACCGGGGAGGCGTAGAGGTTGTCCACCGGAATGTCGAAGAAGCCCTGAATCTGCGTGGCGTGCAGGTCGAGGGTCAGAACGCGCTCAATACCCGCTTCAACCATCATGTTGGCGACGAGCTTGGCGGAGATCGGCGTGCGCGCCTTGGTGCGGCGGTCCTGACGGGCGTAGCCGAAATAGGGCACCACGGCGGTGATGCGGCCAGCAGAGGATCGGCGCAGCGCGTCGGTGATGATCAGCAGTTCCATGAGGTTGTCATTGGCCGGGTTCGAGGTCGGCTGAACCACGAACATGTCTTCGCCACGCACGTTCTCGTAGACTTCGACGAAGATCTCGCCATCGTTGAAGCGTTCGACCCGCGCGTCGCAGAGGTCAATCGACATGCCGCGATGCATGGAGAGGCGGCGCGCGATGGAGTTGGCGAGAGTTCGGTTGGCATTACCGGCGATGAGTTTGGGCTCGTGAGTCATGGGCATAGCAGCTTTTCCCGGGGTGTTTTCGGCCTGAGCGTCACGGAATCGTAACGTTGACACCGCTTACCACCCCGCTACGGTCTTGCAAACATCAGGAGGCGTTGGGAGAGACCAAATGGCACATATAGACTATTATTTTTCGCTTCTGTCGTCTTTCACCTATCTCGCAGGGGACCGTTTTGCCGAGATCGCGGCGAAACACGGTGCGACGGTGCGTTACAAGCCTTTTGATATTCTGACCATGTTTGATCGTGTCGGAGCGCCGCGTCCGGCCCAAAGATCAGATGCGCGCAAGCTTTATCGGTTGCAGGAACTCAAACGCTTTGCTGCGAAGCTGGACAAGCCGATGAAGTTTCAACCCGCCTTCTGGCCGACCAATGCGGCGCCTGCGTCCTACGCCGTGATCGCCGCGCAAGAGGCGGGCGGTGGAGATCTCGACGGGTTGGTGCAGCGGCTGTTGAAAGCGGTTTGGGAAGAGGATCGCAACATTGCCGAGGATGCGGTGGTCACGGAGGCTTTGAAGGCGTCCGGGTTTGATCCCATGCTGTCGATGACCGGCATGCTCAAGGGCGCCGAGATTTATACGCAGAACTTGGAGGAGGGGCTGAAGGCCGGGATTTTCGGCTCGCCTTTCTATATCGTCACGGACACGGATGAGCGGTTCTGGGGGCAGGACCGGCTGGACATGCTGGACGAGCATCTCGGGACGTTGTGATCGATCCCGGCTTCGCGTCCGGTTTGGTGCCCGTTTTCAGGACTGGTTTCACGACCGGGCCGCGCAAACTAGCCCCTTTGCGCCACAGCGGTTTCGCCCCTTTTACCTCGCATTAAGCTTAATCAGATTAACCTTAATGCGAGGTTAAGAGAGACGAAGAAATATGGGGGACGAAGTCAGGCGTTCAGTCTGCAAAAGCCGCGAGGAGCGCGTCTACATCAGCTTCAACCGTGGACCAGCTTGCGACGAAACGGGCGAGCAGAGGCTCTTCCGGATCACCGGCCAGCGCCGTTCCCGCGCCCCACATATTATAGACCGCGCCTTTGGCTTTGGCCTTTACATGCATCTTGCGAGGCAGGCGGGCGAAGACGAGATTGCCCTCGACCTTATAGGCCAGCTCTCCACCGATCTCCGAAAGGCCCCGTGCCAGACGCGCGCCCATGGCATTGGCCTGCGTCGCCAATTCGAGCCAGAGGTCACCCTCAAGCCACGCCAGCATCTGCGCCGAAATATAGCGAGCTTTTGACAGGTTGTGTCCGCCGCGCATGCGCTGGCTCTCGAAGGCGTCTTTGTAGGACGGATCGAATAGCACTGCGGCTTCCGCCCCCATCGCGCCGGTTTTGGTCGCGCCCAAAGACAAAGTTGCGAGTTCGCGGGTCATCTCCCAAGGTGTTGCACCACTGGCCGCCATGGCGTTGGCGAAACGTGCGCCGTCGAAATGCAGCGGCAGGCGAGAGGCCTCTGCGAGAGCGGCTATATCCGTGGGTCGGTAAAGCTCCCCGAACTCGGTGAGGTTGGTCAGGGACACGGCGGCAGGTGGGCTGGCATGTACATCGTCTTTCGCGGTGTCGCCAATCACGGCATCGCGCAGCTCATCCGGTGTCATACGGCTGCCTTCGCCGGTCAGAAGCTTGAGCTTCGCGCCACCTGAATAGAAGGGCACCGAATTGCGTTCATCGACTTCGATATGTGCGGTCTTGTGGCAATAGATGATGCCCCAAGGCGGGGTCATCGCCGCCAGAAGCGCGGCATTCGTCCCGGTGCCGGAGGTCATCGGATAGACCAGCGCATCGGGAGCCTGAAACATGTCGCGCAGCCGCTCGGTCAGTTCCGCCGTCCAACGGTCGCCCGCATAGGGGGCTGCGTAACCGTCATTCGCCTTGGCGAGCGCTTCCATGATCTTCGGGTGCACGCCGGAGGTGTTGTCGGATCCGAAAAACATCAGTTGGGCTCCTCAATGATATGGTCTTCCCAATCTTCCTCATCGACCTCGAATTCCGGCACGGTCATACCGCGCACGGAAATCCCGGCGGCATGGACGCTCTCGGGATCGCCGGTCAGAAGCGGGTGCCAATCGGGGAGGGGGCGACCCTGCCACAAAAGGCGATAAGCGCAGGTGGTGGGCATCCAGTAGGCGTGGCTTTCGATATTTTCCGGGGAAAGCCGGATGCATTCGGGCACGAGTTTCTTGCGAATCTCATATTGACCGCATTGGCAGGAATAATCGTCCAAGAGGCGGCAGGCGACACGGGTCAGAAAGACCTCACCAGTGTCCGCGTCTTCGATCTTGTTGAGGCAGCATTTGCCGCAGCCATCGCAAAGCGCTTCCCATTCCTCATCGGTCATCTTGGTGAGCGGAACGGTCTCCCAAAAACGGGGACGCTTGCTCATTCCAAGGCCCCGAGAATCTCCCGCGCCTGATCGCAATCAGCGTTCATTTGGTTGATCAGGCCTTCGACGCCGCTGAACACGAGTTCCGGGCGGAGATACTCGACGAAGGCCACGGAGAGGTGTTCGTCGTAAAGGCTGCCTTTGAAATCGAAGATGAACGTCTCAAGGCAGGGCATGTTCGCGCCGAAGGTCGGTTTGACGCCCAGAGAGGCGGCGCCCTGATAATGGCCTTTGTGCGGACCGGTCAGCACATCGAGCAGAACCGCGTAAACGCCGAATTTTGGTGCATGAAGGCCGTCGATGGACATGTTCGCCGTCGGAAAACCAAGATCGCGACCGCGCTTGTCCCCGTGGTTCACCTTGCCTTCGATGCGGTGCCAGTGGCCCAGCATTTCATGAGCCTTGCGGGGCTGCCCTTCGGCCAGAGCGGCCCGGATTGCGGAAGAGGAGGACACGCCGCTGTCGGTTTTGAGCAGGTCGGCAACGGTGACGCCAAAGCCCATCTCGTCGCCGAACCGTTTCAGGTCTTCGACAGTGCCCGCGCGTTTTGACCCGAAACAGAAATCCGCGCCGACCACGATATGTTTGAGGCCAAGCCCCTCGACAATGATCTCACGGGCGAACTCTTCGGGCGTCTTGGCGGCAAGGTCTGCGTTGAACGGCAACTGAAACAGATGCTCGACACCGAGTTTCGCCAAACGGTTGGCCTTGGACTCGGCATTCATGAGGCGGAAGGGCGGGGCGCCCGGAGCAAAGAACTCACGCGGATGCGGCTCGAAAGTGACGATGCCCAGCGGCCCGTGGGCGCGTGCAAGGTCGATCACATGGCGGTGGCCGCGATGGACGCCGTCGAAATTTCCAATCGCCGCAGAACAGCCTTTGGCCTCTTCGGGAATGTCGGTCCAGTGCGTGTAGATCTGCATGGGGCTCCTCGCGAGGCAGCCCCCCGCGTCGTCAATCGAATTTGCGGCTCGGCGCAAGCACCATGGCTTCGCCTTTCAAGACCACGGTATCGCCCACGGTGCAGCGACAATCAAGGGCAACCCGGCGTTTCCCGTGCACGATATCGGTCACTGTCACTTCTGCGAGCACTGTGTCGCCCGGACGCACCGGCGCGAGGAATTTCAGGGTCTGTCCCATGTAAATCGTGCCATGGCCCGGAAGCTGCTCGCCGATCACGGCGGAAATCAATCCGGCGGTGAGCATGCCATGGGCGATCCGGCCCTCGAAAATCGTATCCTTGGCATAGGCGTCATCGAAATGCACCGGGTTGTGGTCGGTGGACACTTCTCCGAACAGTTCAATGTCACGATCGGTGATGGTCTTGCGCAAAGACCGCGTCATGCCGATCTCGATATCCTCGATGCAGATGGTTCCGCGCGGCTGATTGTCCAACATGGTCTCCGATTCCTTCCTCATGTTGCATCGCAGCATAAAGCGAAATCCAGAAAGAAACAATATTGCGCGAAAGAAAATTTGTATGTTTGCGCAATATTCGGAAATAAATTACTTTCTTGTTGCTTGTGGAGGCCGTGGGGATGCATGAAAGCGTCTCGACGCTGCTCCGTCTGCGCGGCTACACTCTCCTCAGTCAGTTTGTTGGCACCTGCCTCATGGGGAGAGCTATGCTCGGTTTCCTGCGTTTTCTCATCATCGGTTTCATCTTGCTGACGGGGCTATATCTGCTCCTCGGCGTCTATCTACGTTCCGTCACGCGCGAGCGGCTGGAAAACGAATGGGAAGAAGAGGGTTCCATTGGCGACAGAGGGGCTTATGTGGAGAAGGGAATGCGCGACTACGAGCGCTCTTTCCGGCCGAAGCTCTTGCTTTTGGTCTACATTCTGCCGCTGATCGCCTTTGTCGCGATCTTCTACGTGACGAATTTTATGTGAGGCCCTTCGATGCGCTATGTGAAATGGACTCTGATCGCCCTGATCGTGCTCTTTGTCGGAGGGTTCTTTCATTACACCCTGCCGCAGCATGACATCGTGCGGATCGTGAATACCTATGAAGAGCGACAGGATTTGTCCGGCTGGACGACGATGTTCTGGCAAGCGACAGACAATGGCTCGACCACGGGGGATCAAACCCGCGACGTGCAATTCATTCAGGCGGTGCGCACGAACGGCAAATCCATCGTCTATCGCAATGAGGACACGGGCTGGGGCTGGCCGCCCTATTTCAAGTTCGACACGGCGAACCTCTATACGGAGGCCAATGACGCAATCTCTACCAAGGCCAATCCCGAATGGGTCTCGGTAACCCATTACGGTTGGCGCTCAGAGCTTTTGTCGATTTTCCCGAATGCGATGGGCATCAAACCGGTGTCTGGGCCGGACGTGCGGATCATCCCTTGGGCGAATATCATCATCCTGACGTTTTTGTTCCTGTTCGTCGTCACGCTCTACCGGATCTGGCAACAGTTCCGCCAACGCACGATTGAACCCTTGGTCGAGGATGTCGAGGACGTGCTGGAACTTGCGGACGAGAAAAAGGACAGCGCGGTGGACAAGGTGAAAGGCTGGTTCCGCAAATGACTTTTGCAGTCTGGTTGCTCAGTGCGGGCTATGTCGCCGGTTTTTTGGCGCTGACCGCTGCACTAGCGCGCAGGAGCGGGCAAAAGCTTTGGCTGTTTGACGCGGGCCAAGCCGGGGCGGCCTGGGGCTTTCGCATCGCGTTCGCGATCCTTGTCCTCTGGCCCGTGGTGACACGGGCAGGCGGCGCGCCGATCTGGATCGTACCTTCGGCTGTCTCTGCCGTTTTCGCGCTCTATGCGCAGGCCTATATGGGCCGCTCTTGGCGCATCGGTACCAAGGAGGGCGCGATCGGCGAGATCGTTACCGGCGGGCCGTTTCGGCTTTCCCGCAATCCGGTCTTTGTCGGGCAAATCGCGCTGAGCTGGTTTCTGACCCCGCTTGTGGGCCTGCCTATGGCGGCCGCCGCCGTGATCATGACCTTCTCTGCTGTGATGCAGGTGCGTTCCGAAGAGGTCGTTCTGGGCCAGAATGCCGATTGGCGACGCTATTCCGAGAAAACGCCGCGCTGGATTTGGCGCATTTAAAAAGGGGCCTTTCGGCCCCTTTCCTTATTCTCCGCCTGGTCATTCCCCGTAAGGCACCCAGATCGTCTTGACTTCGGTCGCCTGCGCCAACCAATCCCGCGCGGGATATGCCCGGCTCAACCCGTTGTTGACCCAAGTGCGCTTCAGGTTTCCAGTGCTTTCTTTCTCGATCACAGCGGAAATCTCAGCGGAGGAGAAGCTCCAGACCGCCTCCACATCCATATGCCCGGCCATGGTTTTCGCCAGATCGCCATGCGGGCCGGTCAAGATGTTGACGACGCCTGCGGGTACATCCGAAGTATCGAGCACTTGATAGAAATCCGTGGCGGCCAAAGGATAGGCTTCGGAAGCCACGGCGATCACACGGTTGCCCATGGCGATGGCCGGGGCGATCACGTCGATCAGCCCGGCCAGCGGGCGGTCATCGCAAAACGCGCCGATCACACCGACAGGTTCGTTCATGGCGAGGGCGACACCGCGCATCGGCACGGGTTTCGCAGCGCCGTCGAGCTTGTCGCACCATGCGGCAAAGGTGAAGAGCGTGTCGATGGCCTCCGCCACTTCCGCCTGTGCTTTCGCCTCGGTGGTGCCAGTCAGGTCGCGGATGCGTGTGGCGAATTCATCGGTGCGGGCGGAGAGGTTCTCGCCCACGAAATAAAGCACCTGCGCGCGGTTGTGGGCGGTGGCTTTCGCCCAGCCTTTGGCACCCTGCGCGGCTTCGACGGCGTTGCGAATGTCCTTGCGGCTGGCAATGGAGCTATGACCCAGAAGCTTGCCCTTAGGGGAGTAGACCGCCTGAGAATAGCCGCCATCTGGCCGCGCCTGTTTGCCGCCGATATAGAGTTTTGCGGTGCGGTCGAGGCTCTGAACCTCGACGTCATCGGGTTTGACATGCGCCTTCGCGGGCTTCACGGGCGTCGCTTTGCCTTTGGGCTTGGTGTAGGCCATGAGACCTTCCCAACCGCCTTCGCGGCCAAAGCCGCTCTCGCGCACGCCGCCAAAGCCTGCTGCGGCGTCGAACATGTTCGACCCGTTGACCCAGACGACACCGGCGACCAGTTTCGGCGCAATGTCGAGCGCCAGATTGACGTTCTCGGTCCACACGGACGCCGCCAAGCCATAGCGCGTGTTGTTTGCCACCTGCGCCGCCTCGGCGGGCGTGCGGAAGGTGGTGGAGACCAGCACCGGGCCAAAGATTTCTTCCTGCATCAACAGGGAAGACGGCTCCAATCCCGAGACCAGAGTGGGCGGATAGAAACAGCCTTCCGGCGCGGCCACCGGCTGATGCACCGTGCCCTCAGAGCCGCCCTTGGCGACGAGGCTTTCGATCCGCTCAAGCTGCACGGGATCTACGATGGCGCCCACGTCGATGCATTTGTCGAGCGGGTTGCCGATGCGCAGATTGTTCATGCGCGCGATGAGGCGTTTGTGGAAATCCTCGGCAATGCCTTCCTGCACCAGAAGGCGCGAGCCTGCGCAGCAGACTTGTCCTTGGTTGAAGAAAATCGCATCGACCAGCCCTTCAATGGCGCTGTCGATATCGGCGTCCTCAAAGACGATGTAAGGCGACTTGCCGCCCAGTTCCAAAGTCAGCGATTTGCCCGACCCTGCGGTGGCCTCGCGAATGCGGCGACCCACGGCGGTGGAGCCGGTGAAGGCGATTTTGTCCACGCCCGGATGGGTCACGATCATCTCGCCCACCGCGCCGTCGCCGGTCACGATGTTGACGACGCCTTTCGGGACACCGGCCTCTTGGCAAATCTGTGCAAAAAGCAAAGCGGTGAGGGAGGTGTATTCGGCGGGTTTGAGTACCACCGTGTTGCCCATGGCAATTGCGGGCGCGACTTTCCACGCCAGCATCAGAAGCGGGAAGTTCCACGGAATGATCTGGCCGCAGACGCCAAGCGCCTCACGTCCCGGCAGTTCCTCGTCCATGAGCTGGGCCATGCCCGCATGGTAATAGAAATGCCGGGCCACCAAAGCCACGTCGATATCGCGGCTTTCGCGGATCGGCTTGCCGTTGTCGAGAGTTTCGAGCACGGCGAAGAGGCGCGCGTGTTTTTGCACCAGACGCGCAAGCGCATAGAGTACTTTGGCGCGGGCTTTGCCGTCCTTGGCCCATTTGCTTTGGGCTTTGCGCGCTGCGGCCACGGCAGCATCGACATCGGCCTCAGTCGCCTGTGTCAGATGAGCCAGAACCTCGCCTGTCGCCGGGTTCTTTGCCTCAAACACCGCGCCCGGCTCAGTCATTTTGCCGCCGATGAACAGCCCGAAGCGGTCTCCGCCGTCCATCAGCCAGTTCAGGGCTTCCGTCGCGCTCTCCGGCGCTGCGCCATAGTCCATGGTCTCGAAGATCTCTTTCACGCTCATTGCCCGCGTCCCTGCTTTTTCTTGGCAAAAATACTCATGTACGTCGTCATCCGATGGCGTGACGCCACGCGGCAGAATACTGCCCGGTCACATGATGCTCCAACTGCCGCTCGATGTCGCCCAAAAGCGAGGAGGCCCCGAAGCGGAACAGATGCGGCGACAGCCAGTGATCGCCCAGCTCTTCCTTGATCAGAGACAGGTAGACCAAAGCGTCCTTCGCTTTGGAAATCCCGCCCGCCGGTTTGTAGCCGATGCGGTAGCCTGTGCGGGCGTAATAGTCGCGCACGGCCCGGATCATCACCAGCGAGACGGGCAGGGTGGCGTTGACGCTTTCCTTGCCGGTCGAGGTTTTGATGAAATCCGCGCCCGCCATCATGCAGACTTGGGATGCCTTCGCGACATTGCGCAGCGAGCCGAGCTCGCCGGTTGCCAGAATGGCTTTCACATGTGCCTCGCCGCAGGTGGCGCGGAACTCGCGCATCTCGTCGTAAAGTGCTTGCCAATTGCCGGTCAGGACGTGGCGGCGGGAGATCACGATGTCGATCTCTTTCGCGCCCGCTTTGACGCTTTCCTCGATCTCTTTGACCCGCAGGTGATAGGGTGAAAGACCTGCCGGGAAGCCGGTCGAAACGGCGGCCACCGGAATGCCCGTGCCGTCCAGCGCTTCAACGGCGGTTTCCACCATGTCGTGATAGACGCAGACAGCGCCGGTGGTGATCGGTCCCATGCCCATGGCGTCCAGCAGATCGGCGCGCACCGGATGGGCGGCTTTGGCGCAAAGGCGGCGCACGCGGCCAGCGGTGTCATCGCCCGCAAGCGTTGTCAGGTCGATCATGGTGATCGCCTTCAAAAGCCATGCGGCCTGATGGTCTTTCTTCACGGAGCGTCGGCCCGGCAATCCCGCGCAGCGGCGCTCGACGGCGGAGGTGTTGACCCGTTGCCGTTCGACGATGTCGAGATCCAGCTCCATGCCCGGATTGCGCGGTTCATGAAGTTGCGGCAGATGGGCCGTCTCGGTGGCCTCGATGGAGGCCGTGGCGGATGTATCGGTTGTGCTCATTGAAAAGCTCCGTTTTCACTTGGGCTGCAAGCTGGCATGGACGGAGGAGTTTGGCAATCATTGACCATTCGGTCAAACTGGTTGCACCACGCCTTTTTGATATTTTACGCGATATTGCCGTGGCGTCATGCCAAAGCGGGCGCGAAACAGGCGATGAAAATGGCTCATATTGTGCAGGCCGATGTCTGTCGCGATCTCGGCCAAACTGTCTGGCGTGCCTTTGAGGCGGCGCGCAGCGTAATCCATGCGCAGATGATTGACGTAATCCGACGGGGTTTGGCCAAGGCAGCTTTGCATGGTGCGCGCGACATGGGCATGCGCCTTGCCGCATTGCGCCACGAGACCCGCTGCGCCGTCGCGAAACACGTTCGGGTCTTCGGTGCGGAGCAGGGCGTCGGAGAGCCAGACGGGGACGGCCTCTGGTCTGTCGTGCGCCTCGGAAATCAATTCGGCCAGAAGGGGCAGCAGGAAGGCTTCGAGATAAAGGGCTTGGCGCGGCGCGGCTTCGAGGGCTTTGGCGGCGGTGGACAGATGGGCCATCTGGCGAATGTCGCGATGCACCTGCACGGGCATGGAGCCGGGGTCTGGGAAATAGCTGTGCATCTCGGGAAAGCGCGCGACCAGTTCCTTGATCCGTTTGCGTCGCACGATGATATTGACGATGTGGCTTTCCTCGCCCAGCCCCTGAAGCGCATGAGGCAAGCCGGGGGCAAGAAAAACGAGATCGCCTTCCGAGAGGGACAGCCGGGCGCCTTCGGTCACAAGGCGCGCGCGGCCGTTGTGGAGCCAGAACAGTTCGTAATAATCCTGATCGTGAAGCGATTTCGGGCGCGACCGGGACAGGACGCTGCGGGAAAAATGGAAATCTTCCCCTTTGGATAAGATGTCGGCCTGTCGCAATGCGGTCGTAAGCATGTCTTCATACTAGCATGGAAAATTCGCGATTTCGCATGTTTTATCTGAAGAGAGAGCAGAAAAATGGGCCGCTAAGGTCCGTTTGCCGCATTCCAAAGCAGTCGCAACAGCGTGACAGAGGCGGGCGCATCGGGTAGATGCTCGCTTCAACGCCGCCAAGTTCAAGGATTCGCCAGATGACCGTTCCGGGTTTCGACCGTAGCATCAAAATCGCCCCCTCCATTCTTGCCGCAGATTTCGCCGATTTCGGTCGCGAAATTCAGGCCGTTGAAGCCCATGGGGCCGACTGGATCCATGTCGATGTGATGGACGGGCATTTCGTGCCAAACCTGACCTTTGGTCCGGCGATGTGCAAAGCGATCCGCCCGCATATCAAGACGGTGATGGACGTGCACCTGATGATCGCCCCTGTCGATCCCTATATCGATGCGTTTGCCGATGCCGGGGCCGATATCCTGACCGCGCATGTGGAGGCCGGGCCGCATATTCACCGCACGCTGCAAGCGATCCGCGGCGCGGGGATGAAAGCCGGTGTTGCGCTCAATCCGGGCACCCCGGCGGAAAGCGTTGAATACCTGTTGGACATGGTCGATCTGATCTGCGTGATGACCGTGAACCCGGGTTTCGGTGGGCAGAAATTCATTCACTCGCAAATCGAGAAGGTGAAAGAATTGCGCGCGATGATCGGCGACCGTCCGATTCACATCGAGATCGACGGCGGGATCGACTCGACCACGGCACCGCTGATGGCTGCTGCCGGGGCCGACGCGCTTGTTGCGGGCTCTGCCGTGTTCAAGGGCGGTTCCGTGATCAACCCGGTGCCTTACGGCGAAAACATCCGCGCGATCCGCGCCGCAGCCGAAGCTGCGCGCTGATCACCTCACCGGGATTTCTGGTCCTTGGAATGTCTCAGCTGTCTTGGGTCAAGGCTTTGAGGCGCGTGAGATGCGCGGCCAATTGTGTTGGGCCGGGCGGCGTCGAGCCGGGCAAAAGTGTGAGTTGCCACATCAGCTCGACGACGGAACGGTGTGCGATCAAGGCTTTGAGACGGTCGCGGTGACGGGCGATGCTGGCTGCATGGAGATCGTTGAAGTCTGCAAGCTCTGCACGGGCGGCCTCGGCGGCGGAGCGCATGGGCGCGATACGGAGGTCTTCAACGGTGTTGAAATTGCGCTCGGCCCAATAGCCCGGACCGATTGCCTTATGCATGTGATTGGGAAGGCCGCGCGCGGCTTTGAGCACGAATTCCTCAATCGAGCGGACGGAATAGTGATTGAGCCAGGCTTTGGTGCCGTCTTGCGGCAGGCCGAACAGGTTAATCCGGCTGTTTTGCGCGGCGAACTGGGCGGGAAGCGCTTTGCCGTTCGCTGAGACCCAGCGCGGGGTTTGGTCTTTGTGCGGCTTGGGGCGATGGACGCCAAGGCCTTTGAACGCCGCGGGCCGGTGCAGCGTTTTGAAAAAATGCGCGAGCGGGAGGGCAATCTCGTCCGGGGCGGACATCGTGAACCGTTCCGTCACGGGCCGGTCGTCCCAAGACCCGATGCCACTGTTGCCGAACAGATGCCAACGGAGCGGCACGGCATCGGCATTCTCGGACAAAAGCCCGGTGAGCGTCGCCCCGTCTTCGAGCACGAGATATTCATCGACGTCGAAGAACAGTGCGAGCTCGGCCTTCTTATAGAGCGGATGATTGGACAGAAGCTTGAGCGCCTGCCATTGCACGGATTTCTCACCTTCCGGGCGGAACGGAACATGTGTGACGATCCCGGCGTGATCAAGCGCATCCAAAAGCGTGTCGGATCCATCGGTGCAATCGTGTGAAGCGATCAGGAAATGGGAAAAGCCAGCCGCTTTATGGTGGGCAATCCAGTCGAGGAGCCAAGGGGCTTCGTCGCGGATGCATGTGATTGCGAGTGTTTTCAAACTCAACCTACCTGTCGCGCGGCGCTTTGTGTGACCGCACTCAGTTCTTCCCTGAGAACTTTGGTCTCATACCGACCTGAACAAGTCAAGTTTGCCTCGGGCGGCGGTCAATATCCAATCCGAGAGGCGATTTTGGAGAGAAGGGTCGGGGCAACGGCCACGAGGATCACGATTCGCACCAGATGGTGGATCGCAATATAGGCCACCTCGGCATGCATCGCGAGCGCGACAAGCGACATCTCGGTGAGCCCGCCGGGGGCGTAGGCGAGAAGAACTTGCTCGATGGATTGCCCGAACAGCCCGTGAAATCCGATGGCAAAGCCCAGGGACAGCGCCATCATGATCAAAGTGCCGCCGAAGGTGAGCGCCAATGTGGCGAAGACCAGCGCGGGGCGTGCGCCGCGAAAACGGCTGCCCATGTTCGTGCCCAAGATGATTTGTGCCGCGATGACCAAAAGGGCGGGCGGGGCGCTGTGGGTGAGGCCGGTCATGTGAACAGCGCCGGACAGGATCATCGGACCCAAAAGGCCGGGGGCGGGGAGTTTGAGCTTGGTGCCGCCCCATGCGCCCACGATGGCGCAAATCAGAAGGATGACACCGCTCGACAGTGTGATCGCTGGGCCGTCGCTTTTGAGGGCAATGCCGGTGACCTCGTAGCCGAGAAAGACCCGGAAATAGAGCGCGATGATCGAGATGGTCACAACGATCCGACCGGCATGGGCCAGAATGATCCGCTTTTCATCGCCGCCAAGCGCGCTGCCGATCACCGTCATCTCGTTGAGGCCGCCGGGCATGGCCGAGAAAAACGCGGTGATCGGATCGAGCCGACCGATCTTGATATAGAACGGAACCACAAGTGCAGCGGAGATGGCGATGTAGACCGCGAGCCCGGCCAGTGAGAGGCCCCAGCGGCTCAGATGTGCGAATGTCTCCGTGTCGAAGCTTGATCCCAGCATGACGCCGATCACCGGGATGACGATGGGGCGGAGCTGGTTCGGTGCCTCCAGAGGGATGCCGGACATCACACAGGCAAAGATCACCAGCATCGGGCCGAGCATCCAAGGCAGGGGCATGTTTGCGAGATGAAAGCCCACACCGCCCGCCGTGCCGATCAAAAGTGTCAATCCAATGAGAAACAGGCGTTTTCTGGGGGGCAGTGCAATCAAAAGCAGGGTCCTATGGAAGACATTTTGTCGCGCCAACATAACGTGCGCCTGTTTCGGAGCAAGGTGTGCGCCAGTGGGAATTGCGCACACGTCTTGCGCATCCGTCGTGATAGATAGGCAGCTCGCCTCGCAGATTGGTCCCAAAACAGCCGTCATTCGCGCTGTCACAAATCTTTTTCACCCCTGTCACAGAAGCGATTCAGTCCCTGTGCTTTATCGCCGCCAGCGAACAAGAGGGGGGCAAATATGCTCGAAGTGAAAAGCCTGACGAAGCGGTTCGGCACCAAAGCGGCCGTAGACAATGTCAGCTTTAGCATCGACCGGTCGATGATGATCGGGATCATTGGGCGGTCCGGAGCGGGGAAATCGACTTTCCTGCGGATGATGAACCGTCTGACCGATGCCTCCGAGGGTGAGCTTCTGTTCGAAGGACGCAATGTGCTTGCACTCAAAGGGGCTGATAAGCGCCATTGGCAATCTGATTGCGCGATGATCTTTCAACAGTTCAACCTCGTCCCGCGCATGGATGTTGTGTCCAACGTGCTGCATGGCACCTTGGGCCGTCGCTCCACTTTGGCGACCATGTTCAACCTCTATCCCGAAGAAGACATTCACAAGGCGATCGACATTCTCGGTCGTCTTGGCATTTCTGAACATGCCGAAAAACGTGCCGAAGCGCTTTCCGGTGGTCAGCAGCAACGCGTCGCCATCGCCCGCGCCCTGATGCAAGACCCCAAAGTGATCCTCGCCGACGAACCTATTGCCTCGCTCGATCCGATGAACGCCCAGACTGTTATGGAAGCGCTGCGCCGCATTCATGACGAAGACGGGCGCATGGTGATCGCGAACCTTCATACGCTCGACACCGCACGGCGCTATTGCGACCGCATCATCGGCATGCGCGACGGGCGCGTGGTGTTTGATGGCACGCCCGCCCAGCTCACCACCGGTGTCGCGCGCGACATCTACGGGGCTGGCGCTGACTTTTCCGAGGCTGCGACCTCGACCGAAATCCGTGATCACGAGGATGTCGAGGAGGTCGAACGCCGCCTCGCGAAAGTGACTGTCTGACCCTTTCACCCGCACAAACCGAACTCACGCGGGTCTATCAACTGGAGAGAATGATGAAAAAACTGCTTGCTGCCGCTCTGGCCACCACCGTGCTCGCCGGTGCCGCCAATGCTCAGGAGATCAAAGAATTCAACATCGGTCTGCTGGGCGGCGAAAACGCTCAAGACCGTCTGAATTCCAACGAATGTCTGCGCAAATACGCGGAAGACGCTCTGGGCGTTCCGGTGAAACTTTTCGCCCCGGCTGATTACAACGGTGTGATGCAGGGCCTTCTGGGCGGCACCATCGACATGGCTTGGCTCGGCGCGTCTTCCTATGCTGGCGTTTACATCCAAGACCCGGATGCCGTTGAGCCGGTTCTGGTGAAAATCAACTTGGATGGGTCCTACGGTTACCACTCCATCGGTTTTGCCCGCAAAGAAAGCGGCATCACCTCCCTCGACGACATGAAGGGCAAGACCTTCGGTTTCGGTGACCCGAACTCCACCTCCGGCTACCTGATCCCCTCCATCGAGATCCCGCAGTACAAAGACGGCATCACCATGGAAAGCGGCGACTACTTCGGTGAAGTGAAATTCACCGGCGGTCATGAGCAGACCATCGTTGCTGTGAACAACGGTGACATCGACGCTGGTGTGACCTGGGCCGATGGTCAGGGCGCTTGGGAAGATGGCTACAACTCCGGCGCGCTGCGCAAAGCTGTGGACGCGGGCCTCATCGACATGAACGATCTCGTGGAAATCTGGCGCTCCAAGCCGATCCCGGAAGGCCCGGTTGTTCTGCGCAAAGCTCTGCCGGACGACGTGAAAGCCACCATGACCGCTCTGGTTGATGGTCTTCAGGAAACCGATGCGGACTGTGCCTATGGTGTGGCTGCTGGCGAAAGCCTTGGTTTCGATCCGATCTCCCACGACGCCTACAAATCCATCGTGGCTGCGCGTCTGGCGAAATCCAACTAAGCGCATCTGATCTCAGACCCCGCGTTTTGCGCGGGGTCTTTCTCTTGAAGGACCTCCCGACATGGCCGATCTCACAGCTGCTTCCACGGGCGCCGCGTTGGACGCGACCCGCGCCCATTACATGGCGCTCACCCGTCAGCGCCGTCTGTATGGCGGGATCATGCTATTGGTGTTCGTCCTTCTTCTGGCGACCGGTTTCGGCATCGCCAATGACCGCAACGCCGGTGGATTTCTGCCCGGCTTGCCGCATATTTTCGATTTTCCTGCCGATGTGATTGCTGAGGCCTGGGAAAAACGCGCGAACCTGCCCGAGCACCTTCGCGATGCGCTGCCCGCTTTGATCGAGACCGTCAATATCGCCGCCGTTGCAACCCTGACCGGCGCATTTGGGGCGATCCTTCTCTCTTTGCTGTCCACTCAAGGGCTGGCGCCGTGGCCGCGTCTCATTCCGCTGTTTCGCCGCATGATGGACCTGATGCGTGCGATCCCTGAGATTGTGATTGCGCTTGTGCTGATCTTTGTTCTTGGGGGCGGCCCGGTGCCTGCCGCCATCGCCATCGCATTTCATACCGTTGGTGCGCTGGGCAAGCTGTTCTGCGAGGTGAACGAGAACGCCGATCAAAAGCCACTCGAAGGGCTCGCTTCCGTTGGGGCCACATGGCCGCAGCGCATGTTGCTGGGCCTTGTGCCGCAGGTCGCGCCGAACTGGTTTTCCTACGCGCTCTTGCGCTTCGAGATCAACATCCGCGCCTCCGCGATCCTCGGTTTCGTGGGCGCGGGCGGCATTGGCTACGAGCTTAAGAACGCGATCTCTTGGGGGCAGGGCAAATTCGATGAAGCCGCCGCCGTCTTCATCCTTCTGTTCCTGACCATCGTGTTCTTTGACCAGATGTCCTCCGTGGTGCGCAATCGTCTGACGCATGGCTCGATGAAAGGGCCGCAAAAAGGAGCCGTGCAATGAGCCTTGCCGCCGCCAACTCGCCCGTTGACATGCATGCACGCGCCAAATCCCTGATCGCCCGCAAACGTCTCATGGCCTTTGCTGCGCCAGTCGTGATCCTGGCCTATTTCGTCTATATTGTCTTTGCTTTCGACCTTGCGGGGCTTGCCGGGCGGATGCGCTGGGACAACGCTGTCACGCTGGTCTCCGACACTTACAGCTACAAGACCCATGTCGAGCGCAACAACCGTTCCGGTGGCATTGAAGTCGCCGTCGAAGGTGAGCGCAAAGGCACCTATGATGCCTCCAACTATCCGGGTTGGGTTAAGGTCGGTGAGGATGCCGCCACCATCACCCTCGACGATGGCGGCACCATCGAGATCGCCGGAGATGTTGTCCGCTACGACGTGCCGGGCTTCGGTGTGATTGAGGCGACGCAAAGCCGCAGCGCGGGGGTGACGATCAATCTGGACACGGAGACGCTCCCGGATTGGATTTCATGGTCGAAAACCCGCCTCATGGTGACGACCGACGCCGCGCGACTGTCGCTGACCAAGGCGCGGACTGAGGTCTTTGTCTATGACTTCGGCTGGGAACTGTTCTGGTACACGCTGGAAAGCCCCTATTACGGGCATAGCCTGTCTGACATCCTGTTCGGTGAACGTATCGATCCGACACGCTCGAACCTCACGGGCGCATGGCAGGATTTCTGGAACAACGCGATCTGGCGTCATGGCGACACCGCTTGGGCGCTTTTTGAGACGGTTCTCATGGCCTTCCTTGGGACCTTTGGTGCGGCGATTATCGCTCTGCCGCTGGCTTTCCTCGCTGCACGTAATTTCGCGCCGCTCATCGCGGTCCGCATGGCGGCGCGGCGTCTTTTTGACTTTCTGCGCGGTGTTGATGGGCTGATCTGGACCATCCTCCTGTCGCGTGCCTTCGGACCCGGTCCTCTGACCGGCGCGCTGGCGATCCTGTTCACGGACACGGGCTCTTTCGGAAAGCTCTTTTCCGAGGCGCTCGAAAACGTCGACGAGAAACAGATCGAAGGCGTCGCCTCCACAGGCGCAAAACCTTTGCAACGCTACCGGTTTGGCGTGATCCCACAGATCGTCCCCGTGCTGCTCTCGCAGGTGCTCTATTTTCTTGAATCCAACACCCGTTCCGCGACCATCATCGGCGCGATCACCGGGGGCGGGATCGGACTTTTGCTGACGCAGGCCATGATCACTCAAAAGGACTGGGAAGAGGTGTCCTATTACATCGTCCTCGTGGTGCTTCTGGTCATGGCGATGGACAGCTTCTCCAGCTGGCTGCGGCGTAAACTGATCAAGGGTGAGTGAGTATTTTCGGCACAAAGGAAATGCGGCTGGAAACAAGGTTTGAAACCGGGTTTCCTTTGTGGTCGAAATACTCCCGCCGGAGGCCTTCCGGATTTTCAAACAGGTGAGACATGCCGAAACTGAGCGCGACTGAGCCCTTTTTGCACGAAGAGGCAGAGGTGCAGAATTCCACCTTTGGAGCCTATTGCGAGGTCGGCAAGGGCGCGCGGGTTCTGAACTCGGAGCTTGGGGATTATTCCTATTGCGAGCAATATTCGGATATCGCCAACACGACGATTGGCAAATTCTCCAACATCGCGGCCTTTACCCGCATCGGGCCGACCGATCACCCCTATGAAAACGCGTCGCTGCATCACTTTCTCTATCGCTCGTCCTATTACTGGGAGGACGCGGCGGACGATGCCGTTTTTTTTGAGCGACGCGCTTCGCGGCGCACGGTGATCGGGCATGACACTTGGATCGGTCACGGCGCGATCATCAAGCCCGAAGTCACCATTGGGAACGGGGCCATCGTTGCCTCCGGCGCTGTCGTGACCAAGGATGTGCCGCCCTATATGATCGTCGCCGGTGTGCCTTCCGCTCCGATGCGCTCGCGCTATCCCGATGGGATCGCGGATCGGATGGAGGCGCTTGGCTGGTGGGACTGGGATCACGCTCGTCTGCGTCTGGCGCTTGAGGATTTTCGCGCGCTCAAGGCCGAAGCCTTTATCGAAAAATACGAGTGATTTATTCCGCCGCGAGGCGCAGATCGCCGCCCGCGCTTGCAAGTCTTTGACCCGCACGCCCGGTCAGATAGGCGATGCGCCCGCCGGAGATGGTGGCTTCGATCTCGCGCGTTTCCGCGTTGATCACCACGAAGTCCGCCCGTTTGCCGGGCGCGAGGGTGCCGCGATCTTTCAGGCCCATGATCTGCGCCGGATGGGTTGAGATCAGAGCCCAGGCCTGCGCCAGAGTTTTGACCTTCTTGTCCACAAGCGCCCAAGCCGCAGCGGGCAGGGCGGGGTAGTGGTAATCCGACACAAGCGCATCGCAAAGCCCGCGCTCGATCAGTTTCTGCGCCGAGATATTGCCCGCCTGCGAGCCGCCGCGCGCGACGTTCGGGGCGCCCATCAAAACCGGATCACCCATGGCCTTGGCGGCGGCGGCGGCTTTCTCAGAGATCGGGAATTCCGCGATATGCGCGCCCAGAAGACGGAATTCTTCACGGGTTTCGGCGTCCGGATCGTCATGGCTGCCGTAGCGCACGCCCAATGCGTCGAAGGCCTCGGCCAGTTGCCAGAGATGACGCGGCACTTCGGATTTGCGATCCTTGGCCTCGCGCAGCACTTTAATGAATTCTTCCGACGTGCGTCCGCCGCGTTTTGCCCATGCGGCGAATTCTATCGGTTCCTTCTTGGCGATCTCGATGGCTTCCGGCAGGTGGTTGTTGAACACGACGTAATCCACACCAAAGCGGCGAATGGCGGCGAGAAGCCGTTCGCGGCTGTCGATCATATGGGTCTCGCAGCGGATTTGCAGACGAATGTCGATGGGCGCATGGGCCTCGAAAGCCTGCATCTCGGCGAGAAGTTCTTCGGCATAATCGGGGCCGCGAAGCCCGCCTTCCCAAGACCAGCACTGTGCAAACCAAGCGGTCGTGACCCCATGTGCCGCCGCATCGCGCGCCGCAGACGCCAGCCCCGAGCGGATCGGGAAAGGGGCGCGCGGGCGCGGGGCGATGTGGCGTTCAAACGCATCACCATGCAGGTCGATGATGCCCGGTAGGATCAGATAACCGGTCAGATCGACCTCGGCAAAAGCCTCATCGCGAATCCGACCTCCGGCGACGGAGAGCGAGGTCGCCTGAAAGGCTCCGTCTATGAGAACGGAGGCGCCTGAAAAGCTCAGCGGAGGAAGAACGGACATGGTGGTACCTGCAATACGAACGGTGGCATTTTGCCATTTCAGGTTGAAATACCCGCGTTTTGTATCGCGCAGATGACGTTTGGATCAGTCCGGTGTGACAGTTAACGTGACGCGGTCTCCGGCAAACCAAGTGATCCCGCGCTCAATGGGGGTGCCTTCAGGCGTGATGTTGAGGCTCACGGTGCGCAGCAGCGGATCGCCCTCGCGCAATCCGAGGTGCAAGGCTTGTGTCGCCGTCGCGCGTTCGGCGCTGACGCGGGTTTCCGAGCGCAGATAATCTTCGATGCCGATGGATTTGAGGGCCGCTGTCACTGAGCTGATCTCTTCCAACGCCGCGACGAGACCGGGCAGGCGCGCGGCAGGGAAGATCGAGATGAAATGCGCGACGGGGGCGTCACCGGAGAGGGAAAGGCCCTCATACACATGCACCGAAGCGCCGAGTTCCAGATTCAGGGTCGCGGCTTCTGTCTCGTCGCAGGGACGCGTTTCGAGGCGCAGCACCTTTTTCTGGGGCAGGCGGCCTGTGGCGCGGATGTTTTGGTGAAACCGGACCCGTTTGCCGATCGGGTAATCCACGGGCGCGCTTTGCACAAAGACCCCCGCGCCGCGCCGCGAGCGGGTGATGCCGCGTTCAGTGAGGTCGGACAGGGCATGGCGGATGGTGTGACGGTTCACGCCAAAGCGTGCGGAGAGTTCGGATTCCGTCGGGAGCTTGTCGCCGGGGCGATAATGGCCCTTGGCGATTTCTTCAGACAGCGTTTCCGCGATGGATTTCCAGACTGGCGTGCGGGGCATGAGTGGTCCGTTACCAAAGTTTCACGAATTTACCCTTGCCGAGTCGCATTGGATCGGCCATGATTTGTCTAGTTGTATAGGAGTTTAGACAACTCCGCAAGCTGTCTAGATGAAGAGGACGCCAATGGGAAAGCCGGACGGAGCACTCACCCCTGAACAGGAGGCCCGCAAGGCGTGGATGGGGCTTTTGGCCAAATCCGACGCGGCGCAATTGGCCGCGTTGATTGGCAAACTGCCGAACCTTCCCGCGTTTGACTGGCTGCGCCGCCCTGAAGTGGGCGGTGTCATGGTGCGAGGGCGCATGGGCGGCTCCGGCGCGCCGTTCAATCTCGGTGAGATGACGGTCACCCGTTGTTCGCTTCGGTTGGACAACGGCGCGGTCGGACATGGCTATGTGCAGGGCCGCGATAAGAAGCAGGCCGAACACGCCGCGCTTGTGGATGCATTGATGCAGGGCGCGCGGGCTGATGAGATGCGGGGCGCAATCTTGGTGCCGCTTGGCAAAGAGCAAGATGCGACCCGGACCGCACGTGCCGCGAAAGCCGCCGCAACGAAAGTGGATTTCTTCACCATGGTGAGAGGGGAAGACTGATGCCGAAACCCCAGATGCTGAAACCCCAGATGACTGAGCAAAGCTTGATCGGGGCCTTCACATCCCCGCCGCAAGATGCCGCGCGCGCCTTTCGCGCTGCGTTGGAAGCGCTCGCGCGTCCCGGCACGATCCATGACATCAAAGGAGGTCAAGCTCCTGCGCCGGTGTCCGAGGCGGCGGCGAGTTTGCTGCTGACCCTTTGCGATCCGGAGACGCCGCTCTGTCTGATGGGCGCGCATGACACGCCGGAAATCCGCGATTGGATTGCGTTCCAGATCGGCGCGCCGATCGTCGGTCCTGCCAAGGCGATGTTCGCGCTGGGCACTTGGGATGCGTTGCAGCCCGTCACGGCTTTCCCCATCGGGACGGCAGAATATCCCGACCGCTCCACGACCTTGATCGTTGAGATGGAGGCGCTGTCTCAGCAGGGCGCAAAGCTGACCGGACCGGGCATTGAAACCACGGCAAACCTGTCCTTGCCCGCGCTGGAGCCGTTTCAGATGAATGCAGCGCTCTTCCCGCTTGGGCTCGATTTCTATTTCACTGCCGGCACGCAGATCGCCGGTCTGCCGCGAAGCACGCAGGTGACTGATATGATGGAGGCCAACTGATGTATGTGGCTGTAAAAGGTGGCGAGCGCGCCATCGACAATGCGCATGCCTGGCTCGCCGAAGAACGCCGTGGCGACACCTCGATTGCGGAGCTTTCTGTGCCGCAAATCCGCGAGCAGTTGGCTTTGGCCGTCAATCGCGTGATGACGGAAGGGTCTCTCTATGATCCCGATCTGGCCGCTTTGGCGATCAAGCAATCGCGCGGCGATCTGATTGAAGCGATTTTCCTTATGCGGGCTTATCGGACGACCCTGCCGCGCATCGGCCATTCGCATCCGGTCGAGACCGACAAGATGGCCTGCGACCGGCGTGTGTCCGCAACGTTCAAGGACGTTCCGGGCGGTCAGGTGCTTGGCCCGACCTTCGATTACACCCACCGTTTGCTTGACTTCAAACTGATGGCGGAGGGCGAGGTGCCGGAGGCTGCCGAGGCCGATCCCCGGATCGAACCGACACCGCATGTGACGTCTTTCCTCAATAAAGAGGGCCTAATCCAGACCGAGGCGGAGGGTGAGGACACCCCGCCCGACCTGACCCGCGAACCTTTGGAACTTCCCGCCAACCGTGCGCTTCGGCTTCAGGCGCTGACGCGGGGCGATGAAGGGTTCATCCTGTCGATGGCCTATTCGACGCAACGCGGCTACGGCAACAGCCACGCGTTTGTGGGCGAGTTGCGCATCGGCAAGGTGGCGGTGGAGATGGATGTTCCCGAGCTGGGATTTTCGATTGAGGTCGGCGAGGTCGAGCTGACCGAGTGTGAAACGGTGAACAAATTCGCGGGCTCTAAAGTGGAGCCGCCGCAGTTCACGCGGGGCTACGGGCTGACCTTTGGTCAAACGGAACGCAAGGCGATTTCCATGGCGCTGGTCGACCGTTCGCTGCGCTCCAAGGAACTTGGCGTCGAAGTTTCGAACTCCCCGGCACATGATGAGGAATTCGTCCTGTATCATTGTGACAACATTCAGGCGACCGGATTTCTCGAACATATCAAATTGCCACACTATGTGGATTTCCAATCCGAGATGGAGCTGGTCCGCAAAATGCGCGCGGAAATCGCCGCAGAAAATGCGAAGGAGGCGGCGGAATGATGTCAGTCAAAACCGCCGTCACCGCTACCATCAAACCCATCGAAACCGGTGCTGCTGTGAATGCCGGAATCTCCAAGCGTAGAGTTCCGGGACTTTGGCGTGTGACTCGCGTTGTGAAAGATCAGCCCGATGAGGCCAAAGACCAAACCGGTCAGAAGTACGAAAAGGTTCGGATGCGCGTAAATTTGCTCGCACATGAATTGACTGAGAATTTTAGGGTCCTGACAGACAAGTTGGTCCTGAAGATCGCTCATAAAATATACCTTGACCAGAAATACACTCAGCACGCGGCTTCGCGTTTGGGAGGCGCCTATGTCTGACTATAACTTCGCCTATCTCGACGAGCAAACCAAGCGGATGATCCGTCGCGCGATCCTCAAAGGGATCGCTGTGCCGGGCTATCAGGTGCCGTTCGCCTCGCGCGAAATGCCAATGCCATACGGCTGGGGCACCGGCGGCGTGCAGGTCTCCGCCGCCTGTTTGATGCCCGAAGACGTGCTCAAGGTGATCGACCAGGGCGCGGATGACACGACGAACGCCGTCTCAATCCGCAAGTTTTTCGAGAAGACCGCCGAGATCGCGGTGACCGAGAAAACCCGCGAGGCGACGGTCATTCAGACCCGGCACCGCATTCCCGAAGAGCCTCTGACTGAAGGCCAAATCCTTGTCTATCAGGTGCCGATCCCGGAGCCGCTGCGCTTTCTTGAGCCGCGCGAGACCGAGACGCGCAAGATGCATGCGCTCGAAGAATACGGGCTGATGCATGTGAAGCTTTACGAGGATATCGCCAAACACGGCCATATCGCCACCTCCTATGCCTATCCGGTCAAGGTCGAGGGCCGTTATGTGATGGACCCGTCTCCGATCCCGAAATTCGACAATCCGAAAATGGAAATGGTGGCGATTCAATTGTTTGGAGCGGGCCGCGAACAACGTATCTACGCCGTGCCGCCCTTTACGAAGGTGGTGTCGCTCGATTTCGAAGATCACCCGTTCGAGGCCTCGAAAGCCAACCACCCCTGCGATCTTTGCGGGGCGGAGCATACCTATCTCGATGAGGTGATCATCGACGATGAGGGCGGGCGGATGTTCGTCTGTTCCGACACTGATTATTGCGCTGAGCGTCAGGCTGCGGGCCATCGCGGGCGCTTGTCCCCGGAGGCTGCAGAATGACGATCCAACCGCTTCTTACCGTCAAAGGCATCCGCAAAACCTACGGCGGGCGGGTCGGCTGCACGGATGTGTCTTTCGATCTCTATCCCGGCGAGGTGATGGGCATCGTGGGCGAGTCCGGCTCCGGCAAATCGACGCTTCTGAACTGCATGGCCGGGCATTTGCCGCCGGATAGCGGGCAGGTTCTTTTCGATACCCGTGATCGCGGCATGGTCGATACGCTGACCATGTCCGAGCCTGAGCGCCGGATGTTGTCGCGCACGGATTGGGCCTTTGTCCATCAACATGCCCGCGACGGGCTGCGCATGGGTGTGTCTGCGGGCGGCAATGTGGGCGAGCGGCTTATGGCGGTCGGCGCGCGGCATTACGGGAATATCCGCACGCAGGCCATCGATTGGCTGGGCCGTGTCGAGATCAACGAGGACCGGGTGGATGATAAACCTTCGGCCTTCTCCGGCGGCATGCAGCAACGTCTGCAAATCGCGCGGAACCTTGTGACCGGGCCAAGGCTTGTCTTCATGGACGAGCCGACCGGGGGCTTGGACGTATCGGTGCAGGCGCGACTTCTCGATCTTTTGCGCGGGCTGGTGCGGGAGATGGGGCTGTCGGCGATCATCGTCACCCATGACCTTGCTGTTGTTCGGCTTTTGGCGGATCGTCTGATGGTAATGAAATCCGGCCATGTCGTCGAACATGGCCTGACCGATCAGGTGCTTGATGACCCGCAACATGCCTATACCCAACTTCTTGTCTCTTCTGTTTTGCAGGTCTGAGACATGATTTTCGCCTATCGTCCCTCCCAGACCGGTTTGGAAAGATTGCCCGTTGACGGCGATCTGTCTGAGGCGCTTTGGGTCGATCTGCTGAGCCCGCAACCGGCGCAGATCGAGATGGCGGAGGCGCTTGGCGTGTCTGTCCCGACGCTGGCGGATATGCAGGAGATCGAGGTGTCGAACCGGCTCTACCGCGAGGGCGACACGGAAGTGCTCACCATCGTGTTGCCGGGTTTGAACAAAGAAAAAGAACCGTCTTTTGGGCCGGTTGCGTTTCTGATCACGCCGGAGCGGCTGTTCACCGTGCGCTATCACACGCCACGCCCGTTCGAGACCTACGCGACGCATGCGGCGCAGTCGAGTGCGGGCTGTGCCGGGCGACGCCGGGTGTTTCTGGGGCTGATCGAAGAGATCATTGCGCGCCTCGCCGACCTTATGGAAGGCGTGGGGGAAGCGCTTGATCAACAGTCGCATGTCGCGTTTCGCGATCCCGAACCGCGTGGCGACGAACTGGCGGATACGCTTCGTGCGCTCGGGCGTCAAAGCGAGCAGGTGGCGAAATATCGTCATGCGCTTTTGACCATCGAGCGGGCCTTGTCGAGCTTCGGGCTGGGGCTTGTCGATGACAAGGACAAAGCCATGACCGGTATCCTGAAAGCACAGGTCAAAGACTGTCAGGCTCTGGCCGTCCACGGCGATTTCCTGTCCGGGCGCATCGCGCAGCTCACCGATGTGACCCTCGGCCTCATCAATCTCGAACAAAGTGACACCAGCCGTATTCTGTCGGTGGTGGCCGTCTTGTTCCTGCCGCCGACTTTGGTCGCCTCTGTCTACGGCATGAACTTCCCCTATATTCCGGGGCTCGACAGCCCTCTGGGTTATCTCATTGCCACCGCCTTGATGTTTGGATCGGCGCTCGGCACTTACCTTTTCTCAAAATGGAAAAACTGGCTGTAATCTCATGACACATCCGCTGCCTTCGGCGCTGCCCTCGATGATCCGTATTGAAGACGTCTCGAAATCCTTCACCCTGCACAATCAGGGCAGTGCCGTGATCCCGGTGATGCAGGGGGCGACCTTTGATGTCGCGGCCGGTGAATGCGTTGCGCTCACGGGCAATTCGGGCGCGGGCAAATCGACGCTGATGCGGATGATCTACGGCAATTACCTGTCGGCTTCTGGCCATATCTGGGTCGGTGACACGGATGTCGCGAATGCTGAGCCGCGCGAGATCATCGCCCTGCGACGCGCCACCTTGGGCTATGTGTCCCAGTTCCTGCGCGTCGTACCGCGGGTGCCGACGATAGAGGTGGTGGCGGAGCCGCTGCTTACAGTCGGCGTCGACAAAGATGCTGCTTTCGCCAAGGCGCGCGATCTTCTGTCCCGCCTCAACATCCCGGAAACGCTCTGGGGCCTGTCGCCCACGACATTCTCTGGTGGGGAGCAGCAGCGGGTGAACATCGCACGCGGCTTTGCGCATGACTATCCGGCGATGCTCTTAGATGAGCCCACCGCCTCTTTGGACGCCACCAACCGCGAAACGGTGCTCTCGCTCATTGAAGAAGCGAAAGCGCGCGGTGCGGCGATTATCGGGATTTTCCACGATGCCCCGGCGCGCGAGCGGGTGGCGGATCGGGAGATCAATGTCTCCGCTTTCACACCTGCGAAGGCGGCCTGAGCCATGGTCGGTCGCCTTTTCGCCATCGTCGGCCCATCGGGTGTGGGCAAGGACACGTTGATCGAAGCCGCGTTGGAGCGTCGCGGCGATCTGGCCGTTGCGAAACGCGTGATCACCCGCCCCACGGAGGCCGGGGGCGAGGATTTTGAAGGCGTCACGGTGGAGGAATTCGATCGCCGTTTGCAGGCCGGAGAGTTTGCACTTCACTGGGAGGCGCATGGGCTGAAATACGGCGTGCCGATCTCCATCGACGTGGCCTTGAGCGAAGGGCGTGACGTTCTGTTCAATGGCTCGCGGGCGATCCTGCCCGATGCCTATGCGCTTTATCCCAATATGGGCGTGCTGCTCATCACCGCATCGCCGGACGTGCTGGCCAAACGATTGGCAGCGCGCGGGCGCGAGAGCCGGGCAGAGATCGAGAAACGTCTCGCTCGGGCAGGCTATGACATCGCGCCGGGACTGCCCGTGCGCAGGGTCAACAACGACGGGGCGCTTGAGGACGCCGTGGAGGCTTTCCTCGCCGCGCTTCAGCCGGAAAGAGTATAACGGTGCAGAAGATGAAACCGCCCGTCATGCGCCTCGCCAAACAGGCAGAGATCTTCGACCCGGAAGGGGTTCGGAAGGAGCGGGGCAATAACGGGTTTGAGCGCGGCTTTGACCGCCTCGGCGTCGTCTTCCGTGAGCTTCCCGGTCAATGTGAGGTGGAATTTGAATTCTTCCATCACGTAAGGATAGCCCCATTGCGTCAACAGCGCGTTCTGCCGTTCGGTCAACCCAGCTGCGCGGCGGCGCGCCAATTCGGTTTCCGTCGGTTTCGCACGGTGCGGATCGAGCGTGGCGACGATTTGTTCGGCGAGAAACTCAAGCGGGGCAAGATCGCCGGTCGGCGTGAGCGCCAGAAAGCCGCCGATGCGTTTGAGCGCGAGACCCTCCAATTCGACGGGCGCATGCCCGGCGGCGAAGGCGGAGAGATCGGCCATCAGCTCTTCGCGCGTGCCGGTCAGGCGAAACGGCGGTTTGAGCGTGCCGTGGAACCCGTATTTGCGCGGCGTCGCGGTGATCTCCGCAACCGGCGCGGGCAGGCCTTCGATGACCGGATGCGGCAGGCCGATGCCTTCGAACGCATCCCAGCCCAGCCAATGGGCGCAAAATTCGGCGAAAGGCCCCGGGGTGGGGGCGTAGTACACCGCGTATCTTTTGAATTCTTCCATAGCGCTGTCCTTACCCGGCCTCTGTCACATGCGTGTGACATTGATCGGGCAGTGAGGCGCTTCTGACAAGGACGATGTGATGACCGACTTTACTTTGACCAATGCCAAGATCGTTTTGCCTACAGAGGTGATCGAGGGCAGCCTGCGTGTTGAGAATGGCAAGATTGCGGATGTGAGCACGGGCGGCACGGCTGCGCCCGGTGCTGTCGATGTGGGCGGGGATATGGTGATCCCCGGCCTGATCGAGCTGCACACTGACAACCTTGAACGCCATATCGAGCCGCGCCCCAAAGTCGACTGGCCGCACAAGGCCGCCATCATCGCCCATGACGCGGAGCTGGCTTCGGTCGGGATCACCACTGTCTTTGACGCGATGCGGGTCGGGTCCATCCACACGCGCGGCGATGCGGGCTATGGCAAATATGCCCGCAACCTGTCGCGCGAAGTGATGCATCTGCGTGATCTCGGCGCTTTGAAGATTAGCCACTTCCTGCACCTGCGGGCCGAGATTTGCTCGGAGACGTTGGAAGCCGAGATGGCTGAGTTTGGCCCCGAAGATCGCGTCGGGCTTGTCTCTTTGATGGATCACACGCCGGGACAGCGTCAGTTTCGCGACCTTTCAAAGCTCAAGGACTATGTCCAAAAGAAACGCGGCATGTCGGACGCGGAGTTCGATGATCACGTGAACCACCTCTATGAGCTGCGCGATACCTATGCGGTGCGTCATGAGGCGGTGGCAGTGGCCGAGGCGAAGCGTTACGGCGCCGTTCTGGCCTCCCATGATGACACCACGGCGGAACATGTTGAGGTGTCGCGCCAGCATGGCGTGCGCGTAGCGGAGTTCCCGACCACGATTGAGGCGGCGCAGGCCTGCAAACTGCACGGCATCGCCGCAATGATGGGCGCGCCGAACCTTATTCGCGGCGGCTCGCACTCCGGCAATGTCGCGGCGCATGAACTGGCTGAACGCGGGCTGTTGGATATCGTGTCTTCGGATTACGTGCCTTCCGCGCTGATGTCCTCTGCCATTCTGCTGGCCGATCTCTGGGATGATCTGCCGCGTGCGATTGCGACAGTGACCGCCAACCCTGCGGAAGCGGTGGGTCTTTCGGATCGCGGACGGATCGCGCCGGGGCTGCATGCCGATCTCGTGCGCATCGCCCGAATTGAGGGAACGCCCGTGATTCGAGGGGTCTGGTCCCACGGTCGTCAGGTCGGCTAAGCCGCAGACGGATTGCACATTGGAAGGGGCAGGGCATTTTATCCCTGCCTTTTTTGTGGAGTGTTGGAGAGCAGTTGCATAGAAAATAGGCTAATTTCGCTGCGATCGCGAAAAACTTTGATGCGGTTGCGGCGAAACTCTCTTGTCGAATGAGGCCGATCCCCTAGAAGATCGAGCTTAACGAGCCATGCGCTCGCATGTCGCAAGGACGCGACGTGATTTTACATAGCCCCCACGCGGGGTCCGCAGCAACGGCGCTGCATTCTCACCAAAAGACAAATTGGGTTCGTCAGGTACGAACTGCGTTCTGAGAGGAAGTGCCGTTATGACCAAGCAAAAACTCGTTATCGTTGGAAACGGGATGGCTCCGGGCCGGATGCTGGAGCATCTGTTCGAGGTGACCGATCAATACGATGTGACCATCTTCAACGCCGAGCCGCGTGTGAACTATGACCGCATCATGCTGTCTCCGGTTCTGTCGGGCGAAAAGACTTACGCCGATATCATCATTCACGGTGAAGGCTGGTACGCCGAACATGGCATCACGCTGCACCAAGGTGACAAGATTTCTGAAATCCGCCGCCACGAGCGCAAGGTGATTTCCGAGAGCGGTGTTGTGGCTGAGTATGACAAGCTGGTCATCGCCACCGGCTCGAACCCGTTCATCATTCCTGTGCCGGGCTCCGATCTATCGGGTGTTCTGGCATACCGCGATCTCGATGACACCGACGGTATGATCAAAGCCGCCGAGCAAGGCGGGCGCGCCGTTGTGATCGGCGGCGGCCTTCTGGGGCTGGAGGCTGCCGCAGGGCTGAAGATGCGCGGCATGGACGTGACGGTCATTCACCTGATGCCGACCCTGATGGAGCGTCAGCTCGATACGGCGGCGGGCTACCTGTTGCAGAAAGAGCTGGAAGGCCGTGGCATCGAGGTGCTTTGCGAAGCCAACACCAAGCAGATCATCGGCACAGAGAAGGTCGAAGGCGTGGAACTGGCCGACGGCCGCGTGATCGACGCGTCCCTCGTGGTCATGGCCGTCGGCATTCGCCCGAACGTGGCTCTGGCCAAGGAAGCCGGGCTTGAGGTCAACCGGGGTATCGTGACCGACACCACGATGAAGACCTCTGATCCGAATATCTATTCTGTTGGAGAATGCGTGGAAGTGGGCGGCATGGTCTATGGACTTGTCGCGCCGCTTTACCGCATGGCGAAAGTGGCGGCCGAGCATCTTGCCGGGGCTTCGACCGCTGCTTTCGCCCATACTGAGACACCGACGAAACTCAAGGTGACGGGCTGCGATCTCTACTCCGTCGGCGATTTCGCCGAAGGGGAGGGGCGTGAGGATATCGTGCTGCGCGATGCGATGCGCGGCACCTACAAGCGCGTCATTCTCAAAGACAATAAACTTATCGGAGCAGTGCTCTATGGCGATGTCGCCGATGGGGCGTGGTACAACCAGATGCTCATCTCGGGTGAAGATATTTCCGAGATGCGCGAAACCCTGATTTTCGGTCAGGCCCATCAGGGCGGCGGTCAGGCCGATCCTCTCGCGGCTGTCGCGGCCCTTCCGGATGATGCGGAGATCTGTGGCTGTAACGGCATCACCAAGGGCATGATCGTCGCGGCGATCAAAGACAAAGGCCTCACCTCTCTGGCCGATGTACGTGCCCACACCAAGGCCTCTGCGTCTTGCGGCACCTGCACGGGGCTGGTCGAGGGCGTCATGGGCGTGACCTTGGGCGATGACTTCAAACTCCCCGAGGCGCAGGGCATGTGCGGCTGCACCACCCACGGCCACGGTTTCGTGCGGCGTATGATCAAGGCGAAGGAGCTGAAATCCATCCCCGCGATCATGCAAGAGCTCGAATGGTCCACGGCTGAGGGCTGCGCGAAATGCCGTCCGGCGCTGAACTACTATCTCGTGGCCGATTGGCCGGGCGAGTACAAAGACGACCAGCAGTCACGCTTCATCAACGAACGCGTCCACGCCAACATCCAGAAAGACGGCACCTATTCCGTCGTGCCGCGGATGTTCGGCGGGATCACCACGCCCGATGAGCTTCGTGCCATTGCAGATGTGGCGGACAAATACGACATCCCGACCGTGAAGGTGACAGGCGGTCAGCGCATCGACCTTCTGGGCGTGAAAAAAGAAGACCTGCTCCCGGTCTGGGCTGACCTGAATGACGCGGGTATGGTGTCCGGTGCAGCCTATGCGAAAGGTTTGCGCACGGTGAAAACCTGCGTCGGGACGGATTGGTGCCGCTTTGGCACGCAGGACTCGACGGGTCTGGGCATCAAGCTGGAGAAAGCGCTCTGGGGCTCCTGGTCTCCGGCGAAACTCAAGCTCGCGGTCACCGGCTGCCCGCGCAACTGTGCCGAGGCGACCTGCAAAGACATCGGCATCATCTGTGTCGATAGTGGCTATGAGATCGTCTATGGCGGTGCGGCTGGTCTGCACATCCAAGGCACCTCGCCTCTGGGCAAAGTCGCCACCGAGGAAGAGGTCATGGAGACGGTCTGCGCGCTGACGCAATACTACCGTGAGACCGGGTTTTACTTGGAACGGATTTACAAATGGGCGGAGCGTCTTGGCTATGACCACATCCGCGAGGTGATCTACGACAACTTGGATGAACGCAAAGCTTATGCGGAGCGTTTCGCCTATTCCCAGCAATTTGCGCAGGTCGATCCTTGGGCGGAACGTGTCGCGGGTGCCGAAGCCCATGAGTTCGCCCCGATGGCCACCCTCAAACTGGAGGCAGCAGAATGAACATGCAGACGAAAAACTGGATTGAAGTCGGCACCCTGAACGACATCCCGCGTCAAGGCGCGCGCTGCGTGAAAAAGGGCGAGATGACGATCGCGATCTTCCGCACCACGGACGACCGTCTTTTCGCCCTCGAAGATAAATGCCCGCATAAGAACGGGCCACTGAGCCAAGGCATTGTGCACGACGGATGCGTCACATGCCCGCTTCATAACTGGGTCATTTCCCTCGAAACAGGCACTGCGCAAGGCGCCGACGAGGGCGCGACCGCGACCTACCCGGTCAAACTGGACGGCGAGACCGTACTGCTCGGTCTCTAAGCTTAATCACTGAAGGAACTCTTGGGCTCACTGGAATAATGCAGCGCAAATTCAATGTGCTGCAAACGGTCTTCTTATGCCTATTGAGGTGAAGGGGCCGACTTCGTGGAACAAACCAACTAGGGACAATTCAATGGCTTATGTACAACCGAAGGAATTCGCCGCCAAAATGGTCGATGCGGGCGAATCCAAGATTTTCATGGCGACCAAAGACACTCTGATCCGCGCCTATATGGCCGGTGCCATCCTCGCGCTGGCGGCCGCTTTTGCGGTGACCATCGCCGTCAACACCGGCAACTTCCTCGTGGCCTCGCTGCTCTTCCCGGTGGGCTTTGCAACGCTCTACCTTCTGGGCTTTGATCTTCTGACCGGCGTGTTCACTCTGGCACCGCTCGCCGTGATCGCGAAACGTCCGGGCTGCACCTGGAAAGGCGTCTTCCGCAACTGGGGGCTGGTGTTTGTCGGCAACTTCGCCGGCGCAATGACCACCGCTGTTCTGATGGCAATCGTCTTCACGACCGGCTTTTCGTCTGAACCCAACGCCGTCGGCCAAAAAATCGGTCACATCGGCGAAGCCCGTACGCTGGGTTACGCCGCTGCTGGTGGCGCAGGTCTCCTGACCGTGTTCACCCGTGCCGTTCTGTGCAACTGGATGGTCTCCACCGGCGTCGTGGCCGCGATGATGTCCAACTCCGTCTCCGGTAAGATCATGGCGATGTGGATGCCGATCATCGTGTTCTTCTACCTCGGCTTCGAACACTCCATCGTCAACATGTTCCTCTTCCCCTCGGGTATCATGCTGGGTGGTCAGTTCACCTGGGGCGATTACCTGATGTACAACGAGATTCCGGTGGTTCTGGGCAACCTCGTCGGCGGTCTGACCTTTGTCGGCGCGATGATCTACGCCACGCACTTCAAAGAATCCCCGAAGCGCAACGCTTCCCGCAACGACGACATCTCCGGCGTTCCGGCAGAATAAGGTTCAAGCGCTGGAAAAGGCTCCGCATTTTGCGGGGCCTTTTTCGTTTGGGGGAGGGACATGATGCCAAAGGATGCCAAAGCCCCGGAGGGTCTCAAGGTCACGCTCGGCCAGTATTCCACGGCGGGACGCAAAGCTGAGAACCAGGATTTTCACGGTGCCATTATCCCGGACGGACGCGCGCTGACGCTCAAAGGAATCACGCTCGCGCTTGCCGACGGGATTTCATCCTCTGCGGTGAGTGCCGAAGCTTCGGAGACTGCCGTCAAAAGTCTTTTGACAGATTACTACGCCACGCCCGACGCTTGGACGGTTAAGACCGCCGCCGCGCGTGTGATTTCCGCGACCAATGCTTGGCTCTCTGGGCGCAACACGGGGATCGGCAACATAGATGCAGGACGGGTCTGCACCTTGTCCGCAATGATCCTCAAGGGCCGCGATGCACATCTCTTTCACGTCGGGGACAGCCGTATCCAGCGCCTTGTGGGCAAGAGCTTGGAACCTCTCACCGTCGATCACCGCGTCACACTTTCGCAGGGCGAAAGCTACCTCGGGCGGGCGATGGGGGTGGAGGGGAGTGTCGAGATTGATTACCGCAAGCTGCCTCTGGCCGTGGGAGACATCTATATGCTCTCCACCGATGGCCTGCACGAGTTTATCGACGGCAAAGACCTCACTGAGACGCTCGCGCGCGCAGGTGATCTGGATGTCGCCGCCCGCCAGATCGTGGAACGTGCGCTTGAGAAAGGCAGCGACGACAATCTCACTGTGCAGCTTGTCCGGATCGATGGCCTCCCCGATGGCACCTTTGACATTGAGGCGGCGCATTTGCCGGTACCGAAACTGCCGCGAGACGGAGAGGAGATCGACGGGTTTCGTATCCTGCGCCCGATCCATGTCTCTGCGCGCTCACATGTGTTTCTGGCCGTTGACCCGAAAGGCAATCGTGTCGCGCTGAAAATCCCGGCGACCGATACGGCTGCGGATCAGGATTATCTGCGCCGTTTCATGTTGGAAGACTGGATTGCCCGGCGGATCAGTTCCCCGTATGTGCTGCGCGCGGCCAAAATGCCGGAAACGCAAAGCGCGCTTTATGCCGCGACCGAATTTTTCGAGGCGCAAGCGCTGCGCCAATGGATGGTGGATCATCCAAAGCCCGATCTCGAAACGGTTCGCAAGATCGCCGATCAAATCGCCATGGGTCTGCGCGCCATCCATCGTCGCGAAATGGTGCATCAGGACATTCGCCCCGAGAACATCATGATCGACGCGGAGGGGACGGTGAAGATCATCGATCTCGGCTCTGTGTCCGTCGCCGGAGTCGAAGAGATTGCGCCCGGCACTTTGGGCGAGATGCCGGGAACCTACCAATACACCGCACCCGAGTATTTCACGGGCGATGCGCTTAGCTGGCGCTCGGATCAGTTTGCGCTGGCGATCATCGTCTATGAAATGCTCACCGGGCGTCTGCCTTACGGCACGCAGGTCGCACGCATCCAGTCCCGGCGTGATCAGGCGCGGCTGCAATATGCGTCTGCGAGGGATGACGAGACGGGTCTCCCCGCTTGGGTCGATATGGCTCTGAAACGTGCCACGCATCCCGATCCGTTGCTCCGTTATCATGCCCTGTCGGAATTCATTGCGGATTTGAAACGACCCGGCTCGGATTGGAAGGCACAGACCCATGTGCCGCTTGCTGCGCGCAATCCGCTGCGGTTTTGGCAAGGTCTAAGCGCTATCCTGATGCTGTTCTGCGTTATCCTCACCGTGCGTTTGATGAGCGGTTGAACCCGTCACGGCGGAGTTTTGAACCTTGCGATCTTGAGCTCCGCCCGCGTGCGGGGATTTTGCTTTGAGGCCGTAGGGCGATGACGTTTCGCGCGTATCAGAGGTAAACTCACGCAAATGTTCAAATTGACGATTTTGTCATTGTTGATTTCTGTCGGAAGAAAAGCATGATACTCAAAAATCTATACGCGATTTATTGCGAGTCCTTCCTGAGAAAGGCCGACACTATGCATTTCACGCCACGTCTTCGTTCCATTGCCAAAATTCTGTTGATTGCCGCGACCCTCGGTAGTGCTGTCTCCCCCGCAATGGCGGAAAACCGGTTCGACACTCTGCTCGAAAAATTCGGCAAGTCGAACGGTGAGGCGGGCATCTACAGCTCCAACGGCCGGATCGAGGCGCAGACCGTCGATGTTGCCACGAAATACGCCGGGCGGATCGACAGTGTCACGGCGGCGGAGGGCGATCTGTTGTCTGCGGGCGATGTGATTGCGCAAATGGGTACGGCGGATGCAACGGCGCAGCTCAATGCCGCAAAGGCGGCGGTGCTCCGGGCAAAAGCCGGGCTGACTGTGGCGCAGGCGACTTTGATGCAGGCCGAAAGCGCGCTTTCCGTGGCGCAAACGAGCTACGACCGTGTGGCAAAGCTGCATGAAAGCGGCACCACGGCGCAAAGCACGCTCGATGACGCGACCAACACGCTCAACAGCGCGAAAGCTGCCGTCGAGATGGCCAAGGCGCAAATCGAGGACGCCAAGGCCTCCATCGCCGCCGCTGAGGCCGATCAAGAACAGGTGCAACTGGCGCTCGACGATCTGACGATCAAGGCGCCGCTCCGGGGGCGGGTGCTGTATCGTCTGCATGAACCGGGCGAGGTGATTGACGCTGGGTATCCGGTCGTGACCATGCTTGATCTGAGCAATGTTTACATGAACATCTACCTGCCCGCGACGGTGATCGGCACGCTTGCGGTGGGCGATGAGGCGCGGCTCATTCTCGATCCGATGTCCGACTATGTCGTTCCCGCGACGATCACGTTCATCTCGCCGCAATCGCAATTCACGCCGAAGAATGTCGAAACGCAGGAGCAGCGCGAAGAGCTTGTGTTCCGGGTGAAACTGTCCGTGCCACGCGCGCTGTTGGCGAAATATGAGAGCCTGATCAAAAGCGGGGTGCGGGGCATCGGTTTTGTGCGCACCGCACCTGATGTGGACTGGCCGGAGCATCTGACCGTCAACGTGCCGGAGTGATCCGACATGGAATATGTGGCACGTCTGAACGCCGTGTCGCATCGTTACAAAGCGGTCTTTGCGCTCGACGATGTGACGCTCGACATTCCCGCCGGGAAAGTGGTCGGCCTGATCGGACCGGACGGGGTCGGCAAATCCACGCTTCTGGGCCTCATCTCCGGTGTGCGCAAAGCGCAAGCGGGAGAGGTCACGGTCCTAGGCCATGACATGCGCGACGCCAGTGCCCGCAGCACCCTCGGTGCGCGGATCGCCTATATGCCGCAGGGGCTGGGCAAAAACCTCTATCCGACGCTGAGTGTGCGCGAGAACCTCGATTTCTTCGGGCGTCTCTTTGGCCAGAAACTCGCAGAGCGGCGCGAACGCATTGCCATGCTGACCGAGGCCACGGGGCTTGGGCCATTTCTTGATCGTCCGGCGGGCAAGCTGTCGGGCGGGATGAAGCAAAAGCTGGGGCTTTGCGCGGCGCTGATCCATGATCCTGACCTGCTGATCCTCGACGAGCCGACGACCGGGGTGGACCCTTTGTCCCGGCGACAGTTCTGGGAGCTTATTGATCGCATTCGCGCCAAGCTCACCGGCATGAGTGTGCTGGTCGCCACCGCCTATATGGAAGAGGCGGAACGCTTTGAATGGCTGGCGGCTATGAACGACGGCAAGGTGATCGCGAAAGGCAGCCCGGAGGACATCCGGGCGCAAGCGGGCAAGGCGACACTCGAAGAGGCCTTCATCGAAATGTTGCCGAAAGAGGAGGGCGAGGAGGTCGGAGTGACCCTGCGGCCTCTGCCGAAAAAAGACGGCGCGATGCCGGCCATCGAGGCCTTCGATCTGGTGAAGCGTTTCGGCGATTTTACCGCCGTCGATCATGTCAGTTTCACCATTCCGGAAGGCGAGATTTTCGGCTTTCTCGGCTCCAACGGCTGCGGCAAATCGACGACGATGAAAATGCTCACCGGGCTGTTGCAGCCGACGGAAGGGCGCTCGAAACTCTTTGGCGCAGAGCTTGAGAACGGCGACATGGCCGCGCGCCAGGACATTGGCTACATGTCACAGGCTTTTTCGCTCTATGCCGAGCTGACGGTGCGGCAGAACCTCGAATTGCACGCCAAGCTCTATCACATTCCACCCGAGCGCCGCGCGGAGCGAGTGCGCGAGGTTTTGGACGAATTCGAACTGACCGAGGTGGCGGCGTCGATGCCCGACGGGCTGCCTTTGGGGATCCGCCAGCGTTTGCAATTGGCGGTCGCGACCATCCACGAGCCGCGCATACTCATCCTAGATGAGCCGACCTCCGGGGTTGATCCTCTGGCGCGCGATGCGTTTTGGCGCAAGCTGATTTCGCTGTCGCGCGACGAGGGGGTGACGATCTTCATCTCCACCCATTTCATGAACGAGGCGGAACGCTGCGACCGGATTTCGCTTATGCATGCCGGGCGCGTGCTCGATGTCGGCACCCCCGAGGAGCTGACCGAACGGCGCGGGGCACAGACATTGGAAGAGGCTTTCATCGCAGCGCTGGAAGGTGAGACGCAGGCCGATGAGGGCGCGGCGGACACCGATGCTTTGAAGAATGATGTCGAGGCCGTCGCCCCCAATGCGCTGCAACGCGCGTTGAGCCGTCTTTGGGCCTATACCTCGCGCGAAACGCTGGAATTGATCCGCGATCCGATCCGGATGTTCTTTGCGCTTGCGGGGCCGATCATCCTTTTGATCACCATGGGCTTCGGGATTTCCTTTGATGTCGATAAGCTGAGCTTTGCGGTCAACGACATGGATCACACGCCGGAAAGCCGTCGTCTGATCGAGGCGTTCAGCTCCATTCCGCAATTCGACCAGAAAGACGATTTTACCACGCTTGATGCGCTGGATCGGCGGATGGAGAGGGGCGATCTGACGGTGGCGCTGGAAATTCCCGATGGCTTCGGAAAGGCGCTGCATCAAGGGATCGACACGCCGGAAATCTCGCTCTGGATCGACGGCTCTATGCCGTTCCGTGGAGAAACCGCCGAGGGTTATGCGCTTGGCCTTCTGACGCAATTCGCTGACGACCTTGCCACCGAGACGGGCACGGAAAGCTCCGACAGCCTGTCGGTCACGACGCGCTATCTCTACAATCAGGCCTTCAAAAGCGCGCATGCCATGGTGCCGTCGATGCTTATGCTGATCCTGATGCTGATCCCGGCGATCATGTCGGCGATCTCGGTCGTGCGCGAAAAGGAAACCGGAACGATTGCCAACTTCCGCGCCACCCCGGTGCGCAAGGTGGAGTTCCTCGTCGGTAAGCAAATCCCCTATATCATCATCGCCTGGTTCAATTTCTGGGTTCTGGCGGGGCTTGGTCTTTGGGTCTTCGGGGTGCCGCTGCATGGCAGCCTGCCTGCGCTTGGGCTGGCCGCGCTGTTCTATGTCATTGCCACCACGGGCTTCGGGCAGTTTATGTCGAGTTTTACCCGCACACAGGTCTCGGCGGTCTTCGCGACGGCGGTGCTATCCATCATTCCAACGGTGAATTTCTCCGGCCTGATCACGCCGGTCTCCACGCTCGCGCCCATGGGGCGCATCGTAGGCCTGTCCTTCCCCGGTGCATGGTTCCAGCCGGTCTCCATCGGCACCTTCCTCAAGGGCTTCGGTTTCGGCGATGTGGCGATGAACATCCTCGTCATCGCGGGGTTCTGCCTGATCTATCTTACCCTATCCGTGCTTGCCCTGCGCAAGCAGGAGGCCTGACATGTTGAAAAGCCTCGCCAATATCCTCCGCCTGACGGTCAAGGAGCTGCGTGCGATCCGCGGCGATCTCGTGATGGTCGCCTTGATCCTCTACGTGTTCAGCGCGGCCGTCTGGCTTGTGTCTGATGCCGGTTCGACCGAGGTGAAGGATTTGTCCGTCGCTGTGGTCGATGAAGACCACAGCCCGCTTTCGGCCCGGATCATCGACGAAATCCGCGCGCCCCTCTTTGCTACGCCCGTGCTTTTGAGCCCGGCGGAGGCGGCAGAGGCGCAGACCAATGGCGACTATGTTCTGGTCGTCTCTCTGCCCCCCGATCTTGAGCGCGATCTGCGCCGGGGCGATGAGGCTGAAATACAAATTCTTGCGGATGCCACCGCCGTGGCCTTTGCGGGCAATGGCTCGTCCTTCATGACCCAGCTGCTGGCCGAAACCGTCTCCGATTATCTCACGCCGGGCGTCGACAGCGATGATCTGGTGAATGTGGTGTTCCGCAGCCGGTTCAATCCAAACATGACCGCGCGCTGGTTCACTTCCGTGATGCAGCTGATGAACAACGTTACGATGCTGATGCTGATCTTGTCCGGGGCGTCTTTGATCCGCGAACGTGAACGTGGCACCATCGAACATGTGCTTGTGATGCCCGTGCGTCCGCATGAGATCGTCCTGTCGAAAATCTTCGCCACCGGCGGCGTGATCCTTTTCGCCTCTGTGCTGAGCCTTGTACTGGTGGTGCAGGGGGCGATGGGGGTGCCGATTGCCGGGTCTCTGGCGCTCTATGTGCTCGGCGCGGCGATCTATGTCGTGTCGGTGGCTTCGCTCGGTCTGATGCTCGCGAGTTTCACGCACAACATGGGGCAATTCGGACTTCTGACCATTCCGGTGATCGTCATCATGATCCTTCTGTCAGGGGGCATTACCCCGCTCGAATCCATGCCCGACTGGCTCCAGATCGTCATGCGCACGATCAGCCCCTCGCCGCATTTCGTCTCCTTCGCCCAATCCGTCCTCTATAGGGGCGCAGGGCTGGATCTCGTGATCGGACAGCTTGCCGCGATGGTGGCGATGTCGATTGTGGCCCTGTTTATGGTGCTGGCTCGGTTCCGTAAAATCCTGAGCTGAGGCTGTGCAAAGAGCATTCGGGGCGCGCTGTTCTGACATATCTGATTTAGGGTGAAATGGCTGGGGGATTGGATTTGTTTTTATATCAGTGTGATGGGAAATTTTAGGATATTGTATCAATTCTTTTTGCAGTCAAATCGGGTTTGACTCATGGTTGTGCTGCTCGGCGGCTTTGGTTCTCAGCGTTGGATTGTTTTCGTGCAAGCGACACTCGTTGTGATTGGCAGAATGGATCGGCAGATTTGTCTCCCTCATGAAAGCCGGGAGGGAATGTTGCCAATGGGCTGGCTTTGAGAATGTCGACGAAGCGGTCACATTCTCTGCGCCTGGCGCCAAACTCGGCTATGCGCAGTTTTTGCACTCCCGTGTTGAATTCATCCATATCGAGGGGCCCATAAAGCAAGCGCGTGAAACCGATAAAGCGTTTCGACTTTAACTTGATCTATCACATAAAGTCGAAACGCCCGCTCCGCTTGGACGTTGCGCCGCGTTTCTGCTCAAACCCTGATTCAGGTTTAAGTAGAAACGCTTTAGGAAAGGGGTTTTCAGCCCTCCCACCCCCAAGAAGTCCAACTCTGATCGGGTGGAAAGCTGTTGCATTCCCTTGCGCAAGTTTTGCGCAGGGGCGAACATATCTACATGCATTTATGAACATCCAAAAGGGAAGATATCGCGAGGCTAATGGCTGAATTGATCCCGAAATTCCCTTGAAACTGCGGTAAAGTTGATTTTTTGACGTTTTGATTTGAAGTGTCGTGATCCGGCGATCAGGCCTCTTGAAGGTCAATTCTCAAAAGGCCTTTGGTTGCGCTAAACCCAGAGTGGGGCGTATGGTGGCATTATGTCGCACATCAAGCAATGTGCGGATGTTCCCACCCCTACGGCAGGACAACCACAATGACACATCATCCAGATTACCCCAGCCGGCGCGGCTTCCTGAAAGCTTCCGCCGCTGGTGTCGTTTTGTCCGGGCTTGCAAGCCCCACTATGGCAAAAGACACCACTCCCCCTGTGCCCCTCGACGAATATGAACGCGCGTATCTCAACGCTGACGAATGGGCTTTTGTTATGGCCGCGACCGCAAGGCTGATCCCCTCCGCGGGAGACGGTCCGGGCGCGATCGAAACGCGCGTTCCCGTCTTCATTGATCTCCAGCTTGCCGGTGATTTTGGCACAGCCGACGACTGGTACATGGAAGGCCCGCATAATGCGAGCGCCGACCCTGCATTCGGCTGGCAAACACCGCTGAGCCCCGCTGAAATCTACCGTGAGGCCATCCCCGCCTTTAACGCATGGTGCGCGGAGACCTACGGCAGCGATTTTTCCGAACTGGAAGCCGCGCAACAGGATGAAGCTTTGACATCGCTTCAGAAAGGCGAAGTCGGGCTGACTGACGAATTGCGCGATTTCTTTTCTCTTCTGCTGTCCAACACCAAGGAAGGCTACTTCGCCGATCCGATCTATGGCGGAAATCATGGCATGCAGTCTTGGGTCTACATTGGCTTCCCAGGTGCGCGGGCGGCGTTCCGCGAATGGCCGGAACGTCACAATATCGAATACCCGCTGGGACCTGTGTCCATCAGCGGTGAAAGGGCTTGAGCATGGCACGTCAAGAACAGAAAAAAGACGTCGTGATCGTCGGCCTTGGCTGGACCGGTTCCATTGCGGGGATCGAACTGGCACAAGAAGGTTTGGAGATCGTCGCCCTTGAACGCGGCCATGATCAGGCGACCGTGCCGGATTTCAAATACCCGAACCAGATTGACGAGTTGAAATATGGTGTGCGTCTGAAAATGATGCAAAAGCCCAGTCAGCAAACGGTGACGGTGCGTCGCAACGATGGCGAAACCGCGCTTCCGTACCGTAAACTCGGGTCTTTTCTTCCGGGCAATGGTGTTGGCGGGGCAGGCACGCACTGGAACGGTTTGAATTGGCGTCCGCAGCCGGAAGAGCTTCGCCTGCGGTCCTATGTCGAGGAAAACTGGGGCGAAGAGATCATTCCGGAGGGTATGAACCTCGGCGATTACCCCGTGAGCTATGATGAGCTTGAAGCTTACTTTACCCGTTTTGAAAAAGTCGCAGGAATCTCCGGCAAGGCTGGCAATCTGAACGGCGAAATTCAAGAGGGCGGGAACCCGTTCGAGGGCTGGCGTTCGGAAGACTATCCGATGCCGCCGCAAAAGCGCACTTGGGACAGCCAGAAATTCCATGATGCCTGTGTCGCATCTGGCTATCACCCGTTCCAAGCTCCGGCAGGGATTGCCTCGACCGCCTATGTGAACCCTTACGGAATGCAGATGGGGCCGTGCAACTACTGTGGCTTCTGTGAGCGCTTCGGGTGCTACCAGTATTCCAAATCCTCGCCGCAAACTTCCATCCTCGATGCGCTCAAGCGGATGCCGAATTTCGAATACCGTACGGAATCCGAAGTGCTACGGGTCGAGCTGGCAGAAGATGGCAAAACCGCGACGGGTGTGACCTATTGGGACGATGCTGCGCAGGAAGAAGTGTTTCAACCTGCGGATATCGTGATCCTCTCCTCTTACCAGCTGAACAACGTCCACCTGATGTTGCTCTCCGGGATCGGCGGCGCTGCCTACAACCCGCTGACGGGGGAAGGCACGGTTGGCAAGAACTACGCGTACCAAATGAATGGTGGCGTCTCGATGTTCTACAAGGACGAGGAATTCAACCCCTTCGTCGGGCACGGGGCGAACGGGGTCTGTATTGATGACTTCTCGATCAACCAGAACGACTTTGGGGAACTCGGGTTCATTGGTGGATCGTATTGGCGCTCCGGGACATTCAACGGGCAGCCGATCCGTAGCATGTCTCTCCCCTCAGGCACGCCCTCTTGGGGTGCAGGTTGGAAAGAGGGCATTGCGGAGTGGTACGGACACAAGATGTCGATCGGCTCGCACGGGTCCCACATGGCCTATGCGAACAACCACCTCGATCTCGATCCGACCTACAAGGACCGACATGGCCGTCCGCTCATGCGCATGACGTTCAACTGGCAGGACAACGACCTGAAGATGAACCAATACATGAAAGAAATGATGGTTCCTCTGGCCGAGTCGATGAACCCGGACAGCATGGGTGTGGCGTTCAAAGGGCTGGGCGCGCAATACAGCGTCGTCCCGTACCAAACCACGCACAACACAGGTGGTCACATCATGTCAGAGACCGCAGACGAAGGCGCCGTCAACCGCTACTGCCAAGCTTGGGACAAGCACAACGTCTTCGTCATGGGGGCCGGTAACTTCGTGCAAAACACTCAATACAACCCGACGGGCCTTGTCGGTGGTCTGGCGTACTGGACGGTCAATGCGATCCGCACCCAGTATCTGTCCAACCCGCGGCCGCTGGTCTGAGGAGACGAAATATGAAAACCTTTCTCAGAATTGTCGCTGGTCTCGTGGTGTTGGGCGTGGTCGCCCTTCTGGCCTTTATCTTTGTGCCGGTGCAGCGCACCGCGCCGAACGAGGCACTGGCCGCCGATTGGCAGCCGGAACCCGGTCAGGGTGAGTATGTGATGTATGCCTCCGACTGTGTGGCCTGTCATACTGCGGATGGGGGCGCGTCGCTTGCTGGCGGGCGTGCGATCGCCAGCCCGATGGGCACGATCTGGTCCACCAACATCACTCCCGATCCGGAGACCGGGATCGGCGGTTGGTCCTTGGACGACTTCCGTGCCGCCATGGTCGATGGCGTGATGCCGAACGGGACACATCTCTATCCGGCGATGCCCTACGAAAACTTCCGTCACATGAGCGAGAGCGACATCCGCGCGCTTTATGAATACCTCATGAACGAGGTCGAGCCGGTCACGAACGAGGTTGAAGAGACCAAGCTTTCCTTCCCGTTCAACATGCGGTTCGGCATTCGGGCTTGGAACTGGCTGGCGCTTTCGGGTGACGCAAGCTTCGCGCCCTTGGGCACATCCGACATGCAGGATCGTGGGCAGTACCTCGTCGAAGGTGCGGGCCACTGTGCGGCCTGTCATAGCCCCCGCACCCAGTTTATGGCACAGGACGGGGTGACGGCCGACGAAGAGAGCTTTCTCGCAGGTGGCGTGATCGATGGCTGGAATGCGCCCGCGATCTACGGCCCGAAATCGACCATTGCCGATTGGGGTGTCGAAGAGACCGCCGCGTATCTCGAAACCGGTCGCAACGCATATTCCACAGCAAACGGTGAGATGGCGCTGGTGGTCGAACATTCGCTCCAACACCTGACGGACGAGGACAATCTGGCCATTGCCTCCTTCTTGTTGGGCGAAGATGCCGAGGTGGCTTCTGTCGCGGGCACGATGAAAGTCATGCCCGACCCTGTCGCCGATGCTGCCGGAGAAGCGACCGCTCAGATGCTGACGGAGGCCAATCCGGATATGCCGCTCGGCGCACGTCTCTATCTCGACAACTGCTCGGCCTGTCACTTCGTCACCGGCAAAGGGGCGCCGGAGATTTTCCCGGAACTCGCGGGGAATGCTCTGGTCAACGGGTCCGAAGTGACGCCTCTGATCTCGATCATTCTGAACGGGACTGACATCCCGTCGACCGAGAAGCGCCCGATGCATCTCGTCATGCAGGGGTATGCGGACCGGCTGGATGATGACGAGGTGGCGGAACTCGCGACGTTCCTGCGCAGCGCGTGGGGGAACGATGCGGCACCTGTTTCGACCGCAGAGGTCGCTTCCATTCGCGAGAGTGACGCCATTCATTGATCGAACGCGAAAGACTGAAAATGGGGCTGGCCTAAGTGCCAGCCCCATTCATTTGGCTTTGACACTCCGGCCTATACCGAAGTGGAATAAGTATGCTTGGTGCTGAGATAATATGCCGAGACACAGAGGGTACGTTCAAGTTGCCGCGCTGTTCACGTGGTTATTCCTTGTGGCGGTCGGGATTTTCTATCGCCGAAAGTGATCGGTGGCGGCACTATGTCCTTGGCGGTCTTGAGTGCGTTCTCTCTTGAAATTCGTCGCGTCGTCGCGTCGTCGCGTCGTCGGGACGGCGTCGGCCTTTGGAAGCTTGATTGTGATCCCGGCTGTGATCGATTTTGTTGTCGTGAGTTGTGAATCGGCATGCAAGATTGCCTCCCCCCTTGATATTTCCGATTTGATGCTTCCTCCGATGCATGAGGGAGCGCGATGGAGATGTCGGTTGTGGAGGCGATTGCGAAGATTAAAGCGTTTCGACTTTAACTTGATCTATCACATAAAGTCGAAACGCTCGCTCCGGTTGGACGTTGCTCCGCGTTTCTGCTCAAACCCTGATTCAGGTTTAAGTAGAAACGCTTTAGACGGGCGTTTCCCCGAACAACGGGCGCAAAATGGTCCGGTCCGGGGCAACCGAGTTCAGCTATGACCGATCCACCCAACCCCGGACGAAGGTCGATCCGTGGCGGTCCGATCTGGATGAGATGCTGGCGGAGAATGACCCGCAGCCCAAGCGGCAACGTCTGACGCCGGTTCGGATTTACGAAGAGTTGTACAACCGTGGCTATGATGGCAGCTATGATGCCGTTCGGCGTTATGCGACCCGTTGATCGACAGCGATGAGAGAAGCCTCGGCTGCAGCCAATGTACCGTCACGCTGGAAGCGTGCCTTTGGCAGGGCGCTTCGATCCCGGCGAGGCTTATCAGGTCGATTGGAGCTATGAGATGTCTTGATCGATGGGGTTACCGCGACGGTGAATGTTGCCTGTATGCGTCTGTGTTACAGCCGAATGCCGTATGTCCGCGCCGATCCGCGCGCATGGTGTTCACCGCCCACGACAAGGCGTTCGCGTGCTTCGGCGGAGCTTGCGCGGGGGATATACGACAGCGGGAATTGTCCGCCATTGGTCTAATCGTGTGGCGCAAACAGGAACGTCAACCCGGCGGTGACCGGCTGTATCGAGAGCGAGACCCGTGATGCTCGGCGGGGCAGGTTCCTTGGAAAGCAATTGCATGCCTACCGCTTTATCTACTGCATCCTGAACCGGTATGCGGCGAGCTATGACGACGTGGTGCGGCATCGGTGCAATAACCGTCTGTGTCTAAAACCCGAGCATCTGGAGATCGGGACGCGGGGGGAGAACCTGATGGATGAGCGGGACTTCGCGGCGAACGGGGGCGTTCACGAGATACTCTAGGGGCCCGTTAACATGGCCCGCTACAGATAAGCAGCCCGACACCCTCGGCACCCGTAGAAGGCACAGGGGCATAAAACAGGGGCACTTTCCGGCGGGATTGCTCCGTCGGGCCTTGTTTCTTTGGTCTGGGTGTGATGTTCGGTTAAGATTGGAATCTGACACGTTCTCAAGTGATTGATCCAGAATCTTTTTCTATTTGGGCCTCACAACCAACTTGGAGCTTTTTCCGGGGAAGACTGGAACCTCCGCGCTATGGCTCCTCAAAGCCCATGAAACTGTGGCTCAGATCGCAGTCTTGCCCGAATAACACTGACTGGGCGCAAACGTGGATCAAAGTCCCCTGACAGGGTGCCTCGCGCAGCCGAGCACGGCACCTCGCCCTATCGTACTACCAGAAATGCCTTCGCCCTGCCGCGGAAGCGACAGGGCGAGATTTCACTTGTATTCACGTTGGATAAGGCGGACAGGTCTCTTGACCTGATGAGCACGGGACCAACCTAGTAGTGCCCGCGAAAGCCTTTGAAGTTTAGAGGCTTAGAATGTTCTCCCGGTCGTACACCCGTGCATCGCTTCCTGAAATCACGGGGCTAAGCTGCGAAGCTATGACCAGCGCCGTCACTTCTCTGGGCGTTCGCCCGAGGTATTGGGCAGCAGTCTTTGGCGTTTGGAACCTCTCCAGGAAGGCCTCGTAATCGTCGCAGGTTATGAACTCCGCGGCGTTTCGAAGCCCATTGGGTCGCCGACGATCTACATGGAGCAACCCAGCTGCAACCACTTGACGAAGTTCTCGGCTGCTCAGGGCCAAACGCTTACGCACCTCCTCCAGTGTCAAATCGGCACGCTGTTGACGGCGTATCGCAGCGAGCAGCTCTTTATGACTAATTCTCAGCCCAGCGAGTCCGATCTCGGTTGTCTTGATGTAGGAACCGGGCAGCTCGCCCGCCTCAAGAAAGCGCAGAATGTGGCCTGCTGGGCACCGCAGCACAAATGATGCATGCGAGAGGCTGATCATATCTTTGCGGATGGCATGATCGGGTTGGAGGATCGCACGAGCTTTCATTCGGTTGAGGAGATCATCCAGCATATCAGCGCTGAAACGCGGTTTCTTGAAGGCTTTGGTCGTAATCGGTGTAATCACCCTTTCAGAGACGAGGCCTTCGAACAACGTGATGCCGACACCTAAAAAGTTTGCGCCCTGCTCTGCCCCGAAGCTCTCGGCCAGCGCTTTTATGTGCATGGTGCACGCTTTGAGGCGTACCCTGACATCAAGGCCGACCGGAACTCTTCCGTTGGGCAAAAGGTCATCAAGGATCAAGGTGCGCCTGACCCATTTGCGGGATCGGTCCGTGGTCTCGGCGATCTTCTTGATGCACGCATCAACCTGCACTTCGGGCGGGGCGTACTGGTGTCTGGACAATAGGCAGTAGTCGCCTTGATCCTTGATAAGGCCGAACATGATGTCGCGAAACGCCCGCCGCTCGTCCTGCATCGAGGCCTGCAGCGCCCAACCGTGAAACCATGTCTTGCTGAGCCGCGTCGAATGCCGTCCGAGCGCTTGATCGACCTCATCAAGCAGCTTCGCGTGCCCAGCACGGGTGACCGAGAAGCCCAGATCGATAAGTTCGCGCCGCGTTGCGAGCGGTGATGCATCGGGGCGTAAGGTGCCTTCGGCGATAAACGCGCCCAGTCCCAGGCACCAACGTTCCAGGGTGTCGATCTGGATATCAGGCAACCAGTCCACCATCTGGGTGTTCTGCTCAAGCCGCTCGAGAGCCACGCTTTCAAAGACCGACAAGGCTTGCTGCTGAACTCGCTCCTCCAGGCTATGTAGCCATCCTTCCGCCAGTTCAGCACGAAGCACATGGTCATAGCAGGTCGTGTAATCTGCGTAAGGTAGCTCAATCAGTGCGATTTTATGGCGACTGCAACAACTCATGAAGCGGGGCAACCATTCCCAACGGACCGCGCAGCCGTCCAAGTGGCCATCGGCCAACGACAGATCCTCCCGCCAGCAAATGGGGCAGATGGCAAGATCGTGTTTGCGGATGGACCGGCTCAGAAAACGATGCCCATGAAGCTCAGTGTATTTCTCACTGATCTTGTGGGGACTGTTTAGGATCATGTCTGTGCCGGATGAGCCGGTGAGCGCCGCCAACGCTTTAAGTTGTTGCGGATCACCAGCACAGATCGCCGCCTTGCCGACCCCCATTGCAGTGCAAAACTCGGCAGTGGACCTTGAAGCGTTTGCCGAAGCGTTACGCGACAGGGTCGAGAATGCTGGCTCGCCCTCCTTGGCGGCCAAGGCGACGGGGAGCGCAGAAACCTGTTGTAATTGCACGTTCACAGCCCCCTTCGCCCGTCCAAGCTGACATCTGTGGGTATGCTGACGAAATCTTCAGCGATGAACGGATTCATCTCTGCCAGGCAATCGAAGCGTTGCGCATGGGTGGACCGGAAATGCTCGATCTCCAACACCTTGTCGCGAGCGACCAAAGCCGCTTTCAGAGCCAAGATGCAGATTTCACAAAGCTCGCCGAAGGCGTAATAGGAGGCGTGAAGCAATCTCTCGGCAAAGTCCCGTGTCTTCACGCTTTTGCCGAGCTCTAGCCCCATCCCCCGACAATAGCGCGCCAGAACCTTTATTGCCCGAGACGCATCGATGCCGGGATCGAGATCAGTCATGTGCACAACACTGTAACGGCGCTTGAACTGCTGGTCCGAGTTGAGGATTTCCGCGAACTCCGGGGTGCCGATCAGGATGGGGATGACCTGTCCTTTCTGAGGCTGCACCAGTGATTTCAATGCGTCTCGCATGGACTGGCGGTCCTTGGCGCCTGCGGCACGCACATGTTGGATTTCGTCCAAGACCAGAACTTGCGTCTGTAACCTCTCGATGTAGGCGGCAACGTATTGCCATATGTCCTCGGCGGAATCGCGAGCCTTTGGCGTCCAACCATATTCCAATGAAATCAGCATGCGGAGCTTGCGAAGGGTCACATCGTCCCGGAGCGGAACGAAAACATGGCCGCGCGGAGAATGACCTACGGCCGTTCTGTGTAGACCGAGGGTTTCGAGCGCATGCAGGACGCTCTTGGTTTTGCCGGTCCCGCTCCGGCCCAGAACAACGACGCCTCTGGCGTCGAAAGGGTGTCCAAGCTCTTTCGCTGCAAGGAACTCCCGAAGAGAACCTTCTATCTGACACGCGATGCGTTTCGCGTCAGCATTTTCGATGAAGATGTCGCGGCGCAGTGCCTGGACACTGCGATCGACGTCGCTCGGCTGAAGGGCGAGTGTCATAGATCACCTCCTTCCTGCCACCAGGTGGTGTCTTCGTCCGGATCTCCGTCATCGTCAGGAACATCAGTAGAGGGAGAAAGAGCTTCGACCGATGGTGCATCACTTTGTCCGACGTCAGGATCGCCTATGATGTAGCCGATCCCGTCAGTGGAGCGTTCCAGCCCCTCCAAGTCCGGCCCCTCGTTTTCGATGACCGAGAGCCCGAGGTAGAGCTCCTTTTCCAGGCGCTCCACGTCTTCTGCGGTGGTCTGTTGCGGCAGCACCCCCATGATCCGCATGGCTTCATTCGCCCGAGAGCGCATTGCCTGAAGCGCGTCCCATATGGTGTCGGCGGCAAGGGCCGCCTGCCCAGCGTAACGACGCCGCAGAATCCGCCCGACGGCAACCCATTCGTCGAGTTTCACCCCGTGAAAATTCTCGACACTGCATTCTACCTCGAGCCATTCCTTTCCGGTCCAGACGCTGATCGTGCCAAGGTCGTTGGGGTCCAGATAAAGCGTGACCTTCGTGTTCTGAGGTCGGCGTCGTAACACCTGGAGTGCGCGAGAATTGTAGGCGATCCCGGTCACCGAGATTCCTTTGGCTGTTACCTGGCGCTCTAGACATATTCCGAAAGCCCTCCGGCGCATGGAACGCGGCAACTGAGGGGGAATTCCGACAGTGCCGCTGAGCCGCTCTAATGCCGCCGCAGGCGTCTCTTGGAAGAGACCCAGATGAAGCGTGTTGTGATAAACGTCGACGACATATCGGATGAAGATCAATGCCAATTGATCGTCGGTCAGGACGGCAGCCTCCTCTGTCTGATAGTCACCACGCTCTTTCGGGTTAGAGAAAGTCCGTCCCGGGATGTATGGCATTGCCCGATGCGTGAAGGTGCGAAACACACGTTCTATGGTGCCACGCAACTGCGGCTCTCCCACGTTTGGATACGAATACGTCGCGTGAGATTCGGTGACCGCGCGCGTCGTCGGGCCAGCTCTGAATGCTGATCCTGTATCGCTTGCAACGCTCTCAAAGGGAAAGCCTTTCCAGCTGGATTGGGTTTCCGCAGCTGCGGCAAGGTCTGCTTTGTCACGTGTCGCCATTTCCAGCGCGCGAATGGCCGATGCAGAATTTTGCGACGATGCAACCACCAGACCGACGATGTACCTGGTGGCCACATCTATGACAACGTAAAGCCAGCGGCGCCCCCGCGGAAGCTTGTCGATGGTTTTTTGATCAAGGCCTTCACGCATTGGCCCATTTAAAATGATTGTGCGCGCATCGATTTCCCATTCGTCGACCAGGAAGCCCTGACCCGGTCGGCTGGGAAGGTCGGTCTTTCCAACCCCGAGATATCTACGCTTCGCGATCGCGCTGCCCTCGCGACCAGCGTCGACCTCCAAGCGATCGAACCGTCGTAGCCATTCCCAGAGTGCGGTCTTGCCTCGTGTCTGCAGAAGGGGGAGTCCGGCGGCGCCACGACGCTCGTTTTCGCACCTCACCGCGCGAATCGTGTTCTCAACAACCTCACGCCCCGTATGACGCTGGTTCAGCAGATACTCTCTCAGGTGCTGCTGAATGAAGAGGTAACTATCCTGATCAATGTCGAGCTTTGAGGCCTTACCGCGCCGATCGATAAGAGCATCCATCCGGCCTCCAGATTTTTTAACCGCGCGGTACCACCTCAAAATGCTAGTTGGGGATGCATCGAAGCCAAAGCCATTGCTGGTGGAACTGAAGTACTTGCTGCCATAAATCTCATGAAAAGCTTTCCACTCCTCAGCCGCGTAAGCCTTAATTTGAGGATAGTGTTCTGCAACCGAACGCGGTTTCAGGATAAGACCGCCTTCCATGTATCTTCGGTCGATTCCACAGAAGAAACACCATCGGTTGGAAACGAGTGTTTGGTTCGCTTTCGATAACGTCTGCAAGCACGCATAAAGGTCCGGCTGGGATTTCGCCTCGTCCACGCTTTTGGACAGCTTCTCGTAGTCCCACTCTGGTTGCTGCACGATCTCATGCAACGTCGGCCAGGTAAAACGCTCGACCGCGGCCGATCCGTCATCTCGTCGGAAAAACGCGTATTGATCGTCTGCTTCTTCGAAAAAATATGGGACCGAGTTGATATAGTAGCGTGTGACCCTATCGAAGTTCATCCGGATTGTCATTGCGGCCTCCGAACGATCGAGTGGAGGTTGATGCTTCCGCTGCTAGTCAAGCCCAAGCGCTGTTCAAAGATGGCACGGTACACAGCACGGAAACCCCGTGAGCCGGTACGACTGAGGATAATCAGATCAGCGATGGTCAGCTCCCCGTCGAGTTTTGCCACCGTCTCTTCGAGGCGAGCGTCCGCCTCAGCATCCGGGCATAGACAGAACCGCAGATAGGTCGCCGCATTCATGGCTTCAGTGCGTGAAAAGCACTGCTCTGTAACCAAGCGGACTTCGTCCACCAAGTCCGGTACCACGGCACGCTTAATCTGTTCCAGCTCGGCTAGAAAGCGACCGGATGCCAGGCGAGACGTTGGTTTGACAGCAACTGCAACTCTGCGTCCGGTCTTGTAGGTGATCAGCAGGTCGAAATAATGCCTGCCCTTAGTGCCGTCCGGCTTGCGAAACTTCACCGGACCGAATTGCTCATGGACTTGGCGAACTCTCGGATCGATCAACGTGACCACCAAGTTGCCGTGTTCAATTCCACTGTCCATGCCATAGATACGTGGGAAGCCGGTCTCAAGGTCGGGATACACGGCGAAGATTCTGCATGAAGATCGCGACCTTGGATTGATCCGACGCTGACCGCGGTAAGCAAGCACGGGGCAATCTTCGCGAATGACTTCCCCCGTTAGATCATCGGGAAACGCTTCTGTGGGGCCATAGGCCCTGCGGAAGGCTTCAGGCATCCCGGATAGGTCGCGACCTACCGGCGTGACCGGGGCGTATAGACTGCGTTCGATTGGCATATTCATGGCAAAGCATCCCTGTTTCCGGGCCGTTCGGCACCGGATTGCGAGGACACGCAGGAGCAAGCCGCTCACGCGTGCCTGTTGACTTTTCGCTGGTGTGGTGGGATGAAAGAGGTGCTTAAACCTACCAAGGGCTCTGCACGCTTCGCGCTGCGGGGCCTTTGTTCTTTCATCGAGATCGATGGTTTAGGTCATTGAGGCTTCTCCTTCGGGTTGGGTGAGAAGCGAAGCCAGTTCCTCGGGGTCCTCGCCAAGCAGGCGCGCGATTTCAGTTATGACCGGAAGGCTCTTCCGGTGACCGCCAATGACCAGGCTGATCGTAGAAGGATTGCGCCCGAGATGGGCCGCAAGTTCTTTGATCGTAAAGCCTGCCTCTATCCGCAGACGACATTTGATGATCTCGGCTGCGCCGTGGATTTTCATGTGCGAACCTTGGGCAATTCTAATTGACGGATGCCCGAATCATGTGGGTTCGCGATTCGCAAGTCAACTGGGGGAGCGAATCATTCCTGTTTGTTTTCAATGGGATGTCTAAAGTCATTTTGACATTTAACATGTCGACAGGGTGAAAGAAGAACTTGCTTGGCCGATCCGCGACATTCGATGAAAAATCGAGCACCACCGACCAGGCGTGACATTGACCGCTTCATGTCGAGAAGGTGGTCGCGGACATTTGCGCTGTTGTCGCCCAGCCCGCCATGCTGCGCGTAAGCCATGATGCCACCTAGCTGATCGGGAGACCTGGGCGTCCGGCTCCACAAACGGGGCAACGGCGCTGGAAAATATCAGACCCGTTTGCCCCGTACCGATGGTCGCAGCTTTGGCACCTCAAGATATAGGTGACCTGATTGTGGTCGTTTCCCGGCAGGTCGGTGCGCGTCACGACCTCCTGCAGGTTGCGATTAATGAAGCCAGGCTCTGTCGTTTTGCCCTCGGAAGCGGTGCGCTTCTTGCGTGGTGCGCTCTTGGTCTTCTGTGGCGGCCAAGATGCTCCCAAAATCCACCCCTCGACTAGCCCCGTAGCCGCAATCGGCTCAGGCTCCGGAGCCGTCAGCGCATTAATGATCTCGCCGCGCTGATCAGCCTCCTGTAGCCAGCGTGCGATCACATAGGCATCATGCTGGTCCGGGCTTCGATCATCCTTGGGGTAAGCGGAGCTCCAAAGCCTCGGGTAGGTCTCGGCGATCACTGACGTGCCCGCAGTCGGGGTCCATCCATCGAAGGGCCATAAGTGTAACTCGGGGCGCGCAGCCCGGATGTGCTTCAGCCAAGGAATGCCAGCATGGGTCGACTTGGCGACAGAGCCCTGCACATCGAAGTGGAACACCGATTTGGCCGAACCGGTCGCTTCTTCCGTCAGTCGGCGCCAGCGCCGTTCACCTGTTCTGGCGCCACCATTACCGACATTCCCGTGCCGCACGAAATCGACATAGGTGTAAGGTTGATCGGTGGGCCAATGCTGGCAGAAATCGTCGAGAAAGGTTGGCCAATCCGGCTCCAATCCATGGCGTTCGAAGTAGCGCATTGGGAAAGAGAAAGCGTGATCGATGCCGACGATCGTCGGACGAGCACCATCAAGCTCTTGCTGTAGCCACTCCGCCAGCCCTCTTCTGGTCCAGTATTTCTTGGGACCCGGTGGAGGCAAGACTTCGCACGCCTCGCTGTCGCCGAAGGTTTCATAGACCCTCAAGCCCTTCAGGCTAGCCTCGGCGGTCTCAGCGCCCGAATAATCAATACCGATCGTGCGAGCGAATATGCGGTGGCTTTGCGTCATTGAAAACTGGCCTGGAAGTTGGTGGCGGTAAGTGTGACATGCGCGTCAAGCGGCGGCCTCAGCTCAAAGGCCTGAGGGGCGCGTGCGAAATCGTAGAGACGGAACAGATACCAGTCGTCGCGGCGCTCGGCGGCGACCTCCAGCTCGTTCCGTGAGATATGAAATGGTGTGCGCTCCCATCCATTGGTCGTCTTTACCTCGATCAGACGTTCGCGCCCCTCCGGGGTAAAGCTCGCGATATCATAGCCTGCGCCGTCGCCATCCTCCTTTGAGACCCAGCGAACACGCTGGGCCAGGTCGTCCCGATCATGCTGTTTGAGCATCTGGCGCTCGTGATGGAAGACACGCTCTTCGCCCGCATGCCCCAAAGCCCGATTGCGCTCGTCGCGTCCTGCAACATCAAAGTGCCGCGCGACCCGCTGCATCTGTTCCAACTCTGCAGGTGGCGGTGCATTTCGCAGTGTAGGTGCCGCCCCGACGAAGAGCGATGGTGGCTCTGCCAGCGCGGCTGCTTCCTTACGGTGAAGGGCAAGTTCCCACTCAGGATGACGCGCCAACCAACGCGAGGCCGCCTCTGCGAGCGATATCTGAAAATTGAACCGCGGACGGTAGCCCTTGATGATCGGTAGGCCCAGCCCGACAAACGCGGCCGAGACATTGCAGAGCTTGAACTCGATCGAGCCGCGGTTCCGCCCCGTCTGCTCTTGTAGCACACGGTTCTCCGCCGCCTTGTTGTAGCTTCGTCCCGAGAGTTCATCACTGAGCATCTCGAAATAAGATGCCACGACCGCGTCGTTCTCTGTGTCGGACCAATTAGAGGCATTCATGTGGCTAGATTAGGCTGTGCCAAAGGGATTGTCATTGGTCATCCCTGCAGCGGTAGGTGTGGCTGATCGAATGATGGCCAAAGCTTCACATAACATTGGAGGATCTCGAACGATCTTCGCTTCGCCCTATCGCATTTCAAACAGGCGGCAAAATCGGAGGTTGGCACTATGGTTGATGCGACCGCTGCGCGGCAGGAAACAGACGCGGCATGCGGGGGCGCTGCTCGCGTGGTGAGCAACGCGTCCGGCCCTTTTGTATGTACCGGCTGCTGTTCGCAAATGATTTCTGGCATGATCTCGGAAGTCGCTCATATGTATCCGGCCTGTTAATCGACACGCGGGTCGTGGCCTTGTTGGGGTTACGCACGCGCCGTGATCTAATTAGCGGCAAGGTCCATCATGACCGTTAGGGCCGTCAGATTCTGGGGGCGTATTTGTTCCGTTCCATGCTTTCGATATGTCGCGAACTCCTTTGGGTCACCCCGGCTCAGATGCCGGCAGTGACCTCGTCTCTCGGTGCGTCGAATGCGGTTCTATGTCTGAGGATACTCCATGCCATGCGAGCAAGTTTGTTTGCCAGCGCCACGGCCAGCTTGTTCCTGTTCATTCTTTCCGATGCCCGGGTCAGCCAATCACCAAAGCTGAAGTCAGGCCATCGATTGGCCCGCATGAGGATGACCTTGGCAGCCTGAACGAAGAGCATCCTCAGGTATCGACTGCCACGTTTGGAAATGCGGCCGAGCACCGTTCGCCCGCCCGTGCTGTATTGTCTGGGAACCAGGCCGACCCATGCGGCGAAATCCCGTCCACGACCAAATGCTTCTCCCGTGCCAATCGCGGCAACCATGGCCGTCGAGATCATCGGTCCAATACCGGGAATGGTCATGACGTTGATGCAATTCTCCTCGGTGCGGCTGATCTGCTCGATCTCTTTCGAGACCGCGTCGATCCGATCATCCAGCCAGAGCCAATCGCCATACAAGCCGATCAGGATGGCCCGCATGCGCGGCGATATCTCGTCTTTGCGCTCCTCGAGGATCACCTTGAAGGAGTTCTTCAAAGCCCGAAGCCCTTTGCGCACCGTGATGCCTTGCTCGATCAGGAAGGCGCGGATCTGGTTGATGGTCGCGGTCCGGCGCGACACCAGACGCGAGCGCACCCGGTGAAGGGCCTGCAGGTCGAGCTGGTCTTGGCTCTTCTCCGGCACGATCGGCAAGTTCGGGCGCAGCGCCGCTTCTGCGATGGCCTCTGCATCATTGTAGTCGTTCTTCTGCCCCTTGATGAAAGGCTTCACATAAATCGCGGGGATGATGCGCGGCTCGAAACCAAGCTGGCGCAGGGTCCGACTGACGAAATGGGCGCTCAGGCAAGCCTCCATCCCGACGACGCATCGTGGCAGCTTCTCGAATGTCGCAACCAACGCCAATCGCTTGATCTGCTTGCGCAACACCAATTGGCCATCCCGGTCAAACCCGACGAGGTGGAATGTATCCTTGCCAATGTCGATCCCGATGGACATCAGCTGATCGAAGGTCTTCTTCTCCATGCTACTTCTCCAACTTGCAGACATAGGCACAGCCTAACCTGCTGGGGGAAGCAGCCGGTACATCCCATTAGCTGCCGTTCATCCAGCTTCGTCTGTCGCTATATCGATCGCAGAATCAGACATTCACTGCCTATGTGAAAAGCCGAACGAGGCGCTCGAGAATGAGCCGCCCCAGCGTACGAAACTTTATCAGGATCGGCCTCGCTTCGCGCGTCGCCCGGTCCCTTGCGCGAAATGGGGTCTCTCGGTTTTATAGAGCCTGTTAATGACGTGAGGCTCTTGGCATAACCAATGGAAAATCAAGAATGGACACTACACCCAAGGTGACCGCCGAAGGCATTGCCGGTGGGCTGGAGATCTTTCGTACAATTCTCGCCGCTCGAAGTTCGGGGGGCGACGGTTTCACCGATTTCAATTCGGGGCTCATCGACCATGAAGAGGGCTACAAGGTGCGAAACCATGAGATCGCTCGCGGGCGCCTTGGTCTATCCGACTGGGAAGACCTGGCACCCGGATCGGGGACGATAACCGCCCGTGTGATCGATGCGATCGAGATCCAAGAGGACAAGGGTCTCGGGATCGAGCAGAACAATTTGCTTGTCTGGTGGCCTCCGGCGGTGTCCCACCGAGCGCTCATCGATATCCGTTCGGAGGGTGGTGGACGGCGTTTGGAATTTGAGCGCCTCCTGCGCGATCTCTACTTGGATCGTCGAGACGAGTCTCGGATTTTTACCGACCTCTCGGACGGAGGCATGCTGGGCAGGAACTATCCGCTCTTGGGATACCTCTTTTTTCTCAAAGATATAAACCGCTTCGTTCCGGTTGCCCCGGGTGGGCTTCAGGCAGGTCTTGTAGAGATCGGCGCAGAACTCAAACTGAAGGGGCGCGCTTCTTGGGATAACTACCAAGCGTTCATTGCCCATCTTTTGGCCATCCGCGAAGAGCTCACCCGTCAGACGGGTACAGACGTCCGCCTGATCGACGCTCACAGCTTTGTCTGGGTAATCGGCTCCTGGAACCGGCCGGATGAGGACGGACGCATTGCGCACCGGGGCGGGGCGCTAGTTACCGCGGCCCGGGACAAGGCCCATCGTCGCATAGTCTCAACCATCTTGGACACCGTGAAGACCTCGCGTGGTCAACTCGAACTCCGACGCGTGAAGGACAAGATGACCGATATGACTCCCTCCGAGCTTGAGGCACGTATTGCCGAGCTGATGGAAAGGGGACGGACCTGCGCGCTCACGGGCTGCCAAATGCTCTACGACGGAGAGCCGAGGACCCCTTTCGAGAAACACTTTCTCGTCTCTGCCGATCGGATAGATTCCGACCTGGGCTACCTGCGCGGAAACATCCAGCTGATCTGCCAATTCGCGAACTTCTTCAAAAGTCACCGCTACTCTGATCCGGTCTTTCGCCAACTCCTCGAAAGCATCCGCAGTGTTTCACCGCCCGAGGGCATGGACGACCCGTAGACGGCCCCCAGGAGCGCCACCTGCGTGCAAGGGATCTGCGACAGTCCTTCGCTCCCGGCCCAGACCTGCCTTTCACAATGGCAGCCAACGCTGCACCGCAGCTTCACCGAATCCGCCATTCGTGCATGCCGCAGCATTTTGAGCGGTCAGAGGTCGATACTGCGGACTACCGTTCGCGGCATCGCGCAGAAACCCTTCGCAGTATCGGTAACGCTCACCTGGATCGCGAAAAGCGGCTTGATGGTGATGCGCAATGTCAGTCACAGCGAAGTTGCGAATGTCTCCGCTCATGTGGCGCGCGGCGTGCAGGACCTGACACACGCCGTCGGGCAGAAGGCGCGATTTTCCGGTTATCAATGGCTCTTACAATCAATGCCGCCGCCCCTCATTGAGGGAAGACAAAACGCCTTGGCATGAAAGCGACAGGCTGCATAAGTGACTTGATAGATCGGCACGTAAGCGCGACAAGTCCAAATAGAGCGTTGGTTGCGCGAGGCGAGGTTGCAGATCAGTGACACATCAAACAAAGGATCACCAATGCCGTTCGACCAGCACATTGCTTATATAAATCGCCTTATTGAAGATCGCCCCATTAATGACGAATTTACGCTGAGTGAACTGTTTCAACGTGGATGGCCTGAGGGAGTAGTTGAAAACCAGCATAATGCTCTCGGTTCATGGTTCCGTCGCAAAGTAAGAGAAGGGCAAATTCTTCGCGTTGACGACATTGATATTCCGACAGGTAGAGTTCACAACATTCATTATCGGCGTGTAGAAGAGGGCAGCGGGCAGGCCTGGGTGCGCATGAGTCTGCCACATGATACTTGGGTTTGGATTGATCAGCAAAGGGGGGAGCAAGACCGGACGAGTTACCTTCAACGCCTAATCGAAGAGGCGCGAGCCCGATGATCAATCCGTGCTGCAAGTCATTTCAGCCTTAACGAGTCCAGTTAACTGAAAATGTGTAGACTATTACTGGAATAGACGAGTCTTCAGAGTGACAGAATGACCATCCGTGACAAACTTGTTTTGGCTCTCAATGAAGCTGAAGAGCAAGTGGCTGAGGAGCGCCATAGAATAAGTGAATTGATTAGGGGTAAAGACGAGCCGCTGGCCCGTCAGATATGGGACGAGGAAAGAAGCCAAATCCTATGCTACTATGAAGAGGAGGTTGAAGTCGCTGAAAGCAGGTTGGTTTTGCACGACGCTGACACTTTCCATCTCCCCAAGCCCTCCTACAGCGACAAGCACGCTTGGGACGTATCAAGATTGAGCAATAGTCAGTATTTGATTTCGGACGAGCGTCGGAAACTTCGCCGTGCACTGCTTGAAGAGAGAAGGCGAGAGGACGACGTTAGGAGTGCTAGAGGCAACCAGAAGATCGCGATCGGAGGGCTTATAATCGCTGGCATTGCTCTCGTCCCGGCTATCTTGGACTTGCTCAAGGGCTAGCTTCTTAAGATTCTGCAAAATGCACGAATGACCGATCTGTCGCATCCGCAGCGCAGCGTGAGATAGCATAGATGGCGGGACATTTTTCTGCGTCCGCAAACTCCTCCGCCAAACTTCGGTTGGCCCGAATGTCGTTGAAGGGCTCGGAGCGGACCTGCGGCGGTGCGGCGTGCTGGCCACCCAGGTGAGTGGGGCTGCCCGACAGATACGGCCCTCTGCTGGCATTGGCAAAGATCACCGTTGCCGCGGTGCAACTTTCCCAAACCGGCCATCGGCGGCATTGTGCAGCATGATCTGGCAGGCCAAGGTCAGCAGAGCCGGGCTCTTCTGACCAGGTCAGGTGACGCTAACACCAAATACTTGCACTTTACGTGGCAATCAAACCGCTTGTCATATTGTGATTGGGCATGTTCGAGCGTTAAGAGTACGGGACCGGGAGCGGCCAAATTTAACAAGCGAGGACGTATGGAGGACCGTAGCAGGCGGGAAGAAGCGCGTAGCAGATACTTGGCGTTTGAAGAATTAGTCGCAGATATATTCCGAGCGAACAACTTCGAGGTAGAACGTAACCTACTAGTTAAAACTGGGTCCTCGCAGATAGAGGTTGACCTATTGGTCACTTGGAGCGGCAACGTGAATACAGTTGTCGAGGTGAAGCTCTATCGGGGACGCTACCGGCATCTGCCAAATGCCAAGCAGGCGATCGCGCAGGTCCTAAACGCTCAAGCTGCTTGTAAAGCTGACCATGCGATGATCGTGACCAATCTCTATCGAGAAAATATATCATCCACATTGGAACTCGATGCAGATGTTACACTGCTCGGAATCGAGGACCTCTTGGCGCTTGCTCCAGATCCTGAATTGCGTGAGCGGATCAGCCAAATGGACGATGAATTGTCGTCTGCCCTAGGTGATTTTGATGCTTCCGGCATATCTGCAAGGAGGGCAAAGAACACCACAATTACTCTATCGCTAGCGAAGAAGTCGCAGGGAGGAGGTCCGAAGTCAGTCCCTCAAGCGTCGACCCGCGGCGCTGACTTGAAGCGCGAACTATTCGAAATCGAAACCGGTAAAACTCACATGCAAACCCTTGCTTCGGGCCGTAAAGGTGTAAACTGGCGTTTGTTTGAAGATGTTTGCTACGAAGCGCTGCAGTACGTTTTCGATGGCGTTTTGGGTAACTGGGATAAGCAGAAACCTGTCGCTGGTGATGATAGCAGATTTGACGCCATTTCGAAAATACAAGGAGGCGACGTTTTTTGTCGCACGTTGATTGAGCATTTCGGCAGTCGGCATATTCTTTTTGAGTTCAAGAACTACAAAGATCCTGTCGGTGCAAACTTAATCCACATTACTGAGAAGTATCTTTACCCAAAGGCTCTCCGTGGTGTTGCGGTGATCATTTCACCTCAAGGCTTTGACGAACCGGCGAGACGCGCTTCACACGGAGCGCTTCGCGACACAGGAAAATTGGTTCTCGATTTAAGCCGAAACCAGCTTGGGAGACTCCTCGACGAAAAAGACAATGCCCAGCCGCCGGGGGAGATAATGGAAACATTGCTCGATACCCACTTGCTAGCAATTGGGAGATAGTCAATGGGACTTGGAGGGCAACAAATTAGCACCGCCCTCTCACGGTCTGCCAGCTCGAACTCCGGGCCGATCCCAAGCGAATACAACGGCTCGCATGAATGTTGGCTGCGGGCTGGAACCGGTCTTGCGGCAGCGCGGCGTGCTGGACGCCCAGGTCAGCGGTCTGCCCGGCAGGGGCGGCCCTTTGCTGCCATTGGGTACGGTGTTCCGGCTTTACGTCGCGGCCCATCAAAGCAGCCATTCATAAGAATAATGACTTCCACGTTGTGGTAAGGTCGGCCCCGACGGTTGAATCGACGCCACCCAACGGCCACATGTTGTAGGTGCTCGTTGGTGCTGAACGATATAGGGGAACGCTGAATGATTGAGTACGCTCAGTACTTGTTGCTGACAAATCCGAAACCCAAGAACTGTTTCCACTGACCCTCTAAGAACCGACGACCAAGTGCTAAGAGTATGCTGCGTGCGTGGCCTCAAGGCCGACCTTCGCGGAAAACGAAAATGCGTATATGTCAACTCCCTGCGAGGGTATTGTGTCTAAAGACGATGATGATCTCTTAAAGCTGATCTCTGATTTTATAAAAGGAAAATCAGGCCCGCCTGAAGCAACAATGGCGAGCTTAAATCTTGGCGAGAATTTCAGCCTAGAAAATTTCGCAGGTTCTCCCCTCAGCAAAACATTTGGGGATTTCTCAAAAGAATACAAAGCAATCTTTAGGGCACTAAAAAAATATGGTCGTGTAAATTGCTTGCGCATTATTGGCGCCATGATGACCATACCCGAGTTGCAGGCCAATCATTATCGTTTGGAAGTCCTTATCCACTTAGCGTTCCTTCATGCAGAAGGAAAATCTCGTCCTACGCCCACGAATGTAACAGCTTGGTTTAACGCACTCGATAAGGGGACGTGCGGGCGGCAAGAGGACGCCACCGAAGATGTATTTGTTGCACCTGTCACATTTGAAGGGCAGCAATATAGACTGTTTGAGGGAAGTGCAGAAGGCAATCGCTTCCACACTCAACTGTTCTTAACGATCTTACAGGACATGCCGAATGGCGGACCTTACACCATGATGAAGAATGGTGTTCGCTCGATCCTCACACTATCCGAGCTGATCGCAGAACGATTTGGTGTCCCGCCATACTATGTAGGGAGCACAACACCGAGATCAGGGATTGGCAAACCTTCACCAGAGGCGTGGCGAGAGTTACGCCAAAGGGTCGTCTTCTCGCAGAGTGCACTTGGAGCCCATGCGATTGATCTGTCAACCCTTGAGCCCTTTTTCATTCAGAAAGATCACGCGAAAGGTCTGCTAGACCATATGCCTGGTCATAGCCCATTGGATTGGCATCCTCTCATCCTGCATAAGGATGAACTGGTCGTTTTCCACCCAACGATGATCGGCACGGCGATCCGCCACATGATGATAACGATATGTCAGAGGATGGACATGGAAAGAGAACTGCACGGAGCGCTTGCCAATGCGTATGTGCAACTCTTTGCCAATAAGGGCTTGCTCAAGAAAAACCCTCCGCCACTTCAGATGCAGTATTGTGGCCCGTTCCATGCCGCACAACTCGTGCAGGAGCTGGATAAAGGGCGATACCTACACCTCTTGTTCTTTGTTGATGGATTTGAGGGCTTCACAGAAGAAACATTTATCGGCACGAACCCAGTAGACCCGATTTCGGACTATGTAGGGAAATCAATAGAGGAAGCGCATAAGAAATGCGTTGAGGCGTCTGACTTCCGCGAGGGCTTGACGCTTGTTATTCCATGCGGCTGGGGTCGATACGTAGGATTTCGACCACCTGGACTCCCTCACAACTGGCGCATTGATTTGATGCCCCCTCATGATGCTCTTGCTTTTCATGACATGCCTAAATTCAAGACGACTGACTTATTCAAGATATTGGATGCTCAAGACGCCGTGTCAGAACAGAATATCATCCTGATCAATGTAAACGGCATTTTTAATTTGTGGGCGTGGATGATGAATAACGATGGACACATCGTCCAACATGAGAAGTTGGAGCATGATTTTGTTGCTGCGGACCGTCCTGGAATGATGCATATCCCAACAAATAGCTTGTTGGATGCGCGGATTGAATCCTATCTAGCGTCTGACATTCGGACCTTGCAACGTCCCAATGGTACATTTGCAGAAGCGCAACGCGCACATGCTACGCCACGATACGGTACGCGATCTCTATCGCCATTTTATGTTGACGTGACTGGCTATCGCGACGGGGAATATCGAAATGTCTATCTTGGTGAAAAGGGGAAATATTGGATAAGCGTGAGCACCAAAGATGACTTGGACCGTCACAGCGCTTATCAACTGCTTTCTTTGACCATGCATTGGGCCGAGAAAGTTTTTCGCATGATTGATGCACAAGATGAGACGCCGCAGGGTGTTCAGATGTCTCACCATGTCGCTTTTGGCGACGATGAGATCGCGATTGATGGGACCCTACCAAGACCAACCGATGAAGAAATTGTTTCCCTGATTGAGCGACGCTCGGGCACTCAATCCGAGGGTGTGGACGTTGTCATCGATGTCAAGAGGGGCTTCATGTCGGCAGGTCGTCGTGCGGACAATTTCGGAGAGCGCCAACTTGTTGGGGCACTGATCAACGCCTGTGTTGAGGCGCAAGGGCGCGAGCTGAATGCCGATGAGCTCGAAACACTGATTTGGTCAGTGGTGAAGTCAGAGAAAGCGCGGCACTTACACGCCTTCGCTGAACCAGATTTACGCGACTATGTTCGTGATCATTTGCCGTCGCCTTTGGTCGTTGAACAGCTAGACGATGCCTTCACACGGATTGGACTAGGATGGTCGTGTCGCGACCGCTCGGACGGTCACAAAATTGAAGGCAAAGGCCCGTGTGCCGCTTATCTAACTCAGTTGCTTGATGTGCTTGCTACTCGGTTCAAGGAACAGGTGGCAAACTTTGATCGTGAAGCTTTGCTTGGGCGCGCATTGCTAAATCACGAGTCATGTTCGCACGAAAGCGACGTGTGGAAGCGCACTTTTGGTGCGGTCGAGGCACTGAGTGATACAGATGATTTTGCGGTTCAAGATGCGTCCGAAGAAATCGGACGCCTGTTTGCTGGGAGCATGGCCTCAAGGATCATCGCTGAGGCTGCCATATGCGAAGCCCCTTTGTATAAAGGCTTCGAACCTGGTGATATGGACATCAACAGACTGCTTGCTGATGCCTCACAAATACATCATCTGGGCGGATACCGCGCCGCTATACTGGCGGGCATTATGCCGCCAGAGATTGTGATCTCACCCGCTGGTGAAGTCATGATGGACCACGGGTTCAGTGACTCCGTGATAAGACCGTTTGGTCAGCATTTTACCGCACACTCCCTCGCAGGAGAGAAGAGAAAATACGCCTCTCGCTACGAATCCAAGGAAGTAAGCCAAAGACCGCCCGATCTTTCCGAGAAAGAACAGAAAGATAAGGATGCCTTTGAGAGCGCTTGGCTTGATGAGTTCGGCTTCAGCGCCGAAGATTTTCTCAGATTTATCGGCGGTTTTTGGATGATCCTGCAGACAGATCGCGAGCCGATCGTCAAAGAGGCACGCTCAGCTCTTGTCAAACGGATCGGGAAGGACATCGAACTTGACGATGAAAAAATCGGTAAATGTCTCGATAGCTTTACGCTTCAACCGCGTCCATCATGGACTGACGTGTCAGACGGTTATCCTGACCACGCTTGGCATCCGTGGCGATTTCAACGACAACTGTCATTGGTGACGAAACCCATTATCCAGTTGAATGATGAAGAAGACCCAGTGCTGATGATCGCTCCCGCAATGTGCGTCCAGCACTTGGAACGGTTCTATGCGAATACGCTTCAAGGCGCATTTTCGCATGACATGTTCAGAACGAACGGGAAGCTTTATAAGTTGATGGACGCAATCAATGGTGAGATGGGAGAAGAGTTCAATAGCATTGTAGCGAAGAAGTTCGGTGAGATCGGCTGGGAAGCCAAGCCTAATCAATCGGATGGTCAAATCTTCAACAGACCGAAATCACAGACATTTGGTGATGTTGATGTGTTGGCATGGAATAAGGCGAGTAAGCGCCTTCTCATCATAGAATGCAAAGATTTGTCTTTTGATAAGACAATCGGCGAAGTCGCAAATCGGTTATCGAAGTATCAAGGCATCATCAAGAGTAACGGCAAGCCAGACGACCTCAAAAAGCACTTGAACAGATGTGAAGAGATTGAGGCGAATCTCGACAAGGTGGGCGACTATGTTGGCATGGAGATTGAGACAGTGGAGCGTGTCTTATTGCTCAGCCAACCCACTCCTTTGATTTTTGCGGAATTGGCCGTTAAGCACTCCGTGGAAGTCATCACATTTACGGATATTGAAACGCGCTTCGAAGAGCCTTCAAAGGGTGAGTGATCTGACATAACGCCCTGAATAATATGTTCCGCCGGTTAATTGTTTGCCGCTCAATGTCTGCTCCCAACGTTTAAGTCCTAACCGTTGGCATCTGCAGCGAATGACCGGTTTCCGCCCTTTCCGCTAGACGTCCCATAGTCGCGACATGGATCGTGCTGCCCTGGTAATCGGCTTACTCGCGTCCGTAAGAGGATCGTTCAACGGACGGGCCTCATGTGGCCTCTAGCTATGCTGCAACTGCGCAAATTTTGTCTCGATAGAGTGGTACGTTTTATTTATCGTTGAAGGGGGCGGTTGCGTTACAGTTGCCGCATGACGAACCTCCTCATTGGCTATGCCCGCTGCTCCACCGACGCTCAGGATCTCGCCGCGCAGAGAGCGGCGCTGAAAATCCTTGGCGTCGACTCCGAGCGAATCTACACCGACCACGGGCTGACCGGACGCAACCGCGACCGGCCTGGGCTCGCCCAGGCGCTGGCCGCTGTGCGCTCGGGAGACACGCTGGTGGTGCCCAAACTCGACCGGCTGGCCCGTTCAGTGCCGGACGCGCGCGACATCGCCGACGGGCTAGCTGTGCGCGGGGTGCGGCTCGCATTAGGAAGCACGGTCTATGATCCAGACGATCCGATGGGACGGATGTTCTTCAACGTGCTGGCGACTTTCGCCGAATTCGAAGCGGACCTAATCCGGCTTCGCACCCGCGAGGGCATGGCGGTAGCCCGCGCCAAAGGGAAGCTGAGAGGCAAGAAGCCAAAGCTTACCGGCCGGCAGGCGGCTGAGCTGACCAAGATGCACACGACTGGTGAGTATTCGATCTCTGACTTGGCCGAGCTTTTCTCCGTCTCTCGTCCAACCATCTACCGCACCCTGGCACGGCAGGGGTCGAAACGTTGATGCTGAGGGTCTCCGGTCCTGCCCTTCGTGGTCATTTCTACCGGCGAAAGCCAAGAGGTCGCCTGGGAGCAAACAGCCGTTCGCTGAGGACGGCTAATCTTGTGGGTGATTTGGAAAACCTGCGATCCTCGGTAGGAAGCTGCTGAACGAATAGTGATATTGAGCGTCGAAAGTCGTCGTTTGGGTGTTTCGACATTTCCTCCCTGAGCGCCGTAAAAGTTATTGTGTAACAATGTCTTAAATGTAAGTCTCGCATCCTGAGTTGCTCCCAGCATGAGGCGGGGAATGGTGTGGGCGCTGCATGGAGTTATGGAGGCTATGTTGGGTAAGGAAGTAACAGATAGAGAACGGCGGAGATGTTGGCGGTCGTATGTCGCTCTTGATCGCAGGTAGAAACTGTTGAAGTGTTGATTCAAAATTAAACTATGAGCGTAGCACGCCTTAGTTCAGGCAGGTTCCAGCAAGAAAAATGTTAATAGCAGAACAACTTGAAAGTTTCGTAGGCAATTTCGAAAGCCTATCAAGTCGAATACGACACTTGTCATATGACACCGATGAACTCGGCGAACGCATTGATGTCCGCTGTAGTTATATAGCATTCAAAGATGGGAAGCAGACGTTCGACGAATTTCTTGAGGTCTTGTACCATCAAATTGTATCGTTCTGCTTGCCGCGATCTGAGATCGTACCCGTTCATGCAAGAATGAAAAAAGCACTCGCAGAAAATAATCCGGTTTTAGTCAATCAGATTTCGACCCAATTACACGAGCGCGCTCGTAGTCTCTTCATAAAAGCGAAGAAGGGCAGCCACAGGTCAGGAGAAGCTGGCGAAATTTTGCTTTTCGTTTTGGTCGAATGGCTGCTTGGGGCGCCTCAGATCGTATCCAAAATGTATCTTAAAACTAACAATAACATGCCGGTACACGGAACTGACGGAATTCATGCAAAGTTCGATGAAGACACGAAAAAATTACTTCTCTACTGGGGGGAGTCCAAGGCGCACAACTCGCTAGGAAACGCCTTCGCTAGCGCGATGAACTCGATCAAAGACTTCATGGATGGGGGCGGCCAGGAGTTCGAAATTCCAATCGTGTCAAGCTTCTCCGATTTCAACACCGCAACCGTAGAGGCCAAGCAGGCCTTCATTAACTATCTTGACCCCTACAGCGAGGACTACAATCAGTGCGTCACTGTCTTTGCGTGTTTGCTGGTTTTTGATTTTCCAACCAACAACAGTGAGCAGGAGTTCACCAATGCCGTGAACGAGGCCACCCAAAAATTTCTAAAATCTCTCCCCGGAAAGATTCAAGATCGCGGCATGGGAGAGCTTAGGTTTGAGTTCTTTCTTGTTCCAGTTCCCTCGGCTCAAGATTTTCGAGACAAGTTTCAGAGCAGAATAGGTTGGCCAAATGATTGAAGAGCTGGCAGAGCGGATCTGGTCCAACCCGAGGTTTCAGCAAGATACAAGCAATCTCAGAAATCGTCTATTCTCAGAGATGTTTGGATTTGAAGAGCCTAATGGCGAGGACGGTGAGCTCAATTTGATGCTTCGTCGTCTGACTTCCAGCGCGCTGACGCTGGCGTGCTCGGAGCGGCCCGAGTTGCGCAAGCGCGCGTACGAAATCGCGACTGGGATATCCGAGTACGCATCGGATTCACATCCAGGATCAATATATGCCCTTTTGCTGGCACTGGGTCGTCTAGGGAACTTTCCGGCGATGGAATTCGCGAAACGGCGTTACGAGGCCAGTGAATTCTCTTTGCCGCAAAGAACAATTGCGGAGAATTCAATCCGTCGACAGCAAAACTCCGTAACGTTGGGCGCTCAGGATTTCTCATTAACAGATTTTCAGGTCGCACTATGGAACAAGCTAAGTTCCCAGAAAACTATCGGGATATCCGCGCCGACATCTGCCGGCAAGTCGTTCGTTTTGCAGTTCTATGCAAGAAAACTCTTCGAAGAGAAGCGGATATCTCACGCATCAATTTTGGTTCCCTCTCGAGCGTTGATCACTCAGGTCTCCGAAGATGTTTCGTCGTGGCTAGTAAATTCTGGTCTTGATGTTGAGCTGATTACAACTCCCATCCCGTCGGAAGGGAAGTTGCCCGCAAAGGCTGTATTTGTCGTTACTCAAGAGCGAATGCAACTCTTATTGTCCGCCCATCCAAGTCTCTCTCCTGAGCTTCTTGTGGTCGATGAAGCGCAAAACCTTGGGGATGGACCGCGCGGGGTCTTGCTTTCCGCAGTCATCGAAGAGAGTTTGAGGAGTGTCAGTTAGTATTTGCTGGGCCAAACCTATCTGCCCCAGAAAAGCTTGCTCATGGGTTTGCACGGCTGGCCATTCCAGTTTCGACCGATGAGCCGACGGTAACCCAGAACATCTTCTTTCTGAATACAGGCCACATTCCTCAAAATAGCGCCAAAGTGTCTTTTTGGAGTGATGGGCAACCCATTGAGCTTGGCACGGTTGAGTGCGATCAGCCTCTTCTGGATCACAAATCAAAGTTAGTGAATTTGGGTCTGCGTTTAGGCAGTGCCGGCCAAAGCCTTTTCTATGCATATGGCCCAAGTGAGTGTGAGGAGATCGCTTTTGGGCTGAGTGATGTTGAGGAAAGAACGCCGACAGCTGCCCAAGAAGAGCTTTCGAAGTTCATAAAGGAAGCCGTACATCCAGACTTTCAGTTGGCGTCGTTCGTACGACAGGGCGTTGGATACCACTATGGCCGCCTTCCATCCTTGGTGCGCAAGGCCATTGAAGATGCATTTAGCGAAGGCAGTTTGAACTATCTTGTGACTACCAGTACATTGCTGCAGGGAGTGAATCTGCCGGCTCGAAACCTCTTCCTCCATAATCCGCGAAAAGGTGAAGCTCCAATATCATCAGTTGATTTTTGGAATCTCGCAGGACGTGCTGGTCGCTTGGGAAAAGAGTTCTCAGGCAATATCTTCCTTATTGATTACGGGTCCTGGGAGTCTGACCCTTTATCAGGTTCTAGTGATCGGGATGTTGAGCCAACACTCTTATCGCATTTGGTTAGTCAAGCTGACGGTTTGATCGAGTACATTAGAGACAGGGACCGCGTGCCCGACCCTCGAGTACAGGACGAGTATGAAAATACATTCGTGAAGCTTGTGCAGGACCAGATGAGAGGTCGGTTAAGTGATGCTTTGTCTAGGGCTGGGCTGGATGAAGGCAGCCGGACGAAGATTGAGTTAGAAAATTCCATAGCACAGGCGCTCGATTCAGTGGAGTTGGACGAAAGGACAATTTCTTCTGCGCCCACGGTTTCCATCTACAGGCAGCAATCTCTGCTCGATAGATTGGAAAAAAGCCTCAAGTCCAAAGGGCCTGACTATGTTATCCCCAAACACCCAAGAGACCCAAACGCATACCATAGCTACATTGCCGTTCTGCAACGGTGTCATCAGGAAATTCTTAAGTTACCCAAGAAAGACAAGTCGGCAATATACTTCACCCAGCTTATTCGGCGCTGGATGCGCGGGGATCCTTTGCCAATGATTATTGATGCCAACCTGAAGTACAATCAGGATAACGGAATTAAATCCAACACAGCGACAGTTATCAGGAAGACTCTAACGGAGATTGAGAATGATGTTAGATTCAAGTATGTGAGGTTGTTTTCTTGCTATAATGCAGTGCTCGAGTTTGCGCTGCGAAAACATGGCTATGAGGACAGCATTAAATCGATACCTGCAATTCCGCTTTACCTAGAAATGGGTGCCAGTTCTGTATCGATGATGAGCTTTATCGGATTAGGATTGTCGCGCTTTACTTCGACTCAGCTTCAAAGATTGGCTCGAAGGGGGGATATGTCTCAAGAGGAGGCGCGGCTGTGGGTAAGGCGTCAAAATGTGGATGCTCTTGATATACCTTCAGCTTCCGCAAGGGAAATTAGGCGGCTTTTTCAGGCCGCCTAAGGCGTCGTTTTAGGGTTACGTACCGCTTATGACCTGTTCTTTGTGGTATCTACTTGTATCCGTTTACTCTTTTGAGCCTTGACTATCCTAATAGTCATTGGCGCTGCATCTAACAATGAGAGGCCATCGACGGGTGGACCGGTAGAGATATGTATTATACTCAAATTCCCGGCAAAACGGTGCTGGCAAACCGGCGTTGGCGGCCTCGTTGTGGGCCGATCTGGGTGACCGCTGTGGCGGAGCTGTGGAGCAACATGACCGAAGCTGCATAATGAAGTCAAAAGGGGTCGAGGACCTCAAGCCGTAGAAAGCCGGAGAGAGCGCTTAACTTGTCTTGTTCAGCAGTTTCGGTGCAGCACCTGAAGATGACGGTCAATTGGCCAGTTGGTGACCGACAAAGTCGGCGCGTTTTGCAATGTCGGTGCGCGGCAACTCCGTGAGTTGGTACCCGAGCGCGGTATAGGTCTCGCGCATGACGGCACAGGTCGCCTCGGCTTCGGCGCGGGTCTGCTTGCGTTCGGTGTCCTGCGTGAAGATCTCATCCCAGAACGGCGCTAGGAAGACGCGGGCGTTGTAGCAGGCTGCCTTGGCTGCTGCGGCGACGTGGGGCGGCACGGGGAGGCCGCAGAGGGTCAGGTAGCCCATTATGTCGGGAATGCCCCGGTCGAAGATCACGGGGCCTGAGAGCGCCTGAGCGTCCTCGTAGGCGCGGAGGTCGCGTTCAAGCATCCGTTCGGCATAGGCCATGCGGTCCGCCCAGAGGAGGGCGTCTTCGCCGCTCTGCATCTCCTCGCGGATGATGGCGCGACCGGATTCGGGGATTGTGTGAAAGCCGCGGCGGGCGAGCTCGGTGATGAGGCTGGTCTTGCCCGCACCGGGACCGCCCGTCACGACGAAGAAATGGTCGCTCATGGGCCACCCTCGGGTTTGACAGGGGAAGGACTGCGCAGCGATCGACACGCCGAAAGGTGCGGATCAAGGCAGCATGGATTTGTTCAAGAAAAACAGCACCGGTCTGCGCGGTAGAGGCAAATCCCCTGACGAAAAAGGCAGAACTATCTGGTGCTTTTCAACGCCGATGCGAGCTGCCCTTGCGAGATCGAACCTCCGAGCTCTCGCTCACCATGCAATCGCTCAACCAGCTGGTCCGAGATGCCACCCGTTCAACTGGTCTACAGAAGCTCGTTTCCATGTTCGACATCCGCCCAATGCTTGTTAACCGGCATACGGGCTGCCCGCTTTGCTATTTCTCCAATCTGGATCGGTCGAAAATCCCACTGGTCGACACCGACATTTATGCTGTTTCGTGAGCCTGCCCATTGGTCGTGAACGTGGCCGAACAGCTGCAGGGCACCTCTGCGTGCGCCGTTCCAAGTGATCATCGGATAATGGCACAGGACGAGGCTGTGATCGCCGTCCTGGATCTCGGCCATGTACTCGGCGCTTGCCCATGGAAGAGAGATGACCGCTTCATCGTCGTGGTTGCCGATGATCAGATGCTTGCGACCAGGAAGGCTGTGAAACCAGCTCTCGAACTGTGCAGTATCATCAGCGCGGCCAAAGGCGAAATCTCCCAAAATCCAGAGATCATCATCGTGGGCGACGCGGGCCTGGAAGTTGGCGATCAGGGCCGCGTTCATCTCCGCGGTTGAGGCGAAGGGACGCGTGCAGAAGTCGATGATGCGGTGGTGGCCGAAGTGCAGGTCAGCCGAATACCAGTTGGCCATACCTGTGCCCTCCGTGTTCGTCAGACCTCAGTCTAGGGACGAGATCACACCGGCGCAAATGCCTGTTAGTTCAGAAGGATTCTCGACGGTGAGACGTTCGGAATGTCAGCAGATGCCAGTCTTGCCCGGGCAAGATGCAAAGTAGAACCGGATAGGTTCCAATCTTCGGCGAACGTCACACTGGGAGGAAATGGCTGGGGTGGTAGGATTCGAACCTACGGTGCGCGGTACCAAAAACCGGTGCCTTACCACTTGGCTACACCCCAACGTGGGGGGCTAATTAGTCCGTCCCCGCGCTGGGCGCAACCCTTTTTCGACAAAAAAACTGTCATCGGGAAAAGATTTTTCCGCAGCTCAGGTCGGCGTTCGATGCTGGAATGATTTTATAGAAAAACGCCCCGAAAAATGATCCGGGGCGTTCCTGTTTGATGGCTTGAGATCTGTTCGAAGCGGATCAGGCGGAAACCTGTTCGCGGAGAACGGCGGCGGTCAGAGAGGCCACTAGGTAGATGCCGGAAAAGACCAGAAGCGCCAGCAAAGTGTTCTCGAACTTGCGTGGGTAGGTTGCCTCATCCGGAGCCACGGGGGGCGAGGAGAGGGACAGATAACGCACTTGGCGGTTTGCCTCTGTCCGGGACGCTTCCAATGCTTGAATGGCCTGTGCGACCATGGTTTGGCGCGTGGCCAGATCGACCTCCGCCATACGCTGTTCCGCCGTGATCCGGGCCAGAGAGCTTGTTCCGTTGTTTGCATCCGTCAGCTGATTGCGCAGTTCGGTGATGATGCCCTCAAGGCGGCGAATGTCGCCACGGGTTCCGTCTACACGCGCTTGGTTCGGGTTCGTGTTGTCGAGCAGCTGCTGCAGAGACAGTTTCTTCTGTTGCAGCTGGGTTTCGAAGGCCGCGACTTGCGACATGATCGCGCCGGTTTCCGCATCGGGTGAGATGATGCCGAGTTGCTCTTGCAGTTCGACGACCTTTTCCTGTGCCGCCTGCATTTTGGCTTCGGCGTTTTCAAGGCTTTCCCGAGCGCCTTTCATCTGATCCTCACGCATGCGCTGGGTCAGATGATCGACCTGCTCTTCGGCGTATTTCACCAGAAGGTCCGAGAATTCTTGCGAAGTTTGCGGATCGGCTGCCACCACTTCCAGTTTCAGCAGACCCTCGGTCGGATCATAGCCGACGCTCACGCGGTCCTGATAGACCTTGTAGGCGGCTTCATTGGACGGGTTTTCCGGCAGGCGTTGCAGCGGGTCGATGGCGTCAGAAGAGAAATGCGCCTTGAAGCCGGCATCGGCGTCGAGACGCAGCATCGCGTTGCGCGAGGTGAGATAATCCTGAACCGCAATCGAATCCTGCGACGAGCCGAGAGAGGTGCCTTGCAGCAGGCTGCCGAACCCGCCCGAGCTGGATGCAGCTTCGGATTGCTGGATGATGAAGGTGGATTGGGTCGCGTACATCGGCGTTGCGATGGTGTAGAAATAGATGCCGGCCAGAAGGGTCGGGATGCCGATAAAGACCATAAGTCGCGCGGCCAGAAGCAGCATTTTGCGTTGGCGGCGTTTCGCGATGTCCTGTTGAATGCGCGAGATTTCGTCTTCGCGGCTCAGGCGTTCAAGAATGTCCTTGGACGGCAGTTTGCTATTGTGGTCCACGGTCTTGGGCAGTTTGGGGCCGTCGGTTGTGGTCAGGGCGTTCGAGCTTTCTTTGTCCGTCGTCACCATGTCGAGCATGGTGCTGCGTTGGAACGGGTCGATGCCCTGTTTGCGCAAGAGGCGTACGGCGTCGAAATCTGAGGTTGCTGCGATCCCATGTTTTTGGGCGACGCGGCGCGCCATGCGGAGTTGGCGGCCGGTCAGACCTTCGCGGCGGATGGCATCAATCTCTGCGTCAATCGAGGCCTCATCAGCGGGGGTGACTTCGCCGCTCATGCCGCCGGACACCTTCTTGGTCTGACCCGAGCTGAGAGACTGGGCCACGGTGCCTTTCGACAGTCTGCGCGATGCGGGGCCTTTGGGGGCGGTTTGATCTGCCGCAGCAGATCCGGGGAAGGGGACATCGCCGAACCCGTCGTCGGCAGCGCTATTGTCGAACAATTTATCGTCGGCGGTGCCGGGTTCGATCACGACACCTTCGGCTGGCTTGTTCGCCTCTGCCTGCTGCGCCGCACGAGGTGTCCGACGCACACGGAATTTCTGGGCTTTAACCTTCGTAGTCATAAAGTGCCTTGGCCTCTTCCAGAGTGTCGAACATATAGAGCCTGCCGTTTCTGAGGACGGCGGCAGAGCGACAGAATTTTTCAAGGGTCTCCGCCTGGTGGGAGACCACAACAATCGTTGTACGTTCAAGGCGTTCGCGCAAAATGCTCCCGGCCTTGCGATTGAAGTTCACATCCGCAGCGGCGGGCATCCCCTCGTCGATCAGATAGATATCAAAATCGAGCGCGAGCAAAAGCGCAAAGGACAAGCGAGAGCGCATGCCTGAGGAATATTTTGACACGGGCATGTCGAAATATTCGTCGAGATCGCAAAGCCAGCGGCAGAAGGCCTCGACGTAATCGGGGTCCAGATCGTAAAGCTGCGCTATGAAACGCACGTTTTCCCGAGCCGTATGTTTGCCGATAAGACCGCCCATGAAACCGAGAGGGAAGGAGACGCGGCAGCCGCGCCTAATCTCGCCCTCGTCAGGTTTTTCCAGACCGGACATCATGTTGATGATGGTGGTCTTGCCGGTGCCGTTCGGTGCGAGAATGCCGAGAGAATTGCCAAGCTCGACACGGAAAGAGGCGCGGTCAAGGATCACCTTGCGCTGCTTCCCGGTCCAGAAGGACTTGCTGACATTGTCAAATTCGAGCATCTGCTCCCCGCCTCGATATGTCCTCGGCTGCCCGGTTTCGCCGGGCTTATTGTGAGGCCGTTCTATATGTATATTTCGGCCATATTATGTCGTCTTGGGATGGGAAATCCATCTCTGATCGCCGGAATGTGGCCGGATTCAGGCCGAGTTTGAAGATTTCGGCCTCAATTTGGAAACGTGACTGAGAAGACGACAGGCTTTCAGGTGTATTGTTTCTTCACACGGCACAGTTTTCCGGCGACGATTGAGATGATCGCAGCGGCAAAGGAGAACACGGCCCCCATTTTTGCTGCGTCCTGAATTGGCGTGTCGCCGAGCATGGCTTGGGAGTCGAACGCAACCGATGCGATGAAGAGCGATACGGTGAAACCGATCGCGGAGATGCAGCCAATGACCAGCAGGTCGATGGTTCTCATGCCTGCCGGAAGGCCGAGGCGAAGCACATGTGCCGCCAGTGCCCCCATGATTAGAATGCCCGCCGGTTTGCCAATGAGAAGGCCGGCCAGCACCAGCCATGTCGGCTCGCCAATGGCGTTGAATTCGACGCCTGCATTGAGCAATCCGAAGAAGAACAGGATAACTTCTACCGGGGCTTTGAGCTTGTGTTCGATGTCGTTGAGCAAATCATGCAAATGCTGTTCGGCTTCCGAGAAGATGCCGAAAGCTCGGTCAGCATGCGGGATTGTTGGAACGATTGGCAACAATCCGAGAGCCGGGTGAATCCCGGCGCGCATAAAGCCGTACCAAGAGATGCAGGCTGCGATCAGATAGGGCCAGAACCCGAGATGCTTGCGGATCCAGGTCGAGTTCGGGCGCGTTTGATTGTGGCGGTCAAGGGTGCGGGGCAGCCAGTTGACGAGCAGGAAGACCACAAGAGCGGCTGCGAGAGACAGAAGCAGCCATTGCATGGCCAATTCGCCGGTGGGGTAGAAGATCGCGAGGATCACAAGACCGGCGGCGTCATCGGCAATCGCCAGCAACAGCAGGAAGCGAACGGCCGGATGGCCCGCGCCGAAAACGAGGCGTCCAACGAGATAGGAAAACGCGATGTCGGTCGCGGTCGGGACGGCCCAACCGTTTTTGACGGCGTCATAGGTGTCCGAGCCCAACATTAATGCAAGCCCGAGATAGACGACGATCGGCCCGAGCATACCGCCCGCCGTGGCGATGAGCGGGGTTGCGGCTTTCTTGCCGCGCAGGGAGCCGTTTTTCAGGATCACAGCTTCCCAGACTTCTTTCGCCGCCACGGCAAAGAAGAACGCCATAAGCACGTCGTTGAACAGGTAGTGCAGGGTCAGAGTGCGATGCGCATGCCCGTGATCATCGACATGCAGATGGCCGATGAAGAAATCTTCAGCGAGCGGGATGTGGACAAAATGGTGGTAAGAGGCGGCATCCGTATTGGCCCAGATCAGCGCAATAATCGTACCGGAGATCAAAAGCAGGGAATAATTTGTGACGAAATCCCAAATTTTATACATGCTTTGCATCCTTCGAACGGTCGAGTTGACCTATTCGGGAGTAGTCCAACTGGGACAGTAGGGCAAGCGCGGCAAGGGGGAGCAATGCCCCCCCTGTGTCCATTTCACGCAGCTGTGTTTAGAAAACGGACCAAATGACCCCGGCCAAAACCGCGCCCAGCAAAGCAAAGCCGATATAGGCTGCAAAGACGCGTGGTTTGACTAGGGCCCAGACGGCAACCGCAGCCGGAATACAGGAAATGCCGCCCGCGATCATGAAGGACATGGCAGCGCCTTCGGCCATGCCTTGAGAGATTAGCCCGGACATCAGTGGCACGGCGGCGAAGCCGTTGAGATAGGCCGGAGCGCCGACCAGAGCGCCGATCAGGATCGGGCGCAGCCCGTCTCCGCCCATCACAGACGCGATCATGTCTGCGGGGAGGTAGGAGAGCATCACGCTTTCCAGCACATAGGCGACGAGCATCCATTTGCCGAGGAACATCAGGTTCTTCAGGAAGCTGGATTTGAACGTGCCGATTCGACCTTCTTCGCGCCAGAACGCCCAAACCGGCTTGCCGCGCAGACCCGAGGTGGCGCAGCTGGAGGGTTTGGTGAATGCCTTGAGCGGATCGGCAAAAAGGGCGGTTCCACCGAGCAGTTTGACGCCGAAGCCGCCGAGCAGGCCGATGCCGACAGCCGCGATGGTTTTGGCGATGGCGAAATCCAAGCCGAGTTCGCCTGAGGTGACGAAGAACATCGCCGGATCCATCAGGGGGGAGGCGAGCCAGAAGGCCATGACAGCAGAGAGCGGCACACCAACCGCGAGGGATGCGGCGATGAAGGGGATGACCTGACAGGAGCAGAAAGGAGAGATGCCGCCGACGATGGCCGCCACCATGATCATCTGCACCTCGCGCCCTTCAAAGGCGCGGGACAAGAGGGTTTCCGCGCCCGAGGCCTGCACATAGGCGGTCGCGAGGATGGCGAACAGGAGGAAGGGTGCGGCGCGCCACAATGCGGCGATTGTGAATTCGAAGGTCGGCAGCAGGTTCGCCGTGTCGAACACGGCAACCGCGATCAGCACCAGAGCGGAGAGCAACAAGGCCTTGTCGGTCTTCTTCCAAAGCGAGGGCTGGCGCGGCGGGGTCTGTGTGAGATCAGTCATGACGATGCTCCGGGGATTGATCTTCGTGGCAATGGGCCTCTGGGGTGCAGTTGTCTTCGCCACAATCGGCGCAGCATTCGGACAAAAGCGCAGAGACCAGTGTGTCCAACTCGCGGTAATCGGCGGCGATGCAGATCACGGAGCGGCCGTGTTTTTCCTGCTTGGCGAGCTTCGTGGCGGCCAGCGTTTTCATGTGGTGGGTCAGGGTCGCGCCGGTGATGCCGGTGCGCGCGCCCAATTCACCGATGGTCAGCCCCTTCGGCCCAGCACGGACCAAGGCGCGGAGAACGAGCAGGCGCTGCTCGGAGCCGAGAGCGGCAAAGGTGCTTGCGGCTTCTGCCAGTGAAATGTCGTCAAAATGTAGAATACTCATGTGCCACTCCTGTGATTCATTTTTATATTTCTAAAAATATCAAAATAAGTCAAGTGGCGCTTTCGGACGTGGTGGGCTAGAACCTCTGCCATGAGCCTAGTTCAAGACATTTCCGGTTGCCGCCTCTGTGTGGAGCGCTTTGCCGCGACGGCGACGCATCATGCGCCCCGCCCGGTGGTCTGGTTCCGGCCTTCTGCGCGCATCTTGATCGCGGGGCAGGCGCCGGGCGCGCGGGTGCATGAGAGCGGACGTCCCTTCACCGACCCGTCGGGAGATCGGTTGCGGCAATGGCTGGGGCTGGATGAGCCGACATTTTACGACCGTGACCGGATTGCCATCGTGCCAATGGGCTTTTGTTTTCCCGGCTATGATGCGAAAGGCTCCGATATCCCGCCGCCTGCGCTGTGTCGCGAGACGTGGCATGACAAGGTGATGGAAGAGCTTGGAAATCTGGACCTGATCCTGCCTGTGGGACTGCATGCGGTTCGGTATCACACCGGTTTCAAAGGCAGTTTGACGGACGCCGTGAAAGACTGGCGCGCCTATGGGCCGCGCATCATCCCCTTGCCTCATCCATCCTGGCGCAATACGGCTTGGCTGAAGAAGAACCCGTGGTTCGAAGTCGAGCTTCTGCCGGACTTGCGCGCCCGTGTCCAAGAGCTGTTGTGAGAAATGCTATGACCGAACAAACGCCCGTTGATCTTGCCCATGCCGCCATGCAGGCCGCGCCGGAGGACGACAATGCGCGCCTGCGCTTCTTTGAACGGGTGGCCGATGGCGAGTGGTTCCTGTTGCTGGAAGAGGAACATGACGGGGAGGGGCCGATCACGCCGCGTGTGTTCCCGGTCGAAGAGAACAGCTTTGTTCTGGCATTCGACCGTGAGCAGCGTTTGGCGGAGTTCGCGGGGCACGCCCCCTATGCGGCGATGTCGGGGCGGGTACTGGCTGAAATGCTTGCGGGGTCGGGATACGGGCTTGGTCTGAACCTTTCTGTCGCGCCGTCCGAAATGCTTCTGCCCGGCGAGGCGGTCGATTGGCTGCACGCGACGCTCGGAAACGCGCCGACGGAAACCCACGGCAAAGCCGAAGAGGTGTTCCCGCCTGCGGGGCTTCCGGAACTCCTGATCACGGCGCTGGATGCGAAACTTGCGCTTGCGGCGGGGCTGGCGAAGCTGTGCTATCTGTCCGGGGTCAAATACGAAGACGGTGTGCGCTCGCACCTCATTGCATTCGTGGATCAAATTCCCGGATCTGAGACGGTTCTTGCAAAGCTCGTCTCCGAGGCGCTGATCTTTTCCGGGATCGAGGCCGGGGCGCTCGATGTGGCGTTTTTCAAATCTTCCGAGCCGGTCTGTGCTTCTCTGGCGCGCTTCGGACTTCGGTTTGATTTGCCGGAGCCGGAGCCGCTTGAAACCAACGGACCTTCCGCGCCGGGGATGGACCCGAACGCGCCGCCGATCCTGCGGTGATCTGAGTATTTATAGCACAAAGGATAGGGGGTCAGTACCCTGCGGCCCGGTCCACAAGATGCAGGAACGGCTCACCCGCTTCGCCGCGCCGGATGTTCTCTGCGATGACCTCGGAAGCCGTTGCCGGGCGGGTTTCCGCGGCGATGTGTGGCGTGACCGTGACATTGGGGTGAGACCAATAGGGATGGTCCACGGGCAGGGGTTCGATGCGGAAGACATCAAGGGTGGCATGACCCACCTGACGGCTTTCCAATGCAGCCAGCAAAGCATCGTCATCAATCAATGTGCCGCGCCCCGGATTGACGATCATCGCGCCTTTCGGAAGGGCGTTCAGCGTGTCGGCATTGAGTATGCCTTGCGTCTGAGCTGTGTCGGGCAAAAGCAGGACGAGGATTTCGGCTGTGCTCAAGGCCTGCTGCAATCCGTCCGGGCCAGACAGGCAGGTGAGACCGGCGATCTCTTTCGGACGGCGTGACCAGCCGGTGACATCGAAGCCCAACTGCGCGAGCGCCTTGGCACAGGTCTGGCCCAATTCGCCGAGTCCCAGCACGGTGACCTTGCGATCGCGTGCAAGAGGCGGCGTGGTTTTATCCCAGTTGCCGCCGAGACCGTGGATGTGGCGGTCCATGCCGAGGTGATACCGCATCACATGACCGACCACATAGTCGCGCATGCCAAGCGCGAGACCGTCGTCCACCATACGGCACAGCGGTTGCGTCAGGGTCGGGTTCGGCGAGATTTTCTCGACCCCGGCCCAGAGGCTCAGCACCGCTTTCGCATTGGTGAAAGGGCTAAAGTCGCTCAGGTGATCGTTCGGGGCATAGACGATGTAATCGACCGTCGCCGGATCCGCGTCGCGGGTCAGGACCGCGTCGATCCCTGCGTGCGCCAACACCTGAGGCAGCACTTTTTCATAGGCGGGCCAAATTCGATCAGGAGCGGAAAACAGCAGGGTCAGGGCCATTCGGTCTCTCTATCTTTTGCCACGCGGGCGATGGATATGGGCGGATTGTACGATCCCGAATGCGGCGAGCAGCACAAGCATCGCCGAGCCACCATAGGACACCAGCGGCAAGGGAACGCCCACAACGGGCATCAAGCCCATGACCATCGACATATTCACCGCGAAGAAGAAGAAGAAGGTCGCGGCAATGCCGATGGTGACCAGCGCGCCGAAGCGGTCTTTGTTGTTCATTGCGGAGATCAGGCAGAAGATGATGATCCCGGCGTAAAGCGCGAGCAAAGAAAAACCGCCGATGAAGCCGAATTCTTCTGCCAGAGTGGTGAAGATGAAGTCGGTGTGCTTTTCCGGGAGGAAGTTGAGGCGGCTTTGTGTGCCCTGCATAAAGCCGCGCCCAGTCCAACCGCCTGAGCCGAGGGCGATCTTCGCCTGCGTGATGTGATAGCCCGCGCCCAAAGGGTCGGTGGAGGGATCGAGGAACGTATCGATCCGGCGATACTGGTAGTCTTTGAGCAATTGCCACGGGGTGCCGCGAGACATGAAGACGGCGCTCACGAGCCCCGCGAAGATGGCGATCACCGCGCCGAAATACCACCAGCTGACGCCTGCCGCGAACATGACGATGGCCCCGCCTGCGACCAAAAGGATCGAGGTGCCGAGGTCAGGTTGTTTGAGCACGAGAAAGGTCGGCACGAGGATCAGAATGACCGGAATAAGCACCCAGAGCGGGCGCGAGACTTTCTCCATCGGCAGCCAGTCATAATAGGCGGCCAAGAGCATTACGAGGGCGATCTTCATCAACTCGGAGGGCTGGAGCTTTATGACGCCCAAGTCGATCCAGCGTTGGGCACCCATGCCGACATGGCCGAAAAACTCCACGAAGATCAGCAGCATAAAGGATGCGAGATAGGCGACGCCTGCGATGTTTCGCCAGAACCAGATCGGCACCATGGCGATCATGAACATCACCACCATGCCGAGCGCGAAGCGTTTCATCTGCGGTTCTGCCCAAGGTTGGAACGAGCCGCCCGCGTTGGAATAGAGCATCAGAAAGCCGACAGAGGCGACGGCGGAGAGCAGCAGAACCAGCGCCCAGTTGAGATAGAGTACTTTCGACAGTCCGGTGGGGACCGTCTTCAGGTTGCTTTCGAGATAGCTCATGCTTGGCTCCTCTCGTCGTCGCCGTCTTGCTCCGTGCCGATCAGGGGCAGGGCGCGGAAGCGCTCGCGGATCGTGTTCTGTTGCGAGGACGGATAGGCGCTCAGCGGTGGAACCGCGCCATAGAGAGAGAACAGCATGATGTCGCGGGCAATCGGCGCTGCGACAGAGGAGCCGCCACCGCCGTGTTCGACCACGACGGAGACCGCATAGCGCGGATTGTCAAACGGCGCGAAGGCGACGAAGAGCGCGTGGTCGCGTTCTTCCCAAGGCACTTCCTTGTTGTTCACGACGGTCGAGCGCACCTGCGAAGTGCCGGTTTTGCCCGCCATGCGCAGGCTTTCATCGGCGATGCGGGAGGCATAGGCCGTGCCACGGTTGTTGTTGGAGACCTCGAACATGCCTTGGCGCACCGCGCGTAGCATGTTTTCGTTCAACTCAAGTGACGCGCCGCCCAAGACCGGCTGCTCGACGCCATTGATGGATTTCACGACGCGTGGAATGATCTCGCGATTGGTCGCCACACGCGCGGTCATCACGGCGAGCTGCAAGGGGGTGGCGAGCACGTAGCCCTGACCGATCGATGCGTTGAGACTGTCGCCGACGACCCATTCCGCGCCGCGTTTCGCGAGTTTCCATTCCTTGTCTGGCATCAGCCCGGAATTGACCCCCGACAGGGGCAGATCATAGGCCTGTCCGAGCCCGAGCTTGCGGCCCATCGCGGCGATGTTGTCGATCCCGGTGCGCTGGGCCATCTCATAATAATAGACGTCGCAGGAGTGTTGCAGCGATCCGACGAGGTTCAGATTGCCGTGGCCTGCGCGTTTCCAGCAATGGAACCGACGTCCGCCGACCTCGACATGACCGAGGCAGCGAACGGTTTCACTGGGCGTGACGTCGCCATTTTCCAGAGCCGCCATCGCCGTGACGATTTTGAAGGTGGAACCGGGCGGGTAGGAGCCTTGCACAGACTTCGCGGGCAGGGGGCGGTGATCGTTTTCCAAAAGTGCGCTGTAATCGGCGGAAGAGATGCCGCGCACGAACAGGTTCGGATCAAATGCAGGGGTGGAGGCGGCGGCGATCAGATCGCCGGTCTCGACATCGATCACCACGGCGGCGGCGCTTTCGCCACCGAGACGCGCGTGGATGAAATTCTGGACCTTGTGATCGACCGTCAGCTGGATGTTGTGGCCGGGCTGGCCTTCTTGGCGGTCAAGCTCGCGAATGATCCGCCCATAGGCGTTCTGCTCAACGCGGCGCAGCCCGGCTTTGCCTTTGAGTTCGTCTTCAAGCTTGGCCTCGACCCCGAATTTCCCGAGTTGGAATTTCGGGATTTTGTAGAGCGGATCGACCGTCTCCATCTTCGAGATGTCATAGCTCGACACCGGGCCGACATAGCCGACGAGATGCGCGAAATCTTCATGCAGCGGGTAGTAGCGGGACAGGCCGACCTCGGGCGTCACGCCGGGCAGGGCGGGGCCGTTGGCGGAGACCAGAGAGAAATCTTCCCAACTCAGGCGGTCGGCGATGATCACCGGGGCGGAGGGGCCGGCATCCTTGAGTTCCTTGCGCACGCGGGCCTGATCTTCTGCGGTGATGCCGATCAGCTCTTCGAGCTTCATCAAGACGGCATCCAACTCGGCGGCATCTTCTTTGCGGATCACGACGCGGAAGGTCTGTTCGTTTTCGGCCAGAACGGCGCCATTGCGGTCATAGATCAAACCGCGCGCCGGGGCCAAAAGGGAATCCCGGATGCGGTTCTCTTCGGCGAGAAGCCGGAATTCATCGGCCTGATCGACCTGCATGTAACGCATGCGCAGCCCGAGAACGCCCATGAAGGCAAGCTGAGAGCCGCCAAGAAACAGGGCGCGGCGGGTGATTTTGCGGCTGGAGGTGGCCGTTTCTGTCGGAGTGCGTTTCATCGTGCATACCTCATGTCATCGGCCTCAGCGGGGCTGATCTTGGTGATGCCGAGCACGTAGTGTGAGAAGATCACCACGAAAGGATAGCTCAGAAGCGTGGACAATTGTCCCATGAGTGCGAGGCCAAGGGAGGTCTGGTCCACCATGAAAATCACGAGGGTCAGGCGATAGAGCACGCCCATCGCGAGCATGACGCCGGCGACCATCATCCATTCCACGGCAAAAGGCATATCGCGCGATGTGGCTTCACGGCGGCGCAGGAATTCGAATGCCAGAACGCTGAGCAGGGTCCAGAGGCCGGGCGGGCGCAGGAAGATGAAATCGGCGATCAGCATGACCGGGGCGAAGAGAAATACCGGCACGTAATCCGGGCGACGCAGCACCCATGCGAAGGTGACGGACAGGATCAGATCGGGGCCGGGCCAATGCCCTGAGCCGACCTTGAGGGGCAGAAGATAGAAAAAAGCCGACAGGAAGGCGATGAGCAGAAAGCCCAGACGGAAGGAAATGGCGCGGACGGTGCGAGGATCAACCATCGCCCGCCTCCGAGGCTGCGGGTGTTTCCACTGCGCTGACCGGATGCCCTTCGCCTTCGGGAATGATCAACTCGCCGGGGTCGGTGATTTTTTCGCTCTCATGGGTGCGCAGGACACGCAGATAATCAAGGCGTTCGTAATCGGCGGCAAGGATGACCCGCAAACGCCGGTCCGGGCCTTTGGCGACTTGACCGATGAGCAATCCGGGCGGGAAGACCCCGCCATCGCCGGAGGAAATCACCCGATCACCGGGGCGCACAAGCTCCGGTGTTTCGATGAAATCGAGCGAGGGGCGGATCGAGTTGTCGCCCGACAGGATCGCGCGTTGGCCGGAGGGTTGGATCGTGACCGGAAGGCGCGAGTTGCTGTCGGTCAGAAGGATCACGCGGGCGGTGTTTTGGCCGACGCCGGAAATCCGTCCGACAAGACCGATCCCATCCATCGTGGCCCATCCGTCCATGATGCCGTCACGAGCGCCGACGTTCAAAAGCACGGATTGGCGGAACGGGGAGCCGCTGTCGGCCATGACGATCCCGGTGACATATGTATATCGCGGATCAAGGCGCACGTTGTTGAGATCAAGCAGCTTGGCGTTCTTCTGTTCCAGCTGAAGCGCGGCCTCTTTCCAGGCCTGCATCTGCCGCAGCTCGTTGCGAAGCTCTTGGTTCTGGTCATAAAGCCGCTGGTAGCTTTGGAAGTTCTCGACCATGCCGATGGTCTTTGTGACCGGCACCAAAGCCCATTCCATTGAGGGGACGACCTTGTCCACCAGATTGGCGCGCAGCCGTTCAACGCGCGGGCTGTCGATGCGCCAGAGGATGAACAATCCGGTGAGGCACAACAGCATGATCCCGATCAGCAGACGCCGAATCGGGCGGACATAAGTATCCGCATTGCCCTTGTCTCTGGCCAAGATGTCCTCTCAGGCAACCAATTTGCGCCGCGGGCGGCACAAGGTCTCAGGTGTCGTAATCAATAACGTGCCGGAGTTGCTTTTCATATTCCAGCGCTTTGCCGGTGCCCAAAGCCACACAATTGAGTGACTCGTCAGCGACCGAGATCGCGAGGCCGGTTTGCTCGCGCAGGGCAAGGTCCAGCTCGCCGAGAAGCGCGCCGCCGCCGGTGAGCATGACGCCACGGTCGACGATGTCGGCGGCGAGATCGGGCGGGGTGGTTTCCAGAGCTTGCATCACCGCTTCGCAGATTTGCTGAACGGGTTCTGCCAGAGCTTCGGCAACCTGTGCCTGATTGATCTCGATTTCCTTCGGTACACCGTTCAGAAGATCGCGGCCACGGATCGTGAGCACGGCACCGCGCCCGTCGTCGGGCATGCGGGCGGTGCCGATGGTGGTCTTGATGCGCTCTGCTGTGCCTTCGCCGATCAGAAGGTTCTGCTGGCGACGGAGATAGGCGATGATTGCCTCGTCCATACGGTCGCCACCGACGCGCACGGAGCGCGCATAAACGATGTCACCCAGAGACAAAACGGCCACCTCGGTGGTGCCGCCGCCGATGTCCACGACCATGTTGCCGGTCGGGTCGGTGATCGGCATGCCTGCGCCAATGGCGGCAGCAATGGGTTCGGCGATCAGACCGGCTTTGCGGGCGCCTGCGGAGAGCACGGATTGGCGGATCGCGCGTTTCTCGACGGGGGTCGCGCCTTGCGGCACGCAGACGATGATTTTCGGCTTGGAGAAGGTCGTGCGCTTGTGAACCTTGCGGATGAAGTGCTTGATCATCTCTTCGGCGGTGTCGAAATCGGCGATCACACCTTCGCGCATCGGGCGGATGGCCTGAATGGAACCGGGGGTCTTGCCGAGCATGTGCTTGGCGTCTTCACCAACGGCGAGCACCTGTTTGCGCCCGTCTTTGACATGATAGGCCACCACGGACGGTTCGTTGAGAATGATCCCCTTGCCCTTGACATAGACCAGCGTGTTCGCCGTGCCCAAGTCGATTGCCATATCCGAGGAGAAGATACTCGAAAGTCCCACCATAATGTTCCTGATTTCTTGCGCTGCGCCGAAGGGAGAGAATCCCCATATCGGCAGACTTATAGGGGGCCAGAGGCCGCTGGGAAAGGGGGGCGAGGCAGGGGGCGTGGCGAAGACCCGCTCACAAACTGGTGTTGCCCGTAAAAAAGGCGCCCCGAAGGAGCGCCTTTTTCGTGATCTGTCGATTTGTCTTAGACCGCGTCGGTGTATTTCACGGTTTTCACATCCGAATCCGGAGCCGATTTCTCGCGGCGCACCAAGAGGCGGTTCATCGCGTTCACATAGGCTTTGGCGGAAGCGACGACCGTGTCGGTGTCGGAGCTTTGGCCGGTGACGATCTTGCCGTCTTCTTCGAGGCGCACGGAGACGGTGGCCTGTGCATCGGTGCCTTCGGTTACGGCATGCACCTGATAGAGTTGCAGGCGTGCTGTGGTCGGGAAGATTTCCTTGATCGCCTTGAAGGTCGCATCGACCGGGCCGTCGCCTTGCACGGTGACCTGTTTGTCGACACCATCGACTTCGAGCGTCAGATCGGCGGATTGCGGGGCTTCGGTGCCGCAGATCACGCGCAGGAATTTCACCTTGATGCGCTCGTTTTGCTCGGCAGCACCGGCGTCGCGCAACAGTGCGATCAGGTCGTCGTCATAGACTTCCTTCTTGCGGTCGGCGAGATCTTTGAAGCGGACGAACACGTCTTTCAGCTGGTTGCCGGCCATCGGGTAGCCCATGTCCTCCAGCTTGGCGCGCAGCGCGGCGCGGCCGGAGTGCTTGCCCAGCGGCAGGGACGTCCCAGACAGACCGATGTCCTGCGGACGCATGATTTCGAAGGTTTCCTTGTTCTTCAGCATGCCGTCCTGGTGAATCCCGGATTCATGCGCGAAGGCGTTCTTGCCGACGATGGCCTTATTGAATTGAACCGGGAAGCCCGAAACCTGCGAGACACGGCGGGAGATGTTCATGATCTTCGTCGTGTCGATGCCGGTGTCAAAGGGCATCACGTCGTGACGGACCTTGAGCGCCATGACGACCTCTTCGAGGGCGGTGTTGCCCGCACGTTCGCCCAGACCGTTGATCGTGCATTCGATCTGACGTGCGCCCGCCTCAACAGCGGCCAGCGCGTTGGCGGTCGCCATGCCCAGATCGTTGTGACAGTGAGTCGCGAAGACCACCTCGTCCGCGCCCGGCACACGTTCCAGCAACATGCGGATGATGTCTGCGGACTCGCGTGGGATGGTGTAACCGACGGTGTCGGGGATGTTGATCGTCGTGGCGCCCGCTTTGATCGCGATCTCAACGACGCGGCACAGGTAATCATGCTCGGTACGGATCGCGTCCATCGGCGACCATTGCACGTTGTCGCAGAGGTTGCGGGCGTGGCTCACTGTCTCGTGGATCTGATCGGCCATCGCATCCATCGACAGCGAGGTGATGTCGCGGTGCAGGGGCGAGGTGCCGATGAAGGTGTGAATGCGCGGCTTGGTGGCGTGTTTCAGGGCTTCCATGCAGCGGTCGATGTCTTTGAAGTTGGCGCGGGCCAGACCACAGATGACGGAGTTCTTGGAATTCTTCGCGATGTCGCTGACCGCTTCGAAATCACCTTCGGAGGCAATCGGGAACCCGGCCTCGATGATATCGACGCCCATGTCGTCGAGCATGGCGGCAATTTCCAGCTTTTCGTTATGGCTCATGGTTGCGCCGGGGCTTTGCTCGCCATCACGCAGGGTCGTGTCGAAAATCAGGACGTGGTCCTGTTTGGATGTCTCGGTCATTTTGAAATCTCTCTTGTTGTTCTTAGCTTTCGGGCTGTGCTGTCTCGGCGCATGCGGTCACCTCTGAGCCTCGCGCCGAAGGCACGCTCAGAGGCAGCTAAGAAGAAGAAGGTCATGACGAAGCGCTGCGCAGGGGCGCAGGGCTTGGGAAGGGATATGAGCCATCGTCGTCATGGGGTTGGAATATACCGGGACGAGGGGGATTGAAAACCCCTTATTTCCGATCCGTGCGGGCTGCGGCATGTGACCACCTTGAAAAACCCCCTTGCAATCCCATTCAGAAATATGAATACGAATGTATACCGACTCGATTTGGGGCGATATCAAGCCGGTGAGCAATAACCTGTGCTACAATTACGCACATTCAACTCCGTCGGGATGTTGACCCGGAACGCGGAGGTATCAAGGAAGGGATAACATCATGGCGCATATCGTTGTGCTCGGAGCCGGGCTTGGCGGCACCATCCAGGCCTATGAATTGAAGGAAACCGTGGGCAAGGATGACAAGATCACGGTCATTTCCAATAAGAGCTATTTCCAGTTTACGCCGTCGAACCCGTGGGCGGGTGTCAACTGGCGCACGAAAGACGAGCTGACCATTGAACTCGAACCGGTGATGAAACGCCGGGGTATCGACTTTATCTGTGACGGCGCAGTGGCGCTCGATCCGAAAGAGAACAAGATCACACTCGCCTCCGGCAAAGAGGTCACCTACGACTATCTCGTACTGGCGACCGGTCCGGAGCTGGCTTTTGATGAGATTGAGGGCTTCGGTCCCGAAGGCTATACCCATTCCGTCTGCTCCATTGAGCACGCCTCCGAATCTGGCGCAATGTGGGATGACTTCTGCGCCAATCCCGGCCCGATTGTCGTCGGCGCTGTGCAGGGCGCATCCTGCTTCGGTCCGGCCTATGAATATGCCATGACCATGGACACCGACCTGCGTCGCCGCAAAATCCGCGATCAGGTGCCGATGACCTTCGTGACGCCGGAACCCTACATCGGCCACCTTGGCCTCGGAGGTGTGGGCGACACCAAAGGTATGCTGGAATCCTACATGCGTGATCGTTCGATCCGCTGGATCACCAACGCGAAAACCAACAAATTCGAAGACGGCAAAGCCTTCGTCACCGAGCATGACCAATACGGCAACCCGGTGAAGGAACACGAGATCCCGTTCTCCTATTCCATGCTGCTCCCGGCCTTCCGCGGTATTCCGGCGCTGATGGGGGTTGAAGGGCTGGTGAACCCGCGTGGTTTCGTCATCGTGGACGAATTCCAGCGCAACCCGACCTATCCGAACATTTTCGGCATCGGTGTGTGTATCGCCATCGCGCCGACGGAGCCGACCGTGATCCCGACCGGTGTGCCGAAAACCGGCTTCATGATCGAGTCGATGGTGACCGCGACTGCGCATAACATTCCGCTGATCATGAAAGGCGAGGAGCCGAAGAACCTCGCAACCTGGAACGCGCTTTGCCTTGCCGACTTTGGTGACGGTGGTGCGGCTTTCCTTGCCATGCCGCAGAACCCGCCGCGCAACGTCAACTGGGCCGGTCACGGCAAATGGGTGCACTGGGCGAAACTTGGCTTTGAATGGTACTTCATGCGCAAAGTGAAACGCGGCGTGTCCGAACCCTTCTATGAGAAAATGATCATGAAGATCATGAAGGTAAACAAACTCAAAGGTTGATCCGATCCTGCCTTTCCCTCGTATTGAAAACGATACGGGAGACACGGCATGAAAGCGTTGATCATTGGCACATCGGGCGGCATCGGCGGGGCATTGGCCCGCGCCTTTGCCGCCCGTTCTTATGAGGTGACGGGGCTGTCTCGGTCCGAGCATGGGTTTGATGTCACCGATCCGTTGAGCGTCGCGACACATCTTGGGGCGTTGGAGGGGCCGTTCGAGCGGGTGGTGATCGCGACGGGCAAGTTGGGCGGCGCAGGTGCTCCGCCCGAGAAATCTCTGCGCGCGCTGTCCGCAGAAGCGCTCCGTGATCAGTTCGCGACGAATGCCATTGGTCCGGCGCTCATTCTGCGCGAATTGCCCCGGCTCCTGCCCAAAGATGCCCCGTCGGTGGTGGCGGTTCTGACGGCGCGGGTCGGCTCCATCGGCGACAATCATCTGGGCGGCTGGTACAGCTACCGTGCGGCGAAGGCGGCGGCCAATCAACTCACTCGTACCGCAGCGATCGAGATCGCGCGCAGCCATAAACAGTCCTGTCTCATCGCCTATCATCCCGGAACCGTGGCGACCAAATTCACCGAGGGCTATAGCCGCGACAAGTTAAGTCCCGACGAGGCCGCAGAGCATCTGATCGAGGTGATGGATGTGCGAGGTCCGAAGGACATGGGGCGTTTTTTTGATTGGAAGGGCGAGGAGGTGCAGTGGTGAGCCGTGTCCTTCTGATCCTTGGCGATCAGCTTTCCCCTGAGATGTCATCGCTACAAGCGGGCGATCCTTCGCTTGATCTGGTGGTCATGGCAGAGGTCACTGCGGAGACGGACTATGTCTGGCACCACCCGAAAAAGATCGCACTGATCTTTGCCGCCATGCGCCACTTTGCCGAAGAGCTGCGCGCTGCGGGCTGGGAGGTGGCTTATACGAAGCTCGACGATCCGGAGAACACGCAATCGCTTTTGGGCGAAGCGCGGCGGAGAGCGCAAGCGCATGGGGCGGATGAGATTGTCATGACCGAAGCGGGGGAATGGCGTCTCAGGCTTGAGGCCGAAGAAAGCGCGATCCCGGTGCGACAGCTTCCCGACACGCGGTTCATCGCGTCAGAACGGGAGTTTGCGGCTTGGGCTGAAGGGCGCAAGGCGCTTCGGATGGAATATTTCTACCGCGAGATGCGGCGCAAGACCGGGCTTTTGATGGACGACGATCAGCCCTGCGGCGGGCAATGGAATTTCGATCACGATAATCGCAAACCGGCCAGTGACGACCTGTTCCGCACCAAGCCTGTGACGTTTGAGCCCGACGAGATTACCTGCGCAGTGCTTGATCTCGTAGAGGTGCGGTTTGGTGAGAATTTCGGGAAACTGCGGCCGTTTTCCTATGCGGTGACGCGCGAAGATGCGGAGAGGGCGCAGCAACATTTCCTTGATCATCACCTGAAAGATTTCGGGACTTATCAGGATGCGATGCTGTCAAATGACCGGTTCCTGCACCATTCGCTCCTGTCCGCCTATCTCAACATCGGTTTGCTGGACGCGTTGAACCTCTGCCGCGCGGTCGAGAAGCGCTATCGCGACGGCAAAGTGCCGATCAACTCCGCCGAAGGGTTCATCCGGCAAATCCTTGGCTGGCGGGAATATGTGCGTGGGTTGTATTTTCTCAAAGGGCCCGACTATCCGCATCAGAACAAACTCAACCACCAACGCAGTCTGCCAGCGCTCTATTGGGGCGCCGAGACCAAGATGAACTGCCTGTCACATGCCGTGGCGCAGACCCGCGACGAGGCCTATGCCCACCACATTCAGCGCCTTATGGTGACCGGCAATTTTGCGCTTTTGGCCGGGGTGAACCCGACGGAGGTGCATGAATGGTATCTGGCCGTCTATATTGACGCGTTCGAATGGGTCGAAGCGCCCAACACGGTCGGTATGAGCCAGTTCGCCGATGGCGGTGTGATCGCGTCGAAACCCTATATATCCTCGGGCAATTACATCCATAAAATGTCGGATTACTGCGGGGGCTGTGCCTATTCCGTGACCAAGAAGACGGGCGAGGGGGCCTGTCCGTTCAATCTTCTCTATTGGCAGTTCCTCGATCGTCACCGCGAGAGGTTCGAAGGCAATCCACGCATGGCGCAGATGTACCGGACATGGGACCGGATGGATGTGGAAAAGCGTGAGATGATATGGAAAGAGGCGGCCACATTTCTGGGCCGCCTCTCCAATGGGGATACCGTTTAAGGATTACTCGGTGGTTTCCGGAGCCGTCTCTTCCGAGGTCGCGTCAGAGGGCGCATCCGTGGAGCCTGCCGGGGCCGCATCCTCGGACACAAGCGCCCCATCGACCCAATCGCCGGAGACCACGCGGCCGTCCTTATAGGTGATCGTGCCGCGCCCGTTGGCTTTGCCGGAGACGAACATGCCCTCATAGCTGTCGCCATTGGCATAGGTCGCCTTACCGCTGCCCTGAATCTCTCCGTTTTTCCATTCGCCGGTATAGGTGAAGCCCGAAGGCATAACGATGGTGCCGTTGCCCTCGCGCTTGCCCGCGACGTAATCGCCTTCATAGGACGTGCCGTCGGGATAGGTGCCTTTGCCCTTGCCTTGACGTTGCCCTGCAACCCAGTCGCCCTCGTAAACGAAGCCGTCGGCATAGGTCATTTTGCCATGGCCGTCGCTCTGCGCGTTCTTGAAGCTCCCCTCATAGGTGAGGCCGCCCGCATAGTGGACAACGCCTTCGCCTTCGGGCACGCCATAGAGCCAATCGCCCTCGTAGATGGTGCCGTTCGGGTAGATGATTTTGCCCTTGCCGTGAGACAGGTCGTCCTTGAACTGGCCGGTGTAGACGGAGCCGTCAGGATAGGTGACTTCGCCGTCGCCTTCGATCCGCCCATCGACCCACTGGCCGGTGTAAAGATAGCCGTCCGCGCCGGTGAAGGTGCCCTGTCCGTGGCGTTTGTCATCCTCGAATTCACCTTTGTAAACGTCGCCATTGGCATAGGAGACCATGCCCTGACCCTGCCGTTTTCCGGCAACGAGGTGGCCTTTGTAGACATCGCCGTTCGGTTGGGTGATCGTGCCTTCGCCATTGCACTGGTTATCCACCCAGCTGCAGTCGAGGACCATGCCCTCGTCGGTGGTCAGAACGCCCACGCCGTTGCGCATGTCGCGGGCCATTTCGCCCTCATAGGTCGCGCCTTCGGGATAGGTGATCTTGCCCTTGCCCTTTTTGACGCCATTCACCCAGGCGCCTTCATAGATATAGCCGCTCGGGCTTTCCATGCGGCCTTGGCCGTGATGTTTGGCGGCGAGGAAGCCGCCCTCGTATTTCACGCCGTTGGCATAGGTCGCAACGCCGGAGCCGGTGGCTTCGCCCGCGACCCAATCGCCCTCATAGGTGCCGCCGTCGGCATAGGTGATCTTGCCGAAACCGTCTGGTTTGCCCTTGGTAAAGGAGCCTTCGTAGACGGAGCCGTCTGTGAAACGCGCGAGGCCTTGGCCCTTAATCTCACCCATCACCCATTCGCCGGTGTATTCGAACCCGTTCGGCAAACGGTAGGTGCCGACGCCGTCCTGCATCCCGTCCTTGAAGGTGCCTTCGTAAATGCCGCCTTCCTCGAATTGGTGGGTCTCCACCGGGCGGTCGTCCTGTGCCATGACGGCGATAGGCGAAAGCCCGATCAGGGTCGCCGCGGCAAGCATGATGCGCATCCGTGTCACTTTGCTCTGTTCCATTCCAGAATTTCTGCTCCGGAGCCTGCCTCTGGCGAAGAACGCCGTGGGTCGGGCCGTGCTGCCCCGTTGGGCCTTGCTGTCGGGCGACAGCCTAGGGGGTTGGCTGCCGGGCTTCAAATGTTTTTACTGTGAGCGGCTTTCCCTTGGGCGTCATTCTGCTAAACCTTGCCTCAACATATCAGGACGCGCGAGAGCCATGATCGACAAATTCCGCCTTACCCTAGCCCAGCTTAACCCGACCGTAGGCGCGATTGACGCCAATGCGGACAAGGTCCGTGCGGCCTATGCGGAGGCCAAGGCGGCGGGGGCTGACATGATCGCCTTCACCGAGCTGTTCCTGATCGGCTATCAGCCGCAGGATTTGGTGATGAAGCCCGCTTTGATCAACGCCGCCATGGCGAAGGCCGAGGAACTGGCCGCGCTGACGGTGGATGGTCCGGCCATCGGGCTTGGTGCGCCGTATTCCTATGGCGATGCGCTCTACAACGGCTATTGGATTTTGGCCGAGGGTCGGGTGAAACAGGTTCTGCGCAAGCATCACCTGCCGAATTACAAGGTTTTCGACGAAAAACGCCTCTTCGCCTCAGGCCCGTTCGAAGGCCCCTATGCCATCGGCCCGCTGCGGATCGGCTCGCCGATTTGCGAAGACGCGTGGTTCGAAGACGTGGCCGAGGCGCAGGTCGAGAGCGGGGCGGAGATTTTGCTCGTCCCCAACGGCTCGCCCTATTACCGCAACAAATACGACACCCGTCTGACCCATATGGTGTCGCGTGTGATCGAAAATGACGTGCCGCTTGTCTATCTCAACATGGTCGGCGGGCAGGACGATCAGGTGTTCGACGGCGGCTCTTTCGTGCTGAACCGTCACGGCACTCCGGCCCATGTCATGCCCGTGTTCGACGAGGCGCTGCGCCATGTCGATTTCGTCAAGGAAGACGGGAAGTGGAGCGCCCTGCCGGGTGAAATTGTCGCACATCCCGGCGAATGGGAGCAGGATTATCGCGCCATGGTCGAATCCCTGCGCGATTACCTTGGTAAAACCGGGTTCAAGAAAGTGGTTCTGGGCCTTTCCGGCGGGATCGACTCGGCGATTGTTGCGACGATTGCCACCGATGCGCTGGGCGCGGAGAATGTGCATTGCGTCATGCTGCCGTCGGAATACACCTCCGAGGGGTCGCTTGAGGACGCCAAGGACATCGCAAACCGTTTGGGGTGCCGCTATGACTTCGTGCCAATCTCGCAGGGGCGCGACGCGATCACTGAGACGCTGTCGCCGATCTTTGGCGATCTGCCGTTTGACACGACGGAGGAGAATATCCAGTCGCGTCTGCGCGGGCTTTTGTTGATGGCGCTGTCGAACAAGTTCGGATCTATGTTGCTGACAACGGGCAATAAATCGGAAATGGCCGTGGGCTATTGCACGATCTATGGTGATATGAACGGCGGCTATAACCCGATCAAAGACCTCTACAAAACGCGCGTGTTCGAGCAATGCCGCTGGCGCAACGCCAATCACCGCAACTGGATGAAAGGGCCGGAAGGTGAGGTTGTCCCCGTGTCGATCATCGACAAGCCGCCCTCAGCGGAGCTGCGCCCGGATCAGCGCGATGACGACAGCCTGCCGCCCTATGAGGTGCTCGACGCGATCCTCACGGGACTGGTGGACCGGGAAGAAAGCGTGGCCGATCTGGTCGACGCCGGGTTTGACCGTGCGACCGTGAAGCGGGTGGAGCATTTGCTCTATATCTCGGAATACAAACGCTTCCAGTCCGCGCCGGGGACGCGCCTCACGCCGCGAGCCTTCTGGCTCGACCGTCGCTATCCGATTGCAAGCCGCTGGCGCGATCAGAGTTAATCTCCCGAACCTGTCCTCGGGTACCTCTTCCTCGCGCGTTAACCTTAATCTGATTAACCTTAACGCGCTGAAAGGGGGTAGAAGTAAGGGGCTGTTGCCCCTTGCTCTGATGTAGCGGGAGCGCTAGACAACGGCCTTTCGGATTGGAAGAGGCGCGTCATGGATCTCACCGTCGGCATCGATTTCGGCACATCGAACTCCGCACTCGGCCTTGCGGCCAATGGCACGCCTTGGCTCGTGGAGCTGGAACCCGGCGAAAAGACCCTGCCGACGGCGGTTTTCTTCGATCCGCGCGGCAATATGCGGCTTGGGTCTGCGGCGAATAAGGCGCTGATTGATGGCGATGAAGGCCGCTATATGCGGGCGCTCAAATCCGTACTCGGCACGCCGCTACTGCGCGAAACGCGTCCCATCGGGGGCAAACGACAGAGCCTTTTGGACGTCATCGCGCAATTCCTCGCCACGCTGAAACAGCGCACGGAAGATCAGATCCGCCAGCCCGTCACCGGGGTCGTCTCCGGACGCCCGGTGCATTTCCATTCCAAGGATGCCGAACGCGATGCGCAGGCGGAGCGCGATCTGCGCGAGGCCTATGAAATGGCTGGGTTTTCCCGCATCCGCTTTCTGGCGGAGCCCGAAGCGGCCGCGCTGGCGTCACAGGATTTGCGGGCCGGTGAGATCGGCCTCGTTGTCGACATCGGCGGCGGCACCTCGGACTTCACGCTGTTTCGGAAGGACAAAGGACAGGTTGAAATTCTCGCCTCCCACGGTATCCGCCTCGGCGGGACGCATTTCGACCGGGCGCTCAGCCTTGCCCATGCCATGCCGCTGTTCGGGGCGGGCGGGCAATTGCGCCGCACGCTGGGAGACGGGCTTTTGCCCATGCCGACACAGATTTTCAACGATCTGGCGAGTTGGCAGAAAATCCCGTTTCTCTACACGCGCGAAACCTTGATGAAGGTGCGCGATCTGGAACGCCATGCGGTCGAGCCGGAGAAACTCGCGCGTCTTGTCGAAGTGATCGAGGCGGAACTGGGCCATGACGTGGCCTTCGCGGTCGAGGCGGCAAAGATCGTCGCCAATGGTGGGGCTGAGGCGGAGATCAACCTGTCATTGGTCGAGAAGGGGCTCGTTGCGGGGCTGACACCCAGCGCACTCGCGCTCGACCTCGCGGCGTATCGGGCGGAGCTTGAGGAGGCGATTTCCGAAACATTGAGCCGCGCGCAGCTCTCGCCGGAGGCGGTCGGCGCGGTGGTCTATGTTGGCGGCTCGTCCCTGATGCATGTGGTCGAGGCGGCTTGCGACACAGTCTTGCCGGAGGCGCGCCCACTTCGCGGCGAGGCCTTTACGGCTGTCGTCGATGGTCTGGCGCTGGCGTCGGCTGAGGGCGCGTAACGCCTCAGACCTCAACCAGCTCACATCCGGGAAGGAGGGCTTCGACCTGTTCGAGCGAACAGAGCTGCGTGCCCGCGGACATGACGGCGGAGGAGGCGGCGGCTGTGCCGAAACACAGGGAGTCCTGCATCGTGTCGCCCTTTGTGAGCGCCAAAGAGAAAGCCCCCACGAAACTGTCGCCCGCGCCGACGGCGGAAACCACCTCTTCTGCCGCGATGGCGCGCGAGGCGTGCCAGCGCCCGTCCTTGTTGGCAAGCGTGGAGCCATCGGCCCCCCGTGCGACGATGACGTTTTCGGCTACGCCGCGCGCGACCAGTTCACTGGCGAAATCGGCGGTGTCCTTGCGCGTCGGAAGTTTGCGCCCGGCGAGGTCTTCGGCCTCCACATCATCCATCCGAAGGACATAGGGATTGGCCGGGTTCTTGGTCAGCTCGTGCAGCGGCTTGCCAGAGGTGTCGACGAAAAGCTGAATGCCTTTTTCGGCGAGATGGCGTGCGAGGCGGGCTGGGTAATCCATCGGAACGCCCGGCGGCTGAGAGCCGGAGAGCACGACGACACCGCCAGCAGGGGCGGCCTGAACGATGGCCGTGAGGGATTCATCGACCATTTCATGATGCCAATACGGACCGGGCATGACGAAGCGGTATTGTTTGCCGCTGTCTTGCTCCGTGACGGCGATGGATTGGCGCGTTGCGCCGCCGGTGACGGAAAAGGCGGTGAAGCGGACATGTTCTTCGGCCAGAAGCCGCAAAAGATGCGCGCCGGTTTCGCCGCCGACCGCGGTGAAGGCGCTGCTTTCGCCGCCGAGAAACTTGATGGCGCGGGAGACGTTGATCCCGCCACCGCCGGGGTCGGCCTCAGGGCTGGTGCAGCGCAGCTTGGGACCGGCGCTGACGGACGGGGTCGCGGTGGAAAGGTCCACCGTCGGGTTCAGTGTAATTGTCAGAATCTGGACCATTTTTGCCAACCGTTTCGTCTGTGCCGAAGCCTGTTTTTCGAAGCATGATTCACATGCCTCGTGACCCTAGCCTACCCCAGGTAGCGATAACAGCCCTGATCCAAGTCAGATAGGTAGGGGCCTGCGTCTGCTTTTTGCGCAGCCGCAGGCCCGAACGCTCAGGCTTTGATCAGGTCTCGATCATGGTTTGATAGCTGGCCGGGACATATTCGAAGCTGCTGTCCTTGGCGCGGACATAACCGAGGGCCGGGAAAGGCATGTGATAGCCGATGAAAGGCACCCGATCCGCCGCCATCATATCGAGCAGTTTGCGCCGGGTTTGCGCGGCGGTGCCTTTGTCGGTGTCGTAGAGCACTTCCCAGTCCGGATTGGCCAGAGAATAGACATAGTGATTGGCGAAATCTGCGCCGAGGATCAGGCGATTGCCTTCGCTTTCGAGATGGAAAGCCATGTGTCCGGGTGTGTGACCGAATGCTTCCATCGCGGTGATGCCGGATGCCACCTCAGATCCGCCTTCGAGCAGATCGAACTGATCCTGCAGCGGGCGGATCTTGGCCTCGAACCCGTCATTGCCGGACATGTCCCAATGGTCCATCTCCACAGTGCCGGTCGAATAGGCGGCATTGGCGAAGGTTGGGGCGTCGGAATAAATCCCGCCGATATGGTCGCCATGCATATGGGTGATCACCACACGGTCCACCTGATCCGGCGTGTAACCCGCAGCGGCCAGAGCCGCGACGATGCCGTCTGGGGACAGGCCCGTGTCGAACAGGATCACTTCGGAGCCGGTGTTCACCAAAGTCGGGGTGAAAAAGAACTGCGCCGCGTCTGCCGGGATGAAATTTGCCTCTGAAGCGGCGGCGAAGTCTTCGTCGCTGGCGTTCAGGCCGAAAATCTTGTGCGGTTCCGGCACGGTGCGGGTGCCCGCGAGGAGGGTGGTCACTTCGAACGAACCAAGAGTGAAGCGGCGATAGGGAGCAAGGGCGGCCCCCATCATCGGCGCCTCCGCGCGTGCCCCGAAGGGCATGCTGGCCGCGACCGGCAGGCTTGCGGCGCCGAGCAAAAGGTGACGGCGGGACAGGTGGGGCGTGGTCAGTCGAATAGGGGTCATAATGTGCATCCTCCGGGGTTTCTCTGTTGGAAACTAACCCTTGAAGTGTAGCACAATACGGGCCCTACCGGATGACATTTGCGTCAGGACGCTTGCCCCCGGCTCAGTCGTATTCCCACCATTTGTCGATGGTGGCGATGTCCTCATCCGACCAGCCGAAATGATGCGCCAGCTCATGCACGGTGACATGGGCGACCATCTGCTGAAGGCTCACATTGCCGCGCATGCACCATTCATCGAGGATCGGGCGGCGGAACAGCCAGATCGTGTCGGGGGCGGTGGCCTGATCCATCGTGGATTTTTCGGTCATCGGGATGCCGGTATAAAGCCCGGTCAGCTCAAAAGGGTCTTGGATGCCAATCTCGGCGAGCAAATCCTCGGGCGCGAAATCCATCACCGTCAGGGCGACATTCGACGCCAGCACTTTGAAGGCGGGCGGCAGATCGGCCATGGTGGCGCGCGCAATATCTTCGATCTGGTCGAGATCGGGGGCGCAGGCGTCGAGAAGCGGTGATGTCATTGCTGTGGTCCCCAGTCGCTTTTCTGTGAATTCATGTGTCAGACTGCACCCGATATGGACTCTTGAGGCGTGATATGAAAGAGGGAGCGCAACAGGAGACAGAAAATGATCGTCACACGTTTCGCGCCCTCTCCCACGGGCTTTATCCATATCGGGAACCTGCGCTCTGCGCTGTTCAACTATCTGCTGACGCGGAAGGCCGGGGGGCAGTTTATTCTGCGTCTCGACGATACGGATCAGGTGCGCTCGACCCAGGAATATGCCGATGGCGTGCTCGAAGACCTCGAATGGCTCGGGTTCACCTGGGATCGGTTCGAGAAACAGTCCGAGCGTCTAGATCGTTATGAGGAAGCTGCACAGGAGCTGCGCGACAAAGGCCGGTTCTATGAGGCGTTCGAAACGCCGACCGAGTTGGACCTGAAGCGTAAGAAGCTCCTGAACATGGGCAAGCCGCCGGTGTACGACCGCGCTGCTCTGGAGCTGTCGGAGGCTGAGAAAGACAAACTGCGCGCCGAGCGTGGCAATGGGGTTTGGCGCTTCAAACTCGACCAGCAGCGCATCGACTGGGAAGATGGCATTCTCGGCCCGATCTCCATCGACGCAGCCTCTGTGTCCGATCCGGTGCTGATCCGCGCTGACGGTCAGTTCCTCTACACGCTCGCCTCCGTTTGCGATGACATCGACTACGGCGTCACCAACATCGTGCGCGGTGCGGACCACGTCACCAACACGGCGACGCAAATCCAGATCATCGAAGCGCTTGGCGGCAAGGTGCCGTCCTTCGCCCACCACTCGCTTCTGACCGGCCCGCATGGCGAGGCTCTGTCGAAACGTCTGGGCACTCTGTCCCTGCGCGATCTGCGTCAACAAGGCGTTGAGCCCATGGCGCTTCTGTCGCTGATGGCCCGTCTCGGCTCCTCGCAACCGGTTGAGCTGCGCACGTCGATGGACGAGCTGGTCGAAGGTTTTGACCTGTCGCAATTCGGCGCGGCTCCGACGAAGTTCGACAGCCAAGACCTGTTTGCGCTGACCTCGCAGATCAACCACACGAAGCCCTTCTCGGATGTGGCAGACGATGTGGCGGCTCTGGGTGTGCCCGCCGAGATCGCCGAGCCGTTCTGGACTGTCGTGCGTGAGAACATCACCGTCAAAGCCGATATGGCTGGCTGGTGGGAGCTGTTCCGCGATGGCGCGACGCCGCTGATTGCCGATGAGGACAAAGACTTCATCGCCGAGGCCTTCACCATGCTGCCCGAGCCGCCCTATACGGCTGACAGCTGGAAAGAGTGGACCTCCGCTGTGAAAGAGGCGACGGGCCGTAAGGGCAAGGGTCTGTTCATGCCGCTGCGCAAAGCCGTGACCGGCATGGAGCGCGGCCCGGACATGTCCAACGTCATGCCGCTTTTGCAGAAAAAGCCGACGCTCTAAGCGTTTCTGTTCAGAAACAAACATCAAACCGCCGCCGGGTTGCCCGCGCGGCGGTTTTTTCATCTTATGTTTCCGATAGGAAACTTTTCCGACTTGCTCCGAATCCGGACCTCGCATAACGTCCCAAAAACGTCGTGCGTTGGGAGAAGGGGACACCCCTACCGAAGGAGCAACCGCCCCGGGAAACTCTCAGGTAAACGGACCTTCGCACGGTCAACACTCTGGAGAGAGGGGTTTTTGCCTCCGCCGAAGGGATAACGATCTCAGGCACCTAGACAGAGGGGGCATCCTGTGGGGAAACCTGCGAAGGTGATGCCGAGATGCGTCGGCGATATGCAAAGGGACGCTATGACCGATCTGAACACTGATCTGAACCGCACGCCGCTTTATGAGTTCCATGTGGCTCAAGGTGCCAAGATGGTGCCGTTTGCAGGCTATGAAATGCCGGTGCAATATCCGCTGGGCGTGATGAAGGAACACCTGCACACCCGCGCAGCCGCCGGACTGTTCGATGTCTCGCACATGGGGCAGGTGATGCTGACCTCGCCCGAAGGGTTCGAAGCGCTGGCGCTGGCGTTGGAAAGCATTGTGCCGGTGGATGTGCTGGGCCTGAAACCTGCGCGGCAACGCTATGGGATTTTCACCGATGAAACCGGCGGTATTCTTGACGATCTGATGATCTCGAACACTGGCGACGGGCTGTTCCTCGTGGTCAATGCGGCCTGCAAGGCAGAGGACATCGCGCATCTCAATGCCAGCCTGCCGGATCATGTCCATGTGACCGAGATCACCGACCGCGCGCTTCTGGCGCTGCAAGGCCCGGCCGCAGAGGCGGCTTTGGCGCGCCTTGTGCCGCAGGTGACGGAGCTGAAATTTATGGATTCCGTGCGGATCACTGTCGATGCGGTCGAATGGTGGATTTCGCGGTCTGGCTATACGGGCGAGGACGGGTTTGAAATCTCGATCCCTGCCGAGCTGGCCACTGAGATTGCGGAGCAACTCGTTGCGATGGACGACGTCGCGCTGATCGGTCTCGGCGCGCGCGACAGCTTGCGGCTTGAGGCCGGGCTTTGCCTTTACGGTCACGACATTGACACATCGACTTCCCCGGTCGAGGGCAATATCGCTTGGGCGATCCAAAAGGTGCGTCGCTCGGGCGGCACGCGCGAAGGCGGTTTCCCCGGCGCGGATCGCATCCTGTCGGAACTTCACAACGGTGCCGAACGCAAACGCGTGGGGCTTTTGCCGCAGGGCCGGGCGCCCATGCGCGAAGGCACACCGCTCTTTGCTTCTGCCGAGAGCGAGCGTCAAATCGGGGAGATCACCTCCGGCGGTTTCGGCCCTTCGGTCGAGCGCCCGGTCGCGATGGGATACCTGCCGATTGCCTATTCGGTGGACGGCACCGAAGTTTTCGCTGAGCTGCGCGGCAAACGCCTGCCCGTAACGGTTGCGCCGATGCCGTTCCGCACCTCTACTTACAAACGCTGATACTTACGCAAGGGACCGTAAACACATGGCCGCTGACATCAAATTCACCGAAGAACACGAATGGCTCCGCGTCGAGGACGATCTGGTCGTCGTCGGCATCACCGAGCACGCCGCAGAGCAACTGGGCGATGTGGTGTTCATTGAACTGCCCGAGGAAGGCACCACCGTGTCGAAAGACGACGAGGTTGTGGTGATCGAAAGCGTGAAAGCCGCCTCCGACATCCTCGCGCCTCTCGACGGCGAGATCGTGGAAGTGAATTCCCCGCTCTCCGACGATCCGGGCAAAGTGGGTGAAGACCCGATGGGCGACGCGTGGTTCTTCAAGATGAAGATCGAGGACATGTCCGCGCTCGACGACTTTATGTCGGAAGCGGAATACAAAGACTTTATCGGCTGAGGAACGCGCATCGTGGCCTATACCCCGTCGACCTATAATCCCTATGATTTTGCCAACCGCCGTCACATCGGCCCGTCTCCCGCTGAGATGGACGAGATGCTGAAGGTGATCGGCGCGCGCTCTCTCGATGCTCTGATCGACGAGACCGTGCCGATGGCGATCCGCCAGATGGCGCCGCTCGACTGGGCGCCGATGACCGAGCATGAGGTCTTGGGCCATATCCGCAAGGTGGCCAAAAAGAACCTCGTGATGACGTCTTTGATCGGGCAGGGGTTCTACGGGACGGCCACGCCGCCCGCGATCCAGCGTAATATCCTTGAGAATCCGGCTTGGTACACGGCTTACACGCCCTACCAGCCGGAGATTGCGCAGGGCCGTCTTGAGGCTTTGCTGAACTTCCAGACAATGGTGTCGGACCTGACCGGCTTGCCGGTTGCGAACGCCTCGCTTCTTGATGAGGCCACCGCCTGCGCCGAAGCGATGACCATGGCGCAGCGGGTGTCGAAATCGAAAATGATGCGCTTTTTCGTCGATGAAAACTGTCATCCGCAGAACATCGAAGTGATGAAAACCCGCGCTGCGCCGCTCGGGGTCGAGGTGATCGTAGCCGATCCGGCAAGCCTTGATCCGTCCAAGGTCTTTGGCGCGATCTTCCAATATCCGGGCACCTATGGCGATGTCACGGATTTCACCGACCAGATCGCTGCGCTGCATGAGGCGAAAGCCGTGGCGGTGATGGCGACCGATCTCATGGCGCTGACCATGCTCAAAGAGCCGGGCGCGATGGATGCCGATATTGCCGTCGGCTCTGCACAGCGGTTCGGCGTGCCCATGGGCTTTGGTGGCCCGCACGCCGCGTTTATGTCCTGCAAGGACGCGATGAAACGCTCCATGCCGGGGCGGATTGTCGGCGTGTCCGTTGATGCCGCAGGCAACCGTGCCTATCGCCTGTCACTGCAAACCCGCGAACAGCATATCCGCCGCGAAAAGGCGACGTCCAACGTCTGCACAGCGCAGGCTTTGCTTGCCGTCATGGCGTCTTTCTATGCCGTCTTCCACGGTCCCGCAGGGCTGCGCGCCATTGGCGAGCAAATCCACGCCAAGGCCGTGAAACTCGCTGAAGGTCTCAAGTCCGAAGGCTTCAAGGTTTCTCCCGCCGCCTTCTACGACACGATCACGGTTGAGGTCGGTGCGATGCAGGGCGTGATCTTGCGCTCCGCTGTCTCAGAGGGGCTGAACCTGCGCAAAGTGGGCAAGGACCGCATCGCCATCGCCATGGACGAAATGGCGGACGATGAGGTGATCGCCAAGGTCTGGCGCGCTTTCGGCCATGAGGCGGAGGTGCCGTCTGGCTTCCCCGGTCTCGGTTTCCCGGAAAGCCTCGTTCGTGAGACGAGCTATCTGGAACATCCGATCTTTGGCATGAACCGTGCCGAGGGCGAGATGATGCGCTATATGCGCCGTCTTGCCGACCGCGATCTGGCGCTCGACCGCGCGATGATCCCGCTTGGGTCTTGTACGATGAAGCTCAACGCCGCCGTTGAGATGATGCCGATCACATGGCCGGAGTTCAACGCGATCCACCCCTATGCGCCGGAGGATCAGTCCGAAGGCTATCGCACCATGATCGATGATCTGAGCGCAAAGCTCTGTGAGATCACCGGCTATGACGCCATGTCGATGCAGCCCAATTCGGGCGCGCAGGGCGAATATGCCGGGCTTTTGACCATTCAGGCCTATCACCGCGCCAACGGGCAGGGCGGGCGCAACATCTGCCTGATCCCGATGTCCGCGCATGGCACCAACCCGGCCTCGGCGCAAATGGTCGGCCTCAAGGTCGTGGTGGTCAAAACCGCTCCGAACGGGGATATCGACCTCGATGATTTCCGCGCGAAGGCGGAAGCCGCTGGCGACAAACTTGCCGCCTGCATGATCACCTATCCCTCGACCCACGGTGTGTTCGAAGAGACGGTGAAAGAGGTCTGCAAGATCACGCATGATTTTGGCGGGCAGGTCTATCTTGATGGTGCGAACCTCAACGCTTTGGTCGGGCTGGCGAAACCCGGCGAGATTGGATCGGATGTGTCGCACCTGAACCTGCACAAGACCTTCTGCATCCCGCATGGCGGCGGCGGTCCCGGCATGGGGCCGATCGGGGTGAAAAAGCACCTCGCCCGCTTCCTGCCCGGCGCGCCGGATGGCTCGGATGAAATAGGGCCGGTCTCCGGGGCGAATTTCGGCTCCGCTTCGATTCTGCCGATCTCTTGGGCCTATTGCATGCTCATGGGCGGGCAGGGGATCACGCAGGCGACGAAAGTGGCGATCCTCAACGCCAACTATGTCGCCGCGCGCCTGAATGACGCGTTTCCGGTACTCTACAAGGGCAAACAGGGTCGCGTCGCGCATGAGTGCATCGTCGACCCGCGCGCCTTCGAGAAGACCACTGAGGTGACCGTGGATGATATTGCGAAACGCCTGATCGACAGTGGCTTTCACGCGCCGACCATGTCCTTCCCGGTGCCGGGCACGTTGATGATCGAGCCGACCGAGAGCGAGACCAAGGCAGAGCTGGACCGTTTCTGCGAAGCCATGCTGTCAATCCGGGCCGAGATCGCGCAGATCGAGGCGGGAGAGTTGCCGCAGGACAACAATCCGCTCAAACACGCGCCCCATACGGTCAATGATCTCGTCGCAGAATGGGACCGGCCTTACCCGCGCGAGCAGGGCTGTTTCCCGCCGGGTGCGTTCCGGGTGGACAAATACTGGCCGCCGGTCGGACGGGTCGACAACGCCTATGGTGATCGCAACCTGATCTGCCTCTGCCCGCCGCCAGAGCACTATATCGAGGCGGCGGAATAATCAGCGCTTTTTCGGTCGCAGGTCGTCTTCTGAAAAGGAGATGCCCTGCGGCGCGAGCCATGCGTTGAAACGGCTGATTTTCTCGTCCATAGAACAGGTGTTGGTTTGCCGCGCCATCTCTTCGGCGTAGGCGTTGCGTAGGCGGGCTTGCTCCGCCGCGTCTAGGTCTCGGAAAGGTGTCATTTTGGCCTCTTGAACCGGGTTCCGTCAGGATACATATATTCTGTAACTCGAATATGAAAAGGAGGCGGGACATGGCCGCAACCCTTGAAAAAACCGATGTGAAACTCGCGTGTCCGACCTGCGGTCAGGTCAATCGTGTGCCCGTGGCGAAACTCTCTGCCGGGCCGAAATGCGGCACTTGCGGCGAACCGTTGATGGCCGGGAAAGTGTCGGAGCTTGATCCGAAAACCCTCAATGCCCTGTCCAAGAAAGACGACCTCCCGGTGCTCGTCGATTTCTGGGCGCCGTGGTGTGGCCCGTGCCGGATGATGGCGCCGGAATTCGCCAAGGCTGCGCAGGCGCTCAAGGGCAAAGCGCGCTTCGCGAAGATCAACACGGAGGAATATCCGACCGTCTCGATGAAGAACGGCATCCGCGGCATTCCCGCGCTGATCCTCTATCAGGGCGGCAAGGAAGTGGCCCGGATCGCCGGTGCACGCCCGGCGCGCGACATCATCGCTTTCGTCGAACAAAACGGCAAATTGCCCGCTTGATACGCGGGCTTTCCGCATGCGCCGGGATGCTTGACAACCCGGTGCAAAAGGTCCAAATCAAAGTTCATGTGGGGTCGTAGCTCAGTTGGGAGAGCGCGTCGTTCGCAATGACGAGGTCGTCGGTTCGATCCCGATCGACTCCACCAAAAGCGCTCCTGTGTCATTGGACCATTCCTGGAGTGCGCCCCTCGGGCTGGACAGTTTGATCTGAGGATGTCGACCGGGGCGTGGTTCTGATAAGGAGAACCACATGACCAAGAAGCATCGACGACATAGCACAGCCAAGAAACGCGAAGTTGTCGAAGCCTATTTCCAGAACGAGGCGAGGCGCGCGCTCAGCCAGAAGTATGATATCTGCCGCACACTGATCCCGATCTGGGCCGGGTACATACCTATGCCGCCATCAAGACTGGTTTCGCCTATCTGACCGTCGTTATGGATGCCTGCTCGCGCAAGGGGTGTTGGGCAAAGTGGCCCGTCTTTAACCTGAGGCATCGGATAAAGGCGGGGCACCTGCAATGTTCATATGTTGCGCGGCGTTCGGCCCAAAGCTGTGTCTCAGGTTTTTGGCCGAACGCTTTATGGGTTGGGTCGCAATATCGACGTGCCTCACGGCAACCGCGCTGAAAGCCGCCATAGCATCCCGACATCGCCGCATCCTCAAGCGACACGGCTTCTTCGGGTCGATGAGCCGTCGAGGACATCCGTATGATAACGCACAGGCCGAGAGCTTCATGAAGACGCTGAAGGTCTAAAGCGTTTCGACTTTAACTTGATCTATCACATAAAGTCGAAACGCCCGCTCCGCTTGGACGTTGCTCCGCGTTTCTGCTCAAACCCTGATTCAGGTTTAAGTAGAAACGCTTTAGGCGGTCTATGTCGCTGAATACGATACCTTCGATGATGTCCCGCCGATTTGCTAAACTTCATCGACAACGTCCACAATGCCACCAGACCGCACTCAGCGCTCGGGTGTCTGAGCCCCAAACAGCCGTAAATCCGGACTCAGACTTCCAGCACATAGCCGAAGCCACGCACATTGCGGATCATCTTTTCATCGAATGGACCGTCTGCCTTACGTCTCAGATAGGCGATATAGACCTCGACGATATTCGTGTTCGGATCGAAATTCTTGCCCCAGACGCCGGACAAGATGTCCATCCGGCTCACGACGCTCCCGGCATTGTCGGCCAGATATTTCAAAAGGGCGAATTCGGTTGGCGTCAGGCCAAGTTCCCGACCTTCGCGTTGCACGGATTTATGGGTCAGATCGAACTCGAAGACACCACAGGACAGGGTTCCGTTCTTTTCCGAAATGCCGCCCTCGCGTCGCCGCAGCAATGCCTCAAGACGCAACAACAACTCTTCGAACGAAAACGGCTTGGTGATGTAATCATCTGCGCCAGACCGCAAACCCGCCAGCTTGTCTTCGAGAGAATCCTTTGCCGTAAGCATCAGGATAAACAGATCGGGATGAGTGTCCCGCAGGGTTTCGCAGAGGATCGCGCCCTCTGCATCCGGCAACATGCGATCAAGAATGATAAGCGACACCTGCCGTTCCGCAAGCACCTCCCACATCGCCGCCGCAGAATTAGCGTGTCGGACGTTATAGCCTTCGTTCGTCAGCCCGAGCAGGATGAAATCCGCGATTTCGTCGTCATCTTCCACCAGAAGAATATCATGCATGGCGGTCCGTCCCGTCCGTTTCCGTGAGCAGCGGCAGGATCACATCCACCCGCGCGCCGTTGGTGCCGTTTTCCGCCTGCCCGATGGAGATCCGACCGTGATGACGGCTGACGATCCAATAGGCGATGGCCAGACCGAGACCGCTGCCCTTGCCACCAGCCCCGCGACTGTTGCGGCCCCGATAAAACCGGTCGAACACATGCGGAATATCCGCTTCGTGAAAGCCCTCGCCCATATCCGAAATCGACAGGTATGCCATGCCATCGGACCGTTTCAGGTCGATCGACACCACACTGTCGCGCGGCGCATGACGGATCGCATTGTCGAGAATGATCATCACCGCCTGATGCAAACGCGCCGGATCGGCATCGACCATCACCGGGTCTTCCGGTTGATGCAGGGCAATGCGTATCCCATCGGCGGCGCGCAGAGACCGGGCATCCATCGTCACCTCCGCCAGAGTTTCCTGAAGCATGGTCGGGGAGGGGATCACCTGAATCGCCCCGGCTTCGGAACGTGCGAGGAACAGCAGGTCATCGACGAGCTGGCCGAGCTGACCCGTCTTGCGCACCATGGCCTGCATCGCAGCCTGAAGCAATTCACTCGACGGGTTCGGATTTCTCAGGGCGACCTCCGCCTGACCGCGCATCACCGTCAGTGGCGTGCGCAGCTCGTGGCTGATGTCTGCCAAAAACTGGGTCCGGCTCGAATCCAGCTCGCGCAGGCGCGCATTCGCGGCCTCAAGCTGTTCGGTGCGCTGGCTCAGGCTTTCGGTGCGCTCAGAGACCTGTTCGGCCAATGAATCGCGGGCGGCCCGCAGACTGGCCTGTTGCTCTGAAATCCGTTGCACCATCTCCTGAAACCGTTCGGCCAGATCGCCAAGCTCGTCACTGCGCCGGGTGTCGAGTGCGATCTCGCCGTGACCGCTTGCCAGATTGTCCGCCGCCGCCGACAGATCGGCAAGCGGGCGTGACACCTGTTTGTCCAGAAGCAAGGCCGTGCCCACCGCAACCAGCGCCGCAGTGACGACGATGCTGATGGCCAAAAGCCTTTGACGTTCGGTCAACGCGTCCCATGCGTCGATTTCGGCGGTGACGCTACGCGCATTGCGCCGGATCGCCTCGTCGATCAGCGTGCCGATACTGGTGTCGAGATCGTCCTCCACCCGGCGGGCATAAAGCGATTGCGCCACCTCGCGCTGGCCTTTCGACAACAGATCGAAAATCTCCACCCCAGCGGCGCCGAGACCTTCCACCTCTGTCTGAAGTTCGGTGATCCAGTCGAGCATGGCCTGCGCGCTTTCCCGGTCTTCGGGCGCCGCCCCGGCCAGATCGGCCTCCAGTGCGGTTTGCAACACATCGAGTTGAACGATCAGATGGTCGTAGGCTTCGGTTACTTCGCCGCGCCCTTCGAGACCCACGGTGAACAACTCCGCGATCTGTTCGGAAAGCCGGTTGGCGTCCGAGTTCAGTTCATTGATCTCGCGCAGGCTTTCATAGCTGCGTTCAAAGGAATGCCGGGAGTCGTCCGTGGCCTGTAATCCAATCAGGATCAGGACACAGATACAGCCGACCACAAGTGCCACGAAACCGTGGCTGACCAGAAGCTTTGCCCGGATTTTCATCCCTTATCCTCCTCTTGGCGCATGCCACGCCCTGTGCGGCCGCAGGTCTGTCATGCACCTGCACGCGGACCTGATTTAATTCACCTGACAGAAGAACACAGCACCCGAGACGGCATTCTTATAAACTTCTAATCTTCACGGGCGCGGCCTCGTAAAGTTCTAATTTGAATTCCAATCTTGGCTGCCCACCTTATCCGATACGCAAAACAGCCCCGCAATACGCCTGCGGGAACCGCAAAAGGATCGGTGGACCAGACGATGAAACATTTCTCTGCAAACGGTGCGAAAATCACCCGGCACGGCGGTGCGCCGCGCATCGTTCTGTATTCCCACGACACCGTCGGTTTCGGGCATCTGCGCCGCAATCTTCTGTTGGCCCAAGCCCTGCGCAGCATCGAACCCCGGCCCGACATCCTGATGATTGCGGGGATGCACGAGGCGGGCGGGTTCCATATCCCTGAAGGCGTCGACATGCTGACCCTGCCGGCCTATGGCAAGACCGCCGAGGGCACCTATGAGGCCCGGCATCTTGGTCTTGATCTGCGCACGATCGCGGTGTTGCGCGCCGAGACGATCAAGGCGGCGCTGGCGGCCTTCGACCCCGATCTGATGATTGTCGACAATGTTCCGCGCGGGTGTCAGGGCGAACTTGATCCGGCTTTACACATGCTGCGAAAGCGCGGGCGTGCCCGTGTCATTCTCGGGCTCCGCGATATCATCGACAGCCCGGAAACCGTGCGGGCGCAATGGCTCCGGCAACGAAACCAGCGTGCGTTGCGTGACTGGTTTGACGAGATCTGGATCTATGGCGACCGCGCCTTTTTCGATCTGCCGAAAGAATATGGGTTCAGCGCGGATTTCCGCGCCCGCAGCCGCTTCATGGGGTATCTTGATCAACGGCATCGGCTGTCGTTGCCCCGTGCCACCGAGGCCGCCACGAAATCTTTGCCGGACAAGGACGACCGTCCCTTCGTCCTCTGTGCCGTGGGCGGGGGCAAGGACGGGGCCGATCTTTGCCACAGCTTTGCCCGCACGACGCTGCCCCCGAACCGGCGCGGCATCATTTTGACCGGCACACAGATGCCCGGCAAGGATCAAGCCGCCCTGACGCGCCAGATTGGCGAACGTGACGACATGCAGATCCTGCGCTTTCTGCCGGAACCGATCTCACTGTTCGCCGCTGCCGACCGGGTGATCACCATGGGCGGCTACAACACCGTGTGCGAGGCGCTGTCCTTCGGCAAACGGTCCCTCATCGTCCCGCGCACCCGCCCTCGCCGCGAACAGGTGATCCGGGCCGAACGGCTGTCGCGCGCAGGCGCCGTGGATATGCTTTTGCCCGAACATCTGTCCCCCGACAGTCTGAGCCAGTGGCTGTCGCGGCCACAAGCGGCGGCGCGGCCCGCCCGCCCTCTCAATATGAGCGGGTTTGAACGCGTCCGCAACCGTGCCGCCGAAATTCTCGCCCAAGCCCCGTCGATCACCTCCTCCTCCCCAGCACTGAAAGAAGCTCTCTGATGACCGTTTCCTCCCCGTCTCCCATTGGTTTTCCGGCACAGACGACTGGCAAGATCGGCTATGTCGTCAAACGCTATCCGCGGTTTTCTGAGACCTTCGTCGTCAACGAAATCCTTGCCCATGAGGCAGAGGGGCGCGAGATCGAAATCTTTGCGCTGCGTCCGGTCGAGGAAACGCATTTCCAGAATATCATTTCGAAAGTGCGTGCCCCCGTGACGCGTCTGCGTCAGCCTTTGCGCAAACAGGACTCGCTTTGGGAGGCACAAAAGGCGCTTTACGTCCTGCGCCCCACGGCGATGACGGCCATGATGCAGTTTCCGGAGAGCAGTGAGAGCGACCTGTATCAGGCCATCCTTCTGGCGCTGGACTGTCTGAGCCGGAATATCACCCATCTGCATGCGCATTTCGGCACGCTGGCGGCCACCGTTGCCCGCATCGCCGCGGCTCTGGCCGGGATCACCTGGTCGGTGACACTCCATGCCAAGGATATTTATTGCGATTACGATGAGGATCATCACCTGCCGCTCAAGCTGGCCGATGCAGATGCGGTGGTCACGGTCTCCGATTACAATGTGCGGTATCTGAACGAGAGTTTGGGCTGTGATCCCCAAAAGCTGGTTCGGATTTTCAATGGTATCGATCTGAACGCCTTCACTTGGTCCGCCCCGCAAGATCAGCCGCATGGGATTCTGGCTGTCGGGCGTCTGGTCGAAAAAAAGGGGTTTCATATTCTTGTCGAGGCTCTGCACATCCTGCGCGACAAGGGGCTGCGCCTGCCGTGCCGGATCGTCGGCGGCGGTGACATGCAGCAGGAATTGCAGGACCAGATCGACGCCTCCGGCCTGTCCGAAACCGTGCGCCTGATCGGCCCGATGCCGCAAGACGACATCATCCGCGCGATGCAGAAGGCGACGCTCTTGGCCTGTCCCTGTATCGTGGGGTCCGACGGCAATCGCGATGGCATGCCGACCGTCCTGCTTGAGGCCATGGCGCTCGGTTGTCCGGTCGTCGCCACCCCTGTGACCGGCATTCCTGAACTGGTGGCACAGGCAGAAACCGGGCTTTTGGCGCAGGAGGGCAATCCCCGCGATCTCGCTGATCAGCTTGCCCGGCTTTGGCGCGATTCCGAGCTGCGTGCTACGCTCGCGCGCAACGCACGCGCGCGGATCGAAGCCGATTTCAACCTGCACAAGAACGCCGCCGAACTGGGTCGGATTTTCGATAGGTTGCGCTGTGATGACCGGGCTGTGGCCGCTCAGGGAGGCCTCTGATGCGCATCGCTTACATCTGTCTCGATCCCGGCATTCCGGTTTTTGGTGCAAAAGGGGCCTCTGTGCATGTGCAATCCATGGTCCGGGCGTTTCAGAGCATGGGGGCCGAGGTCACCCTGTTCTCGCCCCGCTGTGAAGGCACACGCCCAAAGGGGCTTGAGACGACGCCGGTTGTGCCTTTGTCTCTACCGTCGACATCCAACGCTGAGGCGCGGATGCAGGCGCTTATGGCGCTCGACCTAGCCCTGCCGGACATTTTGCGCGACGCCGGGCCGTTCGACCTTGTCTATGAACGCCACGCACTTCTGTCGCACAGCGCGATGACATGGGCGCGGGAGGCCGGCGTCTCCTCCGTGCTCGAAGTCAACGCGCCACTGATGGAAGAACAGCAACGGCATCGCGAGATGATCTTGCCGCAGGACTGTTTGACGTCCACGCAGGCGGCCATGCAGTCCGCCGCCCTTGTCGCCGCCGTCAGCCCTCAGGTCGTCCGCTATGCGCAGGATCACGGAGCAGAAAATGTGCTTCATCTGCCCAACGCCATTGACCCCGCGATGTATGACCGCCCTCGTCAGGACAACCGACCCTTTACCGTCGGCTTCGTCGGCAGTCTCAAGCCCTGGCATGATCTTGATGTGCTGGTCAGCGCCATGGAGATTTTGCATGCCACACGGCCCGATATTCGTCTGTTGATCGTCGGCGACGGACCGGAGCGTGCGCGGTTTTCTGAGCGGATCGCAGCGCTTGGCGGCGAGATTTCCGGGCTGATCCCGCATGACGCGGTGCCGGACTGGCTGGCCAGAACGGATGTCGGAATCGCGCCCTATTCGGCGGCTCAGGAGTTCTATTTTTCGCCCTTGAAGCTTTATGAATATATGGGCGCGCGCCTGCCGGTGATTGCCAGCGATGTCGGCGATCTGGCCCGGATCGTGACGCATGGCGACACTGGCCTGATCTGCCCGCCCGATGACCCCGCAGCCTTGGCCCGGGCGATTGCCACCCTCGCGCAAGACCCGGAGCGGGCCCGGCGTATGGGAGAGGCAGGGCACCGCCATGTCATCGCCCATCACACCTGGCAGGCCAATGCCAGAACCGTGCTCGAACGGAGCCAGTTGCTTGTGGCCTCTGAGGGGCTGTGATCATGGGCGGTTCGAGGACGTTGCGCGGCAAACGCAAAGACCGTCTGCGCGATGCTTTGCCTGCGTTCATACGCATGTTGCGCCGGTTCAGCCCCTATCTGGCCGGGTCTCGCAGCACGCTGATCTCCGGTGTTTTGGCGCTTTTGATGGCCACGGCCATGCGCCTTTTGGAACCCTGGCCGCTCAAATTCATCATCGACCGGGTGGTGCGCACCCCGACCGAAGGCCCTTTCACGGTCACGCTGATCGGTGGGCTGACCCTCTCTGGTCTCAACGCCTTTATCGCGCTCTGCGCCGTGGGGCTGGCGCTTGTCATCGGCTTGCGCGCCTTGTTTCAATTCGTTTCGACAAGTCTGTTTGCCGTGGCGGGCAGTCGGGCGCTGACCGGCTTGCGGCGCGATCTCTTTGCCCATCTGCAAAAGCTCCCGCCTGCCTTTCACGACACCACCCGCCCCGGCGATCTGACCCTGCGACTGATCGGCGATGTCGGCATGCTCAAGGACACCGCCACCACCGCCGTCATGCCGCTTTTGACGAATGTTTTCATTCTCACCGGCATGGTTGCGGTGATGATGTGGCTCGACTGGACGCTGGCGCTTCTGACGCTTTTGCCGGTGCCGGTGCTGCTTTTGATGACCACGCGGATCGGCAACCGCATCAAAACCGCCAGCCGGGTGCAGCGCAAACGCGAGGCCAGTCTGGCCGACAGCGCCTCTGAAATGCTTGGTGCGATCCGATCCGTACAGGCGCTGCGCCTCGAAGAGGCCACAGGGCGGCTGTTTCAATCCGCCAACGGTGCCAGTCAAAGCGACAGCATCAAGACCGGGCGTCTTGGCGCCCTGATGGAACGCAGCGTCGATGTCATGATCGGTCTGACCACCGCCGCCGTCTTGTGGTTCGGCACACATGCGGTGCTTGCCGGGCGGCTCACACCGGGCGATCTGCTTGTTTTTCTGACCTATCTCAAGAACACGTTCCGGCCGTTGAGAGACTATGCGAAATACTCCGGGCGTCTTGCCAAGGCCTCTGCCGCCGCCGAACGCGTGTTCGATCTGCTCGACACCGAACCGGAGATCCGCGACCGTGCCGATGCCCATCCGGCCCCGGTGTTTCAAGGGCATATCTCCTTTGACAGGGTGGGCTTCGATTACCCCGACGGGCGGCAGGTTCTCAAAGATTTCTCTCTCGATATTCCGGCGGGGCAATCCGTTGCCTTGATCGGTCCATCTGGCATCGGAAAGTCCACGATTTTCTGGCTCTTGCTGCGCCTGAGAGAGGCGCAGGGCGGCACGATCCTCATCGACGGCACGCCGGTCGATGCCGTGACACTCGACAGCCTGCGTGCCCAGATCACCTTTCTGCCGCAGGACCCGGTGCTGTTTGCCGGAACCGTCGCGGAAAACATCGCCCTTGGGGCAGGGCGGGAGATCAGTGACGATGACATTCGCGCCGCCGCGCGGCTTGCCGGTGCGGAGGATTTTATCACCGCCATGCCCGATGGCTATGACACCGAAGTGGCCGAACGCGGCGCGAATTTCTCCGGCGGTCAACGGCAGAGGATCGCTTTGGCGCGGGCCGCTCTGTGTCAAACCCCGATCCTGATGCTGGACGAACCAACTGTCGGTTTGGATGCCGAAAGCGAAGCCCATCTGCGCCGGGCAATCCTGCGGCTGGCGCGCGATCGAACCACGCTGATCATTACCCACGACCTGTCGCTGGCGCGCTGTTTCGATCGGGTGATCTTGATGGGGGACGGTCGGGTGCAGGAAGACGGGACGCCGGACCGTCTGGCCGCGACAGAGACCGGTTTCGCCCGATTGTTTGCCCATCAGAGCGGAGGCAAACATGCTCTGCAAGGCTGACCGCGATCTTGTCGCCCGTGATCCCGGCTTGCCCGGTCTGGCCGCGCTTTTGGATCCCGAACATCTGGCCCGACTTCTGGGGCACCCCGCGGAACTGACCTATCTGCGCTACAAGCCCGGGGTGAATGCCACAGCCACGGCTCGGTGCGCCGACGGGCAATTCTTTGTCCTGCGGACCGCGCCCGAAGCACGTTTCGAGACTTATCTGTCGCGTCCGAACTGGCGCAAACACGGGATTTGGGATGTGCCCGCTTGCCTTGTTGCCCTGCCGGTCTGGCGTGACAGGAAAATTCCGGCGGCCCGGAAACTGCGCAAAGCCGATCCCGACAGTCTTGTGACCTTCAAACCCAACCGCCGATTTGTGCAACGCATTGACGGCGGGTTGCGCCGGGCCTTTGCGCCCGGTCTCTTTGATCAGGCCCGCGCCGGGGCCTGTTTGGGCGAAGGTTTCGGTGGCGCGCGGCTGCTTGCCAGTGATGCGAAACAGGCGACGCTTGACATCGAATGGGTGGCCGGCCGGGCGGCGGATCACAGTCCAAGCCCTGAGCTCTATCGCCGGATCGGTGCACGGCTGGCAGACTTGCACCGGCACCCGATGCGCGGGCTGTGCCCTTTGCCCGCGACCGACCCGTCTCGGTCGCTGCGCGATCTGGCTGATCTTTTGCCCGATCTTGCCCCGCGTGCCCTGCATTGTGCCGCGATGCTCTCCGGGCATCTTGCCGCGTGTCGTCCCAAGGTTGCGGCCAGCCATGGTGATTTCAGCGCCGATCAGGTGATCGTAACCCCCGATGACGCAGTGTGTTTTATCGACTGGGACCGTGCCGGAACGGGCGATCCTCTGTGCGATGTCGCAAGTTTTCTGGCCCGGCTCGATTACGACCCCAACACAAGACAAGATTTGAGCCAGGCGTTTCTCGACGGCTACGGGATGCCAGCGGAGGACATCCGCGCGCATCGCGCCGCCGCCCTCGCGGGATTGCTGATCGAACCCTTCCGTGATCGTCACCCGAACTGGCCAGAGCGCTGCGCAGCGCTGTTGCAACGGGTTGAAGCACTTCTGGCCCCTCTGGGCACACCCGCATTCCATATCGCTCAAACCCCCGGCACTGTCGCTGATGCGCTTGGCTGGACACCGAGCGAGGTGCACTGTCTCCGTCTGAAACCCGGTCGCAGAGCCATTTTCCGCTATGCCGACGCCGTGGGGCGTGCGGCCTATGGCAAATTGCGCTTTGGCCGCGCCGATCGCCGCACGCCTGCGCTTCAGTCTGCTCTGCGCGCGGCCGGGCTGGATGGCAGGCATGGGGTGCAGGTGCCTGTTGTCCTCGCAGAGATGAAAGAGGTATGTCTTTGGTTTCAAGAGGAAATAAAAGGGCCTGATCTGACGTGTCTGCTCTTGAACGGCACGTCAGAAGTGGTTTTGCGCAACGCCCTTCGGCAGACCGGAGAGGCGCTGGCCCGGTTGCACACCAGTGGGGTCGAAGTCGAACGCGACTGGACGCTTGCACAGGAATGCGCCGTCCTGACACAGGCCCTTGCAGCCGAGAAAGCGCGTGCGCCTGAGAACATCTCGGCGTTGCAAGCGGTCGAACGGGCGCTTGCCCCCGATATTGCGCGTCTTGAAACACCCGCGGAACCGGTCCTTTTGCATCGGGATTTCTATCCGGATCAGGTGATCTGTTCGGCGGGGGGGGTGGCGCTTCTGGATTTGGATCTGGTGGCCATGGGGGACCCGGCGATTGACCTCGGCAACTTTCTAGCCCATCTCGATGAGCTGGCGCTTCGGTATCATAATGGGCTTGGCACGACCCTGGCCCGGGACATGGCTTTTCTGGACGGTTATGCCGCGCATGCGTCTCTCCCTGATATGTCCCGCATCACCGCTGCCCGGCGGATTTCTCTTGCCCGGCACATCCACATCTCTCAGCGGTTTTCAGACCGGCGGCATGAAGCGGAAAAAATCATTGCGCATTTGAAACATCATGTCTGAAATCTGGAGGCAGGCCAAATCTCCTGTACTCAGCGAGTTTGGCTTATCTTGTTTGTTGCTTTGCGCATGATGCTCCGTCCTGCTCAATGCTTGGAGCCTCCGGTAAATCCGGCGAGGATCACCCGCCGTCGACGCAGCCATGATAGGTTGGTTTGCGGGGCGAGACCTGTGCCATGATCGCGGTCAGCCCGTCGAAGACTGTGTTACCAGCCACCGTGCTTACCGGCGCGGGGTTCTACGGGTGGACGACCAAGGTTCATGCCCCGACCGACGAGGCGCGGAGGCCCATTGCGCTTTGTCTGACGCCGGGCCAGACACATGATCTCATCGGCATCGATCAACTCAACGGCGGATCAACCTTCATGCCTGTCGGGCGTTGACGAACTTGCCGGTCACATCAACAGCGAAGAGCCACTAGCCTATCTGCTCCGGTCGGTGCGTTTTGTTTTGCCTATGCCGATACCGCGGGGTCGGCTTCACACCGCTTAGTTCGATGGATTTCTATCGACGACTTTCCTGTGCCTGTTCCTATCGCTGGGGGCTCGTAATTGAGCTGCTGATTGACGCGCTGGTGGAGGCAAGCCGCTGCGCGGGCCTTTTTGTTGTCGGGACGGCAGCACCTCGCTTTCGGAGTTTGGAGGACGTAACTCATGTCGCGCGTGTATGATCCAAACGTGCACGTTTATGTGGGCGAGATTATTTTTAATTTGCAAATAAAACAGTGTTTTAAGAGGTGTTCCGAGTTCGTTTTTTGCATTTCGTGCGCTTTTTTCTCCACTGACAATCGACAGGTCTGATCGTGCGGTGCTGCGCTCAAGTGGCGTGTTTTGTGACGTGGGCGCATCGCCTAAACATAAGACTCCGACAGTGTCTCAACCGTCGGCGTCTGTCTGTTCTTCTTCATCAGGCGAATTGCTTCTCACCTTTATTCAGGCCGGTGTCAGCCCCGGAGGATGCGGGAGTTTCTGTCCGGTCTTGGCCAGACAATCCATCAAGGCGTCCTGCAAGGTTTCCTCAAGAACAGGGTGGTAGAAGGGCGACGCGAGACAGGCGTCCAGCGTCATGCCCTGTTCCATCGCCAGCGCCAGCCAATGCGCCATATGTTCCGCATCGGCAATGGCCAAAGTGGCCCCCAAAAGCTTCAGGCTGTTCTTGTCGGCATAGATCCGGATGATCCCGTCGGTGTCGGCTTTGACCTTTGAGCGCCCGTTGTTGGCGGCAGAGGCGCTGCCAATCGCGGTGGTCTCCGGGTCCAACGTATCCAGTGACGCGCCGACAGAGGCGATTTGCGGTGTGGTGAACGCGATGCCAAGGGGGACGCGCCGATGGAATGGTTTGCGTTCCCCCGCAAGGATGTTGAGCACGGCGATTTTGCCCTCGTCCTTGGCTTCGTGTAGGAGGGGGCGGTCCGCATTGGCGTCACCCGTGAGATAGACCGGAAGATCGCCGATCTGGAGTGTTTCCGGGTCGTAGGGTGGCATGCCGCGGGTATCCAGCTCGACACCGAGATTTTCCAGCCCGAGGCCTTGCACATTCGGGCGGCGGCCGATGCTTGCCAACACGCGGTCCACGGTGACGGTTTTGGCGCCCGCTTGAATGGTGACCTGACCATTCGGCTCAAGGCGGGGTTCAACGGCAACGCCCGTCGTGATGGACATGTCCTTTCCGAGCCAGTCCATCGCGGCCGCGGCCACCACAGGGTCTTTGATCCCGGCGATCACAGGGGCGGCGTCGAAACCGTGTACCTCGACGCCAAGACGCCCCATCGCGACGCCGATCTCGCAGCCGATGACGCCGAGGCCGATCACGGCGAGGGAGTTCGGCAGGTCTTCTTCCTCGAAAATCGTGTCTGTGGTCAGAAGCGCGTCGCCCAATGCGCGGAACGGGGCAGGCAGGACGGGCGTTGAACCCGTGGCGATGATGATGGCATCGGTCTCGATGCGCTCGCCGTTCACTTCGACACTTGTCGGGGAGGTGATTTTCGCATGCCCATTAATGAATTGCGTTTCATCAAGATGGCGGTGGGTTCGGGTGACAAAGCCATTCACCAGCTTGTCTCGGATGGCGCGGACGCGGGCGAGGACGGCGGGGCCATCGACGCTGAGGGCCTCGGCCCCACGCAGGCCGAACATCTCCAGACGGTCCTTGGAGTGATAGAGAGAGGCGGCTTCGATCAAGGCTTTCGATGGCATGCAGCCGACACGGGCACAGGTGGTGCCCTCCGGCCCGCTGTTGATCAAAACGACGGATTTCCCGGCTCTGAGAAGCGTGTAGAGCGCTGTGACGCCAGCACTGCCGGCTCCGATGACAACCACGTCGACTTTGCGAGTCATGATCCCATCCTTTCTGAGTCTCTTTTAAATATTCATTTTTAAATATATGTTAGTCGCCCTGCCGGAAAAGGGACAGGGGGAAAACCTGTGTCAAAGATACGCGTCTGCATCCTGTCGGACATGTGTCGGCAAAGCGTCGGCCTTTACTGCGGGAAACATCCGGATGGTGGGGGGGCGTGCTAGGGCAGGACAATAAAAAAGGCCCTCCGCAGAGGGAGAGCCTTTCGATTATCTTGTGGAGTGTCTTACTTCATCGAGCCGGTTTCGATGAAGCGCTGGTGCCAGCTGAGCGCCTCGCGCAGATCATGCGGGGCGTGGCCACCGAAGGAGCTTTTCTTCGCGCGTTCGTAATAGTCACGCAGCATCGGACGATAATCCGGGTGCGCACATTTCTCGATCACAAGCTCGGCGCGTTGGCGGGGCGAGAGGCCACGCAAGTCGGCCAGACCTTGTTCGGTGACGATGACGTGGACGTCCTGCGGGATGTGGTCGGTGTGGGCGACCATCGGGACGATGGCGGAGATCGCACCGCCTTTCGCGGTCGACGGCGTCACGAAGATCGACAAGTAGGAGTTCCGGGCGAAGTCGCCGGAGCCGCCGATGCCGTTTTGCATGCGAGAGCCCATGACGTGGGTCGAGTTGACGGAGCCGTAGATATCGGCCTCGATCAGCCCGTTCATCGCGATACAGCCAAGGCGACGGATCACTTCGGGGTGGTTCGAGATTTCCTGCGGACGCAGCAAGAGCTTGTCGCGGAAGATATGCGCGTTGTCGTTGAAGTACTGCGCTTTTTCCGGGCTCAGCGAGAAGGCGGTTGCGGAAGCCATGCGCAGGGCTCCGGCTTCGAGCATATCGAGCATGCCGTCCTGAATAACCTCGGTATAGGCGGTCATCTGCTCAAAGGGCGTGTCGATCAGGCCGGTGAGCACAGCGTTCGGTACGTTCCCGACGCCCGATTGCAGCGGCAGAAGGCTCGGCGGCAGGCCCGCACGTTTGCTTTCCCATTTCAGGAATTCGATGATCTCGCCAGCGATGAATTGCGCGGTGGCATCGGGCGGCGTGAAGGGCGCGTTCCGGTCCGGCGTATCTGTGTGCACGATGGCCGCGATTTTTGCCGGGTCAATGTTGAAATGGGTCTGACCGATGCGGTCGTCCGGTTTGGTGATCTTGATCGGCACACGGTTCGGCGGCAGAGCGGTGCCGTAGTAGATGTCATGCATCCCGTCGAGCAATTCGGTCTGCCAGGAGTTGACCTCAAGGATGACCTTATCCGCCAGTTCGAGCCAGGTTTTGTTGTTGCCGACGGAGGAGGACGGGATCAGGGAGCCGTCCTCGGCGATGCCGGAAAGCTCGATGACAGCCGTGTCCATTTTACCGAAGAACCCTTCCCAAGCCATCGGGGCGACTTGGCTCAGGTGGATGTCGGTGTAATTGGTTTTACCTGCGTTGATGTTATCACGCATGGTTTTGTCGGTGTTGAACGGCAGGCGGAAATTGATCCCGTCAGCCTTGGCCAGTGCGCCGTCCAGCTCGGGGCCAGTCGATGCGCCGGTCCAGATGTTCACTTTGAACGGATCGCCATTGCTGTGCTCGGCTTCGATGCGACGGGCGAGCGCTTGCGGTACGGCTTTGGGATAGCCGGAGCCGGTGAAGCCGCTCATGCCGATGGTGGTGCCATTGCCGATCAGGCTGGCAGCGTCTTCCGCGGACATGATTTTGGATTGCAGAGATTGAGGCACGTGGCGCTTGGCGGTGGACAAGGTAAGTCTCTCCATAGCTGAAACGGATTTTGGACAGACGGGGGGATTTGAGAGAAAACTTCAGACGCACTTCCTCCCGAGAGTACGTCGAGCTTGAGTGCATCTATTCTTTTGTGGAGGGGGGCTGCCAGTCACTTTCTTGCGAAAAGGGCTATGGAAACCCCCGGTATACTTTTGTGCACAGATTTTCGAAACGAAATTTGCAATTCAGTGGCTGGCTTACATCTTTGCAAACTAATTTTTATCCAAATTCGCAAAGCCTGCGGGGCCGTCAGTCGCGGCCCACACAGCGGAGTATCAATGGCGCGACTCAGGTGGTTTTGCCGCGGTCGATCCGCAGGAACTGTTTGACGCGGGAAGCATCTTTCGGTGCTTTGCGGGCGCGGTCTATTTTATCCCATGTCGGCGCGCGTGTTGCGGCGCGATCAATGGGGACATAATGAGACGTGCGACCGTTTCCAGTCTCTCGGCGAGACGTGTCTGTGATGTGACGTGTCATGGTTTCTCCTCCTATTTACGGCGTAGAGTATAACATGAAATCCACAAGCGGTCCCGTGCCTAGATCAAATTGGTCGCAAAGCGGTCAATGGTCTGCTTGGCGCGGCTCAGGCATGGCCGTGACGGTTTTGCCAGCGCCAGAGAATGAGGCCGCCGATCATGACGATGACCAGAGACAGAAGGAACGGCGCGCCGGGCAGGTAATGCGCGGTGTCGGGGCGGGAAAAGATCGAGAAGGTTTCGGTCATGACGAGCGGGCTGACGATGGTGGCCATCGCGGCGATGGAGCCGGTGACGCCTTGCAACTCGCCTTGCTGATCATCGGGGGTCGCACCGCTCATCATGGATTGCAGTGCCGGGATGGAGATGGCGGAAATGCCCGAGAGTACGGACATGATCCAGACCATCGGAACGCTGGTGGTGAGGCCGAAGGTGATGAAGACGAGACTGTCGAGCAGGATACCTGCCATCGCGATGCGATAGGCACCGAAGCGTTTGACCAGAGGGCCGACGAGGACGGCTTGGGCCAGTCCCATGGTGGCACCGAAGGCAAAGAGCGTCAGCCCGATGGTGGCGGTGTCGAAGCCGAACTGCGCCTCGGTGTAGAAGGACCAGATCGCGGGATAGACGAAATAGGCGGTCTCATAGAGGCCGAAAACGGCGAGCAGACCGGCCAAGCCTTTGAGCCGCCCGATGGCGCGGAACGCTCCGAACGGGTTGGCGCGTTTCCAGTCAAAGGCGCGGCGTTTCTGGGGCGAGAGGCTTTCGGGCATGACGAGGATGCCGAAAAGCATGTTGAGCCCAGCGATACCGGCTGCGGCATAGAATGGCGCGCGGGTGTCGAGTGTCGCGAGGAGGCCACCGATGACGGGGCCAAGGGCGAAGCCGACGCCGAGGGCGGCGTGGACATAGCCGAAATTGCGGGCGCGTTCTTCGGGTTTGGAAATGTCGGCCATGAACGCGGCAGCCGTGCCCGGCGTCGCGGCGGAAATCCCGGCAATGAGGCGGCCAATGAGCAAAAGCCAGATCGTGTGCGCCAGCGCCATGATCAGGTAGTCGATCATCATCACAAAGAGCGCGGCAATGAGCACGGGCTTGCGGCCAAACCGGTCGGAGAGGTTGCCGACGAAGGGGCCGAAGAAAAATTGCATCACGGCAAAGCCGGTGGCGAGAACCCCGCCCCAGATCGCGGCATCGGCGAGGGTCTGGCCGGTCAACTCCCGGATCAGGGTCGGTAGCACCGGGAAGATCAACCCGATGCCCATCCCGTCGATCAGGACAGTCGTGACGATGAAAACGATAGGCAGGTGACGGGGCATGCCGGGCTCCGGGAAAACAACCCGCCCTTTGTGACCTGTCGCTGCGGGGCTGTCTATCCCGCTTGATGCAGAATTCCTGCGAGCGTGTCCGCAAGGCGTTTCGGCGCAGCGAAATAGGGGGAATGGCCGCAGGGCAGAGTGTGGACCGAAGCCTCAGGCCAACCCGCGCACATGGTGCGTTGCTCGGCGGGGGGAATGACCCGGTCGTGCTCGCAAAGGATGTAATGGCGGGGGAGGGCGGTTGAGGCGGTGGTTACTGCGAGGGCCGTCTCTTGGGGGCGGATCGCCTGAGCGCCGAGATGGGCGGTGACATAGGTTCTGACGTCGTCGGAACAGTCGTGACACAGAGCCTCGCCTCCGGCGTCCGGCTTGAAACGGTAAGCTTGCCGGTTGCGGGTTCTCTCGATCAGGCCCAGAACCGGTTGGGATTTCGCGGAGCGGCGCAGGTCGGCAAGGCTGATACCATCCACGGGGACATAGGCGCAGAGATAGACGAGCGCGGCGACTTTGTCGGGGGCGGCCTCAGCCGCTGCGGTGATCGCATAGCCACCTGCGGAATGGCCGACAAGCACAACAGGGCGGTCTTCATGCGACGCGATGTCGGCCAGAATGGCGTCGCGGTCTTCGTTCAGCCCGACTGCTTCCAGATCGGCGGGATCATCCGCCTGCGACGGCAGGTCAATGGCCCGCGCCTCAAACCCGCGGCTGTGCAGCTCCGCCAGCAGGTCGCGCCAGCACCACGCCCCGTGCGCGGAACCGTGGATCAGGAGAAACGCAGGATCATTTGCCACAGCACTTTCCGTCATGATCGTGATCATGATGTTGGTGGTCGTGTTCGTGATGATGGTCGTGATGATGACTGCCGAGATCCGGAATAATAGGATCGCGCGGATTTTGGTCGCGCTTGGTGTGGGCGATTTCTCTCAGGAAATCGCTCAGGAGCGCGGCAAAATCCTCTGGCGCATCGACCGGCGGCAAATGTCCGGAGCGCCGCATCAACTCGAAGCGCGAGCCGGGAATGACGCCTAAGGTTTCGCGCACAAGATCTGGCGGGGTGGAGCCGTCATAGCCTCCAGCGATGCCGAGGCACGACAGGCGCAACCCGGATGTCGGCGTGTAGAAATCCGTCCCTGCAATCGCCGCCGCGCAGCCGAGATAGCCTTCCAACGAGGTATCGAGAATGGACTGCCCCCAGCGCTTTGCCGCCTCAGACTTGCGAAACTTGGGCGAGAACCAGCGTTCGAGCGTCGGGGCGACGATGCTCTCCAGCCCTTTCTCTTGAATGCCCGCAATACGTTTGTCCCAGATGCTCCGCGCGCCGATCTTGGCGGCGGTGTTCGAGAGCACCAGCGCACGCACCTGATCGAGACGTTTGACCGCCAGCCCCTGCGCGATCAGCCCACCGATGGAAATGCCGACGAAGACCGCGTCTTTGACGCCGAGATGATCGAGCAACCGTTCGGCGTCCCGCACCAAGGTGCCCATTGCATAGGGGCCTTTCGGGGTGTCGGAGAGGCCATGTCCGCGCAGGTCGTAGCGGATGAGACGCAGGCCTTCGGGCAGATGCGGCAGCACCTCGTCCCACAGGTGCAGATTGGTGCCGAGGGCATGGGCAAAGACCACGGGCGCACCGGTGTCCGGCCCGCTGATCTCGACATTGAGGGTGATGTCCCCGAGTGCAATTCTCATGACAGGGCCTCCAGAAAGCGATGGATGACGTCGAGGCTCTCCGGCTCATCGAGAAAGGGAACATGGCCGCGATCCTTGACCTCGGCCGCGATCATGTCGGGGCGTCGGCGCTGCATTTCTTCCATGCAGGCGGCGCTGAGCAGGTTCGAATTCTCGCCCCGGAGCAGCGCGAGGGGCAGGCCTGCGAAGGCCTCGAACAGGGGCCAGAGATCGGGCGCCGCGCCGGTGATGCTTTGCGCCTCAATCGCGTCGCGCAGTTTCATGTCATAGCGCGCTTCAAGCCGGCGCTCGCCCTCCGACCAAATCCTCCGGGCATAGGTGAGCCATTGATCGCGGGAGACATTCGGAAACTGATCGCCGAGCGCGTTCGGCAGTTTGTTGGCGGCGTCTTCAAAGCTGCGATAGGCCGAGGGGCGTCCGAGATAGTCCATGATCCCGGCGAGCCCGGTCGGGTCCAGTTCCGGACCGATGTCGTTCAGGAGCACGCCCGAAAGCCTCTCTTTCGCGGTGACGGCAAGGGCCATGGCGATCAACCCGCCGCGCGAAGTGCCGAGGATAGCGGCCTTGTCGATCCCCAGATGGTCGAGCAGGGCCAAGGCATCTGCGCTCTCCTGCGGGATCGTGTAATTGAGAAAATTCGGATCATGATCCGAGGCACCGCGCCCCCGGCTGTCGAGGCGGATCACCTTTGCCCGGTCCGCGAAATGCACCACCACGGGGTCGAAATCGTCCATGTTCCGGGTGAGCCCGGCGAGACAAAGCAGGGGCGGCCCGTCGCCTTGAACGTCATAGGCGAGGTTTAAGCCGTCTTTCGTGGTGAAATACTGAACCATATGGGCCTCCTTGCGCGCAGAGTGTCACGTCTGCGCAGGGAGGGGAAGAGCAGCGCTCTCAGAGCCAGATGTTCAGAAGGAGCGAGCCGCCGAGGTAATGCACGGTGAGTACGAAGGCGTAACAGGCCATGACCAGAAGCGCTTCGTTATGCGTCAGGGGCTTTTGCTCTGCGGGGCGTTTGTAGAGCAAGCTCTGGATCCCGGCCGCCGCAAGCAGTCCCATCGCGATGGAATGATCCCGCAGCGCGGCGGAGGCGAAGGCGGCTGTCATGAAGAGGCTGATGCCCGTGCCAAGGCGGGGCCAGAACGCATCGGAGATGGCGCGTATCACCCGCCCACCCGCAAAGGGCATGAAGGGCAGAAGGACGATGAAATTGAACGTGCCGAGCATGATGGCAGAGACGCGCATCATATTTGCAAGCGCGGGGGCAACAGGGGCGAGCACATGGAATAGGGCAAATGCCAAGACCATGGGAACAATGGCGAGCGCCGGGGCATAAAGTGCGGCGAAACTTTCCTCGATGGCGTGGCTGAACGCCCGGTCGGAGCGCGGCGGGGCGATGATCGGGAGGGGCACAAGGCGAATACGCGCGCTGTCATGGCCGATGATGCGGCAGGCGTAGGCCGAACTTACCTCATGGAACAACACTGTGAAAACAAACCCGAAACCGAACAGTGGGGAGGTCAGGTAGGCGACGGCCAGTGTCACTGCGAAGCCGATAAGGACGCCATTGCCGTTAAAGCCGCTGGCGTGGAGCCGTCCTTCGCTTGGCAAGGGGCGGATGACGAGCGGCAGGGCGAGAAGCCCGAGGGCGATGGCGAGCAGCAGAAAAGTCATGGCGAGTCGAATTGCGGCCTTTTGGGAACCAGTTTCAGACTTTGATCGGTCTAAAATGTGGCGAGAATGTGTCCCGCTTTTTGTTCGGGACTCGTCAGGAGGCGGATCAACGCTCTGTTTCCTGATCGCCGACAGTCAGCGCGCAAGAGCAACAGATCACGACGAAGCGAGGGTTACAAAAAAGGAGTTTTCGTTTTCAGTACAAAAGGCTCTACCTTGTCGAGGCGAAGCACCAAGAGGCTGGAGGGCCCGATGAACGGCACTGTGGAGAAACTGCGTGAAAGTCTGCGCGAGTTACAGGCGCAGCTTGAACAGGAGGCGGTCGAGGCGCGGGAACGGTTTCAGTATCGTCTGAGCAATGGCCGTGTGGTCTTCGAGGAAGAAGCGCGCAGGCGTGGGCGCAGGCTCAAGGTACGCTGGGCGGTTTTCCTGCGCCGCGCCCGGCCTTGGGAGATCGTGACAGCTCCGGTGATCTACGGGCTGATCATTCCGTTCACCTTGATGGACCTGTTCGTGACGGTCTATCAGGCGATCTGTTTTCCGGTCTACGGCATCCCGAAAGTCGAGCGCAAAAAATACATTGCGGTGGATCGGCACAAGCTCACCTATCTGAACTTCATGCAAAAGCTGAACTGCGTCTATTGCGGTTATTGCAACGGGCTTTTGGCCTATGTGCGCGAGGTGGCGGGGCGGACGGAATACTACTGGTGTCCAATCAAACACGCGCGGCCTCTGCCGGACCGGCACGAGCAGTATCAGCACTTCCTTGAATTCGGCGATGGTGAAGCCTGGGACGAAAAGTTCATCGAGATGAAGGGCCGGGCGCGGGCCTGTGAGAGTTGCGACAGCTGCGGCCCCGGCGGCTGTCACTGAGATCAGCGTTTTCGCGGGGGCGCGCTCATCTGATCGGCGATGTTTTCCGCGATCATCATCGTCGGCGCATTGGTGTTCCCGGCGATGATCTCGGGCATGATCGAAGCGTCCACCACGCGCAGCCCGCTGACCCCGCGCACTCGGCCTTCGGGATCGACCACCGATCCGGCATCGCGCCCCATGCGGCAGGTGCCGACCGGGTGATAGATCGTCTCCGACCGGGCGCGAATGTCGTCGATCAGCGCCGCGTCGCTTTGCACTTCCGGGCCGGGGAGACGCTCCGCTTTGACATGGTGGGCGAGGGACGGGGCCTGCATCACCTGCCGTGCGATCTTGAGGCCTGACAGAAGCGTCTCCACATCCTCCGGCGCGCTGAGATAATTCGCGTCGATCTTCGGTGGCGCGAAAGGATCGCGGGAGGCCAGTGTGATCGTGCCTTTTGAGGCTGGCAAAAGATCGCAGACATGCAGTGTCATGCCATAGCCGAAGGAGGTCTTGCGCCCGTGATCGCGCAGATAGGCGGGGATGAAATGGAATTGCAGGTTGGGCCTGTCGCGCTGCGGGGCCGAGCGCACGAACCCGCCTGCTTCGGCGACATTCGACGTCAGTTCCCCCTGCCTTTGCCGAACAAACTGCCACGCGGCCCGAAGCGCACGGGGCAGGTATGAAGGTGCGATGCCGATGGGCAGACGATCCGCCGCCGCAGACATTACCGTGATGTCGAGATGGTCCGCCAGATTGCGCCCGACCTCGGGCTGATCCAGCAGCGCCTCAATCCCCTGTGCGCGCAGCGTCTCGCCGGGGCCAATCCCGGAGAGCATCAGAAGCTGGGGCGAGTTGATTGCGCCGCCTGACAGGATGACCTCGCCGCCGGGATTGAGTCGGATCTCGCGATCGTTGAGCGCGACTCCTTTGGCAACGCGCCCGTCGATCAGGATGCGCGTGACCTGCGCATTTGTGAGGATGTCGAGATTGCTGCGATGGCGCACCGGATCGAGAAAGGCGCGCGCCGTCGAGAAGCGTTTGCCGTCTTTCTGCGTGACTTGGAACAGGCCGACGCCTTCGTGATCCGCGCCGTTGAAATCGCGCCGCTTTGGAAAGCCTGCCTCAATACCGGCTTTGACAAAGGCTTGCGAAAGCGGATTGGGACTGCGCAGATCGGAGACCGACAAAGGCCCATCGGTGCCGTGGTGCTCATCCGAGAGCTGTGCGTTCCCCTCCAGACTCTTGAACAGCTTCAGCGCACGCGGCCAGTCCCACATATCGCCCGCAGATCGCGCCCAGCCTCGATAGTCCTCGGGGTGTCCGCGCATGTAGATCATCGCGTTGATCGAGGACGATCCGCCAAGCACCCGCCCGCGCGGCCAGTAGAGCCTGCGCCCGTTCAGAGCCTCATCGGGAACGGTGTGGTGGCTCCAGTTCACCCCTTTGAGGCGCGCCAGAACGGCCAATCCCAAAGGAATATGGATGAAGGGGGAGCGATCCTTGCCGCCCGCCTCCAAAAGACAAACCCGCTTCCCCGCGTCCCCGGACAATCGGTCCGCCAAAACGCAACCCGCCGATCCCGCGCCGATGATGATGTAGTCATACATGTCTCTCTCCCTGAGAAGAGGCTACATCAGCTTCGCGCAGGCGCGCGCAGGACGTGGCGTCATGTTTCCTTTGCTGCGGCAAATACTCAAAAGAAAACCCCGCCGAAGCGGGGTTTGTCTGGTCGTCTGTCTGATGGCTCAGATGTTTTCGATCCGGGGCATGCCCATGATGTGATAGCCGCCATCGACGCGGATGATCTCGCCGGTGGTGTATTGGCCACCGTCAGAGGCGAGGTAAACCGCCGTTGCGCCGACCGCTTCGAGCGTCGCGTTGGATTGCAGCGGCGCGTTTTGTTCGGCGTGTTTGTAGGTCTTGCGTGCCCCGCCGATGGCCGATCCGGCCAAAGTTTTCATCGGGCCGGGGGAGATCGCGTTGACGCGGATGCCCTCGGGGCCGAGATCGTTGGCAAGGTAACGCACGGAGCTTTCCAAAGCCGCCTTGGCGACGCCCATGACGTTGTAGTTCGGAACAACCGTGTTCGATCCCGCGAAGGTCAGCGTCATCAAGGTGCCGCCATCCGTCATCAGCTCGGAGGCGCGTTTGGCGACGTCGATGAAGCTGAAGCACGAGATATGCAGCGAGTTCTTGAAATTCGCCTCAGTCGTGTCGCGGAACCGTCCGGTGAGTTCGGATTTGTCCGAATAGGCAATCGCGTGGACGACGAAATCGAGCTTGCCCCATTTCGCTTTGAGCGCCGCAAAAGCTTCGTCCATCTGCTCGGGGTTGGTCACATCCACATCAACCATCGTGTCGGAGCCGACGGAGGCGGCGAGCGGTTCAAGCCGTTTGCCGAAAGCTTCACCCTGATAGGTGAAGGCCAGTTCCGCGCCTTCATCGGCACAGGCTTTCGCGATGCCCCATGCGATCGAGCGCTCGTTGGCGACGCCCATGACGAGCCCGCGTTTGCCTTTGAGAAGATCAGCCATCTGTGTCTCTTACCCCAGATATTTCGACAAAAGCATCGAGCCGTTGGTGCCGCCGAACCCGAAGGAGTTGGTCATCACCGTATCAAGGCCCGCATTCTCCACCAGTTTGGTGGCAATCTCACCCTCTTTGATCGCCGGGTCGAGGGTTTCGACGTTGATCGACGGGATGATGAAATCGTTCTGAAGCGCGAGAAGGCAGTAGACGGCCTCTTGCGCACCGGTCGCGCCTTGGGAGTGGCCGGTCATGGATTTCGTGGAGGAAATCACTGGGGTCTGACCTTCGCCGAAGACGCGGCGCACGGCTTCAACCTCGCCGACGTCGCCGACCGGGGTCGAGGTGCCATGTGCGTTGATGTAGCCGACCTTGCGGTCCTCAGCCAGCGTGGAGAGCGCGAGACGCATCGCGCGCTCGCCGCCTTCGCCGGAGGGGGCAACCATGTCGGCGCCATCAGATGTCGCGGCAAAGCCGGTGACTTCGGCGTAGATTTTCGCGCCGCGGGCTTTGGCGTGTTCCAGCTCTTCGAGCACGAGGATCGCGCCGCCGCCGGAGATCACGAACCCGTCGCGATTGGCGTCAAAGGCGCGGGAGGCTTTCTCCGGCGTGTCGTTATACTTGGAGGACATCGCACCCATTGCGTCGAACAGGCAGGACAGGGTCCAGTCGAGTTCCTCGCCGCCGCCTGCGAACATCACGTCCTGTTTGCCGAGCATGATCTGCTCGGAGGCAGAGCCGATGCAATGCAGGGAGGTGGAACAGGCCGAGGTGATCGAGTAGTTGATCCCCTTGATCTGATAGGCCGTCGCGAGGTTGGCGGAGATCGTCGAGCTCATGCATTTCGGCACGGCAAACGGCCCAACACGCTTGGTGGACATGGTCTTGAGAACCGACTGATGCGCGGTCAGCATGGCGGAGGTGGACGGACCACCGGAGCCAGCAATCAGACCCGTGCGCGGGTTCACCACGTCGCTGTCTTCAAGGCCCGAGTCGGCAATCGCCTGTTGCATGGCGATATAGGCATAGGCAGCGCCCGGTCCCATAAAGCGCAGAGCGCGTTTGTCGACATGTTCCTTGATGTCCAGATCAATGGCCCCGGCAACCTGCGAGCGGAAGCCGTATTCCTTCATGTCTTCATTTGCGGTGATGCCGGATTTGCCTGCTTTCAGCGAGGCGAGCACTTCTTCGGCATTGTTACCGATGGAGGAGACGATCCCCAACCCGGTGACGACGACGCGACGCATGGCGTATTCCTTCCCTTAGGTGTTTGCGTGCTTTGTAGTGCAGGGGGGGAGCGCGGTGCAAGGGGGAGGCTGCCCGGAGAACATCAGGAGACGTGTTAAAGGCGCATGAAGGGAGCCCTCATACGCCTTATTTTCAGGTGCCGCTCGAATGGCCCTCAGACTTGGAGCTCGCGTCGAACAATCTCTGCCCCGGCAGACAGTGCATTCAGCTTGCCGCGTGCCACTGTGCGCGACAGCGGGGCCATGCCGCAGTTGGTGCAGGGGAATAGCTTGTCCGCATCCACGAATTGCAATGCCTTGCGCAGCGTGTCTGCCACTTCCTGCGGGGTCTCGATGGTTTTATTGGCCACGTCGATGGCGCCGACCATCACCTTTTTGCCACGAATGAGTTCGATCAGATCCAGCGGGACATGGGAGTTGTGGCACTCAAGCGAAACCAGATCGACGCTCGATTTCTGAATGCTCGGGAAGATCATTTCATATTGGCGCCATTCCGAACCCAGCGTTTGCTTCCAATCGGTGTTGGCCTTGATGCCATAGCCATAGCAGATGTGGACGGCCTTCTGACATTTCAGGCCCTCCATGGCGCGCTCCAGCGTGGCCATGCCCCAGTCGTTCACCTCTTCAAAGAACACGTTGAAGGCGGGTTCGTCGAACTGGATGATATCGACGCCTGCGGCCTCAAGCTCTTTGGCTTCTTCATTGAGAAGCTTGGCGAATTCCCAAGCAAGCTTTTCGCGGCTTTTGTAATGCGCGTCGTAAAGCGTGTCGATCATGGTCATCGGGCCGGGCAGCGCCCATTTGATCGGGGCTTTGGTTTGTGAGCGCAGGAATTTGGCGTCTTCGACAAAAACCGATTTCGGGCGCGACACGGCACCGACGACGGTCGGCACGCTGGCGTCATAACGATCCCGGATTTTCACCGTCTCGCGTTTCTCGAAATCGACGCCGTCGAGGCCTTCGATGAAGGTGGTGACAAAATGCTGACGGGTTTGTTCGCCGTCGCTGACGATGTCGATGCCCGCAACCTGTTGCTCCATGAGCGTGACGCGAAGAGCATCCTGTTTGCCCTCGATCAGAGCCTCGCCTTCAAGCTTCCAAGGAGACCAGAGCTTTTCCGGCTCGGACAGCCAGGAGGGTTTCGGCAGGCTGCCGGCGGTGGAGGTGGGGAGCAGTTTGTTCATGATCTGAGACCTTGTGCGTTTCTTGTCTGACTTGGAACGGCGTTTCCCGAGCCAGCTTGAAACCGCCGGATCGGGAAAACGCCTTAGATTTATAAAGCGGGTTATTCAGCAGCGTATTGCGCCGACCAGGCGTCCAGAATGCTCTGATAGGGTTTGATAAAGTGCTCTTCGGTGTATTTGCCCTGCTTGACGGCCAGTTGGCTGCGTTCCTCGCGGTCATAGACGATGCGCGTCGGCGAGAAGTCCTGATGATCGAGGCTGGGTTGGTACACAACACCTGCGGGCGCGTTGGCGTTGTAGATTTCCGGGCGGTAGATCCGCTGAAAGCTCTCCATCGTGCTGATCGCCGAGATCAGTTCGAGGTTGCTGTAATCATTCAAAAGATCGCCAAAGAAGAAAAAGGCCAGCGGGGCGGCACTGTTCTTCGGCATGAAATAGCGCACCTGAAGGCCCATTTTCTTGAAATAGGCCTCGGTCAAGGAGGTGGTGTCTGGCTGGTATTCAAAGCCCAGAACCGGGTGTTCGTTGGCGGTGCGGGTGTAGGTTTTGTTGTGTGATACGCTCAGGCAGAACACCGGACGTTTTGTGAAATTCTCCTGATAGGCGGGAGATGTGACGAAGAGTTTAAAGAGATTGCCGTGCAGATCGCCGTAGTTTTCCGGCACGCTGAACCCGTCGCGACCCTTGTTGTAATCCAAAAGGCGCACGCTGAAATCATAGTCGCGCACATAGGAGGAAAAGCTGTTGCCGACGATGCCTTCGATCCGCGCGCCAGTCTTGTGATCGACGATCGTGGTTTTCAACATTTCAATCGCCGGGAAATCCGTACCATTGCCTTCGATGTCCAGATCGGCGGAAATGATCTCAAGCTCGACCGAATAGCGATCCCCCTTGGAGTTGTCCCAATGCGCCAGCGCGTTGAAACGGTTGTCGATCATGGTGAGCGCCCGGCGCAGGTTGTCCTGACGGCTTTCTCCACGCGCGAGGTTGGCGAAATTGGTCGTCAGGCGCGTGCTCTCCGCAGGCTCGTAATTCTCGTCGAAGCGAAGGCTGCGGATCACGAAGGTGAAGTCACCGGCTTTGCTTTTTTGATCGAAGCGCTGGGCTGGAATGTTCATGGTCTATCGCTCCTATTTGCCTGCTGTGATTTGCGGTCGCTAACGACGAAAAATCATCACTTCAGACGTTTTCTATTGTGCTTTGTTGTTCAAATAGATGGCAAATGGTTATGAGTCTAATTCAATTTAATAATCAAGATTATGAGTCTGAACTCATAATTATGTGTGGGCAAAAATCTGAAAGGGGCGCTTGGGCCTTGGGGGCTTAGGGCGCAACAAAAAAACGGCGAAGAACTCTTCGCCGTCTCAAATGATTTTAGGTGTCGCCGTAAAGGTGAGAAGGTCAGCTCTCCGACAGGGCGACTTTCATATCGGTGACCTGATAGATCACTTCGCCGTCGGCTTCGACGATCCCGTCGGCCACGCCCATGGTCAGGCGACGGCTTTGAACGGCTTTCTTGAAATCGACCTTATAGGTCAGCATTTTACGGTCCGGGCGGACCATGCCGGTGAGTTTCACTTCGCCGACGCCAAGCGCATAGCCGCGCCCCTGCCAGCCACGCCAACCGAGGTTGAAGCCGGTCAGCTGCCACAACCCATCAAGGCCGAGACAGCCGGGCATGATCGGGTTGCCGGGGAAATGGCACTCAAAAAACCACAGATCGGGCGTGATGTCGAATTCCGCCACGACGTGGCCCTTGCCATGCAGGCCGCCGTCTCCGGAAATCTCGGTGATGCGGTCCATCATCAACATCGGCGGGGCCGGGAGTTGTGCATTGCCCGGTCCAAAGAGGTCGCCTGCCGCACATTTGAGCAGGTCTTCCTTGGTGAAACTCGTAGGGTAATCAGCCATGAACGCCCTTGCCTTCCTCATATCTTTCTAAAGTCGCATCCCCTCTATCACCCCGCCCGGTGCCCACGCAAGCGCAACAGGCGCGGGGATGAGGGGTGAAATTGACACGGTGAAAACAATGTGAAAGGCAATTTAGAGTATTTCTAATTGAATTTTGGGTGGCTGATCCTCTATATTTCATCGGTAAACCCAGGAATTGGACGCACATGACGAAGCCCATGCCCCAGACTGAGACCCTTGAAAACCGCCGCGGCGAAGCGTGGCTGGCGAGCGCAGGCGTGCGTCCGACGCGTCAACGGATAGCGCTGGCGACCCTGCTCGTGGGCGACGGGCATGACCGGCACGTCACCGCAGAGAGCCTGTTCGATGCGGCTTGTGACAAGGGAGAGAAAGTCTCTCTCGCGACCGTCTACAACACGCTGCGCGCCTTTTGTGAGGCCGGATTGATGCAGGAAGTCACGGTTGATGGCTCCCGCAGCTATTTCGACACCAACATGGACGAGCATCCGCATTTCTTCTGGGAAGACAATGGCGAGCTAACAGATGCGCCCGCCAAGGAGCTTAAGATCGAGCGCTTGCCGACACCGCCCGAGGGCATGGAGATCGCGGCCGTCGATGTGGTGATCCGCCTGCGCCCGAAAGCGCGCCACTGATCGCAAGAGCTTGACAGTTTTGAGAAAGCCCTGCCCATCATGGCGGGGCTTTTTGTTTGAAGGGATGCGTGATGGAGCGACTGTTTACCGCAGAGGACGGGCTGTGCCGGTGCCATTGGTGCGCCTCTGACCCGGAGTATATCCGGTATCACGACGAGGAGTGGGGCTATCCCGTCGCCGATGATCGGCGTCTGTTCGAGAAAATCTGTCTCGAAGGGTTCCAGTCCGGTCTTTCGTGGTGGACGATTCTGCGCAAACGCGAGAATTTCCGCGCCGCTTTTGTCGGGTTTGACTATCACCGCATGGCAGAGTTTGACGGGGAGGATGTCGAGCGGCTGGTACAGGACGCGGGTATCATCCGTCACCGGGGCAAGATCGAAGCAGTGATTCACAATGCAGGCCGCGCCATCGAGATGGAGCGCGAACACGGCTCGCTCGCCGCTTTTTTCTGGTCATTCGAGCCGCAGACCGATGAGAGCGGTGGGGAGATCGTTTCGCAGACACCGACCTCGCAACGGCTTTCCAAATCGCTCAAGAAAAAGGGCTGGAAATTCGTCGGGCCGACCACTTGCTATGCGTTCATGCAGGCGATGGGCATGGTCAACGACCACCATCCGGGCTGCGCGCATCATGCCAAGGCGGTTGCGGCGCGCGCGGCTTTTACGCCGCCGGTTTGACGAAAGGCGCGAGGCTTCTGAGCCAGCGCTTCGCCTCGCTCGGATCAAACTGCGCCAGCATTGCGAGCTCTGTCTTGATCTGCTCCAGATCCTCTATCCGACCGCGCAGCTCTGCGCGTTTGTCGTCCGGGAGGGGCAGGGCGCTGGCGGCCAGAAGCATTTGGTGCAGGCTCTGAACCTCGCGCATCACGCGAAAGGCTTCGATCATCGGGGCCGTGCGTTTCGGTGCTTCGCGCCATGTCTCGTCGAACAGGGCCGTCACCCTTTGCCCCGCGCCGAGACAATCGAAGGCAACACAGCCGTGATAGCCTTTATCTGCAAGCTGGGGGTGGATGGAGCAGGCGAAGCCATCGAGGTTGTGACAGGGCATTCCTGCGGCTTTGTCGTGGCCGAACATGTCGCCCTGATCGAACGCCAATGCCAGACAGCAGAGCGCGGCGCAATTTGAGCAATCTGGAGAAAACGCGGAGGTCATAGCGCCATTTGACTCCAAACCTGCGTGGGATCAATGAAAAAGGCGGCCCGCCAAATGCGCGCCGCCTTCATTCTTTTGAAGAGCAAAATCTAAGCTCAGACGATTTCAACCAGTTCGATGGCGAAGGTCAGGTCTTCGCCCGCGAGACGGTGGTTGGCGTCGAGGGTGACTTCCTCTTCGGTGATCTCGACCACGGTCACGGGAATGACCTGACCTTGCGGGGATTGCATCTGAAGCTGAAGGCCAACTTCGAGCGGGATTTCCGCCGGGATTTGTGCGCGCGGCACGGCCTGTTGCGCTTCCGGGTGACGCTGACCATAGGCCTCGTCCGCCACGGCGACGATGGTTTTCTTTTCGCCGACGGTCATGCCCGGCAGGTGCTTGTCCATGCCCGGAATGATCTGGCCGGAGCCAACGGTGAACTCAAGCGGGTCGCGGCCTTCGGAGCTGTCGAAGACGGTGCCGTCTACGAGCGTGCCGGTGTAGTGAATGCGTACTTTGTCGCCCGATTTAACTTCGGTCATGAGGCGTCCTAACTTTTCGGGGTGAATTTCGGGGCCGCGCCTCTGCGCAGGTGCCCGTTGCGATTGCGCGAGAGGATAACGGCTTACATATGTAATGCAACCCGATGCCGGAAATTCAGCGGATGACGCAGTTTTGGCGCGGATTTGAGGCGCTCAAAACCACTGCCCCGGTTCCATCAGGCCCAAATCCAGCAATTGCTGGCTGTGCCAAGCGAATTCGACGGAGTTGTGCCACATGAACGTGTCTATGTCATAGGTCGAGCCAGCATTGGACTTGAGTGCCTTGGCGGTCCGGAAGGAGGCAATCGTTGCGGTCAGGTTGTGGTGCCAGGGGCAGGCGAAAGTGTTGTACTCTTCGTCGTTGAACAGATGTTCCTCACTGAGCCGCAATCCCTTTTTCGCTTTGAACAGCGCGATCCGGTCGATGCGGCGGCGGTTGGGCGGCATATGTTCCTCAAACCGCCAGCGCAGCCCGCCATAGAAGTCGAGCTGACGCTCCCTCGCGTGCCCTTTCGCGTCGGGGCGGCCAAGTGCGTAATAGCCGGAACGGTCAAGATGCGCGTCTTCAAGCGAAACCGCATTCGGGTTCGCCCCCAGATCATCGGCATAGAGATCGGCCACATAGCAGAGCATCGCATCGCGCCTCTCTTCAGTGTGGAAGGTCAGCATATCGGTGATGGTGCGCGTCTCGCAGAAGGGAAAGAACAGGTATTCCGCGTTGTAGCAGTAATACATCCAGATGCCGGGTGCCGCATCGATGATGCGATTGACGGCATTGGTCAGCATATGACGCTCACGGGTCATGTAGCGGATACGATGGATTTTCAGTTCCAGCCCTTCGGCCAGTTTGACCTCATCGGGGGCAAAGAGCAGCACTTGTTTGAAGCCCAGAGACAAGTGGTGGCGCAGTGTCGTGGCGACTTCGACGAGGTCTTCGGCGAAAATCATCGCGATCGGCCCTTTTAAAAGGGCGTCCTTGCCGTCTTTGAGGAAAGTGTCGAGGCTGTCGTACCGCATGATTATCCCTTACCGGGTCACTATCCCCGTTGAGGGTAAAAAAGGCATGAAGGGCAGGGGATTGCAAGGACTTGGGGCGCAATCTCTCTTGGGATCTGTGCAGGTTGAGCGGGTAAGGGGCGGGGTTGGAGTGGGGGGCTTGCGGCCCCAGTGCGGCAAAACCCATTTGCCCTGTCAGCGCTCTTGCGCTAGGTAACCGGCTCAATTCCCCATCATACGTGGATTTTTGGCCATGGCCGACACCAAGAAGCTCTATATCAAGACCTATGGCTGTCAGATGAACGTCTATGACAGCGAACGCATGGCTGAGAGCCTTGGCGGCTCGGGGTATACGGAAGTGTCGTCTCCCGAAGAGGCGGACATGATCCTTCTGAACACCTGCCACATTCGCGAGAAGGCGGCGGAGAAGGTCTATTCCGAGCTTGGTCGCTACAAGGATCTGAAGATTGCCAATCCTGATCTGAAGATCGGCGTTGCGGGCTGTGTCGCGCAGGCCGAGGGCGAAGAGATCATGAAGCGTCAGCCAATGGTCGATCTGGTGGTCGGGCCGCAGTCCTATCACCGTTTGCCGGAGCTTGAGGCCAAGGCCGGTCATGGTGAGAAGGCGCTCGACACCGATTTCCCGGAAGAGGACAAGTTCGAGAAACTGAAAGCCCGCCCTAAGGCAAAACGCGCTCCGGCGGCGTTTCTGACGGTGCAGGAAGGCTGCGACAAATTCTGTGCTTTCTGCGTCGTGCCCTATACCCGTGGTGCGGAAGTGTCGCGTCCGGTTGACCGTGTGCTGTCGGAGGCGCGCGATCTGGTGGAGCGCGGGGTGCGTGAACTCACCCTGCTGGGCCAGAACGTCAACGCCTACCACGGTGCGGGCGAAGGTGGGACTTGGGGGCTTGCCCGTTTGATCCGCGAGCTGGCGAAGGTGGATGGTCTGGAGCGCATCCGCTTCACGACCTCGCACCCGAACGACATGGAAGACGATCTGATCGCGGCTCATGGGGAGTGCGACAAGCTGATGCCCTATCTGCACCTGCCGGTGCAGTCCGGGTCTGACAAAATCCTCAAGGCGATGAACCGTAAGCACACTGCCGAGGAATACCTCCGCCTGATCGAACGTATCCGCGCCGCGCGCCCCGATATCGCCATGTCCGGCGATTTCATCGTCGGCTTCCCCGGCGAGACGGATCAGGATTTCGAGGACACGATGAGCCTCGTGCGCGAAGTCGGCTATGGCTCCGCCTTCTCCTTCAAATACTCGCCACGTCCGGGCACGCCCGCCGCAGAGAAAGAAGCGAAGATGGTGGACCCCGATGTCGCCTCTGAACGTCTTCACCGTCTGCAAGAATTGATCACGCAGCAACAGCATGCGTTCCAGGACGCCATGGTCGGGCGCGACGTGTCGGTTCTCTTCGAGCGCAAAGGGCGCTTGCCGGGGCAGATGGTTGGCAAATCTGACTATCTCCATGCGGTCCATGTCACGGATGATGTCGCCGTGGGCGAAATCGCTCGGGTGAGAATCATCGAGAGCGGCCCGAATTCGCTCGCCGGTGAAGTGCTTCGCTAAGCGTTCGCGCGCCTCACACGTCTCTCCTATCCTACATTAAACACCCGTCTGGTTAACAATCAGGCGGGTGTGCTTCTTTCGTTATCTGCGTGGCGACAATGAATGACTAAATTTCGCCACAATCCTCGATAGTTGCTATCTTTTCGCCACAAACTTGCTATTTTTCAGTCATGATTTAGCGAGTGGGCGTATGCAGTCGGTAGACTGCAGGGGGCGCGCCCGATCACGGGTAAGCGGACGCCTAGCCTGTGGGGATGGGAGACGAATTCGATATGTTTGCTGGAACAAGCAGGGCAGTGTTGGCCCTAGCGATGAGTGCGGGGTTGGCATTGGTGAGCCCCGCCGCTTTTGCGCAAAATGTGGTGAAGGGCGAAAATTACACGCCGACGATCTGGATCGACCCGGATGGCTGTGAGCATTGGGTGATGGACGACGGGGCAGAGGGCTATATGGACCTCAAGCGCGACCGTCAGGGCCGCCCGACCTGTCACCCGGTTCAAAGCTGCGCGGTGATGAATTCCGACCAGCTTTTTGCGACCGACAAATATTCGATCTCTGCGGCGGGGCGGAAACGTCTTTCCGCGTTTTTCCAACAGGCCGATGCGACCGCATACATTATCGTCGGTCACACCGACAGCCGGGCCTCTGACGAATATAACATGCGTCTGAGCTACAACCGCGCCAATGCGGTGGCCAAGATCGCAAAAGCGACCGGGGCCCGGATCGCAGATGTTCGCGGCTATGGCGAGCGTCAACCGATCGCCTCGAACGCGACCGCAGCGGGTATGCAGAAAAACCGCCGCGTCGAAATCATCTGCATCAAGTGAGGAGAGAGACGATGAAAGCCATGAAAGCGATCGCTCTTCTCGCTGTTGCCGGAACTCTGTCGGCCTGTAACTCGGGCTTTATGGATGTGCCAAAACGCGATAAAACCATCGACCGTGGGTTCGATGCCAAACACCTGTCCAATCTGGTTGCCGGCATTTGGATCGACCCGGAGGGATGTGACCACTGGATCATCGACGATGGTGTTGAGGGCTACCTGTCGCCGCGTGTCGATAAATATGGCAAACCTGTCTGCTCTGGGACAGCGGCACCTGATACGGCCGTTGGCCCTTATAAGAAAGGGTCTTCTATTATTGACCCATCGACATCGTAAAACTGGTCCAAAGACGCGATTTTACGTGAGAACAGAAAGGTCACCCGATGATTGGGTGGCTTTTTGTTTTGCGTTGTGTGTGCTGTGTGCGCCTTTGCTGATCGATTAATTTTTGTGCAGTTTGTGGCGATGTTCCGCCGGAGTGCACGCTCTCACTGTGAAGATTTTGTGTCCCAGCTTGCCAGAGCCCCAATCCCTTGGCACCATCAGACTCAGGAGCCATTCTAGAGTCGGAGACAATATTTGGGCCTGAGCGCGTTGACACCCCCGAAATCGCAGGACGCAGTCCACGAAACGCTTCTCGAATTCAATGACAACAGGTTGCTGATAGACCTGTGCGGCGAATTTGACCGGAACCTCGCTCAAATCGAACATAAGCTCGAAGTCCAGATTGTCCGACGAGGAAATATGCTTTCCGTGATGGGGACGGGCAGTGCCCGCGGTCGCGCCGCATCGGTTCTTCAGGAACTCTATAGTAAGCTTGAAGCAGGGCGCGAGATCGAGCCCGGCGACATCGACGGCGTGATCCGGATGGGCCATGTCGACACTGCCGAACACGGTTTGCCCGGCGATCAGATGGAAATGTTCCGCGGTGGCGAGGTCGAAATCAAGACCCGCAAGAAGCTTGTCGAACCCCGCACTGGCGCGCAGAAAACCTATGTCGAGAACCTGTTCAAGAACGAACTCGCCTTCGGGATCGGTCCGGCAGGCACGGGCAAGACCTATCTTGCGGTTGCGGTTGGGGTGAACATGCTGATCAATGGTCATGTGGACCGGATCATCCTGTCGCGCCCTGCTGTTGAAGCGGGCGAGCGTCTGGGTTTCTTGCCGGGGACGCAGGACGAGAAGGTCGATCCCTACATGCAGCCGCTTTACGACGCGCTGAATGATTTTCTTCCGGCCAAGCAGCTGGCGAAGATGAAAGAGGAAAAGACCATCGAGATCGCGCCTCTTGCCTTCATGCGGGGCCGGACGCTGAGCCGCGCTTTTGTGGTGCTCGACGAGGCACAAAACGCCACCACCATGCAGATGAAAATGTTCCTGACCCGTCTCGGCGAAGGCTCGCGCATGGTGATCACCGGCGACCGTTCTCAGGTCGATTTGCCGCGCGGCGTGCAATCGGGGCTGCGCGATGCCGAACGCATCCTCGCAGGCGTGCCGAACATCTCGTTCAACTACTTCACCTCGAAAGATGTTGTGCGTCACCCGCTTGTGGCGGCGATCATCGAAGCGTATGAGGCCGACGAAGCGCAATAAGCGCGAAGAAATCGTCGGAGCGCCGCATGGCCGTTGAAGTCATTATTGAGGATGACCGCTGGGACGAGGCGGGGCTTGAGGCCTTGGCGCATGCCGCCGAGGCCGCCACTTTGTCGTATCTGGCGCTTGATCCGGAGTTGTGCGAAGGCTCCGTGCTGGCCTGTGATGATGCGCGGATCAAGGTGCTGAACGCGGATTTTCGCGAGAAGGACAAGGCGACCAATGTGCTGTCATGGCCGGCGGACGAGCGGGCCACGCCGGGAGAGCGTCCGCCGCTGCCGGAGCCGGATTTCGACGGCACGGTAGAGCTCGGGGATATCGCAATCGCCTATGAAACCTGCGCCCGCGAAGCCGAGGAGCAGGACAAGACATTCGCCGATCATGTCACCCATTTGCTTGTTCATGGTCTGTTACATCTGTTGGGTTATGATCACATAACCGACAGGGATGCAGAAATTATGGAGCAAACCGAGATCGAAATACTTGCAACCATGGGTCTCGAAGACCCATATTAGGCGAACGGTCGCAAAAGACCGGTTCAATTTGGAAAGGACGCATGGGCGACACCGAGCCTGGGTCTTCTACGGCAGCGCAGAGCGCGCCGATCGACCCTATAAGCAGACCACAGAGCAGACCGCGCCGTCATGGGCGCAATCCCTCTGGTTGGTTCGACCGAATGAAGGCGGCATTTACCGCCAAACCCTCCGAAACAACAGCCTTGGCCGGGGCAAGCCCATCTGTGGCGCAATCCCAGCCCGTGCAACGCCCCGGCATGGTCAATCTACGCCGGATGCGGGTGGATGACGTTGCGATTCCCAAAGCGGAGATCGTGGCGGTTCCGACCGACATTAAGAAGGAGGATCTTGTTGAGGTCTTCCGGGAAAGCGGCATGACGCGATTGCCCGTGTACAAAGGCACGTTGGACACGCCGGTGGGGCTTGTGCACCTCAAAGATTTTGCACTCACCCATGGCTTTAATGGCAAGGGCGAGCGGTTCAATCTGCGCAAAATGCTGCGCCCGCTCATTTTTGCGCCTCCCTCGATGCCAATCGGGGTGCTGCTGCAAAAGATGCAGACGGAGCGCATGCATATGGCGCTGGTTATCGACGAATACGGCGGGGTGGACGGGCTTGTGACGCTCGAAGACCTTGTCGAACAGGTGATCGGTGAGATTGAGGACGAGCACGACATCGATGAAGATGTGTTCTGGACCCAATCCGCGCCGGGTGTCTTCATCGCGCAGGCCAAAGCCCCTCTCGATGAATTCGAGGCGGCCATCGGTTTGCGTCTGACCGAGGAAGAAGAGGAAGAGGAGATCGACACTCTGGGCGGTCTCGTGTTTCTTCTTTCCGGGCGTGTGCCCGCGCGTGGCGAGGTGATCCCGCATGCGTCGGGGGCCGAGTTCGAGATCGTTGATGCGGACCCGCGCCGGATCAAACGTATCCGCGTGCGCCTGCCGTCTGCCGTGAAACCGAAGGCGGAGACCTAAAACATGGGCGCGCGCCTGTCACGGATTCGGCGCGCGTTTACGCCGCCTCGGGCCTTTGCGCTGAGTGCGGGCTTTCTCATCGCCGCAGGACAGGCCCCGCTCGGGGTCTGGCCGGTGGCTCTGATCGGCCTCACCATGGCGGCGATCACATGGCGCATGGCGCTCACGCCCAGACAGGCCGCCTTTCGTGGTTGGCTTGTCGGGTTCTCAACCTTCCTTGTCTCGCTGAACTGGATTGTGAATCCCTTCCTTGTCGAGCCTATGCAGGACGGCTGGATGATCCCCTTCGCGCTGTTCTTCATGTCGGGCGGGTTGGCACTATTCTGGGCTTTGGCCTTCTTCTTGGCGAAACGGTTTAAGACCGGTCTGCCGGGGCTTGCCGGGTTTTGGGGGGCGGCGGAACTTCTGCGGGGCCATATCTTTACCGGGTTTCCCTGGGCGATGCCCGGCTATATCTGGCTCGACACGCCCTTGGCGCAGCTCTCTGCCTTCGTGGGGCCCTATGGTCTCACGGCGTTGAGTTTCGCTTTGGCTGCGGTGCTTGCGCATGCAGTCCTCAAACGCTCGCTGTGGACGGGGGGCGTTGCCATTGCTCTCTTTGCTGCGGCCTTTGTCATCGGGTTTCAACGTCAATCCGCTCCGCTGCCACCCGACAGGGAGCAGGCCATTCGTGTGGTGCAACCCAACGCGCCGCAGCATCTGAAATGGAACCCGGATTACATTCCGATCTTCTATCAGCGTGCCTTGTCCGTGACGCCGCCGGAAGGGGCCGATCTGGTGATCTGGCCGGAGACCTCCGTCGCGGTGCCGCTCTATGCGGCAGGACCGGAGCTGGCAGAAATTGCTCAAACGGCCGCCCCGGCCCGGGCCGTGGTTGGTCTTAATCGGGTGGACGGCATGCACGGCTTCAACAGTGCGATCCTGCTCGATGAACAGGGCGAGGTTGCCGATGTTTATGACAAGCATCACCTCGTTCCGTTCGGCGAATACATGCCCTTGCCGTGGCTGCTTGAACGGATCGGTCTGCGCTCTTTCACGGCGAACAGCGGCTATGGCTATTCCGCAGGGCCGGGACCGCATCTGATGGACATGGGCGCGCTTGGTCATGCGCTGCCACTGATCTGTTACGAGGCGATTTTCCCGCGCGATCTGCGCACGGAGGCGCGCCCGGACTGGCTGTTGCAAATGACCAACGATGCTTGGTTTGGCACCTTTTCCGGCCCGCAGCAGGCGCTTGCGCAGGCGCGGTTCCGGGCCATTGAGACGGGGCTGCCGATGGTGCGGGCGGCCAATACCGGCATATCCGCGCTGATTGATGCGCGGGGCGGGGTGCGGGCTGCGATCCCTCTGGGCACCTCCGGGGCCTTCACGGCCAAATTGCCCGGCGCGCAGCAACCGCCTCTTTACACGCGGTTTTCCGAGGCCCCGGTTTTGATATTTTTAATCCTTTTGGTGTTGAGTGGCAGGATCGGCACAACCCTCATGCGCACCAGAAAAACCGATTGACCCTCCCGGGTTGCGGTTATATCGCATTTAGATCAACGGCCCGCACAACGGCTTCCTGACGTGCGGGTGTCATAACCCAATGGAGCACGACCCCCATGTCCCGCAAAGATTACGTCTTCACTTCGGAATCCGTTTCCGAGGGCCACCCTGACAAGGTTTGCGACCGTATTTCCGATGCCGTTCTCGATGCGCTGATCGCAGAAGAGCCGGAAGCACGCGTTGCTTGTGAAACCTTCGCCACCACGAACCGTGTGGTCATCGGCGGGGAGGTTGGCTTGTCGGACAAGGCCAAGCTCCACGACTATATGGATCACATCGACCGCATCGTGCGCGAATGTGTCAAAGACATCGGGTATGAGCAGGACAAGTTCCATTGGCAGACGCTGGAGGTGCAAAACTACCTTCACGAGCAATCCGCGCATATCGCGCAGGGCGTCGATGCCGCAGAGAACAAGGACGAGGGCGCGGGCGATCAGGGCATCATGTTCGGGTATGCCACGAACGAGACCGAGGCGATGATGCCGGCTCCGGTCCAATATGCCCACGCGATCCTGCGCCGTCTGGCCGAAGTCCGCAAGAACGGCACGGAGCCGCGGCTTGGTCCGGATGCGAAATCGCAGCTTTCCGTGAAATACCGCGACGGCAAGCCGGTGGGGGTTAGCTCCATCGTTCTGTCGACCCAGCACCTTGATGAGTCCATGAACTCGGATGACGTGCGGGCTTTGGTCGAGCCTTACATTCTTGAGACCCTGCCGGAGGGCTGGGTGACGCCGGAGACGATCTGGCACGTCAATCCGACCGGAAAATTCGTGATCGGCGGACCGGATGGCGATGCGGGTTTGACCGGGCGCAAGATCATCGTGGACACTTACGGCGGCGCGGCCCCGCATGGCGGCGGCGCATTCTCCGGGAAAGATCCGACCAAGGTGGACCGCTCTGCGGCCTATGCGGCGCGCTATCTGGCGAAAAACGTCGTGGCGGCGGGACTGGCGGATCGGGCGACGATCCAGCTGTCTTACGCGATTGGCGTCGCTGCGCCGCTGTCGATCTATGCCGACCTGCATGGCACGGGCAAAGTGGACGAAGCTGCCATTGAGGCCGCGATCCCGCAGGTCATGGATCTGACCCCGCGCGGAATTCGCACCCACCTTAGCCTGAACAAACCGATCTATCAGCGCACCGCGGCCTATGGCCATTTCGGGCGCGCACCGGAAGCGGATGGCGGGTTTAGCTGGGAACGCACCGATCTGGCCGAGGCGCTGGCGAAAGCCGTCTGATGCCTCTGCGCGTTGTCACCGGCTCTATCACCGATCTCGATGTGGAGGCGGTGGTCAACGCGGCCAACTCGACGCTTTTGGGCGGCGGCGGTGTCGATGGGGCGATCCATCGCGCGGCCGGTCCGGGGCTTCTCGACGAATGCCGCACGCTCAACGGCTGCCCTGCGGGGCAGGCCAAGCTGACGGGCGGGTATCTTCTCAAGGCGCGCTACGTGATCCACACCGTCGGGCCGATCTGGCACGGCGGCGGGCAGGGGGAAGACGAAACGCTTGCCTCCTGCTATCGTGAAAGCCTGAATATCGTGCGTGCGCGGATGATCCGCTCGGTCGCGTTTCCATCCATATCGACGGGTGTCTATGGTTTCCCGAAAGACCGCGCGGCGGGCATTGCAGTGCATACGATCCGGAGTGCTATGGCGGAGCTTTCCGATGTGAACATCCTGCTTTGTGCCTTCTCGGATCGGGATGCCGCCTTTCTGACTGCGGCTTTGAATAAGGACAACTGACATGCCCAAGACCGACACGTCCGGCCTCACGCAACTCGGTGGGGCAAGCGCGCTGCCGAAGAGCCCGGAAGAGGCGGTGCTCGAAAAAGTGCCGCATAGCCATGAGGGTGAACGCTATGTCGCGCGGTTTACTGCGCCCGAGTTCACCTCGCTCTGCCCGATGACCGGCCAGCCGGATTTCGGCTATCTGATGATCGACTACATCCCGCGCAAATGGCTGGTGGAGAGCAAATCTCTGAAGCTCTTTCTCGGTTCTTTCCGCAATCACGGCGCGTTCCACGAAGATTGTTCGGTCTATATCGGCAAGCGTCTGGTTGAATTGCTCGACCCGGAATGGCTGCGCATTGGGGCCTATTGGTATCCGCGCGGCGGGATTCCGATCGACGTGTTCTGGGCCACCGGGCCGGAGCCGAAAGACCTCTGGATCCCGGCACAGGGCGTGCCGCCTTACCGGGGGCGGGGGTGAGAGGCGATGAGTTCTATAAAGGGCTGTCCGGAGGGCTTGCAAAGCTGCAAGGCGATGCCGCATGCTTGCGCGTTGATTTTCTTCCCTCTGTGTGCAGCTTGACCGGAGGATACGCGGAGGAGATCTCATGTCCGACACATTAAGAGACCCGTTTGTCATGCTTTTGGCCGGGATCGGCATTCCGATCTTTGCCGCGCTCAATGCCCAGCTCGGCGCGCGTCTTGGCTCCCCTGCCTTGGCCGGGTTGGTGTTTGTTGTGGTCGCGTTCAGTTCGATTTTTATCTATCGCGCGGTGTCAGGGCCGGTCGGCGCGCCGTCAGAACTGATCCGCCAGCCCGCCTATTTGTTTCTCGGTGGGGTGCTCTTTGCCTTCTACATCCTGTCGATCACGACCATCGCGCCCCGGTTCGGGATCGGTAATGCGGTGTTCTTTGTCCTTCTGGGGCAAGTCCTTTCGGCGGGCCTCATCGATCATTTCGGCCTCTTCGGCGCACCACGTATGGCGCTCTCCGGTCTGCGTGCGACGGGAATGCTGTTGATGGCAGGCGGGCTTTTCCTGATCCAACGCAGTTGATCCGCACCTTGCCCCGACGCGGAAAACTTGGCAAAAGCCCCGCTTGAACCAAAGCGGGGTTTTCCATGTCTGACGATCAACAGCACCAATCGGGCGCGCCTTGGCGCAACTTCTATGGCCGTATCCACGGCAAGACGCTCAATCAGGCGCAGAAGGATTACCTCGAAGAGGATCTGCCCATGCTGGCTCCGGGGCCTGTGTCCTGGGAGGAAAACCCTGAGCGCGAGAAGCTCGACCTGAATGCGCGCTTCGGCGGTAAGCCGGTCTGGCTTGAAGTGGGCTTCGGTGCTGGCGAGCACCTGATCCACATGGCGCAAACCTATCCGGATGTCGCGATCATCGGTTGTGAGCCCTATGTCAACGGCGTGGCCTCTTGCCTTGGGCATATCCGCCGTGTCGGTGGGCTGGACAATGTGGCGATCCATGCGGGCGATGCCCGTGACCTGTTCGATGTGCTGCCCGACGAGAGCCTCGACAAAGCGTTTCTGAACTACCCCGATCCGTGGCCGAAAGCGCGCCACCACCGCCGCCGCTTCGTCACCGCTGAGCATCTGGAGCCGCTTTGCCGCGCGCTCAAACCGGGTGCGGAATTCCGTGTTGCGACCGATATTCCCGATTACGTGCGCCAAACCATGGAAGAGGTGCCGCGCGCGGGATTTGAATGGCTGGGCGAATGCGCCGAAGACTGGCGTAAGCCGTGGTCGGACTGGTTCTCGACCCGCTACGAGAAAAAAGCCATCCGCGAAGGCCGCACGCCGCATTACATGACCTTTCGCAAGGTTTGAGCACAGCCGAGTATTTCGGCTGCAATGAAGACAGTCGATAGACCGCACGCGCGGCTTGCGTTATCAGAGCGGCAAGAAATGTGAGGAGAGCAGCATGTCCAGTCACGGCACCCCGATCCCGATGAGTGCGCGCAGAAACGGGCCTTTGAAAGGCACCGCAGCCGTGCCGGGAGACAAGTCGATTTCCCACCGGGCGCTGATCTTTGGCGCGATGGCCGTGGGGGAGACGAAAATCACCGGCCTGCTCGAAGGCGAAGACGTGCTCGACACCGCGAAAGCGATGCAGGCGCTCGGGGCCGAGGTGGTGCGAGAAGGCGCTGGCGAATGGACCGTGCACGGCGTGGGCGTTGGAGGCTTTTCCGAGCCTGAGGATGTGATCGACTGCGGCAACTCCGGCACGGGCGTGCGCCTGATCATGGGCTGCGTTGCGACCTATGATTTCTGCACGACCTTTACGGGCGACGGTTCCCTGCGCAAACGCCCGATGGCGCGGGTGACCGATCCTTTGGCGCTGTTTGGCACCACGTCGGTGGGCAGGTCTGGCGGACGCTTGCCTCTGACGCTGATCGGGGTATCTGATCCGGTGCCGGTGGAATATCAGACGCCGGTGCCATCGGCACAGGTGAAATCCGCCGTGCTTCTGGCCGGGCTGAACGCTCCGGGCAAAACGGTTGTGATCGAGAAAGAAGCGACGCGCGATCATACCGAGCGCATGCTTGTGGGGTTTGGCGCCGAGCTGACGACGGAGAAAACGCCGGAAGGCTATAACAAGATCACCCTGACCGGCCGCCCGGAATTGAAGCCGCAGGATGTCGCCGTGCCGCGCGACCCGAGCTCGGCAGCGTTTCCGGTCTGCGCCGCGCTGATCGTGCCGGGGTCCGAGGTGTTCGTGCCGGGCGTCAGTCAGAACCCGACGCGGAACGGGCTGTTCATCACGCTCAAGGAAATGGGCGCGGACATCGCCTTTGAAAATGAACGCGAAGAGGGCGGCGAGCCTGTGGCCGATCTGCGGGTGAAATATTCCAAGCTTAAAGGCATCGAAGTGCCGGCGGAACGCGCCGCATCGATGATTGACGAATACCCGATCCTGTCGGCGGTCGCCGCCTATGCCGAGGGCACGACAGTGATGCGCGGGGTTAAGGAATTGCGGGTCAAGGAAAGCGATCGGATCGACGCCATGGCGCGCGGGCTTGAGGCTTGCGGTGTGTCCATTGAGGAAGATCATGACACTTTGATCGTGCACGGGCTTGGCCCGGATGGCGTTCGGGGCGGGGCGACCTGTGCCACCCATCTCGATCACCGGATCGCCATGTCCTTCCTGATCCTCGGCATGGCCGCGCAGCAGCCGGTCAGCGTCGATGACGGCGGCCCGATTGCCACCTCTTTCCCGGTCTTCGAGAGGCTGATGACGGATCTGGGCGCGCATGTGACGCGCAACAATTGAGATGCGGGTGGTGGCGTTCCGGGCTTTGGTCCGCGCCACCTTCTATCTCTGGGGGGCGTCGAGGGATCGCGAAAGTGAACGCGCGGAAATTGACACTCCCGCGCGCCTGAGTCAGAACTTATCTCCCGATTTGGAGGATCTCATGAGTTTCTGCATCGCCATTGATGGCCCCGCCGCCGCCGGTAAAGGCACGATTTCCAAAGCTGTTGCCGCGCATTTCGGATTTGCCCACCTCGATACCGGGTTGCTGTATCGCGCCACGGGGGCGAAGACCTTTGAGGGGCTGTCCCCGATTGAAGCGGCTGAGGCTCTGACGGCGGAGGACCTTGAACGTGATGATCTGCGTTCCGGGGATGCGGGGCAGGCGGCTTCGCGCGTGGCTGCCATTCCGGAAGTGCGCGCCGCCCTTGTGGATTTTCAACAGGCTTTTGCCCGCCGGGAAGGCGGAGCTGTTCTGGACGGGCGTGACATCGGTACGGTGATCTGCCCGGACGCGGAGGTGAAGCTCTATATTACCGCCTCCGACGAGGTGCGCGCGGTGCGCCGCCAAAAGGAATTGGCCTCCAAAGGCGAAACCGTGACCGTCGAAGACGTGCTGGCCGATCTGCGCGAGCGCGATGAGCGGGATGCGGCGCGGGCGACTGCGCCCCTGAAGCCAGCCCCTGACGCGACGCTCATCGATACCACGACCATGACGATTGATGAGGCTGTCGCGAAAGTCATCAAGCTGATCGAGACGCGCCGGACATGACCGCGAAGCTCGTTCTCCATCTGCCCGATCATGAAAGGGCGCTTTTGGAGGCGGGCAAAATGTCGACGCTGTATCCCCGGATCAAGCGCATGGTCGAGAGGCGCGGTGGTGTCGTGGAGATCGCGCCGCGCTTCCCGCCGCAGGAGCGGGACGGCAATCTCCATATCGTCGATAACGCGCGCCAGCCGCATGCCGACACGCTGATCGCGGCGCTTGCCTATCTTGATCGCTGTTGGCATCTCGATCCGAAAGGTGTTTTGGCGGACAGTTCCATCGCGGATCGGGTGTTTGAGCCTGAGATGGTGGAGGCGGCGGAAGCCGAGGCCTATGTGAGCGATCTACGCGCGCGGTTTTCAGAACCGCGCCAATCCCGTTATCACCAAAAGAAAGACATCGAGGAGATCGCCCCCGAGGGTATCGTCATCTTTCTGCAAGGCCCGCCGCCCTACCGCCGGAACCATGCCTATATGGGGCGCGACAAGATGATCCGCGCCGTCCTCGAAGGCGCAGGGGGCCGCCCGGTTTACATCAAGCCGCATCCGCTCCGCAAAGAGGAGGGACTCAAGATCATCCGCAGCTTTGTGGCGGAAGGATTTCAGCCGATCAAGACGAATGCCAATGTGCATGATCTTTTGCGGCAGGCGGCGGTGAGTGTATCGGCGAACTCTGCCGCCTCTCTGGAAGGGATGCTGCACGGGACGCCGACGATCCTGTTCGCTCGAGCGGATTTCGATCAGGCCGCCGAGCGCGTGACGGCGCCGGAAGAGTTCCCGGCGGCGTTAGAGCGTGCCCTGAGCCGGCCTCGCGACTATGCGAAGTTCCTCACATGGTATTTCTCGCAATGTCTCTGGCTCGATGATCCGACTTTTGAGGCGAAGGTTCTGGCGCGCTTCGAGGAGGTGGGTTTTCCGCCCACGCGCCTCGGCTTGGATATTTCTTGAGGCGCGTCGCGTGCATCAGCGCGCAAGGGGGTGCGCGTTGCTGCGGAAACGCTGCCTGAAATGGCTTAAAATCAATGCCTTGCGTAAAGGGCCTAGCAGGCTGTGCTAAAATTCGGACGGTTGTGGTGCCCGATTGCGACACCATATCCGGGAAAATCGCTTTTACCCAAGGATACCCCCCCATGTTTCTCGATAATCTGAACTGGCGTTATGCCACCAAGAAAATGGACCCCTCGAAGCCCGTCTCCGAGGACAAGGTCGCGAAAATCGTCGAGGCCGCCCGTATGGCGCCGACCTCTTCGGGGCTGCAGCCCTTCCACATTTTTGTCATCCGCAACAAAGAGCTGCGCGAAAAGCTGAGAGCGGTGTCTTTTGACCAATCGCAGATCACCGACGGTTCGCATCTCCTCGTGTTTGCAGCCTATGACAATTACAATGACGCACGGATCGACGCGGTGGTGAACCAGCATGCCTCCGAACGTCCCGGTACGCGGGAACGGCTTGATACCTATTACGACCGTCTTAAATCCATGTACCTGCCGCGAGAGGTGCGCACCAACGCCGATCACGCAGCGCGTCAGGCCTATATCGCTCTGGGCTTTGCGCTTGCCGCTGCCGCCGAGCTTGAGGTGGACAGCACGCCGATGGAAGGATTCGAAGCCGATAAGGTCGATGAAATCCTTTGTCTGGAAGAGAAGGGGCTGAAATCCGTTTTGCTCATGCCGCTTGGCACCCGTGAGACCGAAGGCGATTGGCTCGCCCCGATGAAGAAGGTCCGCAAACCGGCGTATGAGATCGTGACGGATCTGGATTGACCTCGCGTCTCTGTGCAAAAATAGCATAGATTTTTGAGGAGCGTCGGCTGTTTTCGATGCTCCTCGACATTTTTCGGTTGAAGCTGTGCAAATAGAGCTTGTCTTGCCTGTGTCTTCGGGGCCATTTTCCCCGCGCTCACAATAAGTCGAGACAGGAGAGGCGCGTGTCCCCGTATATTCAGCTGTTGTATCGTTCAGTGGCGCGCCACGAAGATTTTCACCCGTCCGATCTCGACATCCTGCGCACAGCAGTGAAGTTCAACGCATCCCATGGCGTGACGGGCATCCTGCTGCGTGTTGATGAACAGTTCTTTCAGGCATTGCATGGTCCGAAAGAGAGTGTCGAGGCTCTGCTCGCGCGCATCGAAGCGGACGAGCGCCATCAGAACATGGAAATCCTGTTGTGCGAAGAGGCGATGGATGTGTCGCCCTTTGGCAATTGGTCCATGTCGTATGACTCGCTTTTGGGGTTCGAGCAGAACCTTGGGCTGCAAGAAGACGGGGCCTATCCCGTCATTTCCCCGGACCGTGCGTGCGAGCTGATCACGCTTTTCACCAAAGCCGCCACCAGCGTCGCCACCTACGGTTCCGCCTTCCCCTATGCGCGTCTGGCTGGCGAAAACGACGCGGCTTATCTGGAGCGGTTGGACGGGTTGGCATAACGTGATGATCGCGCGTTATCCGCGATTTCCCTTGCTTTTAAGGGGATTCGGCGCTAAACGCGCGCCAGTCTATGAGGCCATCAGACGTCATCAAGACAGTACGGGCAGGGTCGGAGAACAGCTTCGGCCCTGATTTGTGTTTTTACCCGTAAGGTCGCGAATACGTTGGTTTCAAAGGCTTAAGTGAAACTAAGACCGGCGGAGACAACCGCTTGGCCCGCATAAACGTATGAAAAGGAATCTAGAGACCACATGGCTCAGAACGTATCTATGGAGGATTTCGAAGCCCTCCTGAATGAAAGCTTCGAAATTGACACCCCGGCCGAAGGTTCGGTTGTCAAAGGCAAAGTGATCGCCATCGAGGCCGGTCAAGCCATCATCGACGTAGGCTACAAAATGGAAGGCCGCGTTGACCTGAAAGAATTCTCCAACCCGGGCGAAGCACCTTCCGTGGCCGTTGGCGACGAAGTTGAAGTGTTCCTCGACCGCGTTGAAAACGCCCGTGGCGAAGCCGTCATCTCCCGCGACAAAGCACGTCGTGAAGAAGCATGGGATCGTCTGGAAAAAGCCTACGCCTCTGAGGAGCGCGTCGAAGGCGCCATCTTTGGCCGCGTCAAAGGCGGCTTCACCGTCGATCTGGGCGGCGCAGTTGCGTTCCTTCCGGGCTCCCAAGTGGACGTTCGTCCGGTGCGCGACGCTGGCCCGCTCATGGGTCTCAAGCAGCCGTTCCAAATCCTCAAGATGGACCGTCGTCGTGGCAACATCGTTGTCTCCCGTCGTGCGATCCTCGAAGAGTCCCGTGCTGAACAGCGCGCTGAAGTCATCGGCAACCTCACCGAAGGTCAGACCGTTGACGGCGTCGTCAAAAACATCACCGAATATGGTGCCTTCGTGGACCTCGGTGGCGTTGACGGCCTGCTGCACGTTACCGACATGGCATGGCGCCGCGTGAACCACCCGTCCGAGATCCTCACCATCGGTGAGACGATCAAGGTGCAGGTGATCAAGATCAACAAAGATACCCACCGTATCTCCCTCGGCATGAAACAGCTGCAGGACGATCCGTGGGATTCCGTTGAATCCAAGTACCCGCTCGAAACCGTGCACACTGGCCGCGTGACCAACATCACCGACTACGGCGCATTCGTTGAGCTGGAGCCGGGCGTCGAAGGTCTGGTTCACGTCTCCGAGATGTCCTGGACCAAGAAAAACGTCCACCCGGGCAAAATCGTCTCCACCTCGCAAGAAGTGGAAGTCATGGTTCTCGAGATCGATCCGTCCAAACGCCGCGTGTCTCTTGGTCTCAAGCAGACCATGCGCAACCCGTGGGAACTCTTCGCAGAGACCCATCCGGAAGGCACCGTTGTCGAAGGCGAAGTCAAGAACATCACCGAATTCGGTCTGTTCGTTGGTCTGCCGGGCGACATCGACGGTATGGTTCACCTCTCCGACCTGTCTTGGGAAGAGCGTGGCGAGGACGCCATCCAGAACTACCACAAGAACGACATGGTCAAAGCCGTCGTCACCGAAGTGGACGTGGACAAAGAGCGTATCTCTCTCTCCATCAAAGCTCTCGACGACAGCTTCTCTGGTGCGGTTGAAGGCGTGAAACGCGGCTCCATCGTGACCGTGACCGTGACCGCAATCGAAGACGGTGGCATCGAAGTGGAATACGAAGGTGCGAAATCCTTCATCCGCCGCTCCGACCTGTCCCGTGACCGTGCTGAGCAGCGCCCCGAGCGTTTCCAGATCGGTGACCACATCGATGTGCGCGTGACCAACGTCGATCAGAAAACCCGTCGTCTGGGTCTGTCGATCAAAGCACGCGAAATCGCGGAAGAGAAAGAAGCCGTCGAACAGTACGGTTCCTCCGACTCCGGTGCGTCGCTGGGCGACATCCTCGGTGCAGCCCTCAAGGGCGACGAGTAATCGCGATCTGCGCATAAGTTTTGAAAGGGCCCTACGGGGCCTTTTCTTTTGGCCACCTGCCAGACCTGCCTTTTGAGATAGGCCAATCTGCTTCGATCTTCCGAATCGCTTTGGCTGATGCCGCGTTGCGGCGCATTTCCCCCGACCTGTTGCTGTGCGAAATAACGCAGCCTGAGGGATTTTTGGGCGAAAACTCAGCGTATTAACGGCAAAAAACAGCCAAGGAGAGCCTAAGAGACGCTTTCCCGAATGCGGTTCCCGTCCTATAGTCGGATTTAGGTCGTGCTATGGAGGGGTTAGCTCTTCTGGTAGGGCCTGAGCGATACGAAAAAGTCAAAAGAAACGCGCCAGATATGCAAGGGGGGACTTCATGATCCGGTCCGAGTTGATCCAGAAGATCGCAGACGAAAACCCACATCTCTACCAACGAGACGTCGAGCGGATCGTGAATACGATCTTCGAAGAAATCATTGAAGCGATGGCCCGTGGCGATCGGGTCGAGTTGCGCGGATTTGGCGCCTTTTCCGTCAAGAAACGGGATGCCAGAATGGGCCGCAACCCGCGCACGGGCGACAGCGTTCCCGTCGAGGAAAAGCATGTGCCCTTCTTCAAGACCGGCAAGCTCCTGCGCGACCGTCTGAACGAAGAATAAGGCCGACCTAAATGCGATATATCCGTTACGCTTTCCTTGCCGCGCTGGCGGTGGTGCTTGTCACTGTGGCTTTGGCCAATCGGGATGTCGTGACGCTGTATCTCTTGCCCGGTGAGCTGGCGACCTTGTCGGGCATTTCGCTGTCGATCAAACTGCCGCTGTTCGTCGTTATCTTTGGCGCGATCATCGCCGGGCTTCTGATTGGGTTCGTTTGGGAGTGGATGCGTGAGTACAAGCATCGCTCAGCCGCCAGCACGCATAAGCGTGAGAAAGAACAGCTGGCCCGCGAAGTCGATAAACTCAAGGTCGACAAGGCGAAGAAGGACGGCGACGAAGTGCTTGCGCTTCTGGAGCGCTGAGCAGCCGATAATCTCATGGATACACGTGTTAAAATTTGCGGGCTGAAAACGCCTGAGGCCGTTGCGACGGCTGTGGACGCCGGTGCGCATTATCTCGGGTTTGTCTTCTTCCCGAAATCACCGCGGCATGTGGACATCGCAACGGCCCGCGATCTGGCGCTTGAGGTGCCGGTGGGCGTGGCCAAGGTGGCTTTGGTGGTGAACGCCACGGATGAAGAGCTTGACCGGATCACCGGTGAGGTGCCGCTCGATATGCTGCAGCTTCATGGCAAGGAAAGCCCGGAGCGCGTGGCGGAAATTCGTGCGCGTTATGGCCTTCCTGTGATGAAGGCCGTGGGGGTTGCCGAACCCTCCGATGTGCCTGCGCTCGATGCTTATGGCATGGTCTGTGATCAGGTGCTGGTCGATGCAAAAGCGCCGAAAGGGGCGGATTTGCCGGGTGGCAACGGGTTGGCCTTTGATTGGCGGCTCATTGCCAAACGCGGCTGGAACCGGCCTTGGATGCTGGCGGGTGGCCTGACGCCGGAGAACGTGGTTCTGGCAATCCAGATGACGGGTGCGAAACAGGTGGATGTCTCCTCGGGTGTTGAAAGCGCCCCTGGTGTGAAAGACCCTGCCAAAATTCGGGCTTTCATCGAGGCGATCCGCGCCGCCTGATGGGCTTTTTGGAGTGTTTTCGCAGCAAAGGAGGCGCGCACGCTTTACCGTGCGGGGCCTCTGAGCTACATCCATTGGCGATCCGCAAAGGAGCATCGCGATGAACGATCTTTACAACAGCTTCATGAGTGGCCCGGATGAAAAGGGACGCTTTGGCATTTTTGGTGGGCGTTTCGTGTCCGAGACGCTGATGCCGCTGATCCTCGCCCTCGAAGAGGAATACAATAACGCCAAGGACGATCCCGAGTTCTGGCAAGAGATGCGCGATCTCTGGAAATATTACGTCGGCCGTCCGAGCCCGCTCTATTTCGCGGAAAAGATGACCGAAGAGCTTGGCGGCGCGAAGGTTTATCTCAAGCGCGAGGAGCTGAACCATACGGGCGCACATAAGATCAACAATGTGCTGGGTCAGATCCTTCTGGCGCGTCGTATGGGCAAGACCCGGATCATCGCCGAAACCGGCGCGGGGCAGCACGGCGTTGCAACGGCAACGGTGTGCGCCAAGTTCGGTCTTGAGTGCATCGTCTACATGGGCGCGACCGATGTGGAGCGTCAGAAACCCAACGTGTTCCGGATGGAGCTTCTGGGGGCGAAGGTTATTCCGGTGAAATCCGGCCGCGGCACGCTCAAGGATGCGATGAACGATGCGCTGCGCGATTGGGTGACCAACGTGCGCGACACTTTCTACTGCATTGGCACGGTGGCCGGGCCGCACCCCTATCCGGCGATGGTCCGCGATTTCCAAGCCATCATCGGTCAGGAAACCCGTTGGCAGCTTGCGGAACTCGAAGGCGAGGGGCGTCTGCCCGATACGCTGGTCGCGGCTGTGGGCGGTGGTTCTAACGCTATGGGGCTGTTCCACCCGTTCCTTGATGACGAGAGCGTCGGCATCATCGGTGTCGAGGCTGGCGGTCATGGAGTGGACGACCGGATGGAGCATTGCGCGTCTCTGACGGGCGGGCGTCCGGGGGTGCTGCACGGCAACCGCACCTATCTTTTGCAGGATGAGGACGGGCAGATCCTTGAAGGCCATTCGATCTCTGCAGGCCTCGACTATCCGGGGATCGGGCCGGAACACAGCTGGCTGCATGATACGGGCCGGGCGCAATATGTCTCGATCACCGACAAAGAGGCGCTTGAAGCCTTCCAGTTCTGCTGCCGTACCGAGGGCATCATTCCGGCGCTTGAGTCGAGCCATGCGGTCGCTCATGTGATGAAAATCGCGGGCGATCTGCCGAAGGATCACATCATCGTCGTGAACCTTTCGGGGCGTGGCGACAAGGATATCTTCACAGTGGCGCGCCACCTTGGCGCCGATATCGCGGGTGCCGAAGGGCGCGACGCTGAGTAAGGCAAGACATAGACTTCGCCGAAAAGCCGTCCTTTGGGGCGGCTTTTTTCATTGGGGGTCAGGTGTTGAGGGCGTGGCGTTTAAGCACGTCCAGAGGGACGATCTCCAGCGCTCTGAGATGTGTCGACGAGAGTGCCACCTTAGGGGCGCAACCCTCGTCATGCGCTTGCAGGAACCGCCCCGCGCAGAGGCACCATTGATCGCCCGGTTTCAGCCCCGCGAACCCATATTCCGGGCGCGGTGTCGAAAGGTCGTTGCCGACATATTTCGAATAGGCCAGAAACTCCGCCGTCATCACGGCGCAGACCGTATGGCTGCCCATATCCTCGGCGCAGGTGTTGCAGGCGCCGTCACGGAAATAGCCGGTCATCGGATCGGTCGAACAAGGGGCGAGCACGCCGCCCAGCACGTTGAGAGAAGGGGCCTTGTCCATCTTTGTCTCCGTCAAAACTCCGGCTGTACCAGTCTATCCAACGTCCGTGAAAATCGAAACGCCCGAGATCGTGTTGCGTGCCATTGGGCAGTTCACTGAAACTTATCGCGCAGCTTCTCAAGCGGTGACCGGCTGTCCTCTGCGGGCGGTTCGGGCGCTTTCTCCGGCTTTGCTTTCTGGGGCTTTGTCCCGGTGGAACTGCGCGGAGGGGCGGTGCGCAGGGCGACGGCGTTGGAGAATTTCGCAGTCTCGCCATCGGCAAGCGCAGGGGCACCATCCGAGCAGCCGCGGATCACGTTGTCGAGCCACTCCTGTTCCGCCTTGGCGAAATCGGCGAGCACATAGCCGGACACGCGGTCTTTGTGGCCCGGATGGCCGATGCCGAGACGCACGCGATCATAATCGGCACCGATATGTTGATGGATGGAGCGCAGCCCGTTGTGTCCCGCATGACCGCCTCCGGTCTTGGTGCGCACCTTGCCGGGGGCGAGATCCAGCTCGTCGTGGAAGACGACCACATCGGCGGGATCAAGCTTGTAAAACCGCATTGCCTCACCAACCGCCTGACCGGAAAGGTTCATGAAGGTGCCGGGTTTGAGCAGCACGACATTTTCGCGCCCGAGACGACCTTCGCAGGTCTGTCCCTGAAACTTAGCGCGCCATGGCGAAAATCCGTGATCCGAGGCGATCTGGTCCAGCACCATAAAGCCGATGTTGTGACGGTTTTTCTCATATTTTCCGCCCGGATTTCCGAGGCCGACGAAAAGGCGCATGGGGAGGCTCACCTGTTGTTGAGGGTCGGGCGCAGCATATTGACGCTTGGGGATGCATGCAATCTATTGCCGGGGGAAAGCCAGCCTCTAAGCCCGCCAAATCAGTTCATAAAGGAGACACAGATGAGCTTTATCGCAATGAACCGCTTCAAAGTTGCGCCGGGGCGTGAGGACGATTTCGAGACCATCTGGCGCAATCGAGAAGGCCGTCTCAAGGACCTTCCGGGCTTTGTTGAATTCCGTTTGCTCAAAGGACCGGAAGGAGAGGGCTATACGCTTTATTCCAGTCATACGCTCTGGGCCAGCCAGGAGGACTTCGAAAACTGGACCCGGTCCGAGGCGTTCCGCGAAAGCCATAAAAACGCCGGGCAGCACCGCGATGTTTATGTGGGGCCGCCGCAGTTCGAAGGTTTTGAAACCGTGTTGATCGAACGCTGAAAACGGCTGTCGGGTTTGCGTCGGACTTTTGTCGGCTCTTGGTATGATCCTGCACCGTCTTCACAAACACTGAGGCAGCCCCAAAACGAAAAACGCGGACCCCGAGGGATCCGCGTTTCTAATTTGTCCGAAGACTGCGGCAGAATTATTCTTCTGCTGCTGCGGCTTCTTCTTCTTCATCGTCAGCACCACCACCGAGACCGGCCGGGGCTGCGATGTTGGCGATCACGAAGTCACGCTCGATGACCGGCTTTACGCCGTCCGGCAGTTTGATGTCGGAGATGTGGTACACATCGCCGATTTTGCCGCCGGTGATATCCAGCGTGATATGGTCCGGAATGTCGGACGCGGTCACGATGAGCTCGACGTCGGAACGCACGTGGGTCACGACACCGCCTTTTTTGATGCCCGGAGCAGCTTCTTCACCGATGATTTCCACCGGGATGAAGAGGTTGATGCGGGAGTTGCGGTGCAGACGCATGAAGTCGACGTGAGTCGGCAGGTCTTTCACAACGTCACGCTGCACGCCACGGCAGATCACGCGGACGTCTTCCTGGCCTTCAACTTTGAGGTTGAAAAGGGTGGACAGGAAACGGCCGGCTTTCAGGCGTTTCAGCAGTTCGTTGAATTTGATGTTGATCGGCAGCGGCTCTTTGTCATCGCCGTACACGATCCCCGGAACCAGACCGTCGCGACGAGCCTGACGAGCGGCGCCCTTGCCTGTCCCCGTACGTTCCAAGGCAATAAGATCAGGAATCTCACCAGCCATTTTGAATTCTCCATAAAGATAGGGCGGGACTCCTCCAAGGCTGTAGTCCCGCGTGAAGCCGTGGCCATACACGGGAATCGGAGAAATGGGAAGGGTTTTTCTGTTTCTGCGTATCTGCCCTGCGGAAATACCTATTGTCGATGGCAGGCGCACTATCATAGTGTTGGCTCAAAGCGCTTTGACTGTTCTTTTGAAACTGTCCTGCGCCTTTACCTGCAACCTGTTACACATCTAACCGGGAGGCCTGATGGCACAGTCTCTCTTTCGCGCCGTGGGCGTTTCTCGTGCGCCACTGTTGGCGCTTTCGGCCACGGGGACAAGCTGGGGCTGTTTTTCTGCCATGGTCCCGGTGATCAAGGCGCAGACCGGGGCGAGTGATGCTGTCTTCGGATTGGCGCTCTTGGGCTCTGCGGCGGGCGGGATGCTCGCGATTTACTCCGCTCCACGGCTTTTCGCGCTTTTGGGGCACTGGGTGTTGCCGGTGCTCGGCCTGTTTTCGGTGCTTGCGCTGCAATTGCCGGTCTTTGCGCAATCCTCTGCCATGTTGTTTGTCGTCATGACCGCCATGGGCATGTCGATCGGCAGTTTCGATATCAATGCGAACCTGCGCATTTCGACCCTTGAGGGGGAAACCGGGCTGCATCTGATGAATCTCAACCACGGTGCTTTCTCTTTGGCCTTTGGCCTGTCTGCCTTTTGCACAGGTGCGATGCGGGCGCGGGGCGTCGAGATGGAGGTGATTTTCCCACTGATGGGGCTCGTGGTGGCGGGGCTCTCGTTGCTGACGCTTGAGCGGAGCTGGGCCGAAATGCCCGACGATCCGGGCGAGGTTCCGATGACCGGGGGATTGCCTTGGGTGGCAGTTTTGCTGACCTCGGTGATGCTCTTCGCCTCCTTCGTGGGGGAGAATGCGGTGGACACTTGGTCCTCGATTTTTCTGGAACGCGATCTGGGCGCGGCAGTGGGGCATGGGGCCTTTGGGCCGGCCATGCTTGGTCTGGTCATGGGCTGTTTTCGGCTCTTGGGCTATGTCACCACGCAAAGGTTCGGTGAGCCGCGCGTGCTATTCTGGTCCGGGCTTTTGGCGATGTCCGGGGTGTTCCTATTATCCGTTGCGCCGGGGCAGGTCGTGGCGCTCAGCGGTATCGGGATTGCTGCGGCTGGGCTGGCCGTGATCGTGCCGACGGCGACCTCTTTGCTTGGCAAGCGCGTGCATCGACGGCACCGCAATCTGGCACTGTCGCGGGCGTGGATGATCGGCTTTTGCGGCTTCTTCGTGGGGCCGTCCGCCATGGGATTGCTGGCGGAGCATATCGGGCTGCGCGGGGCGTTCGTGGCGCTGGCGCTTTTGCTCGCGCTGATCGCGCCTGCGGTGGTGCAGCTGGAGCGCAAGCAGCGTGGCGTGGTGCCATTGAATGTGCAAAAGGCGCCCTGAGAGGCGCCTTTTAAAATCAGATTTCGGATAATTCAGGCCCAGCGACCGGCGAAACCTTCCGGCACGCGGAGAATGTCGCGGTCCACATCCTCAATGTGCTTGCGTCCGCAAAGCGCCATGGAGATGTCCAGTTCCTTGTGGATCACCTCAAGCGCCTTGGTCACGCCTTCCTCGCCCATCGCGCCGAGACCATGCACGAAAGCGCGACCGACGAAGGTGCCTTTGGCGCCCATGGCCATGGCTTTGAGCACGTCCTGACCGGAGCGGATGCCGCTGTCGAGATGCACTTCGACCTGATCGCCGACCGCGTCGAGGATCGGGGGGAGGGCGCGGATTGAGGAGAGTGCGCCGTCAAGCTGACGCCCGCCGTGGTTCGACACGACGATGGCGTCGCAGCCGACCTTGGCGGCCATCACGGCATCTTCCGGCTCCATCACGCCTTTGAGGATGATCGGGCCGCCCCACATCTCCTTAATGGCTTCGATTTTCGCCCAGTCGAGGCGCGGATCGAATTGCTGCGCGGTCCATGTGAACAGGGACGAGGGATCGTCGACGCCCTTGGCATGGCCGAGAATGTTGCCAAAGCCACGGCGTTTGGTGCCGAGCATCTCAAGCCCCCAAGTCCATTTCGTCGCCAGATCGGCGATCACGGCGGGGGTCAGTTTGGGCGGGGCGGAGAGACCGTTTTTCAGGTCTTTGTGCCGTTGGCCCAGAATTTGCAGATCGAGCGTCAGCACAAGGGCGGAACATCCGGCATCCTTGGCGCGCTGGATGATGTTTTTCAGGAATTCCTGATCGCGCATCACATAGAGCTGAAACCAGAAGGGCTTCGTCGTGTTTTCGGCAACATCCTCGATCGAACAGATCGACATGGTCGAAAGCGTGAAAGGCACGCCGAATTTTTCGGCCGCTTTTGCCGCTTTGATCTCTCCATCGGCGCGCTGCATGCCGGTGAGGCCGACGGGGGCGAGCGCGACGGGCATCGCGACGTCCTGCCCGATCATTTTTGTGGCGGTGGAACGGCCTTCCATGTCGACGGCCACGCGCTGGCGCAGGCGGATTTTGTCGAAATCAGAGGTATTTTCGCGGAAGGTTTGCTCCGTCCATGACCCACTTTCGCAATAGTCATAAAACATCTTCGGCGTGCGCTTTTTGTGCAGCCGTTTGAGATCGTCGATATTGGTGATGACGGGCATGGCAGATTTCCGGTCGAATTGGTTTGCTTCTCAGACCAATTCGCACAAATCGGGAGCGAGTCCAAGGTCGAAATCCCGGACAAATGTGCAGAGGCTCATAGGCTTAGGAAGAGTTCGAGCGTGTCGCGCAGTTCCTTGTCGAGGAATTCGACGGTGAAGGAAATTTCCGGTAGAAGCCTCGCAAGCGTGTCTCCAGTCTGCGGTTCCGCGACGCCCGCAAAGAGCGTTTCCAGCCCGACCCAAGTCATCCATGTGTTGAAAGCGGCCTGTTCCATGATCTCGGGCTGTGGCGGCGCATCGAGTGCGGCGGGGCGCACGAAGGTCAGGTCGAATATATTGCGATTGAAGGTGGCGAGGGCATCTTTCAGAGCCTGTACATAGGTTTCGGCCTGTTTGGTGTTTGCTGTCAGATGGATCAGACAGGCGTTTTTGCCCGCCTGCTGTAGGAGGCGGTTCTGCTCTGTGGCCGTTCCGATGATGCGGACGCGGTCCAATTGTTCGGAGGTGCTGTTGACGGAGGTCATGAGTTCGAGTGACTGGTGGACGTTGCGCCAGAGCTTTTCGAGAGAGGTCGCCTTGAATGTCAGCTTCACGATCTCTTCGTCTTCCATCCGCGTGCCGCTCAGAAAAACCTCGGTCTTTGTGTCTAGCGCCGCCCAGACCCGTTCCAGCGTGTCGATTTGGGTGCGGATGTTGCCGTTTCGGATCGCAGGAATACCGCGATCTGGCGCGCCTTCGCGTAGTGTGTGGAGTGCGGCCTGAATCTCCGTGCGGCTTTCCCGGATGACGCGAAGATTGCGCGCCGTATCGACGCCGGCCTGCGCGAAACAGAGGCCGCTTACGAGACGATAGCCAAGGCTACTTTGACGTCCGATCAATTGCAGTTGGCGGTCAAAGTTCTCAGCGCCATGCCGGGCCTCCACGTCGGCGCGGGCCAGCGCTGGCAGGAAGGCGAAGCCCAACAGGAGGGCAAAACAAAGGGATAGCAATCGGCGCATGACAGTCTCTGGCTTTTGAACAGGGCCAAGCTGCGCGATTCGTCTTTCTATTCGCTTAAACGGAACAAAAAAGCCCGCGAGACCGCGGGCTTTTTCACATTGGATAGTCGGTCGCTCAGGCGTCCCAGGCCTTGTCTTCGCCGCCGAGCCCGCCGATTTGCACGCGGGTCGGAAGGCCGATCTTGTCGAGGATGGAGAAGAACGGTTTCGGGTCCATTTCCTCGACGTTTTTCATCGTCTTGGCGTCCCATTCGCCCGAGGCGATGAGCATCGCGGCGGCGACGGGCGGCACGCCTGCGGTGTAGGAAATGCCTTGGGAACCGACCTCTTCATAGGCCTCTTTGTGATCGGCGACGTTGTAGACGAAGACCTCAAAGTCTTTGCCGTCCTTAGTGCCTTTCACCAGATCGCCGATGCAGGTTTTGCCCTCGTAATCGGGAGCGAGAGACGACGGGTCAGGCAGCACGGCTTTGACTACTTTCAGTGGCACAACCTCTTGCCCTTCAGCGGTTTTTACCGGCTGCTCGGACAGAAGCCCGAGGCTTTGCAGTACGGTGAACACATTGATGTAATGTTCGCCAAAGCCCATCCAGAATCGCACGTCCGCTTGCGGGTAGTTGGTGGCGAGGCTGTGGACCTCGTCGTGACCCGACTGATAGGCGCGCTGTTGGCCGACGACGGGCAGGTCCCAGTCACGGCCGGACTCGAACATTTTCTTTTCTTTCCACTGCTGGTCTTCCCAGTAGTAGACGACGCCCGTGAATTCGCGGAAGTTGATCTCCGGATCGAAATTCGTAGCGAAATATTTGCCGTGCGAGCCCGCGTTGATGTCGACGATGTCGATCGATTTCACTTCGTCCATCATGTCGATGGCAAACCGCGCATAGGCGTTGACCACGCCCGGATCGAAGCCCGCGCCGAGGATGGCGGTGACGCCCTTTTCCGTGCAGAGATCGCGTTTCTTCCACTCGTAGTTGCCGTACCACGGCGGGGTTTCGCAGATCTTGGTCGGGTCTTCGTGGATCGCCGTGTCGATATAGGCGGCGCCGGTTTCGATACAGGCGTCCAGAACGGTCATGTTAACGAAAGCGGAACCGACGTTGATCACGATCTGAGCGCCAGTTTTCTCGATCAGGGCGGCGACGGCTTTGCTGTCCATCGCATCGACCTGATGGGCCTCAAGAACGCCCTCCTGTTTCATCGCGGCCTTTTCTCGGACCGACTCAAGGATCGCTTCGCATTTCGAAAGCGTCCGGCTGGCGATATGGATATCTCCGAGCACATCGTTGTTTTGGGCGCATTTATGCGCGACGACCTGAGCGACGCCGCCGGCGCCGATGATGAGTACGTTCTGTTTCAACTGTAGGGACCCCCTAATCGTTGTCCGTGGGTGGGTTTTGTAGCGCTTATCCAAGGGCTGCGACGAAATCCGCGTAACCGAAGTCACGCACCAGTTTAACGGAGCCGTCGAGTTCTCGCACCGCGATCCCGGGCATCTGCACTCCGTTAAACCAGTTCTTTTTGACCATTGTGTAACCGGCAGCATCATTAATTGAGATACGGTCGCCGATTTCGAGCGGTTTGTCGAATTTGGCGTCGCCAAAGATGTCGCCTGCGAGGCAGGTCTTGCCCGCGATCTGATAGTCATGCGTGCCGTTCTGCGGCAGCTTGGCAGTCTCGCGGTAGATCAGCAGATCGAGCATATGGGCTTCGATGGAGCTGTCGACGATGGCCACCTTCTTCCCGTTGTCGATGATGTCGAGAACGGAAACTTCGAGCGTGGTCGATTTGGTGATCGAGGCCTCGCCGGGTTCCAGATAGACTTGCACGCCCATCGCGTCGGAGAAGGATTTCAGCCGATCCGCCAGCTTGTCGAGCGGGTAGTCATCGCCGGTGAAATGAATGCCGCCGCCGAGGGAGACCCAATCCAAAGTTTTCAAAAACGAACCAAAATCGCGTTCAATCCGGCTCAATTGCTCTGAAAAGAGGACAAAGTCGTCATTCTCGCAATTATAGTGGATCATTACGCCATTGATGCGATCCGAGGCCATTTCGAGCCGCGCTATGTCCCATTCACCCAAACGCGAGAAGGGGCGTGCCGGATCGGCAAGATCAAAGCCGGAGGTCGAGAACCGCGGGTTGAGGCGCAGGCCGGTGGCGATGCCTTTGGCCTTGTCGCCAAAGCGATCCAGCTGACCCAGAGAGTTGAAGATGATCTTGTCGGCGTAACTCACCGCCTCGTCGATCTCGTGATCGGCCCAACCCACGGAATAGGCGTGGGTTTCCTTGCCGAACTTGTCGTGGCCCAATTTCAGCTCAAAGAGCGAGGATGAGGTCGTCCCATCCATATAGTCGCGCATGAAATCGAACACGGGCCATGTGGAGAAACATTTGAGCGCAAGCAAAGCTTTGGCCCCAGAATTCTCCCGCAGCCAAGCAATTTTTTCCATGTTGGGCAAAAGCCGTGCCTTGTCGATGAGGTAATACGGCGTCTGGATCATCACATGTCCCCCGGCTGACGTTAGGGATGGGCGTTGTCGCGCCACTTAGGGCGATTCAGGGGGTGGGGCAAGAAAAACATCCTGCCCTTCGTAGGTTTCTGCCCCTTTCAGTGCCGGGAAAATACGATCCTTTCCTGTGTTAGTACGTCCGAGAAGGCTTCAAGAGACCAAAGGTTGTGGATGTGATGTACCCCTGTCTCGGTGGCCTTTGAGAGGCGTTTGGCCACTTCGGCTGCGACCGCTGCGGTGAGTTGCGCCTCGCCCCGGCCTTCGAGGGTCAGGTGGCGTTGAATGTTTTGGCCTTTCGAGGAGCCGTGGGAGATGGCGGTCAGCATGGCTACATCGGAACCGATGCGAAAGGAGGTCAGCATGAGCCGGAGCGCGTTGCGACCGGTGTGTGACCGGGCAAGCGCGCCAAGAAAACGGAACATCGTCCGGCTCATAAAGGGACCGTCCAGCCCAAGCCGTGTCGTCACGTTGGCATATCCCTGGCGACGCATCACATGCTGATCCGCAAAGTCGAAAGGAATGGTGAGAAGAGGCGGCCGGGTGGGGCTGAAGCGCAAAGGTGCGATGTCGCCGCGTTGCACGGGGCGCAGCATATCGAGGGTCCAGTCGATGGCCGCCACACCATGGCTGTCCCCCATGCCCAGACATATGCCGATCGTGACGTCCGAGATTTCGTCCATGTCCTGTGTGGCGGCGAGGGCCATAAGGTTGCTCAATCCCGGTGCCAGACCGACAGAAAGTACGGCAAGAGCATCGTTTTCGCGCGCCAGACCGTCCAGCGCTTCACTGCGGCGCAGAACGCTGTCCGTGGCTGTGATGTCGATGTATTTCAGACCACGCGACAAGACAGCTTCGGTGAAGCCCGGATCAGGCAGATCGATACAGACGATCACCGTGTCTGCGCTGTCGAGCGCGTTCCAGCTTTCGTGTGCTCCGATGTCCAGATGAGTCCACTGGCATCCGAGACGCCTTGCGGCGGCGCGTCCGCTTTTGGGGCTGCGTCCGCCGAGCGTGAGGGATACGTCGCCCTCCTGCATGAGGCGCTGTGCGATTTTCTGCCCGACATGGCCGGTTCCGCCGACGATAAGTATTCGATCCATTTTCTGTCCTGTAGCTGTTAGTCTCGCACCTGAACTATGTGCGCGACGCTCAAATCACAGCGAATCGTGGCTTACCAAACGGGAAGCGTCATGACCGAAAAATCCGATGATATTGTCCGTGCTTTGCCGCCCCGTCGGCCAGACCAATGCGCTGTCGAGGAATGGCTGTCTTTCCTGGGGCATCGCTGGAACGCGCTTGTGCTCTGGCAACTGACCGAGGGTGCCCGGCGGTATTCCGAGCTTCGGACCCGATTGCCGGGCATCTCACCGAAAGTGCTGAGCGAGCGCCTGTTGGCCCTGACTGAGCGGGGGCTGGTGCGTCGTCAGAGCGTGAATTCTTTCCCGAAGGAAGTGAGCTATGCTTTGACAGAGGCCGGCCATGAGGTTCAGGCGATTTTGTCGCAGCTCTACGAACTGGCAGATCAATGCGAGGCCCGCCCTGAAAGCGAACTCTGAGCCGATGTGCAGGGAGGATGGGGGCTGCGTAATTGGGAACTGCCGCGCTTATGCCCGATGCACACCATCTGCCAAGGATTTCACATAGGCCGCGATCTCTTCGACGGATTTTCCTGACGCGATTTCGCTGACGATGGCGGACCCCACCACGGTGCCGTCGGCGACACCGGCGATTTCTTCGGCTTTTTCCGGCGTGCGGACGCCGAAGCCCACGATCACCGGCAGCTCGGTCTTGGACTTGATCCGCGCGACTTCCGGGGCGACATCTGCGCCGGAGGCGGCTGCGGCCCCGGTCGTTCCGGTCACCGACACGTAGTAAACAAAGCCGGAGGTGTTTTGCAGCACGGTCGGCAGACGTTTGTCATCGGTCGTGGGCGTGGCGAGGCGGATGAAGTTCATGCCTGCCTTTTGTGCAGGGATGCAAAGCTCGTCGTCTTCTTCGGGCGGCAGGTCCACAACGATCAACCCGTCGATGCCAGCTTCGACCGCGTCGATGAGGAACTGGTCCACGCCGCGCGAATAGATCGGGTTGTAATAGCCCATGAGCACAATCGGGGTGGTGTCATCGGTTTCGCGGAAGGCGGCGGCTATGTCGAGGGTCTTTTGCAATGTCATGCCCTGATCGAGTGCGCGTTGGCCAGCGAGCTGGATGGTCTGGCCGTCCGCCATCGGATCGGTGAAGGGCAGGCCCAGCTCAATGATGTCGACGCCGGCCGCAGGCAGGGCTTTGACGATCTCAAGCGATTTTTCCTCATCGGGGTCGCCCGCCATGACATAGGCAACGAAGGCTTTCTTGCCTTCGGCTTTCAGCGCGGCGAATTTGGCGTCGATGCGGGTCATGTTGGGCACTCCGTTTGGTTCCGCAAAAGGGAGTGCAACAAAAGGGCCGCAAGAGCAAGGGGAGAGCGTGTTTCTGGCCGTTAAGCCGGTTGTTTTGCTGGTGTTGTCATAATGATCCAGCTTGTGCCGAACTGATCGACACAGGTGCCGAAGCCCGGCGAAAAGAAGGTCGCGCCATATTCCATCGTGGGCATGCCCCCCTCGACCAGAGCGCCGAAGATGCGCCGTCCGTCCGCGACCGTGTCGACGGAGACGGTGATCGAGACGGCGGATTGCGGTTTGGCTGTCATATGGGGCGGATAATCCGAGGCCATCAGATCGCCATAGGGCGACATCAGCGCGCTGTGCATCACCGCCTCCGAGGCGGCATAACCCTCCGGTGCGTCGGGCATTTCTTTGTAACGCATGAGATCGAGATCGCCGCCGAGCACCTGTTGGTAATAATGCATGGCGGCCTCGCATTGGCCTTCGAAATGAAGATACGGGGTGATCATGACAGCCTCCCTTCTGTCGTTTCCTGTCTCAATGGTACGCCTGAGGCGCGATTCCCGCAAAGCGCGGCCTTGCGCGAGACCCCATTGGGCCTTAGACACGCGGGGAATTTCGGACAAAGGAGGCCAGCATGGGCTTCAAAATGGGCATCGTCGGTCTGCCGAACGTGGGCAAATCGACGCTTTTCAATGCGCTGACCAAAACCGCTGCCGCGCAGGCGGCAAACTTTCCTTTCTGCACCATCGAGCCCAACGTGGGCGACGTGGCGGTGCCGGACCCGCGGCTGGATAAGCTGGCGGAAATTGCCGGGTCCAAACAGATCATCCCGACGCGCATGTCTTTCGTGGATATTGCGGGCCTTGTGAAAGGGGCTTCGAAGGGCGAGGGCCTCGGCAACCAGTTCCTTGCGAACATCCGTGAATGTGACGCGATTGCCCATGTGGTGCGCTGTTTCGAAGATGGCGACGTGACCCACGTCGAGGGCCGTGTCGATCCGGTGGATGATGCGCAGGTGATCGAGATGGAGCTTATGCTCGCCGATCTCGAAAGCATCGGCAAACGCCGCGCCAACCTCGTGCGCAAGCTCAAGGGCAATGACAAGGAAGCCAAGCTTCAGGACGATCTGCTCGCTCGCGCGCAAGCCGCGCTTGAGGCCGACAAACCGGCCCGCACCGTCGAAGTCTCTGATGATGAGCGCAAGCAGTGGAACATGCTGCAGCTTTTGACGCAAAAGCCGATCCTCTATGTCTGCAACGTCGAAGAAGAGAACGCCGCCAAAGGTAACGCGCATTCCGACGCGGTTGCGAAAATGGCCGAGGAACAGGGCGCGGGCACCGTGGTGATTTCCGCCAAGATCGAGGAAGAGATCTCCCAGCTCGAAGGTGATGAAGCCGAGATGTTCCTGGAAGAACTCGGGCTGCACGAGGCTGGTCTCGACCGTCTGATCCGCGCAGGCTACGAGCTTTTGCATCTTGAGACCTATTTCACTGTTGGTCCGAAAGAAGCGCGTGCTTGGACCATCACCAAAGGCACGGCAGCGCCGCAGGCCGCCGGTGTGATCCATGGTGACTTTGAACGTGGCTTCATCCGCGCTGAAACCATCGCCTTTGACGATTTCGTGGCCTGCAACGGTGAGGCTGGCGCCAAAGAAGCGGGCAAGATGCGCGCGGAAGGCAAGAGCTACATCGTTCAGGACGGTGATGTGATGCACTTTCTGTTCAACACCTGATCGGCGGGCTCGGCTGACGAAAGGCAGAGGCTGTATATAATGCTGCGCGCGATGAAAAATACGGCTTGGTATCAAGCCTATCGGGTTCGCCGGAGAACAGCCAAAAATCAGCGAAAACTGATTGAGGCCGAGCAGCAAGCCGAGCAGGTCATGCGCGGTTATTTTGAGCGGGTCGGGGTTGAATTTCCCCGTCTCGCTTTTTCGTCTTCTGAAGAGGTGAAAAGCGATTTGGAAATCCACCTTGTGCGCGAGGGGGATGGGATTCGCTATCTCTACAATCCTGAGAATTTCCTGAACCACAGACAACACAACGGGCATATCTCCCCGGCCTATCTCTACTGGTTCACACAAGCCGGGCCCGCAGCAAAGCATATGTCCTGCGACCTGTCGGATGGCGAATTGGTCGGGCAGGCAACGTATACCTATTCGAGTTGTTTCCGCGACAAGGTGCTTTTGCCGGATCAGCATTTCTTCCGGGATCGGGGCTATGCGGAGACGGACCGTCTGGCAGAAGAGGCCCCAGACTGGAACGCGCGCGGTGAGACGATTTACTGGCGCGGACAGAACAATAGCGTTGGGCTGTTTTCTCTGGACCCCGAACATATGGACAAACCTTGGGTGATGCAGCGTCTGCGTCTCGCCATGGCCGCTCGTGAGCTGAACGGGGTCGATGCCCGTTTTGTGCCGGGGGCAACCCACAAGCAGGAGGCGCAATGCGAAGCTGCGGGGCTGATGGGGGCGCGCCGCCCTTGGCAGGACTGGGCCGGGGATAGATACGCGCTGGACATTGACGGGTTCTCAAACGCGTGGTGCAACTTCATGCAACGTCTGAAACTTGGCTGTTGTGTTCTGAAGGTGGACAGCCAGTTCGGGTTCCGCCAATGGTATTACGATGCGCTTGTCCCGTTCGAACATTTCGTCCCGATCAAGGCGGACATGTCGGACCTTGCCGAGAAGGTGGAATGGGTCCGAAGCCATGACCGGGAAGCGCGTGAAATTGCGGCGCATGGGCAAAACTTCGCCCGGTCCATGACATTCGAGAGCGAAGCCCGTCGCGCGGCAGAGATCATTGAGACCAGCCAGGGCTGACGGGGCAAAACGATAAGGGGAAGGGGCATGGTGCGCCTATATGACAGCCGCAAACGGATTTTGGTCACTGGCGGGGCGGGCTTTATCGGCTCTCACCTGATGGATCGTCTTCTGGCGCAGGGGCACGAAGTGATTTGCGCCGATAACCTGTTCACCGGAACAAAGCGCAATATCGACCATCTCCACAGCCACCCGCGCTTCGAATTTATGCGCCATGACGTGACCTTTCCGCTCTATGTCGAGGTGGATGAGATTTACAATCTCGCCTGTCCTGCCTCCCCGGTGCATTACCAACATGACCCGGTACAGACGACAAAGACCTCCGTGCATGGGGCGATCAATATGCTCGGGCTTGCGAAGCGTCTGAAATGCAAAATCTTTCAGGCCTCGACCAGTGAGGTCTACGGCGATCCGGCAATACATCCGCAACCGGAAAACTACTGGGGCAATGTCAATCCGATCGGTCTGAGGTCTTGTTACGACGAGGGCAAGCGCTGCGCGGAGACGCTGTTCTTCGACTACCACCGCCAGCACGGGCTTGAAATCAAGGTGGCGCGGATTTTCAACACCTATGGGCCACGGATGCATCATGCGGATGGGCGCGTGGTGTCGAATTTCATCATGCAGGCGCTGCTGGGTGAGCCGATCACGCTCTATGGTGATGGTCGTCAGAGCCGGTCCTTCTGTTATGTGGATGATCTGGTCGAGGGGTTTATCCGTCTCATGGACACCGGGCCGGAGATCAGCGGGCCGGTTAATCTTGGCAATCCCGGCGAGTTTACCATCCGCGAACTGGCGGAGACTGTGATTTCCATGACCGGTTCCGCCTCTGAACTCGTGTTCCGCGATCTGCCAGAGGATGATCCGAAACAGCGCCAGCCCGATATCTCTTTGGCGCAGAAAACGCTCAATTGGACGCCGGAGATCGCACTTGAGGCGGGCCTTGAGCGCACTGTGGCTTATTTCCGGGCGCTGTTGCCAGAACTGAGCCAGTAGGGGCTTACAGCCTGTCGAACACCGACCCCATGCGAGGCGCAAACAGGCGTTCGTAGGTCTTGAGGAGCGCAGCGTCTGTCATGCTCGCCACATAGTCGCAGATCACCCGCAGGTCGCCTGCTGAGGTGGCGAAACGCTCTTGGTGTTCGCGGGGCAGGAGGCGGTCGGGATCGGAGCAGAGGGCCTCGAAAACGGACACGACCATTTGCTGGCCTTTGAATTCGAGCTGTTGCACGTTCGGGCTTTTGATCACGACCTTGAAGACCAGCCGTTTCAAAGCCTTGAGAACGGGACGGCGCGCGGCAGGGAGGGCGACGCGGTAACGTAGAAGCGGCTCTTCGAACGCGGGCTCTTCATCATATGCGACGGCGGTGATGAAGTAGTTGACGAAGCGGGAAATGAAACGCTTGCGGGTGTTGCGGTCGCCGAAAAGACCGTCGAGCATCTGGCCGTAGACGTCATTGCCAAACTGATCGGGATACTTGGCTTTGAGCATGGCGAGGAAGTCGCTGAACTCTTCTTCGGGGACATTTGCGATGAAGTCCTCGCGGGTCAGAAGCGATAGCGCAATGGCGTCTTCAAGATCATGCACCCCGTAGGCGATGTCATCGGCCAGATCCATAATGCTGCAATCAAAGGATTTGTGGAGCGGTTTGCGGTGCTCTCCGGGTTGGATGGGGCCAGCCTCACAAAATGCGCTGCGGGTTTCCGGAGAGAGGGGCGCGAGGACCCAGTCGACCACGTCTTGTTCACTGTCGAGATAGCATTTCGGCGGTGTCGAGGCGGTGGTGTCGATGAGTTTGAGCGTAGCCGGGCTGTCGCTCAGTTTCGGGCGCAGCGCGGAGTTCTGTGCGCGAGAATAGGCGACAGGATATTTCAACAGGCCAAGAAGGCTGCGCCGGGTGAGGTTGGCACCCGCGGTTTGGGAAAAGCTTTCCAGTCGGGACAGGATGCGCAGGCTTTGGCCGTTGCCCTCGAACCCGCCGGCACCATGCATGCAGTAATTGAGCGCCACTTCCCCGCCATGACCAAAAGGCGGATGCCCGAGGTCGTGAGAACATCCGATCGCTTGGATCATCGAACGGTCCGGCAGATGCGGCGTAGCTGGATGATCGGGGCAACTCTGGGCCAGTTGTTTTGCAAGCCCGCCCGCGATCTGCGCCACTTCGAGCGAATGGGTGAGACGCGTGCGGTAGAAATCGCTGTCGCCGAGATTGAGGATTTGCGTCTTGCCCTGCAGACGGCGGAACGAGGCGGAATGGATCACGCGGGCATAATCGATATCGCCCGCGCCGCGTGCATCCTCAGAATGTCCGGGCCAATTTTCTCTGCGTTCCAACCACATCTGAGCCTCCTGTCGTTGCCGCGCACTCTATGGGGCGGGGCGGGGGAAGGCCAGAGCGTCACATCAGCTTGCGCATCACTTTCAGAGCACGGTTGCGCCAGCCTTTGAAAGGCGGCTCTGCGATGGCCATGCCGTTCCATTTCGCTTGCCGCACGACGGGTTTGAGATGGGAGAACGTCTCGAAGCCGGTATGCCCGTGATAAGCGCCCTGACCGGAGGGACCAACGCCGCCGAAAGGCAAGGTGCCAAAGCCCACATGGATTGCCGTGTCGTTCACCGTCACCCCGCCGGAGATCGAGCGGTCGAGCCACATCTCTTGGTCGTTCTTGTCCTCGGAGAAGACGTAGAGCGCCAAAGGATGATCGCGCGCGGCGACGAAATCGAGCGCCTCTTGCGGATCGTCATAGGGGATGAGCGGGAGGATAGGGCCGAAGATTTCCTCCTGCATCAGTGCAATGTCTTCGGGCGGGTCAAGCACCACGGTCGGTGCGAATTTGCGGGCATTTCCGGTGTCGCCTTCAAGGCGAAAGGTCTTTGCGCCACGGTCCTCGGCTTCTTTCACCATGGCGTCAAGGCGCGCGAGATGACGATCGGACACGATGGCGGCGTAATCCGGGCTGTCCGGGCCTTCAGGGAAGAAATGCATGAAGGCCCCCATGATGGCATCCGCCATAGGCAGCATCTTCTTGCGCGGCACCAAAACGTAATCGGGCGCGACACAGACCTGCCCCGCATTCATCGCCTTGCCCCAAGCAATGCGGCGGCCAGCCTTGTCGAGATCGGCGCTGGGCATCACGACGGCGGGGCTTTTGCCGCCAAGTTCCAAGGTCACCGGAGTGAGGTTGCGGGCGGCGGCCTCCGCCACTTTGCGGCCCACAGAGGTGGAGCCGGTGAAGAACAGGTGATCGAAGGGCAGGGCGGAGAAGGCGGCTGCCACTTCCGGTCCGCCCGTCACGGTGGCGATCTCTTCCGGGGTGAAGGCGTCTTCTATGAGGCTCGCGAGTTCTTCAGACGTGCGAGGCGTCAATTCGGAGGGTTTGAGCATGACCCGATTGCCCGCCGCCAAAGCCGCCACCATCGGCGATAGGGCAAGTTGCACCGGGAAGTTCCACGGGGAGATGATGCCCACCACGCCCAGAGGCTGCGGCCGGATTTCGGCGCGTGCGGGTTTGTAGATCAGCGGCACGGGCGCGCGGAGGACCTTCATCCAGCGTTTCAGATGACGTTTGGCATGACGAATTTCACCGATCACCAGATCGATATCATAGAGACGGCTTTCGATCGTGGGGCGATGCGAAAAGTCGTCGGACATGGCGGTAATGAGGCGAGACTCAGCAGCCAGAAGTGCTGTCGCGAGCCGGTCCAAGCGATCCATTCGGATGTCGGGCGGCACAACGGGCGCTGCGCGTTGGGCGCTCCTTTGCAGGGCAAAGGTCTGTTCGAGTTCGGATGTCATGCCAAGCCTCCCGTCTTTTCTGGCATTGAGCCAGAAAAACAGGGCGAGAGAAAGGCGTGTTCGCCGAGTTCTGCCTTAAGCGTTCAGGATGCGACGCAGCGTTGTTCGAACGCCGTTTTGCGACGGCTCCCACAGACAGGCCAGAACGAATGCAAAAGGTCGAATCTCGGTCATTTTCAGGTCCCCATATGCCTGATTCCGGGTCGGTGGCCCGGTGATAGGCGGCAAATGTCTCACCTGCGTGACAGTTCGCGGACGTTTGTGCGACCCGTAAGGCTCTGCGAACTGCCATCGGCGGAAACCCGGTTCGGCGCAAAGGGGGGACGAAAAGCGGACTGGATAGCGGGAACGGTATCGGCTAACACATTCGACAAAGAAGTGATGTTGAGGGTCTGAGATGAAAATCGCGGTTGCCGGGATCGGTTATGTGGGCATGTCCAATGCTGTTTTGTTGTCGCAAAACCATGAGGTTGTCGCCGTCGACATTTCGGAGGACCGCGTTGCTCTGGTGAATGAGCGCAAGTCTCCGATTGTGGATGCGGAACTTGAGGAATTTCTCGCACACAAAGACCTGAACCTGAGCGCCACGACGGATGGGGCCGCGGCCTACACAGGTGCCGATTTTGTCATCGTCGCAACGCCCACCAATTATGATGAGAAGTCGAACTATTTCGACACTTCGTCGGTCGAAGCGGTGATCGCGCAGGTGATCGCGGTGAACCCGAAAGCGACCATTGTGGTGAAATCCACCATTCCTGTGGGCTTCGTGAGCCGCGTGCGCGAAGAGATGAACACCGATCAGGTGATCTTCTCTCCGGAATTCCTGCGCGAGGGTCGTGCGCTTTATGACAACCTGCACCCGTCGCGGATCATCGTCGGCGAACAATCCGAGCGCGCCCGCGTCTTTGCCGATCTGTTGCTCGAAGGTGCGGTCGAAAAAGATGTCGAAGTTCTCTTCACCGACGCCGATGAGGCCGAGGCGATTAAGCTTTTTGCCAACACATATCTCGCCATGCGCGTTGCCTTCTTCAACGAGCTCGACAGCTATGCCATGTCGCGCGGCATGGACACGCGCCAGATCATCGACGGGGTGTCGCTCGACCCGCGCATCGGCAATCACTACAACAACCCGTCCTTTGGCTATGGCGGCTATTGCCTGCCGAAAGACACCAAACAGCTGCTCGCGAACTATTCCGAAGTGCCGCAAAACCTGATCGCGGCCATCGTCGAAACCAATCGTACGCGCAAGGATTACCTCTCAGATCAGATCATCGCGAAACGCCCGAAGGTCGTCGGCGTCTATCGTCTTGTGATGAAAACCGGGTCGGACAATTTCCGCCAGTCCTCCATTCAGGGCATCATGAAACGCGTGAAGGCCAAAGGGATCGAAGTGATCGTCTATGAGCCGGTGATGCAGGACGACGAGTTCTTCGGATCTCGCGTGGTGCGCGATCTCGATGCTTTCAAGGCGGAAGCGGATGTGATCATCGCGAACCGGATGACCGACGAAGTCAAAGACGTTGCGGAGAAAATCTTCACCCGCGACCTGTTCCACGCCGATTGAGGATCGCCCATGCCCACAGCTCTCGTCACCGGCGCCGCCGGGTTCATCGGCTCATTCGTCTGTCGCACCCTTCTGGAAGAGGGCTGGCGGGGCATCGGTCTCGATTGTCTCTCGGATTATTATGACGTCGCCCTCAAAGAGCGTCGCGAAGAGACGCTGACGGTCTATGAGGGCTACCGATCTGTGCATGACAAGGTCGAGACGCCGGGTCTTTTGATGTCGCTTTTCGAGGAAGAGAAACCGGACGTCGTGATCCATCTCGCGGCACAGGCCGGGGTGCGGTATTCGATCGAGAACCCGCGTTCCTATCTTGAAAGCAACATCATTGGTACGTTTGAATTGCTGGAAGCCGCGCGGGCCTATCCGCCGAAACACATGCTTCTGGCCTCCACCTCTTCGGCCTACGGCGCGAATACGGAGATGCCCTATCAGGAGACGGTGAAAGCCGATCACCAGATGTCCTTCTACGCGGCGACCAAGAAGTCGACCGAAAGCATGGCGCACAGCTACGCGCATCTTTTCGACTTGCCGATCACCATGTTCCGCTTTTTCACGGTCTACGGGCCGTGGGGGCGGCCGGACATGGCGCTGTTCAAATTCACCAAGGCGATCCTCGAAGGAAAGCCTATCGACGTCTATAACTACGGCGACATGAAGCGCGACTTCACCTATGTCGAAGACCTCGTGCATGCGATCCGCCTGTTGATCGACGCAGTGCCGGTGCGCCCCGAAGATGGCGTGGTCGAAGACGGCGATAGCCTCTCGCCCGTCGCGCCCTTCCGCGTGGTGAACATCGGCAACAACAACGCCGTGCAGCTCACCGATTTCATCGCTGCCATTGAAAACGCCACCGGCGCTAAGGCCGAGCGGAATCTCATGCCGATGCAAGCGGGTGACGTGCCTGCGACCTGGGCCGATGCGTCTCTTTTGAAGCGCCTGACGGGCTATGCGCCGAAAACCACGGTGCCTGAAGGCGTGGCAAATTTCGTGCGTTGGTACAGGCAATATTACAACGCCTGATCTGCGTGACGTTCTGGCGTTATTTTGTCATGTGTCTCTGTGACGGTTCCATTCAACGGGGCAACGGAGACGTGGCCGAGTGGGTGGCTCTGTACCGGTCCGTCATTATTGCTTGGGCCTGCCGGGCATTCAGTCGCCAAAGATGTCGGCGGTGATCCCCGCATACCAGCCCAGAGATTCCTCGTAGGTTGCCTTGCGCAGCGCCGCGTCTTCGCCGACTTCAGAGATGAAACTGCCGACCGAGGCGATCTTTTCGGGCGTGGGCTCGTAGGACGCCCCGACCTTGACACCGTCATCAGGCGCGAGCAGCGACCAGCAAGTGTTGGAATACTTTGCCGGGAACACCCGGGAGCCAGTCAATTCCCCGCGGATCGCCATTGCCGCGACCTTGGCTTGAGAGTTGGCCGAGAAACCAGATTTCGGCATATCCCCCTGCGCCGAACTGTCGCCAAGGACGTAGACGTTTTCGTCGATCTTGGACTTCATGCTGTCTGCCGCCACCGGCGCCCAGTTGCCGTCTGTTACCCCAGCAATGCCCGCGATCTTGCCAGCCATCTGGCCGGGGATGACGTTGACGACGTCGGCTTTGATGATTTCGCCGTCGAGATCGACCTCCATCGTCGCCGGATTGACGGAAATGTTTCCAGCGCCAAAGTCCGGCCCAAGCCATTCAATCATATCACCGTAGTGGCGCGTCCAACCATCGCGGAACAGACCCTCCTTGGAGAACTTGTCTTTCGGATCGAGTACGATGATCTTCGCTGTCGGGTTGATGTTCTTGAACAAATTCCCAATCATCGACACCCTCTCATAGGGGCCAGGCGGACAGCGATAGGGATTGGGTGGCGCGATCATGACGAAGGTTCCGCCTTCAGGCATTGCCTCGAGTTGCGACTTCAATAGCGTCGTCTGCGGCCCCGCTTTATAAGCATGTGGCATGATCTCAGCATGTTCTGCCTCGGACCATCCGGCGACTGACCCTTCGACGAAGTCGATGCCGGGTGATAGAACCAGTCGGTCGTAGCTGAGTGTGTCTCCCGAGGCCAGCGTCACCGTTTTTGCGTCCCGATCGACCCCGGTGGCCAGATCATTCACCACCATCACACCCGACTGCGCGAGTGTCTCGTAACCGTGCTGCAGGCTCTCGAACTCCCGGAACCCACCGAGATAGAGGTTGGAGAAGAAACAGGTTGTGTAGATCGGATTGGCCTCGACAAGGGTGACATCAATCGCCCCCTCGCTGTCCTTGGCGATGTAGCGCGCCGCAGTGGCCCCTCCGGCGCCGCCGCCGATGATCACCACCTTTGGCTTGGTCTGTGCCAGAGATGGTGCGCTGAGTAAGGCACCTGTGGCGATTCCACTGGCGATTCCGGTGCCGATAAAGGTCCGTCGATTAAGTCTCATACGCTTCTCCTCCCATTGATACGCGTAAAGGCCGGAGGTGGTCCCCGCCGCCTCCTATTGGTTAGTCCAGCGTTGCAAAATAGGCGGCAAGCGCTGCAATCTCCTCGTTGTTGAGGCGCTTGGCCATCATCTGCATCACCGGATGCGGACGCAGTTCCTGTCTGTAGGCATGCATGGCGGCGACAAAATCTTCCTCCGGCCAGGCGACAATCGAGGGGATGCCTTGATCCGAGCCATCGTGCCGGTGGCATGTGAGGCATTCAGAGGCCAGATATTCGCCAAAGGCGACATCGCCGACAATGGCGAGCACCTCGGGGGAGACATGCGCGGCAGAGCTGATCGCGGTGGGCTCGGCCTCCGGGATATTTTGCGGCTCGTCGGAAAAGTCCCGCAGATATGCGAGCAGAGCGCTGCGCTCGGCCTCGTCCTTCAGCCCGCGGTAGCTCATCCGTGTTCCCGAGACCAGCGCACGCGGGTTCTCGATATAGGCGTGCAGAGTCTCCAGCGTCCACGTCAGCCCATCTGCCCCCATGCGCTTCATCGGATTGGAATAGGTAAACCCCTCTATGTCGGCGGCACGACGGCCAAACAATCGGTTGAGCTGCGGCCCGATCCGGTTTCGCGCGCGTAGACCGACTTCGTGACAGGTGCTGCATTCGGACATAAAAACATCCGCACCACGTTTGGCATTCCCGATTTCTGTGGCCGCAAGCGGGGTTGCGAAAACGGAAAATAGGATGAGTTCGGCAGCGATATATCTCGTCCGGTACATTGCAAACCCCTTCCGATGTCCGGCTAGAGTTTTCAGCGTGAAAAGTGACAGCACATAGCAACAAGACATGGCGGATAAAGCTCTCCAGCCATTGGCGTGCGGCGGGCTTACTTGTCACCCGACTGATTTTATTATTATATTTTAGATTAAAATATATGCATGTAATTAGATTTCAGGCAAGAAGATATTTCACCATCAACGATATTCATGCAGTTGAATTTTCATCGCGTGCAGGGTTTGCACCGGGCAACAACCACTTGCCGCGCCCGCAAAGCTGATGCTGCGCCGCAGAGTTCGACGGGTTGACGAAGCCGAATTGCGGAAGCGCTCAGCGATGCGACTGCGGTTGCGAATCTGTTTCGACCCACGGCTTGCGCGCTAAATCCACGAAGTTTCACCAGAGCATCTGGTGGACCGGAGGTTGATCATGGCGTCAGCTGCGGCCGACTTTGTATTCCAGAGTGTCGAGACATTTGATGACGGCCTTTACACGGTGGGAACGTGTTTTTTCATTTGTAGACCGTTGCATAGCCCCGGATGCGTCAAGCTCAACGACGCGGTGGAGGAGAGCGGGATTGCTGCCAATTTACCAGGGGAATGGTTCGTCCTCATGAACAAGTTCGTAAACCAATGGGGGCTGACCCTAAGTCATGATGACACCAATCAATTTCTTGACGAATAGACTTTGTGTGGAGGCTGAGAAGACCTCGGCTAAGGAGTGGTTGCGGAGGTTGCCGGCCTCTTCCGCACTAAGCTGTGCTCGAGAATGATGTCGTGCCAGCGTTTCTGGGGCGCTTGGGCGTAGAAAAAAATGATCAAAGCTTGCCCAAAAGGGAGTCTCTTCCTCGCGATTCTGTGCGATTTCAAAGGGTTCAGGGCGTTTTTTGGAAAATCCACCCCAAAGCCAAATTGGTCTTGTATTTCCAGTGCTTGCACGGATATACCCGTCGGCGGAGACGTGGCCGAGTGGTCGAAGGCGCTCCCCTGCTAAGGGAGTAGGCGGGAAACCGTCTCGAGGGTTCGAATCCCTTCGTCTCCGCCATTAGGCTTTGATTTTGCTTGATAAATTTTTTTCATTCAGCAATGGCCACCAACAAATCCGCCATATAATTTGCGCTTGGCTGCAATCTATTGTGACATGTTCTTTTGCGACATGCCGTGCGAATGGCACTGTCAGAAGAACTTAGCTTGAGGCGGCGAGGGTGGTCTCGTAGCCTCGTGCCATGACCAAACGCACCCCTGTCAAGTATTTCAAGACCAGCCCTGAGATCATTCGCCTCGCGGCAATGTTGTACGTTTGCTGTCCATTGTCGCTTCGGAATGTTGAAGATCTTCTTCATGAGCGGGGAGCCGAGGTGAGCCATGAAGCTGTCCGATATTGGTGGCGTCGGTTTGCTCCGATCTTCGCGTTCGAGATTAAAAAACGACGGATAGAGGGTATGAGAACGAGCCATTGGCGATGGCATCTAGACGAAATGTTCGTAAAAAGGAACGGTGAGCGGTATTGCCTTTGGCGGGCCGTCGATCATGAGGGCGAGGTTCTGGAAAGCTTTGTAACCAAAACCCGAGATAAGAAGGCTGCGCTCAAATTTCATAGAAAAACAATGAAAAGCATGGAAGGGCGGATGCATTTGTGACGGACGAACTTCGCTCGTATGGTGTCGCAATGAAGCAGCTCGGAGAAGTAGATAGGCAGGAGGCCGGACGATGGCTTAACGACCGAGCCGAGAATTCTCATCTGCCTTTCCGACGAGGAGAGCGGGCAATGCTCCGCTTTCGCTGTATGCGAAGTTTGCAGAAATTTGCCGCTGTCCGCGTCTCTATCTCTAACCTAAAGCGTTTCGACTTTAACTTGATCTATCACATAAAGTCGAAACGCCCGCTCCGCTTGGACGTTGCACCGCGTTTCTGCTCAAACCCTGTTTCAGGTTTAAGTAGAAACGCTTTATTCAACGCGGAGCGCAGCCTCACCTCAAGGTTGAATTTCAAACTGAAGCGTGCCGCTGCTCTTGCCGCGTGGCGCGGTCTCTGTGCTGAATAAGGGTCAGCTATACTGTCCAGGTAGAGACGAGTTCGAATTAAAGCGTTCGACCAAAAACCTGAAACACAGCTTTTGGCCGAACGCCGTGCAACATATGAATGTCGCACGCGCTCAGCCTGTATCTGATGTCTCAGGTTAAAGGCCGGACGCTTTAGTCTGGCAGCCCCTTTCATCAGAAGCGCATGTCCTGCAAAAATGCTGACAAGTTTCTTTCGTTTCTATGTCAGCATTTTTTCGCGCTACATTTTGTAGAGGAAACGCCATCACACACCGCTGACTGAAGTCAGTTGGCGTGATTTTTACAATGTTTGGAAAAGGTTTGGAGCGGGCGGCGGGAATCGAACCCGCGTCATTAGCTTGGAAGGCTAAGGTCTTACCACTACACAACGCCCGCGCTCGTGAGACCCGTGTTTAGGGCATGGATTCTGAGGCGTCAAGTGGCCTTCCGAAGTCTGTATGGTTGGGGTATATCGCCTCAGGTCGATCACGTTTTCTTCCCTTCTCTTGACTTCGGTCAAATTCCCGAGCGAAAAGCTCGGGTAATGGTCAGGGGCCGCAACCCAGACACGCCAATCGCCCCGCAATCGGAAAGCATCGCCTTCATGACAGCCAAACTTCTTGTCTCCGCCTTGTTCTGTTCCACGCTGGTCTGCGCCCCCGGTCTTCATGCTGAGGATCTCACGACTTTGGAAGGCTTGGGGGAAGCATTGTTCTTCGATGCGAATCTTTCGAAAAACCGGACGCAATCCTGTTCGACCTGTCACGATCCTAACTATGCCTTTACCGACCCGCGTGGAATGGCCTCGCCGGGCGATGACGGGGAATCCTTAGGGGATCGCAACGCGCCGACGGCGATGTATGCGCATTTCGCGCCTGTGTTCGAAAAGCTGGATGAAGGCGTCTATCGCGGCGGGCAATTCCATGATGGTCGCGCGGCGACACTGGCGGATCAGGCGGGCGGCCCGCCTCTGAACCCGATTGAAATGGGCATGCCAAATGCCGCCTCCGTGGTGGCGCGGCTGGAGGAAAACCCGGCCTATGTCGTGGCGTTCAAAGACCTCTTCGGTGATGATGTTTTCACCGACAAGGAAGAGGCTTATGCGGCGATGACCAAGGCCATCGGAGCCTTTGAAGAAACCGACCTGTTCTCGCCGTTTGATTCCAAATACGACCGCTACCTGCGTGGCGAAGCGGACCTGACCCGTGAGGAGTTGCTCGGCGAAACGCTGTTCTTTTCGCAGCAGTTCACCAATTGCAACCTGTGCCACCAGCTCAAGCCGCAGGCCGGCGCGCAGGGGGAGACTTTCACCAATTACGAATATCACAACATCGGCGTGCCGGAGAATGTTGATCTGCGTGAAATGAACGGCGTTGGGCCAGGGCATCCCGATCTCGGGCTGGCGCAGAACGGCATGCTGACGGAGACGGCGGGGCTTGAAGGGAAGATCAAGGTGCCGACGCTGAGAAACGTCGCGGTGACCGCGCCCTACATGCACAACGGCGTGTTCCAAGACCTGCGCACGGTCGTGCTGTTCTACAACACCTACAACACGAAATCTGAAAAGCGGATGATCAATCCTGAAACGGGCGAACGCTTTGGACCGCCGGAAGTCGATCAAAACATTTCGATGGAAGAACTGACCACGGGGCCGGCCTTTGAGGATCGTGATATCGATGCGCTGGTGGCGTTTATGAAAACGCTGACCGACGCGCGCTATGAGCATCTGCTCGAAGAGTGAGGTTTCGGCGCTCGACTGTTCCGTCGGGAGATGAGACCTGCTGCCCCCGTCCGATCTTGCTATCGGCGGGGGCATAGGGTCTGTCTTGTCAGACGGCTTCCAGAGCAATCGCGATGCCCTGACCGACGCCGATACACATGGTCGAGAGCGATTTCTCTCCCGGTTTCAGCTCAAGCATCGCCGTGCCGGTGATCCGCGCGCCGGACATGCCGAGCGGGTGGCCGATGGAGATCGCACCGCCGTTCGGGTTCACACGCGGGTCATCGTCCGCAATGCCCAGATCACGGAGCGTCGCGAGGCCTTGCGAGGCGAAGGCCTCATTAAGTTCGATCACCGCGAAGTCTTCTTGCTTAAGACCCAGACGCGCCATCAGTTTCTTGGACGCGGGCGCCGGGCCAAAGCCCATGATCCGCGGCGCGACACCGGCGGCGGCACCGCCAAGCACTTTCGCAATCGGTTTCAACCCGTGTTTTTCAGCCGCTTCCTTGGATGCGAGGATCAGAGCCGCAGCCCCATCGTTCACACCAGAGGCGTTGCCTGCGGTCACGGTGCCGTCGGCTTTCACGAAGGTTTTCAGCTTTTGCAGCGCTTCCAACGTCGTGGACGGGCGCGGGTGCTCGTCTTCGGAGACCACGATCGGATCGCCTTTGCGCTGAGGAATCGTCACCGGAACGATCTCTTTTGCAAGACGACCGTTCGCCATCGCAGCGCCAGCTTTTTGCTGGGAGCGCAGGGCGAAGAGGTCTTGGTCCTCGCGGGAGATGTTGAAATCTTCAGCCACGTTCTCGGCGGTTTCCGGCATGGAATCCACACCGTATTGCGCCTTCATCAGCTTGTTGACGAAACGCCAGCCGATGGTGGTGTCATAGACCTCATTCGAGCGCGAAAAGGCGGTGGTGGCTTTCGGCATCACGAAGGGCGCACGGGACATGCTTTCGACGCCGCCCGCGATGATCAGATCGGCTTCGCCTGCTTTGATCGCGCGCGCTGCGGTGATGATCGCATCCATGCCGGAGCCGCACAGACGGTTCATCGTCGTGCCGGACACCGTGTCGGGGTAGCCCGCGAGCAGCAGCGACATGCGCGCGACGTTGCGGTTGTCTTCGCCCGCTTGGTTGGCACAGCCAAAGATCACATCGTCAATCGCGGAGAGGTCCATCGACGGGTTGCGCTCGGCCAGCGCCTTGAGAGGGATCGCGCCGAGATCGTCGGCCCGCACAGACGACAGTGCGCCGCCGTAACGGCCCACCGGGGTGCGGATGTAGTCGCAGATATAAACGTCGGTCATCACAGGTCCTCCGGAACGATAAGATCAGCCACATCGCCTTCGGTGTGGAGCGTCGCGCCCGTCACCGCTTGCAATTCTTCCAAGGAAATCCCCGGAAGCTTTTCGCGCAGGACGAACTTGCCGCCTTCGATGTCGATCACCGCCAGAGAGGTATAGACGCGGGTCACACACCCCACGCCAGTCAGCGGGAAGGTACAGGTCTCGACCAGTTTCGGGCCGCCGTCTTTGGTGACGTGATCGGTGACCACGGCCACGCGTTTCGCGCCGTGGACAAGGTCCATCGCGCCGCCAACGGCCGGAACGCCTTTGGAGCCGACGCGCCAGTTGGCCAGATCGCCGTTTTGCGCAACCTGATAGGCGCCGAGCACAGCGAGGTCCAAGTGGCCGCCACGGACCATCGAGAAGCTGTCGGCATGGTGGAAGAAGGACGCGCCCGGGTTCAGCGTGATCGCTTTTTTACCAGCGTTGATCAGATCCCAGTCTTCCTCACCCTCGGCCGGGGCTTTGCCGAAGCCAAGCACACCATTTTCGGTGTGATAGGTGATGTCGCGGCCTTCCGGTTGGAATTTGGCGATCATTTCCGGGAAGCCGATGCCGAGGTTCACATAGGAGCCGTCCTCGATATCCTGCGCCGCGCGCCATGCGATTTGAGCGTTGGAGAGCTTGTCTTCCATAATGTTGAAACCGGACATCAGTAGACCACTCCCGTGCGCACGAGCACTTCTTCTTGTTGCGGTTCAGACACTTCGACGATTGCGTCGACGAAAATGCCGGGGGTGATCACCTGCTGCGGATCAATCGAGCCGGGTTCGCCAAGCACAGAGACCTGTGCGATGGTTTTCGCGGCGGCCATCGCCATCAGCGGGTTAAAGTTCCGGCCCGCCATGCGGTAGGTCATGTTGCCGACCGTGTCGCCGTCCTGACCTTTGATGAGAGCGAAATCGGCCTTCAGCCAGTTCTCGCGCACATACATCTTGCCGTCGAATTCTTCGGTCGGCTTGCCCTCGGCCAGTTCCGTGCCAAACGATGTCGGCGTGTAGAAGGCCGGGATGCCTGCGCCAGCCGCACGGATACGTTCGGCGAGCGTGCCTTGGGGCACCAGCTCAAGCTCGATCTCTCCGGCGAGGTATTTCTCGTTGAACGCCTCGGCGTTAGACGAGCGCGGAAAGGAACAGATCATCTTCTTGACCATGCCCGCTTTGATCATCGCGGCGATGCCGATGAAGCCGTTGCCCGCGTTGTTGTTGATCACGGTGATGTTCTTCGGGCTGCCGGTGGCGCGGAAGCGGTCGATCAGGGCGTGAATGAGTTCGATCGGTGCGCCGGACCCGCCGAAGCCGCCGATCATGACGACAGCACCGTCGGGGATCTCCGCGACCGCCTCGGCCACGGTTGAAATGGTTTTATCCATGATATCCTCCAGATTATGATGGTGATGTAACGCTGCGCTGCTGTGGCGACGAGTCCTTTTGTGCGCATATTGACATTTGTTCGTATCACGCGAAAAGTCGTGCGTATGGCGAACAAATCTTCCGATACCATCTCATCTTTGGCGAAAGGGCTGCGGGTTCTCGAATGTTTCGGGGCGAAAACGCCGAAGCTGTCGATCACCGATGTGTCCAAGGCGACGGGCCTCGACCGCGCCACCTCGCGGCGCTGTCTTTTGACGCTGCATGCGGAGGGCTATGCCGATTATGACGGCAAGTTTTTTACCCTCACCCCGCGCACGTTGCGACTGGGCATGGGGGCGATTTCCGCCCTGCCTCTGCCGCAAATCGTCCAGCCCTGGCTTGATCAGCTGACCGAGCAGATCGGGCAAAGCTGTTCCGTGTCGATCCTGGACGGTACCGAGATCGTCTATCTCGCCCGCGCCGCGCAGAAACGGGTGATGTCCATCGGTCTCATGCCCGGCTCGCGTCTGCCAGCGCATTGCACGTCCATGGGGCGTATTCTTTTGGGCGCTCTGCCGGAAGACGAAGCGCGCACCATTGTCGAAGCCTCCGACCTGTCGCCACGCACGAAGTTCAGCGTCACTGACCCGGACGAGATCATGAAACGCATCGAGGACGCCCGCAAACAGGGCTATGCGGTCATTGATCAGGAGGTGGAGATCGGCCTGCGTTCCATCGCCGTGCCGCTGGTGGATGGGCATGGTCATGTCGTGGCCGCGCTCAACACTGGCATGGCCGCGACGCAGGACAAGGCGCATGCTCTGGTGCCGACCTATCTGCCGAAACTTTTGAAGGTGCAGTCGGGATTGAAACGCGTGCTTTAATCGAGCGACCGTGCGGTGATCGCCTCGGCGACCTCGTCGGCGGTCTTCAATGTGCGCACCACCAAAGGCACCACCAGCGCCAGCATATTCCGTTCCAGCCCGCGCGCGCGTTGGGCCTCGCGGACCTCGTCGAACTGCGCGCGGATCATCGGGATGAACCGCCAGACGAGCGACATGGCCAGCGCGATCTTGTCCTTCGGCACCCAAGCGGGCGCGCGCGACAGAAGGGCGAGAATGCCTTCGGTGAACTCGCTGGCGCGCGTGGTGTAAGTGACCAAAGCTGCGGCCATCAAAAGCGCGACCAGACGCAAGGTGACATAGATCGCGAAGGCCAGATCTTCGAGCCAGAGCTGCGCGGCAAAGATGATCGCTAAGACGAACAGTGCGGGTCGGATCGCGGTGAAGGCGTCGCGGGCGGACAGACCGGCGAGCCCATATGCGAATGCCACAAGCACAAGCCCGGCCGTGAGCATCAGCGGCTGGGCGATCACGAAAACTGTCGTGCAATAGAGAAACAGAAACGCCAGTTTCCACGCGGGTCGCGCTCGGTGCAGAAGGCTGTCGCCGGGGATGTAGAGATCGCTCAGCATTCGCCCAAATTTTCGCAGCGCTTTTTGTACGCGGGGATCACGTCCTCGGGTTTCCCATCCGCATGGATGCGCCCGTCCGCGATATGCAGGATACGGTCAAAGCCGGACAGAAGATCGAGATCATGCGAGACCACCACGGCGGGCTGGGGCAGGGTCTTGAGCACCCGCATGAACTGCATCTTATTGCGCAGGTCCAAAAGCGTTGTCGGCTCGTCGAACACGATCATTTCGGGGGCGGTGACCAAGACGCCCGCCAACGCCACCATCTGTTTCTCGCCGCCCGACAGTTGATGGGTCAGGCGCTCGCGCAGATGGGTGAGGGACAGATCGGAAAGCACCCGCTCGATCCGCTCGGCGACGTCGAATTTCGGCAGTTTTCGGGATTTCAAACCGAAGGCGAGGTCTTCCTCGACCATCGGATAGACGATCTGATTGTCCGGGTTCTGAAACATAAAGCCGACATGGCGGCGCAGATCGTCCGTGGTGTCATCAAACCGGACCGTGCCGGTTGAGGGTTTCTCCAGCCCATTGAAAAGTCGGAGAAACGTGCTTTTGCCAGAGCCGTTGTTGCCGATCACGCCGACGCGGTGCTCGGACAGCTCCAATGTGATCTCCGACAGGATCTCGCGTGGGCCTTTGCTGACACAGACCCTGTCGAAGTGCATCGTCATGATTTACGCAGCCTGACCAATGATCGGGTAGGATTTTTTGACTGTCACCATTACGGCGGCGGCGATCAGGGCTTTCACGATGTCGCCGGGGATGAAGGCCACGGAGCCCATGAAAGCTTTGGAGAGCGGTACGCCCGCCATGATCGTGATGCCCGGAATTCCGATGCCGTAAAGTACGACAATGCCGCCCAGAACGCAGATCAGCGTGGCAGAGATGAAGGACAGCCCGTCCCAGTATTTCTCGGTCAGCCAACCGATGACGAAAGCGGCCACGAGCCAGCCGAACAAAAAGCCTGCCGTCGGGCCGAAGAAGACGGAGAGACCGCCGCGGCCACCGGACAGAAGCGGCAGGCCGATGGCGACGAGCACCAAAAGCAAAAGGATCGAAAGCCCGCCACGTTTTGCGCCCAAAATGCCGCCTGCGAGCATCACCCCGAGAGATTGTGCGGTGATTGGTACGGGCAGGAGTGGCAAGGTCACCGGCGGAAACACCGCCATAACGGCGGTCAATGCGGTGAACAGGGCGATGAGTGTGATGTCGCGCGTGGTCATGGTCTTTCCTCCAGAGATGCCGGTTTTGCGCCGGCCTGCTTCTTTGGCGCTGAGTGATAAGCACCGCACTGACTTGTGGTAAAGCCCTTTTTTCGACAGGATGAAGTTTGCTTTGCAAAATTGCGGACAATTGATGCAAACCCCGCGCGTTCGCGCGGGGATGCAAAGTTTTTTCAGGAATAATCCTGTAATTTCAGATCATCCGGTCAGGTTTCAAGGCGGCGGACAGAGAGAAAACTCAGCCCCGCCATGATCCCTGCGGTCGCCAGACATAGGGGCAGGCCCCCGGCCTGATAGGACAGACCCGACAAAAGCGTACCGAGAAGACGCCCCGCCGCATTGGCCATGTAGTAGAAGCCCACATCCATCGTCACCCGCTCCGCGCCGGAGAAGGCGAGGATGAGATAGGAATGCACGGAGGAGTTCACCGCGAAGACGAAGCCAAAGAGCAATAGCCCCGCCACCAGCGACAGCGTGAGCCAAAGCGCCGGATCGCCTGCGATCAAAGCGAGAGCGGCAAGTGCGAAGGGGATCGGTGTCAGGTATCCCGCCCAACGGGCCGCCGTGCGCGTGGTGGCGCGCTCGTCCGTCGTCACCGATTTGAGAAGCTTCGGGGCCGTGCCCTGCACCAGCCCATAGGCCATGATCCAGAGCGCCATGAAGCCGCCGACCAGAAAGAACGCCGCGCGTCCGCCTTCCGGCGTTCCATCGGAGAGCACATGTTCGAAATAGATCGGCAGGCCGACGACGAACCACACATCGCGCGCCCCGAAGAGGAACATGCGCGCAAGGCTCAGCCGGTTGATCCGTGGGTCTTTCGAGAAGACGGCGGAGAATTTCGTGCCTTTTTTGCCGGTCGGCAGGCCTTTCGGCAGGAAGATCACGATGGCGATGAGGATCACGGCAAGCACCGCCGCCATGCCCCAGACTGCCGCGCCAAAGCCCGCGACGGCCAAGAGGGCTGCGCCGAGGAAAAAGCCAAGCCCCTTGATGGCGTTCTTCGAGCCGGTCAGAACCGCGACCCACTTGAACAGGGCGCCATCTGCCGAGGGGGCCAAAAGCTTGACCGCCGATTTGGAGGACATCTTGGCCAGGTCTTTCGCCACGCCGGATGCGCCTTGCACGGCCATGACATAGACGACGGAGGCCCCGACCGACCACGCCGGATCAAGCTGCGCCAAGGCGACAAGCGCCGCGATCTGCAATCCCAGCCCGCCGAACAGCGTCGAGGCCAGCCCGAAACGCGCCGCCAGCCAGCCCGCCGAGAGATTGGTGACGATCCCGGCAATCTCATAGAGCAGGAACAGCCACGCCAGTTGCAGCGGCGAGAACCCGAGCCCGTTGAAATGCAAGAGCACCAGCATGCGCAGCGCGCCGTCCGAGAGCATGAACGCCCAATAGGCTGCCGTCACCGCCATATAGGCGCGCATCGGGTTGGATGGCGGGGTCTCCGCCGGGATCGCCGTCATCACATCGCCCCCGCGACCATCCGGGCGATATCGGCCAGACGGCAGGAATAGCCCCATTCGTTGTCATACCAGGCGTAGATTTTCACCTGCGTGCCATTGATCACCATGGTCGAACCGGCATCCACGATGGAACTGCGCGAGTCGTTGATATAGTCGCAGGACACCAGAGGCCGTGTCTCGAACCCGAGAATGCCCGCCAACTCGCCTTCGGAGGCGGCTTTGAATAGCGTGTTCACCTCTTCCGCCGTGGTCTCGCGTTCGACCTCGAACACGCAATCGGTCAGCGAGGCGTTCAAAAGCGGCACGCGCACGGCATGACCGTTCAACCGACCTTTGAGTTCCGGGTAGATCAGCGTGATTGCCGTCGCCGAACCGGTCGTCGTCGGAATGAGGTTGCTGAGTGCGGAGCGCGCCCGACGCATGTCTTTTGCGGGGCAGTCCACGATGGTCTGCGTGTTGGTCACGTCATGGATCGTGGTGATCGAGCCGTGTTTGATCCCGAGCTTTTCGTGGATCACCTTCACCACCGGCGCGAGGCAGTTCGTGGTGCAGGAGGCTGCCGTCACCAGATCATGCTCCTCCGGCACGTAGAGATCGCTGTTCACCCCGTAAACGAGGTTCAGCGCGCCGCCGTCTTTCACCGGGGCGGAGACGACGACCTTTTTGACACCTGCGGCGTAATAGGGCGCGATGCGCTCGGCGGTTTTGAAATAGCCGGTGCAGTCGATCACCATGTCGATGCCCATCGCTTCGAGCGGCAGGTCTTCGATCTTCGCCTTGCGGGTCAGCATCATATGCGTGCCGTTCACGGTGAGGCTGTCGGCGTCATGGGAAATGTCCGCATTCCAGCGCCCGTGTACCGAGTCGAATTCTAACAGGAGCGCATGTTGCTCCGCATCTCCGGCCAGATCGTTGAGCAGGACGATATTCTCGCCAAGCCCCCGGTCGAACAGGTCGCGCAGGGCGAGTTTGCCGATCCGGCCAAGGCCGTTGAGCGCAATTTTAGGGGCAAATTCGGGCATGTGAGATGTCCTTTATAGATCAGAGAGGTCGTCGATCCGCGCCTGAAGCGACAGGCGGTCGAGCTTATCTATGGGAAGGGAAGTGAACACTTCGATCCGGCGGCGCAGCGCGTCATAGGTTTTCGCAAAGGCCAAGGCACGCTCCGCCTCCGTGCCTTCGGCTTTCACCGGATCGGGCAGGCCCCAATGGGCCGACAGCGGTTGGCCGGGCAACGGGGTGCAGTCTTCGCTCGCGGCGGTGTCGCAGACGGTGAAGACGAAATCGAAACCTTGGTCGTTGCCTTGCGCCTGCGACAGGCTTTTGGACCAAAGTCCCAACGTGTCATGACCTTCGCGCTCCAAAAGTGCGCGGGTCTGCGCATTGATCTCACCGCTGGGCATGGTCCCGGCAGAGGTGACGTCAAATCGGCCCGCGCCGAGATCACGCAAGAGGGCTTCGGCCATGATTGAGCGGGCCGAATTGCCGGAGCAGAGAAACAGCGCACGGTAGGGGCGTTCTCCGGTCATTGGGAAGCTGTTCAGACAGGTTTCCGGACGCCCGCGGCAGCAGTCGTTCACCAGATAGGACACCAGTGCGTCACAGTGCTCCAGAGCGGCCTTGTAATAGAGTGAACGCCCTTCGCGCTCGGCCTCGATCAACCCGGCCTGCGTGAGGTCAGAGAGATAGCCCGACAGCGTGTTGGCTTTCAGATCGAGCGCCTCCGCGATTTCCGTGGGACGCACAGGGCGGGGGGCGAAACGCATGATCATGCGGAACACCGAGAGCCGCCCGGCATGGCCGAGCGCGGCAAAGGCCTTGGTGGCCGAGGGTGAGTCGAAGTTAGTCTTTTCCATAATTCGCGAATAATCGAATTAATTTTCCGCGCCAAGTGAAAGTTTCATGACGTAAAGGCAAGCGGGCAAAAATACATTTGAATCTCCCTGTCATGGTCTAAGTGAGGTGAGACACCCCGACGCAGTCAGCCGTCGCGGACCGGGCACGCGATTGCATCCTGTGGCGGGACGTGCCTACAACGCCGCAACAGAACAGAAACACCGCCGGATCACGCGCGCATGACAACAGAGACAAAAAAGCAGCCCTCCGCCGATAAGCGGATGCTCAAGGTGCTTTTGGCGTCCGAAGCACGTTCGATCGCTTTGGCGTCCCGTCTCACGGCGCTGTCTTCTCTCTTGTGGCTGCCGCAAGCGGCGTTTGTCGCGGCGCTATTCTCCCGGCTTCTGCTTGGCGAGGGCGGGGTTTCGATCCAGACCGGCACGCTCGCATTTCTCGGTTTTGCGGCTCTGCGGTTGCTGCTCAACTATCTGGCCGAAGGGGTGTTGTTCCGCGCTGGGCAATCCATCGTCACCACGACGCGCCGCAAAATCCTCGCCCGCGAGGCACAAAGCACGGCACATTCGCCGTTGGGCGGGCCGGGCGCGATGGCGGCTTTGGCGGGTGAAAAGCTCGACGCCCTTTTGCCCTATATCACGCGTTATGCACCCGCGCAGATGCGGGTGATGACCGTGCCTTTCGCGATCCTCGCGCTTGCCTTCTGGCAAAGCTGGGCCGTCGGGCTGGTCTTTGTTGTCGCCGGGCCACTGATCCCGCTGTTCATGGCGCTTGTCGGTTATGCCGCGAAAGACGCTTCTGAGCAGCAGATGCAGGAAATCGGCACGCTCGGCGATCTGCTCGTGGACCGTCTCGCGGCCCTTGCGGACATCCGCCTTCTCGGCGCCGCGCCGCGCCTGATCGAGCGGTTTGATAAGGCCGCCGACGATTTGCGTTCCCGCACCATGGCGGTGCTGCGCATCGCGTTCCTGTCCTCCACCGTGCTCGAACTCTTCGCCGCGCTTGGTGTGGCGATGGTCGCGGTCTGGGTCGGTTTCTCTCTGCTGGGCGAGATTTCTTGGGGCGCTTATGGCAGTGGCATCACCCCTTGGGGCGGCATTTTCCTTTTGCTGCTCGCCCCCGACTATTTCCAGCCGCTACGTGATCTGTCTGCCGCATGGCATGACAAGGCCGCCGCCCTCGCGGTGACCGGGGAGCTGGCGGAATGGGACGACTATGAGCCGGAAACCTTGTTGGGGCAGGGGGCCAAAGTGGCTCCGCTTCCGGGATCGGCTTCCGTCATTTTGCGGGGCGTGACCGCGCAACGCGGGGCGCGGGTGATTTCCTATCCGGACACCGGCATTGCCCCCGGCGCGCGGGTTGCGCTGTCCGGACCTTCGGGGTCGGGCAAGACCACGCTTCTGCGTCTGATCGCCGGGCTGGACCGTCCGGCCTCCGGCGAGATCACCGTCGCGGGGGAAGCTTTGGATGAAGAGACGGCGGACGCATGGCGCGCACGTCTCGGCTGGATGCCGCAGGCCCCGATGTTCCTCGGGCGCTCCCTGCGCCACAACATCTCTTTCGGCGGGGTCCTGTCTCCCGATTTGATCTCGACCACGGCGCTCGACGGCGTGCTCAAGGCTTTGCCGAAAGGCGACCTGACCGTTTTGGGCGAAACCGGGGGCGGTTTGTCAGGCGGGGAAGCCCGTCGTGTCATGCTGGCCCGTGCGCTTGCGCCTGCGCCCGATTTGGTGCTCGCCGACGAACCCACCGCCGATCTCGACCAAGAGACCGCCGATCGGGTGACCGAAGCCCTTCTGGCGCTTCAGGGCCGAGGCGCGACCCTGATCGTTGCCACCCATGATCCCCGGCTCATCGCCAAGATGGATATGGTGATCGAGATCACCCCGGCCCATTTACCGGCCCAGCAGGAGGACAGCTCCGATGCGTAGGCTCTGGTATATTTTCCGCGTCATGATGCGCGGCGAGACCAAGGCGCTTGGTCGCGGTCTGCTGCTCGCGGCGCTGGTGCTGATGATGGGTGGCGCGCTGCTTGGGCTGTCTGGCTGGTTCATCGTTGCCGCCTCTGCGGCGGGGCTTGCGGGCACGGGCGCGGTGTTCGATGTGTTCCGCCCCTCCGCCATGGTGCGCTTTCTCGCCATCACCCGCACTGCGACGCGCTACGGCGAGCGGGTTCTGACCCATGACGCGACCCTCCGCGCGCTGACCCGACTTCGGGTGGCACTGCTGTCTGCGCTCTCGCTGCGCGCGCATGAGCGGTTGATCCGTCTGCGCGGTGCGCAGGCGCTGAACCGCATTCTCGCCGATGTTGATGCGCTCGACGGTGTGCCTCTGCGTCTGTTCGTGCCGCTGATCGCGGGTGCTGCGTCTCAGCTTCTGGCCCTTGCGATCCTGTCGTGGCTGGTGGCGCCCTCCGTCGCTCTCACGATTTTCGCGATCTATGTGGTGGGCGGATTCGGGGTGTTGCTCTGGGGCATGCGTCGGGCCCGTGCCCCTTCGCGCCGCGCGGAAGCGGCCGCGCAGGCCTTCCGGACACGTTTTATCGATCTGCTGACGACCCGCGAAGATCTTGCCGTGTACGGCCAGTTGCCGCGTCAAGTGGAGGACAGCCAAATCGCCGAAAAAAGGCGTCAAGAGGCTGCCACGCTCACGGATCATCACGAACGCCAAGCCGGTGCCGCGCTGATGGTGGTCAGTGCTTTGGCCGGGGCGGCGGCGCTTTGGATTGGTGGGACTTTGGCGGAGGCCGGAGAGATCACCCCGGCCCGCGCGGCCATCGGATTTTTCACCGCTCTCGCGCTGATGGAAACCGTCGCGCCGCTGCGCCGTGCGGTGGCGGAGATCGGGCGCATGGTCGGTGCCGCGCGCCGCGTGACCGAGCAGCTCGACGCCCCGTCTGAGCCCGCTCCGACAACGATTCCAACGGGGCCGATGGTACTGAGCTTTGACCATGTGAGCTTTGCCCGAGGCGATGCGCATTCGGTTATCGAAGATTTCAATCTGACGCTGTCCCCCGGCGATTGGGTCGCTTTGCAAGGGCCGTCCGGCGTTGGCAAAAGCACGGTTCTTTTGCTGGCTGCCGGGGCGATCCGACCAGTTTCGGGGCGGGTTATGTTTTGTGATCAAGATGTTACAGGTTGTTTGCCGGGGCTTGTGACCCTTGTGGGGCAGCGCTCGGCCCTTATACAGGGCACAGTTGCAGAGAATTTAAGACTGGCCGCACCAGAGGCCGACGAGGCCGCGCTTTGGACGGCATTGGACACGGTGGCTCTCACAGAGGTCATTTCAGCAAAAGGCGGGCTCGACGCCCGGCTGGGTCCGCGTGGCTCCGGATTGTCCGGCGGCGAAACGCGGCGCTTGGTTCTGGCGCGCGCGATCCTGCGTCAGCCGGAGGTGCTTTTGCTGGATGAACCGACCGAGGGGCTCGACCACGCCACGGCGGAGCGGGTGTTGCGCGCAATTCGTGCTTCCTTGCCGCAGACCGCTGTGCTCATGGCCGCTCACCGTGTCGAAGAGCGAGGGGCTGCAGATCGCATTCTGCGTCTCACAGGGAGCAATAAAGGCTCCTGAGCAGGAAGGTTTTTGAACCGATCACAGGCAAGTGATCGCAAAACGGGAGAGCGCGCCGCCATGTCGCGGTCACATTAAAATACATCTGTAATATGGCATTCTTGATTTGGGTCAAAGTACCCCAGCGTGTGGCGTTTTAATCCGGCGTCACAAATATGTATCTGCGAAACATGTTTTCGCAGGAAAGGAGCAAGGGAAAATGGAGTTCGGACTCGTTGAGCTGTCCCGTCTGCAATTTGCGATGACAGCCATGTACCATTTCCTCTTCGTGCCGCTCACGCTTGGTCTGTCGATCATCGTGGCGATCATGGAGACGGTCTACGTCATGACCGGCCGGCCTATCTGGCGGCAGATGACGAAATTCTGGGCAACACTGTTCGGGATCAACTTCGTGCTCGGTGTGGCCACCGGGATCACGATGGAATTTCAGTTCGGTATGAACTGGTCTTACTACAGCCACTATGTGGGTGACATCTTCGGCGCGCCGCTCGCCATCGAAGGGCTTATGGCCTTCTTCATGGAAGCGACCTTCGTCGGCCTGATGTTCTTCGGCTGGGACAAGATGTCGAAAGTGGCTCACGCCATCGTCACTTGGCTTGTCGCTATCGGCTCCAACTTCTCCGCGCTCTGGATTCTGATCGCCAACGGCTGGATGCAAAACCCGGTCGGTGCCGAATTCAACCCCGACTCCATGCGGATGGAAATGACCAACTTCTTCGAAGTGGTCTTCAACGAAGTGGCTCAGGCCAAATTCGTGCACACCGTTTCCGCTGGCTACGTGACCGCTTCCGTGTTCGTTCTGGGCGTTTCGGCCTGGTACATGCTCAAAGGCCGCCACACCGAGCTTGCCCGTCGTTCCATCGCCGTTGCTGCGGCCTTCGGTCTGGCGTCGGCCTTCTCCGTGGTCATCCTCGGTGATGAATCCGGTTATAACGCAACGCACACCCAGCGTATGAAACTCGCAGCCATCGAAGGCATGTGGGAAACTCAGGAAGCGCCTGCCTCCTTCACGCTGGTCGGTCTTCCGGATCGTGAAGCGCGCGAAACCCACTACGCCATTCACGTGCCTTACGTGATGGGCCTGATCGGCACGCGATCTCTCAACACGCAGATTCCGGGGATCGAACAACTGGTTGAGGAGGCAGGTGAAAAAATCCGTTCCGGCATCATCGCCTATGACGCGCTGATGACGATCCGCGAACAGCGTGATGCAACCCCTGTCGAGGTGCGTGCCACCTTCGAGGAACACTCTGCCGATCTTGGATTTGCCATGTTGCTCAAACGCTATGTGGATGATCCTCGTCAGGCAACAGATGAGCAAATCGCTCAGGCCGCTGATGACACAGTTCCGGGTGTTGCGCCGCTGTTCTGGTCCTTCCGGATCATGGTGGCGCTCGGCTTCAGCTTCATCGCTGTGATGCTCTACTTCTTCTACCGGACGTCCTTCAAAGGTATGAACTACCCGCGTTGGGCTCTGCGTCTGGCCGTTGTCATCATCCCGGCCCCGTGGATTGCTGCTGAACTTGGTTGGTTTACCGCCGAATTCGGACGTCAGCCCTGGACCGTGGACGGTGTGCTTCCGACGGCTCTGTCGGCCTCGCACCTGTCGGTGACTGACTTGCTGATCACTCTGGCTGGCTTCGTGATTTTCTACACGGTGCTGTTCATCATCGAGATGGGCCTGATGATCAAATACATCAAAAAAGGACCGTATATCGACGTTGCTGAAACGGATGAGTGGATGAAACGCCACGAAAAACGCCTCAGCGCCGATGACGCGCTCCTCAATCCTGCGGAGTAAGAAACAATGATCTTGCATGATTTGATTTCCTTCGAAGTCCTTCGCGTGATCTGGTGGTTGCTCCTCGGGGTTCTGCTGATCGGCTTCGCGCTCACGGACGGGTTCGACATGGGGGTTGGCGCTCTGCTGCCCTTCGTCGGCAAAACCGACGTCGAACGTCGCATCGTGATCAACACCGTCGGCCCCGTGTGGGAAGGCAACCAAGTGTGGTTCATCCTCGGTGGTGGCGCGATCTTCGCCGCTTGGCCGCCGCTCTACGCGGTGTCCTTCTCCGGGTTCTACCTCGCGATGTTCCTGATCCTCGCAGCCCTCATCCTGCGTCCGGTGGGCTTCAAATACCGCTCCAAACGTGACGGTGCCAAATGGCGTCGGAACTGGGACTGGGCGCTCTTCGTGGGCGGTGCGGTTCCGGCTCTGGTCTTCGGTGTCGCGGTCGGCAACGTGCTTCAGGGCGTTCCGTTCCACCTCACCCCGGACATGCTGATGCCGATGTATGACGGCAATGCCATCATGAAGCTGCTGCGTCTGCTGAACCCCTACGCGCTTCTCGCCGGTGTGGTCTCGCTCTCCATGCTTCTGATGCACGGGGCTGCTTGGCTCGGCCTGAAAACCGAAGGCGCTGTGCAACAGCGTGCGCAGAAAATCGGCACCGTGGCAGGTATTGTCGCAGCCGTGACCTATGCGCTCGCTGGTCTGTGGCTCGCCTTTGGCATCAAAGGTTACCACATTGTCGGTGACGTGGTGAAAGACGGCCCGTCCAACCCGCTTCTGTCCGAGGTTGCCCATGATGGCTCCTGGATGCAGGCTTATTCGGACCGTCCGTGGATCATCATCGCGCCTGTGCTTGCCTTCTTCGGTATCGCCATGGCTGTGATGGGGCTGCGCAAAGGCAAAGAAGTTTCGACCCTTCTCTGGTCGAAACTGGGTATCTTCGGCATCATCTCTTCGGTGGGCCTCACGATGTTCCCGTTCATCCTGCCGTCGACCGTTGACCCGAACAGCTCCCTCACCGTTTGGGACAGCTCCAGCTCGCATCTGACTCTGTTCATTATGCTGATCTGTGCGGTCATCTTCGTTCCGATCATCCTCGCCTACACCTCCTGGGTCTACAAAGTGCTCTGGGGCAAGGTCACCGAGGAAGAGATCGAATCCAACGCTCAAAGCTACTGAGAAAGGAGCGAACTATGTGGTATTTCGCCTGGATCCTTGGCCTCCCGCTCGCTGCTCTCTTCGCGGTTCTGAACGCGATGTGGCTTGAGATGCGCGAAGACGCGCGTCTGTCCAACGAGCACGACGACACCGCCTGATACGTCCCTTCATTCAGGTGGCAATGCTCCGGGGCTGTCGTTCCACCATCCCCGGAGCGCCCAAAGCCAAAATTCCGCCCGCCCTCCATAACGGGCGGAATTTTCCAAAATAAACATGCAATAATATGCATAAATTTATATGGAGAAAGACATGCACTCACCCAACTCCCCCGCGGTCAATCGGCGAGGGTTTCTCGGGCTCGCCGCCGGGGCCACCGCGCTTGCAGCAACCTCCGGTGAAGCCCGTGCGGCCTCAGTGAAAACCAACGCCAAGATCGTCATCATCGGCGCAGGCGCAGGCGGCACCGCTCTGGCCAATCGCCTTGTCGGTCGTCTCGAAGGCGCACAGATCACCCTGATCGACCCCCGCAAACAGCACCTCTACCAACCGGGCCTCACCCTCGTGGCCGCCGGCCTCAAGCCTGCCGATTACGTGGTCTCAGAGACCACCGATTGGTTGCCCAAAGGCGTGACCCTCATTCAGGAAAAAGCCGCCGCCATAGACCCCGTCGCGAAAACCGTGTCCACAGAGGGCGGTCAGACCCTCTCTTACGATTTCCTCGTCGTGGCCCCCGGTCTTATCCTTGATCATGACGCCATTGAGGGCTTCTCCCTCGATATGGTCGGTGAAAACGGCATCGGCGCGCTCTATGCAGGGCCGCAATATGCCGCCGCCACATGGAAAGCTGCGTCCAAATTCATCGAAGAGGGCGGTCACGGGATTTTCACCCGTCCGGGCACCGAGATGAAATGTGCCGGTGCGCCGCTCAAGCACACCTTCCTGATCGACGACCGCCTGCGCCGCGCGGACAATCGCGGTAAGGCCGAGATCACTTATGCCGCTCATGACGGTGCGCTCTTCGGTGTGCCGATCGTGTCGGAAAAAGTCCGGATGCTCTTCGGCGACCGCGATATCGCGCCGGTTTACCAGCACACGGTGAAATCCATCGATGCAGGGGCCAAGCGTGTCACCTTCAACACCGCCGACGGCACCGAAGAGATGGATTACGATTACATCCACCTCATCCCGCCGCAGCGCGCTCCCGAGGTGATCCGTCAGTCCGGCCTCTCTTGGGCCGATAAATGGACCGATCAGGGCTGGGTCGAATGCGACAAGGCCACGCTGCGTCACCTGCGCTACCCGGAAATCTGGGCGCTCGGCGATGTCGCCGGTGTGCCGAAGGGCAAAACCGCCGCCTCTGTCAAATGGCAGGTGCCGGTGGTCGAAGACCAGATCGTTTCCGTCATCGCGGACAGCGATCCGTCCGAGACCTACAACGGCTACACCTCCTGTCCGATGATCACCAAGATCGGTCGCGCCATGCTGGTGGAGTTCGATTACAACAATAACCTCACGCCGTCTTTCCCGGGGATCATCCCGCCGCTCGAAGAGCTGTGGATTTCCTGGCTGATGAAAGAAGTGGCCCTCAAAGCCACCTACAACGCCATGCTGCGCGGCAAGGCATAAGGAGAGAGCGACATGAAAGATCTTACGTTTCAGACCCTGATTGCCGTGTTCGAGGAAATCTTCGGACGGGGTGTGTTCTGGGCCATGGTCGTCGTCGCCGCTGTGGTGACGCTGGCCTATCTCTATGTGCTGATCCGCGACCGTGCGGTGAGCTGGCGCAAATTCCTTTGGGCGCAATTGTCCATGCCGGTCGGCGCGGTTTTGGCCGTGTGGTTCGTCATGGCGATGACCCATTCCGCCCCCTCCGACATCGGCGGTGCGGTGGATCTGATCGTCTTCCTCGGCGTCGCCGTGATGGGCGCGATTGGCATGGCCATTCTGGTCTACACGATCGAGTCCCTCGTGAAGCCGAAGAAGGTCACAGAATCCTGACGGTCGGTTCGTTCCGTTCGACCTGAAGGGCAAACGCCCCCGGTGTGCGGACCGGGGGCGTTTGTTTTTTGCCGTGTCTGAGATACGCCGAGCGCCCAATTTTCCCGCAGTTTTTGATCGTTTGCTGTTTTTTAAGCAAAACGCACCGCATCTCGCTTCAAATGGGCCGTGTTTGACCTCTCCGCGATAGGACCGTCGGGATCGTTGTTGACTTTCTTTTTCAGCAAACTGAGGATTTTGACCAGATAGTCAAATATGGGGGATGCCACGTTGACCAAACTTGCTACGACTTTCACAGGCCTTGAGTTCGTTAATCCATTCGTTCTGGCCTCCGCGCCGCCGACGGAAAGCAAACGTAAAATTCTTAAGGCCTTCGAGGCAGGCTGGGGTGGTGTCGTCACCAAAACCATCGGGCTGCACCCGGTGGAAAATGTCGCTGGGCCGAAAACGATCTACCAACGCACCAGCGAAACGAAACCCTATGTGTCCCGCATGAAGCGCCCGGACACGGTGTCTCATTCCTCGTGGAACTGGGAACTGATCTCGGACCAGCCCCTCGAACAATGGCTGCCGGATCTCGAAGAAATCAAAGCCACCTATCCCGACCGGATGCTCATCGCCTCGATCATGGCGGGCGCGGGCTCTGAAGAGGAAATGAACAATTGGCGCAAGCTCGCCACCGCCTGCGTCGATGCCGGTTGTGATGCGCTGGAGCTGAATATGTCCTGTCCGCACATGGACCGCAAAGACATGGGCGCGCATATCGCCAATGACGAAGACATCATCCGCTCGGTTCTCAAGGCCGTGACCGAGGTGGTCAGCGTTCCGATCTGGGTGAAACTGACGCCCGCCACCTCGTCGCTCGTCGCGGGGGCCGGAGCAGCTTATGCTGCGGGCGCTTCGGCGATCTCTCTGTGCAATACCTTCCCCTCTCTGCCGCTGATGGACCCTGAGACCATGAAGTTCGAAGCCGAGGTCGATGGTCTCGTCACCTCCGGCGGTCAAGGCGGGCTGGCCATTTTGAACCAAGCGCTGCTGCGCGTCTCCGATATCTCGCGCGCCTATCCGGACAAAGCCATTTCCGGCATCGGCGGGATCAAAGGCTTCCACGAGGCGTTCAACTTCATCGTGCAAGGGGCGGGGAACCTGCAGGTCTGCACCGCCGCGATGGAGGAAAAAGGCAGTGGCGGCGTTGGCGTCAAACTCATTCAGGAGTTGATCGACGACCTGAGCGATTATCTGGAGCGCAAAGGCTTCTCGTCTCTCGAAGACTTCCGTGGCATTGCCCGTGAGCGGATCGTCGAGCATTCGCAAATTCGCCGGAAGAGCGAAGATTACAACGGCGGCTATCAGCAATCGGCTTAAAACACCGTGGCAAGCAGAGCGCCGGGGTCCGACGAAAGTCCGACAAAAGTCCGACGCTTTGCCGACAGTTGAATTTATGGGTTATTCAGGCAGGAAGCGGCTCAGCGCAATCGCTTCCTGATCGCCCATCAGCGTCCATGCGTTCTCCATATGCGCCTTCATAATCGCGCGCGCCGCGCCCGCGTCGCCCTCTCGGAGCGCTGCCAAAAGCCGGGTCTGATAATCCACGCCGCGGGCCCGTAGAGCCGGGTTCACCGGTGTGTAAAGCTGTCGGTAGACCGTGATGTCGGACAGAAGTTTCACCATGAAATCAATGATGAAGCCCAAAAGCGGGTTGCGTGACTGATCCGCCAGAAGCGCGTGAAACCGGAGTGAGGCCAGATGTTGTTCGCGCTCCTCCTCGGGCGTTTGGGCCGGTGAGGTGTAAAGTGCGATGATGCCTTGGAGCTTGTCGAGCACATCATCTGACAGAGTTCCGGCCAGTGATGCGGCGTTTTCAGGCTCAAGCGATCGGCGCATTTGATAGATGTCGCCAATCGTCAAGCTATTGAAATAAAAGTAATTTCCAAGCAAAGCCTTGGCCCGCTCCCGGCTCACCTCATGGACGAACGCTCCTCCGCCCGGACCGGTTCGTGTTTTGATCAACCCCTGCGCTTCAAGGATGCGCATCGCCTCCCGGATCGTGCCCTTCGCCATGCCGAACCGGACCATCATGTCGGGTTCCGACGGGAGCCGATCCCCCGGTTTCATCTCTTCTTCGACGACCAGCGCCTTGATCGCCTCGGCCACACGGACCGGACGGGAAAGCTTTGATTCCTTGGGCGTTTCAGCCTCCGATCGGGTGGTGACAGGCGGCAAACTGGTTCTCCCCCATGGTCCGCAATTCCGGTTCTTTGCTCCGACACAGCTCCGTTGCATGGACACAGCGCCCGGCAAAGGCGCATCCCGTGGGCGGGTTGAGCGGGTCGGGCAGCTCGCTGTCCTTCTGCTCGGGCGCAGTCAGCGCCCGCCCAACCACAGGTGCACTGTCGGCAAGTAGCTTCGTATACGGGTGTTTCGGCGATTTGAAAATATCCTCCGCCTTCCCGATCTCCACGACTGAACCGAAGTACAGTACGACAACCCGGTCAGACACGGCCTCTACGACGGCTAAGTCATGGGAAATAAAGAGGTAGGTCAGACCAAATTCGGCCTTCAGATCGGCGAGAAGGTTCAAAACTTGCGCCTGAATGGAGACGTCGAGCGCGGAGACCGGCTCGTCCAGAACCATGATCTGCGGATGTGCGGCGAGCGCCCGCGCAATCCCGATCCGCTGCGCCTGACCGCCGGAGAATTCATGGGGGTAACGCTCAAGAAACTCTTCGCGCAGGTTTACTGAGGCGAAAATCTCCTTAAGCCGCGCCGCGCGTTCCGCCTTATCCATGCCGTGGAGGCGCTTGAGCGGGGTTTCCATGATTTGCTGAATGGTCTTGCGCGGATTGAGCGAGGAGATCGGATCCTGAAATACATATTGAATGAGCCGCCCGAACGCCGCCGGATCGGCCGTGTCGAGCGCCTTGCCCGCAATCTCGATCTGGCCCTCCGTCGGCTCCAGAAGCCCGACAAGCATGCGTGCCAGTGTGGACTTGCCGCAGCCGGATTCCCCAACGATACCAAGAGTTTCTCCGTCTTCAACATCGAACGACATAGGCCGCACGGCGCGCACGCCCGGCGGGGCTTTGCCAAAGAGCGGCTTGGCAAGCGGGAAGGTTTTCGAGAGATCAGAGACTTTCAGAGCAACCATCAGATGACCTCCTCAGGAAACAGGCAGCGCACGGCGCGGGGGGCTTGGCCATCGAGCGTGATCTCGCCACGTCGACATGCCTCCTTTGCCTTGTCACAGCGCGCCGCAAAGGCGCAGCCTTCGGGTAATTTATCGACCACGGGCGGCAATCCGGGGATCGCGGCCAGCTCGCGCCGCCCTCCGCCCAATTCGGGGACACAGGCGATCAGGCGTTTGGTGTAGGGGTGCGCGGGGGCATCGAGTACGGCCATGGTCGGCCCTTCCTCGACGATCCGTCCCGCATACATCACCGCCACGCGGTCGCAAAGCTGAGCGACGACGCCAAAATCGTGAGTGATGAAGATGATCGCCAACCCGCGTTCGCGCCGCAATTCGTCAAGCAAAGCAAGAATTTGTGCTTGAACCGTCACATCGAGCGCGGTGGTCGGCTCATCCGCGATAATGACATCCGGGTCATTGGCGAGAGCCATGGCGATGCCGACGCGTTGGCGCATCCCACCGGACATTTCATGCGGATAATTGTCGAGGCGCTGTTCTGCATTGGGGATGCGTACCGACTTCAACAGCTCAAGCGCCTTGGCACGGGCCTCTTTGATCGAGGTGCTGTGGTGCGACTGGATCGCTTCCACCAACTGATCGCCGATCTTGTAGAGCGGGTGCAGGGTGGCGAGCGGGTCTTGGAAAATATAGGCGACATTCTCGCCGCGTTTCGAGCGCAGGCTTTCGTAGGACGCGTCGAGCAAGTCCTCGCCGCCATAGCGCACCGCGCCACCCGTGATAACGCCGGGAGGGGAGGCGACGAGGCCCATGACAGAGAGCGCAGTCACGGATTTCCCGGAGCCAGATTCACCAATGATCCCAAGGCATTCACCCGGATTGACATGCAGAGACACCTGATTGACCGCACGGTAAATGCGGGGGCCGACATGGAACTGGGTTTCGAGCGACTGGATGTTCAGAAGACCCTTTTGATCAGCCTCCGGGATCGCAGCTTTGCGGTCCACAAGCGTCATCGCACGGGGGCGCGACAGAGCACCGGATTTGAGGCGCGGGTCAAGCGCATCACGCACACCGTCGCCAAGAAGGTTGATCGACATGACAATCAGGAAAATCATGATGCCGGGCACGATGGAGGTGTGCGGCGCGGTGATCAAAGCTGCGCGCGCCTCGCCCAACATGGAGCCAAGATCGGCATTGGGCGGTTGGCTGCCGAGGCCGAGGAAGCTGAGGCCTGCGGTTTCAAGGATCATCCAGCCGACGGTGGTCGAGATGCCGATGACGATGACCGGGAGGACGTTGGGCAGCAGCTCGGAGACGATGATCCGGGTATGTCCCAGCCCCGCAAGGCGCGCGGCGTCGATGAATTCGCGTCCGGCGAGGGAAACGGTGATCCCCCTGATATTACGCGCGAAAAACGGGACATTGACGGCTGCGACAGCGATGAGTGCGTTCATCAGGCCCGGCCCAAGCGCGGCGACGATGGCGAGAGCGAGAAGGATGTAGGGGAAGGCCATGAGCATGTCGATCGCGCGCATGATCAGGTTGTCGGTGCGCCCTCCGAAATAGCCCGCGATGATGCCGATGGAGGAGCCGAAGAAGGCCGCGAGAAAGGCGGAGACGAGACCAATGGCGAGCGAGACGCGGGTGCCGTACATCAGGCGTGCGAGGATATCGCGGCCAAGATGGTCGGTGCCGAGAAGGTGGCCTGCGGAGAAAGGCCGCAGGAAACGGTCGGCCGTCGCGGTGGCATTCGGATCAGGCAGCGGAAGTAGCGGCGAGATCAGCACGAGCAGCAGGATCAGCCCAAGGACAACAGCGCCGAGGCCGGCCAGACGGTTGCGGAAGAGGAGCCGGAGAAAAGTCATAAGATCAGCCCCTTACGTTTTGATGCGCGGGTCGAGCAGGCTCTGGGCCACATCGACGGCGATGTTGAAGAGAACGTAACAGGCGGCGACAAACACGACCCCGCCCTGCACCAAAAGGATGTCGCGCTTAAGGATTGCATCGACCAGCATCCGACCGACGCCGGGCCATTGGAACACCATCTCGATATAGACGGCACCCGACAGCACGAAGCCCGCCTGAATGCCCAGAACGGGGATGATCGACACCATCGCGGCGCGCAAGGCGTGGCCCAAAAGCACGCGGCGCTCTTTCACGCCCTTGGCGCGGGCGGTTCGGATGTAGTCTTGGCGTAGCACTTCGAGCATGGCGGAGCGGGACATGCGGGCGACGACGCCCGTGGCGACTGCGGCCAAGGCGGAAGCGGGCATGATCAGGTGGTTGATCAGATCCGGGAGATCACCGCCGCCGTAGATTGCGTACATGCCGGAGACGGGCAACCATTTGAGACGAACAGCAAAAATCAGGATCATCATCATGCCCAGAAAGAAGCTGGGGATGGAGATGCCGATGAGGACGATGAAGGTGATGAGCTTGTCAGCGAGGCCGTATTGGCGGGCAGCGGACACCGCGCCTGCGAGGATGCCAAGCACGGCGCAGAGGATAAAGGAGGTGCCAGCCAGAACGAGCGTGGCGCTGAAGCGCTCCAGAATTTCATCGAGTACGGGCCGATTGAGTGAAAAGGATCGCCCGAAATCGCCGGTCAGCATATTGCCGAGCCAGATAAAATAGCGCTGAACCAAAGGTTTATCGAGCCCCAGATCGCGATTGAGCTTTTCGACATTCTCGGGCGTGGCGTAGCTGCCGAGGATGGCGGTGGCCGGGTCGCCGGGGATCATCGACATGATCAGAAACACGATCACGGTGATGCCGAAGAGTACCGGAATGGCGGAAATCAGGCGTTTCAGGATGTAGCTGCCCATGGGTGTGCTCTCCCTGTGGCTGGCGAAAATGAGTGTCGGAAAAGTGTCGGCGTTCTGTCGGACTTTTGTCGGACCCTTTGACGAGGGCTGGGTGACGGAACGGCACGCCAAAATCTCGGGGCGATCCTCAAGGGAACAAAGGACCGCCCCGAAAAAGGATAAGAAATCAGTTCTTGGTCACGCTTTGCAGTTGCAGAAGGAAGGAGGGCTCAAGAGAGAAGTTGCCGACCCGATCGGTGGTCACAGCATTCTGTTTCCAGTTGGCGACAAAGACCCACGGAGCGTCCTCCTGAACGATGGCCTGCATCTCTTTGTAAAGCGCGGCGCGTTCGTCCTGATCTGTGGCGACGCGGGCTTTGTCCAACAGCTCGTCAACTTTCGGGTTGGAGTAATAGCCGGAGTTGAAGCCGCCTTTGTCTGGCCATGCCTCGGTGCGCAGCGCGAGGAACGGCAGCGTGTCCGGATCGTTGGTCATCCATGCCATCTCGGCCATGTCCGCCTTGCCCTCAAGCCCCGGGTTCACTTCGCCAAGGAAGGTGTTCCATTCATAGGTCTCGATCTTCACGTCGAACCCGACGGCATTGAGATCGGCCTGAATGGCGGTGCCCATCGGGATCGGATCGAGCATGCCGGAGCCGCCTTCTGTGACAAAGAAGGTGATCTCGGGTTTCTCGACACCGGCCTCCGCCAGAAGCGCTTTGGCTTTTTCAGGATCATAAGGATAGGGCGACAGATCGTCGTTATAGGCCCATGCGAAAGCGGGCGGGGTCGGACCCGCGGCGACATCGGCGGTGCCTTCGAGCACGTCGTTCACCAGAGCCTCTTTATTGATTGCGTAGTTGGCGGCCTGACGGACGCGCACATCGGCAAAGGGGCCTTCCTTGGCGTTCAGGATCAGGAACCAAAGGTGCGGCCCGGCCTGTTCGACCACGTTGAATTCATCGCCTTGGAATTGCGACAACGCAGTCGGCGGAACCTCGACCATCATATCGATGCCGCCCGCCAGCATTTCGGCGACGCGGGTGTTGGCGTCAGTGATCGGGCGGAAGACAACCGCCTCAGTGCCAGCAGCTTCGCCCCAATAGTCCGGGTTCTTCTCGATCACGACGGCTTCGTTCGAGCGCCATTCGGCGAATTTGAACGGGCCTGTGCCGGACGGATGACGTCCGAAATCCGCGCCATATTGTTCAACGGCGGCGGGGGAGACCATCAGGCCTGTCGGGTAGGCGAGGTTCGACAAGAAGGGCGCGTAGGGGCCGTTCAGTTTGAACGTCACGGTATAGTCGTCCACCACCACGGTTTCCTCAATGGCGGAAAAGAAGAACGCGAGCGGGAAGGGGCCGGTGTCGTGATAGGGGTGATCCTCGTTCAGCATCCGATCGAAGTTGAACTTCACGGCCTCGGCGTTGAACGGTGTGCCATCATGGAACATCACACCCTCGCGCAGGTGGAAGGTATATTCCGTGCCGTCCTCGGAAATCTCCCAGCTTTCGGCCAGACCCGGTGCGACTTCGAGCGTGCCGGGGGCGTATTTCACGAGGCCTTCATAGAGGTTCACGAGAATGCGGAAATCGTTCACTGCCGTCACAGCTGCCGGATCGAGTGATTTCGGCTCAGCGATCTGGCCGACGATCAGCACGCCGGGCGGCGTTTCGGCAAGAGCGGGGGCGGTTGCGCCAAGGGTCAGAAGGCCGGTTACGGCGCTGGTCATCAAGGTGGCGGCAGCCGTGGTCATCAGGCCGCGGCGCGTCCAGTTCAGAAGGTCCATCGTTTGCACTCCCTGCTTATCGGATGGGTATTTATTAGAATCAAATTTATCACGATAATTTTTTCAGTCAATTTATCATGATAATTATTGAAGCCGCGCCGAGTTTGTGCCGAAATAGGAGGCGAAACACAGCCAAGGACCGCGATATGACCTTTTCCCTTCTCGTCAGAGACCCTGAGACCGGCGCAATCGCCGGGGCTGCGGCGACAGGGAGCCTCTGCGTCGGTGGTTGGGTGCTGCGCGGTGAGCTGCGCTCGGGCATGTCCGCCTCGCAAGGCGCGTCCCCTTCGACCTTCTGGGGCGAAGATGTGCTTGCACGGATGCGCGCGGGAATGACAGCAGAGCAGGCTGTCGCGGAGATCACCGGGGCGGATCGCAACCGGGCCGACCGGCAATTGTCCGCGCTTGGTCTGAGCGGGGCCGGGGCGGCCTTTACCGGGGGCAACAATACGGACGCGAAAGGCGCTTTGGCTTTTGAAAATGGGATTGTCGCAGGCAATCTGTTGAGCGATCTCAAAGTGCTTGAGGCCATTCGCGATGGGTATCTCGGGGCAGAAGGGGCTTTGGGAAAACGTCTGCTCGCGGGTCTGAAAGCCGGGAAAGCGCAGGGCGGGGACAGCCGGGGGCTTTTGTCTGCGGCGCTGTTGATTCTACATGAGGATCGCGCGCCTTTGACGCTTCGGGTGGATTATGACGAAAGAGATCCTCTGGCGACGCTTGAGGCGCTGTTTGAACGGGCGACCTCGGGCGAATACGCCTTTTGGGCGCGGCAAGTGCCCTCGCTCAGCGATCCGGAGCGCGGGCTGGATTAAGCCTGTGACGGACGGGGAAAGGGCGTTTCGCTTTACATCAAGAGGCGGCTCCGGTAAGCGCGGGGCGACTTTTGTTTAAGGCGGTACAGCGCATGTGTGACACCTCCATAATTATTCCTTGCCGCAACGAGGCGGAGAATATCGGGGCTTTGCTCGACGAGATCGCCACGGCCTGTGCGCCGATTGGCGCCTATGAGATCATCGTGATCGACGATGCGTCTGACGACGGTATGGCGGACATTCTCAGCCAGCGGATGCAGAGCATGCCGCAGCTTCGGGTGATCCGGCACGACCGTTCTGGCGGGCAATCGGCAGGCGTCCACACGGGCGCACGCGCGGCGCGCGGCACGATCTGTTGCACGCTGGATGGTGACGGGCAAAACCCGGGCACGGAAATTCCAAACATGATCGCGCCCTTTGCCGGGCCGAATGGCGACACGATCGGCCTCGTGGCCGGTCAGCGCGTCGGGCGGCAGGACACGTTCTCCAAGCGCTACGCCTCGAAATTCGCCAACGCTCTGCGCTCCAAAATCCTCAAGGATGGCACACGCGACACCGGTTGCGGGCTGAAGGCTTTCCGCCGAGACGATTTTCTGGCGCTGCCTTACTTCGATCACATGCACCGCTATCTACCGGCGCTGTTTGCGCGCGATGGTTGGGAGATTGCCCATGTGGATGTGTCGCACCGCGCCCGTGGGGGCGGTCGCTCGCATTATTCGAACCTGCAACGTGGGCTCGTGGGGATTGTCGATCTGATGGGCGTGGCCTGGCTCTTGAAACGCCGCAAAAAATCGCGCCCGACCGAAGTGACCCCGGCAGGCGGCGAGGATTGAGCCGATGCAATGGCTGATGACGATCCTGCATGTGGATACGATCGGGGAACTCTGGTGGGTTATCTTTGGTCTGTCCGCGCAGCTGATGTTCACCGCGCGGTTTCTGCTCCAATGGATCGCCTCTGAGCGGGCGAAGAATTCCGTTGTGCCGGTGGCGTTCTGGTATTTCTCGCTGGCGGGCGGGTTGATGTTGTTTGCCTATGCGCTCTACCGCAAAGACCCGGTGTTCGTGCTTGGCCAGTCGCTCGGCGTGGTCATCTATTCCCGCAATCTCTGGCTGATCTATGCAAACCGACGTGCCACTAAAGACACCGCTTAAAGACTGGCTGCCGCTGGCGCTCGGGTTTGTGGCCGTAGCGGTTGCGCTGCGGCTTTTGGCTCTGGCTTTTGACCGTACAGATCTCTTCGTCGATGAGGTGCAATACTGGTTCTGGGGGCAGAACCTCGACTTCGGTTATTATTCCAAGCCGCCTCTGATTGGCTGGGTGATCCGTCTGGTGACCGATCTCGCGGGATCGGATGCCGCGTTCTGGGTGCGTATGCCGGGGACGATTTTACACGCTATCACGGCGCTGCTGCTCGGCGCTCTGGCGGCGCGGATTGCGGATCGAAGCGCCGCGCTTTGGACCGTCGCTCTCTACCTGAGCCTGCCCTTCGTGGCACTGGGGTCGGTGATGATCTCCACCGACACGGTCATGGCACCGTCCTATGCGGCGGCTTTGCTCTTCTTCTTTCGCACCGCCGAGAAACGCCGTGCCGTCGATGCGCTGGCTGTCGGATTGTTCGCCGGGCTGGCCTTCATGGCGAAATACGCTGCGGTTTATTTCCTGATCGGGGCAGGGCTTGTCATGCTGACACAGCCCGCCTTGCGTCCGGGCTGGCGCAATCTGCTTTTGATGCTCGTTGCCTTCGCTGTCGTCATCGCGCCGAACATCCTTTGGAACCTGTCGCACGACCTGACCACGGTGGCCCATACGATGGACAACGCAGGTTGGGTCCGTCATGGCGCGGCCTTGGATATTGGCTCGATGGTTGAGTTTTTTGTCAGCCAGTTCGGCGTGTTCGGCCCTGTGACGATGGGCGCGCTGATCGCGGCTTATCTGCGTCCGCGTGGCGGGATGCGCCCGGCGCTGGTGCTGTTTTCCATTCCGGCTTTGGTCGTCGTGACCATTCAGGCGCTCTTGGACAAGGCCTATGCCAACTGGGCCGTTGCAACCTATTTCACGGGGATTGTCCTCGCGGTGCTGGTGCTTCCGCGACTGGGGCGCATCATCGCGCTTGGGATCAATCTGATCCTCGCGGTGAGCTTGCCGATTTTGCTCGTGCTGGCCCCTTGGCCGACCGTTGGCGGCAAGCCTTTGCTGGAGCGCTATCTCGGTCGGCACGCCCTCTCAGATAGCATTCTGGCGCTGGCGAAAGCCGATGACCTGCCTGTCGTTTCGGGGGATCGGGATGTGTTGGCCGATTTGTTCTATATCGGTCGCGACTCGGGCGTCGCCCTTTACGCCATGCCGGAAACGGGACGTGCGTCGAGCTATTATGCCCAGACCCGCGCACTGCCGGAGACTTTTGTGGGCGATGTGCTGGTGGTGGCGTCGAAAGATCTGCCCTGCGGTGCGGCGCCTTCTGGAGACTTGGTTTTGACTGGTGCTTATGAGCGGCGCCCGCTCTTGATTGGTCGTGTCGATGCGGCCTGTCTTCTGAAATAAAGACCGGAATTTCGCCGCGTTTATTTGCCGGTCAGACAAAGCACCACGAACACGGTTTTCATAATGATGCGAAGATCGGTCAGGACTGACACGCTGCTGCAATATTCGAGGTCGATCTTCACGCGGTCTTCATAGGACGTGCCATTGCGGCCCTTGACCTGCCAGAGGCCCGTCATGCCGGGATGAATGCGAAGCACGATCTGCGCGGCATGTCCGTATTTGCGGATTTCCGGGCGGGTGACAGGGCGCGGCCCGACGAGGGACAGCTCGCCTCTTAGGACGTTGAGGAACTGGGGCAATTCGTCGAGGCTGGTTTTGCGCAGGAAAGCTCCGATCACGGTGATGCGCGGATCGTTCTCCAGTTTGAAATGCGCCTCCCATACCTCCTGCTGCGCCGGATGCGCGCGCAAATAGTCCTGCAAGCGTGCGTCTGCATTCGGCACCATCGTCCGGATTTTCAGGCAATCGAATTCCCGGCCATGAAGCCCCACTCTGCGGTGTTTGTAAAAGGCCGGGCCGCCGTCCAGTTTGACGATCAGCGCCAAGAGGAGAATGAGGGGGAGTGCTGCGGGGGCAATGAATAGGAGAAACAGCAGATCGAAGACGCGTTTCCCGATGGAGCGATAGGTGATGGTCGGAAGTGCCGCCGGGGCGACAAACCGAGATGTCGTCGTAAAATCCTGTCGTGTTTTGGGCGCGTAGGTCATGACGATGAACTTCAAACTGTTGCCGAATTTACAATTCAGTAAGTTTTAAGTGGTTAAGAAGTCGTTAAAATTTGGTTCAAACACTCAGAAGCCCCTTTGAGGAGTGTCGTATGAGACGGTGTCTTTCACTGGGGGAGATGAGCCGGGGAGGGCGTTGGGCGTTCTTCCATTTCTCTGACTGATGTCTGTGTCTTGATTGAATGAAGCACTTGAGATGCTTCTGTTTTTGCACGGCTTGTGACCTGTGCGGACCGCGCCAGTGGCTTTTGGCCAGGTCAGTCAAACAGAGCGCCGAATAGACTGCGTCCTATGTGGGACATATGCGCGCAAAACGGGTTAACAGGGCGAATACTCTGTCATATTTGCATATGAATAGTATACTTGCGTTCGGCAAAGAATTTGTTACATATGCAAAAACGTGAATGTTAGGTCTGCGCCTGAGGGGGCGAAGACCGTTTCTCAGAACAGAGGTCCAAATGCGCCGCGCCCTTTTGCTTACGATGACGCTTCTGCCGGGAACGATCCTGGTCGGAAGCCCAGCCCTGTCGGAAACTCTCACATTGTCACCGCAGGTGGTGACGGAGTGGAAACCTGTCTACGCCGAAGTGGAAACCCGCGATCAGGTGGATGCGCGGGCGCGGATCGGGGGAACGATCACCACGCTGGACGTGACTGAAGGGGATATCGTCACCGCCGGTCAGCGCGTGGCTTTGATTGAAGACACCAAATTGCAATTCCAGATCGAAGGGATCGACGCACAGCTGACGTCCTACGCCTCTCAGTTGGAAAAGGCGCAAGATGACTTGGAGCGGGGGCAATCCCTGTCCGAGCGCGGCGTGATTTCAACCTCCAGCCTGCAATCCTTGCAGACCAACGTGAATGTGCTCGAAGGCTCGATCACCTCCCTGAAAGCCGACCGGCAAGTGATTTCGCGTCAGATCGAGGAGGGCGAAGTGCTCGCCCCCGCAGACGGCGTCGTGATTGACGTGCCGGTGTCCAAGGGCGGTGTGATCGTCTCCGGCGAGACAGTCGCGGCCGTGGCAGCCGGGACGGCTTACCTGCGTCTTGGCGTGTCGGAGCGCTATGCCGACAATTTGCATGAAGGCGACGGGATCGAAATTTACGAATCCGGCGGCACGCGCGAAGGCAAACTTGCCAAGATTTACCCGCTGATCGAAGATGGTCGGGTCGAGGCCGATGTCGAAGTCGAAGGGCTCGATGCCAGCTTTATCGGTCGCCGGGTGCAGGTGCGCCTTCCCGTGGGTAGCCACGAGGGGCTGCTGGTGCCGCCCTCGGCCCTACGGCAAGAAGGCGGTCTGGATTTCGTCACGGTTGAAACTCATGGTCATGCTTCTGAGCGCGTTGTCGTGCCGGGCAACACCGTGCATATCGATGGCAAAGAACTCGTCGAAATTCTGAGCGGCCTGTCCGCCGGCGATGTGGTGGTGACGTCTCATGAGTAATCCGCACGGACCGACGGGGACACTCGGCATCGCCGGGCGTCTGACCCGTTCCTTCATCCTTTCGCCACTCACCCCGCTGTTTCTTCTGGCCGCGCTCGCGGTCGGCCTGATCGCGCTGATCTCTCTGCCGCGCGAAGAAGAGCCGCAAATCTCTGTGCCGCTCGTGGACATCCACGTCAGCACCCCCGGCCTGAAAGCGCAGGACGGGCTGAAACTTGTGACCGAACCGCTTGAAACCATCGTCAAAGGCATTGATGAGGTCGAGCACGTCTATTCCCAGAGCAATGACGACAGCGTCATGGTCACCGCCCGGTTTGAAGTGGGCGTGCCCTCTGAAACCGCGATCGTGCGTGTGCGCGACCGGATCATGGCCAATCTCGACCGTCTTCCCGTTGGGATCGACGAACCTCTGGTGGTCGGGCGCGGGATCAATGATGTCGCCATTGTGGCGCTGACGTTCTCGCCCAGCGAGAACAATCCGAACATGAACGCTGCCGACCTGACGCGGGTCGTTAAAGAGGTCGAAAGCCGCATTTCTCAGATCGACGATGTTGGCCTGACCTATGTGATCGGCGAGGCCGAAGAGGCGCTGCGTGTGGCGCCCAATCCGGAGAAACTGGCGCTTTACGGGATCACCGTTCAACAGCTCGTTGAAAAGGTGCAAGGGGCCAACTCCGCCGCGCCGACCGATACGATCCGCGACGGGGGCCAGCAAATCGGTCTGATCGTTGGCAAAACTCTGACGACGCCCGAGGAAATCGGAAATCTTGAGCTTACCGCGCGTGATGGTCGGACCGTCTACGTCCGCGATGTCGCCGATGTGGCCTTCGTGTCCGATCTCGATGAGCACTATGTTTCGACCCTCACCCATGCGGGTGCGAGCCTGTCGGAAGATGGCATGCACATGGAGTTTGATGCCAACGCTCCGGTCATTCGCCGTCCTGCGGTGACACTGGCCATCGCCAAACGCGCCGGGGCGAACGCCGTGGTCGTGGCCGATCATATTCTTGAGCGTGTCGAAACCATGAAGGGCGAGATCATCCCCGACAGCGTCTCTGTCGAGGTAACCCGTGATTATGGCGAAACCGCCAATGAAAAAGCCAACGAGCTTCTGTTCCACCTCGGCCTTGCAACGCTCTCCATCGTCGGTCTGGTGCTGATCGCCATTGGTTGGCGCGAGGCCATCGTGGTTGCGATTGTCATTCCGGTGACCATCCTTCTGACGCTGTTTGCCTCCTATATCATGGGCTACACGCTCAACCGGGTGTCCTTGTTCGCGTTGATTTTTGCCATCGGTATTCTCGTCGATGACGCCATTGTCGTGATCGAAAATATCGCGCGACATTGGGGGCTGAAACGTCCGGGGCAAAACCGGTTCGGTGCGGCGATTGCCGCCGTGGCAGAGGTCGGCAACCCGACCATCGTCGCCACGCTGACCGTTGTGGTCGCGCTTCTGCCGATGCTCTTTGTATCCGGCATGATGGGCCCCTACATGTCGCCGATCCCGGCGAACGCTTCTGCGGCGATGATCTTCTCCTTCTTCGTTGCAGTGATCATCACGCCTTGGCTCATGCTGAAAATCGCGGGCAAGGCGGAGCTGCATCACGACGGTGAACATGTGGAGGGTGAAATTCCGGGGGGGCGGCTTGGGCGTTTTTACGCAAAAGTCGCAACCCCGATCCTGCACAGCAAGGGGCACGCCTGGATCTTCCTGATCGTCGTGATCGTGCTGTCCTTTGGCTCGCTCGGTGCGCTTTACACCAAGCACGTGACCGTCAAGCTGCTGCCGTTCGACAACAAATCGGAACTCTCCGTGTTGATCGATCTGCCGGAAGGCTCCTCGGTCGAAGCCTCCGATGCTGTTGCGCAAGAGGCTGCGCGCCTTGCGATGACGCTGCCTGAGGTGATCTCGGCGCAGACCCATGCGGGCACGCCGGGGGCGTTCAACTTCAACGGGCTCGTGCGGCACTACTATCTGCGCGAATATCCGCAGCAGGCTGAGGTGCAGTTGCAACTGCTGCCGAAGCACGACCGCGACCGGACGTCTCATGACATCGCGCTCGAATTGCGGAAAATGCTGCTTGAGGGCATCACGGTGCCGCCGGGCACGGCCATGAAAGTGGTCGAACCGCCGCCCGGACCGCCGGTGATCGCGACACTGCTGGCTGAGGTCTATGGCCCCGATCCGCAGACCCGCCGCGATGTTGCCGACAAGGTGCGTGAAGCTTTCGACAGCGTCGATTTTATCGTCGACACCGATGACAGCTATGGCGAACAGGCGCGTCGAATCCGTGCGGAGATGAAACCTTCCGATCTGAACTTCTATCAGGTCGCCGAGTCGGACGCTGCCGATACCGTGCAATATCTGAACAGCTACACCACGGTGGGCTATTCGCATCGCGGCGAAGGGCGTCGCCCGATTCCGATTGTGGTCGGGCGGGACAAATCCGATCGCGTGATGGATGCGGCGGCCCTGTCGACACCGGTTCCGGCCGATGCTCTGCCCGGTGGGCGAGGTGTCGTCGAGCTGGGCGATGTGGTGAAGCTGACGGAAGAGAAGACCTCTTATCCGATCTTCCGCCACAACGGCTATGACGCGGAAATGGTTCAGGCCGAATTGGCTGGTCAGTTCGAAGCCCCGCTATACGGTATGCTCGCTGTCGCCGATAAACTGGATCAGATGGACTGGCCCGAAGGCATGAAGCCGGAAATCTCGCTTCACGGTCAGCCAGAGGATACCGCGAAACCGGTTGTGCTCTGGGACGGCGAATGGGAAGTCACATGGGTGACCTTCCGCGATATGGGGGCAGCCTTTGGGGTGGCGCTTCTCGGGATTTACATCCTCGTGGTGGCGCAGTTCGGCTCCTTCCGTCTGCCGCTGGTGATCCTGACGCCGGTTCCGTTGACCTTCCTCGGTATCATTTTTGGCCACTGGTTGTTCCATGCACCGTTCTCTGCGCCGTCGATGATTGGTTTCATCGCTTTGGCGGGGATTATCGTGCGGAACTCGATCCTACTGGTCGATTTCATCCGCAATGCCGATGACGAAGGCAAGGTAACGACCGAGATCTTGATCGAAGCCGGGGCCACGCGCTTTAAGCCGATCCTTTTGACTGCTGTTGCGGCCATGATCGGCGCGGCGGTGATCCTTGCGGACCCGATCTTCCAAGGTCTGGCACTCTCGCTGTTCTTCGGGCTTTTGACTTCGACCGCTCTGACGGTTCTTGTGATCCCGGCGATCTATCGCATCTTCAAAATGTAAGAGCCGAAAGAGCTTAGAAAATGATAGGGGAGCGCGTTGTGCTCCCCTTTTTCATGTCTTTGTTCAATGTCGTGCCCGCTAGGCGCTTCGCGCGAGGGGCGGATGGGATTGTGCCGCACCTGTGGCATTGCCGACGACGGAGAAGAAAGAGAGGTCTTCCTCCATCGTGCCAACATTGTTGCGCAAGTTGACGGTGGCGGCGTTGGTTTCCTCCGACATGGCGGCATTTTGCTGCGTGGTTTGGTCGAGCTGATTGATGGCCGAACTGAGTTCCCCGAGCCCCGTGGCCTGTTCCGTGGTGGAGGTGGCGACCTGAGCAATGCCTTCGTGAATCTGTCCCGTGACCCCACGGATGCGAGACAGGGCCGTCCCCGCCTCCCGCACAAGCTCGACGCCGCCGGTGACCTGCGCCGTTGCGGTGGAGATCAGCGTGGCGATTTCGCGGGCGGCCTCTGAGGAGCGCTGCGCCAGCGCGCGGACTTCGGAAGCGACGACGGCAAAGCCGCGGCCCGCCTCCCCGGCGCGGGCGGCCTCGACCCCGGCGTTGAGGGCCAGAAGGTTGGTCTGGAAGGCGATGTCGTCGATGACGGAGGTGATGGACGCGACCTGTTTTGACGAGGTCTCGATCTCATCCATGGCGGTGATGGCCCGATCCACCACTTCGCCAGCCTGAACCGTATGATTGCGCGCCTCACCGGAGCGGGTTTGGACCTGTGATGCAGTATCCGCGACACCTTTCACAGAGGCCACAAGTTGATCGAGCGCGGCGGCGCTTTCTTCGAGAGTGGCGGCCTGATGCTCCGTGCGGCGGGCGAGATCGTCGGTGGCCTGACCGATGGAATCGGCCTCGGACTTGACCAGTTGCGCGCCCTCGGCGATGCCGCCAACGATCTCGCGAAGCCTTGAAATCGTGGCGTTGAAATTCATCCGAATGTCGTCGAATTCGCCGAGATTTTCTTCAAGTTGTACGGAGAGATCGCCCTTGGACAGGTGGTCTAGGCCGGACATAAGCGTTTCAGCCGTGCGGCGGTAAATGGTCGTGTCTACGGCGAATTTGACGACTTTTACCACCTCTCCGGCGGCGTTGCGGATCGGGTTGTAACTGGCGCGGATGGTCACCTTTCGCCCACCTTTGCCGATCCGGACATATTCATCGCTAAGCGCCTCGCCGCTGCGCAGGCGTGTCCAGAATTGAGTGTATTCGGAAGACGCGGCGAAGGATGGTTCCACGAACATGCTGTGATGCTTGCCGCGGATTTCCTCAAGACTGTAGCCGAGTACGTCGCAGAAAATCTGGTTGGCCGTGGTGATGGTGCCATCCGGCGCAAATTCGATGACGGCCTGAACTTTTTGGATCGCGTCGATCTGACCGCGCGCGTCGGCCTCCATATTCTTGGCCTTGGTGATGTCGAAAGCGTATTTCACCACCTTGAACGGACGGCCTTCCGGGTCGATCAGGGTCTCATAGGTGGCCTGAAGCCAAAGAACCTCTCCGCCCTTGCCGATCCTCTTGACCTGACCTTTCTCGGACCCCCCTTTAGAGAGCCGATCCCAGAGGTCGCGATAGGCGGGGGTGTCCGCCTCTCCCTTTGGCATGAACATGCTATGATGCTTGCCGCGAATGTCGTCGAGACTGTAGCCGGTGGCCTGCAAAAACAGCGGGTTGGCCCAGAGAATATCGCCTTTCAGGTCGAATTCGATATAGGCCATCGACCGTTTGATCGCGTCTTCTTTGGAGCGGTTGTCGCGCCGTTTGAGATGCATCGAAGAGATTTCCCGACCGATCACATAGATCGCGTCAATCTTGCCGTCCTTATCCCGATGCGGGCTGTAGGTGGCGCTGAACCAGATTTCTTCGCCAGCTTTGTTGAGGCGCGGGACGATGCCCTTGTGGGTTTTCCCGGCGCGGATGCCGGCCCAAAGCTCGGAGGCTTCTTGTTTGTCCTTGGTGCGCACGAAAAACGTGTAATCTTTGCCAATTGCTTCCTCCGCACCGTAGCCGGTGGTCTCGCAGAACAAGGCGTTCACCGCGAGAATGGTGCCGTCCGGGGCGCAGGTCACGACGATATGGGTGTCGTCGAGCGCCTGTTCGAGCGGGGAGGGCGGGTTCCGTTTCGCTTTGGCGTCCTGTTTTGTGTTGAAAATGGCGAGCATACCAGCGGTCCTGACAATGAAGGTTGTCGGGACTATACGCCATGCGTCTTACCGAATGGTTTAAGCGGAAAAAGTTTCGAGGCAGCACGAAAAAGGGCGCCCCGAAGAGCGCCCTTTCGATGTCTTTTCAAAGAGATGATCAGTGGATGATCAGCCGATGATCGCGTTGAGCGTGGCCGAGGGGCGCATGATGGCCGCCACTTTGGCCGGATCGGCGTGGTAGTAACCGCCCATATCGGCCGGTTTGCCTTCCGCCGCTTTCAACTCGTCGAGGATGGTTGCTTCTTTTTCAACCAGTGCTGTCGCGATCGGGGTGAAATGCGCCTTCAGCTCAGCGTCATCGTCCTGAGCCGCAAGAGCTTCGGCCCAGTAGCGGGCGAACCAGTAGTGCGAGGAACGGTTGTCATTCTGGCCAACTTTGCGCTCCGGGGATTTGCCTTTGAGCAGCAGTTTCTGGGTGGCCACTTCGACGGCGGCGCCCAGCACAGCGGCTTTCGGCTTGTCCTGAGAGGAGGCGAGGAAGTTGTAGCTTTCGCCGAGCGCACAGAACTCGCCAAGGCTGTCCCAACGCAGGTGGTTCTCTTCCTGAACCTGCTGCACGTGTTTCGGGGCGGAGCCGCCAGCGCCGGTCTCGAAGAGGCCGCCACCCTGCATCAGTTTCACGATGGAGAGCATTTTGGCGGAGGTGCCAAGCTCAAGGATCGGGAACAGGTCGGTGAGATAGTCACGCAGCACGTTGCCGGTGATGGTCACGACGTTCTTGCCCTTGCGCATCTCTTCCCAGCTGAAGCGGGTGGCTTCGCGCGGGGCCATGATCGGGATGTCTTTGCCAGCTTCTTTCAGAGCCGGGGTGACATATTTGATCAGTTCGGCGTCATGCGCGCGGTTGGCGTCGAGCCAGAACGCGCCGGTGCCTTCGACGTCGAACCGCTCGATGCCGGTTTTGATCCAGTCGAGGATCGGGGCTTTTTTGGCGGTGCAGGAGCGCCAGATGTCGCCCGCTTCGACTTCGTTCGAGAGGAGCACTTCGCCGCTGTCGAGCACGATGGAGACGGTGCCGTCGGCGTCCATCTCAAAGGTGGTCGGGTGGGAGCCGTATTCCTCGGCTTTCTGCGCCATCAGGCCGACGTTGGACACGGCGCCACAGGTGGTCACATCCAGAGTGCCGGTTTCTTTGAAATACTCCACGGTTTCGTCATAGACGCCCGCATAGGAGTTGTCCGGGATGCAGCATTTGGTGTCGGCAGCCTTGCCATCCGGGCCCCAGCCGATGCCACCGGCTTTGATCACGGCAGGCATGGAGGCGTCGATGATCACATCAGACGGCACGTGCAGGTTGGTGATGCCTTTGTCAGAGTCGACCATGTAGAGCGGCGGCTTGGCGGCCAGCGCGGCTTTCAGGTCGGCTTCCATCTCGGCATTGCCTGCGATGAGTTTTTCGAGCGCGCCGATGCCGGAGTTCGGGTTGAAGTCGAGCTTGTCACCGTGTTTCGCGAGGAAGTCTTCGAGGTACACAGACACGAAATGGCCGAAGAGGATCGGGTCAGAAACCTTCATCATCGTGGCTTTGAGGTGCACGGAGAACAGCACACCCGGCTCCATGGTCTCGACTTCTTGCTTGATGTAAGCGCGCAGTGCTTTCGCGGAGAGGAAGGTCGCGTCGACGATCTCGCCTTCAAGATATTTCAGACCGTCTTTGAGAACCGTCTCAGAGCCGTCTTTTGCGGTGAAGACGATCTTCGCGCCACCGGCTTGTGTGGCGGTGATGGTCGCTGCTTTTTCATTGGCGAAGAAGTCGTTGCCCGGCATCGCGGCGACGGTGGTTTTCGAGGTGGATTTCCACTCGCCCATGCGGTGCGGGTTGGCTTTGGCGTATTCTTTGACAGCCTTGGCGGAGCGACGGTCGGAGTTGCCTTCGCGCAGCACCGGGTTCACGGCGGACCCTTTGACGGTGTCGTATTTGGCGCGGGTGGCTTTCTCTTCGTCGGTTTGTGGATCAGCCGGGTAGGCCGGGATCGGGTAACCTTGGCTTTGCAACTCTTTGATGGCGGCTTCGAGCTGCGGCACAGAGGCCGAGATGTTCGGCAGTTTGATGACGTTGGCTTCGGGGGTTTTCACCAGACGGCCAAGCTCGGCGAGATCGTCGGAAACTTTCTGTTCGTCCGAGAGCAGCTCCGGGAAGAGGGCGAGGATACGGCCGGCCAGAGAAATGTCTTTGGTCGCGACGCTGACGCCTGCGGCCTTGGAGAAAGACGAGATGATCGGCAGGAGCGAGCCGCGTGCCAGTTCGGGGGCTTCGTCCACGATGGTGTAAATAATGTCGGGCATGTTTTGGGCGGTCTTGTCGGTCATGTGATCCTCCACTGTCTCTGATGTGCAGTCGGCGTAGGGCCTGTCTGCGCTTGGGCAATCGCGTAGCGAGTTCGGGAGGGCAAGTCAATGTGTGCGAATGTATACCGAGGTAGGCTGCGACAGTGAGTCTGTCTCACAGCGCTTTGGTCCGGATCGAAACACATGGCAGAGGGAGTGTGAGGATGGCGAAGAAATGCCAGCGAAAGTGCTGTGATTAAAAAATGGGCGACTGCGTAGAAGATCACCGCTAACCTGTTGAGGATTGCGCGAATCCGATTGTGAAGCCTTTCCGGGAGGTTCTAAATTCGACCCATGAGCGAGGATAAAATTTTCGATGAAATGTGGGGGCGCGACGAGATTCTGCGCACGCCCTACGCTGAATTTCAGAACTGGTTTCAGGATGAAGACCTGAAACGGTTGAGAGCAAAACAGCGCGAGGCGGAAGAGGTTTTCCGGCTCACGGGCATCACGTTCAACGTATACGGCAGAGCCGAAGCCGAAGAACGTCTCATTCCTTTCGACATTATTCCGAGGATCATCGCAGGCCGCGAATGGCAGAAGCTCTGCAAGGGCATCGAGCAGCGTGTGCGGGCGATCAACGCGTTCCTCTACGATATTTATAACCGGCAGGAGATCATCAAGGCGGGGCGCATCCCCCAAGAGATGATTTCGCGGAACGAAGCCTTCTTGCCGCAGATGATCGGTATGATGCCGCCGGGCGGGATTTACACCCATATTGTCGGGATCGATCTGGTCCGCACCGGGCCCGATCAGTTCTATGTCCTCGAAGACAATGCGCGCACGCCGTCGGGGGTCTCCTATATGCTGGAGAACCGCGAGACGATGCTGCAGATGTTCCCGGAACTGTTCTCCCGTAACCGGGTCCAGCCCGTGCAGAACTACCCGGCGAACCTGCGTCGCTCTCTGGCCGCTTGTGCGCCGGCCCGTTGCGAAGGGACGCCGACCGTGGGCGTGCTGACGCCGGGGATCTACAACTCGGCCTATTTCGAACACGCGTTCCTCGCCGATCAGATGGGCGTCGAACTTGTCGAAGGTCACGATCTGCGCGTGGTGGACGGCAAGGTCGCGATGCGCACAACGGAGGGCTACAAGGCGATCGACGTCTTGTATCGCCGCATTGACGACGACTTCCTCGATCCGCTGAATTTCAATCCGGAAAGTGCTCTGGGCATTCCGGGCATCATGGATGTCTACCGTTCCGGCGGGATCACCATCGCCAACGCGCCCGGCACCGGGATCGCCGACGACAAGGCGATCTACAGCTACATGCCCGATATCGTCGAGTTCTATACCGGCGAAAAGGCGATCTTGGAAAACGTGCCGACATGGCGTTGCTCGGACCCGGACAGCCTCGCCTACGTGCTCGACAACCTGTCGGATCTGGTTGTCAAAGAGGTGCACGGCTCCGGCGGCTACGGCATGTTGATCGGCCCGACGTCTTCGAAGAAAGAGATCGAAGAGTTCCGCAAGAAACTCAAAGCGCGTCCGAACAACTACATCGCTCAGCCGACACTGGCGCTCTCCACTGTGCCGATCTTCACCAAGGCGGGGCTCGCGCCGCGTCACGTCGATCTTCGGCCCTTTGTCCTGTGCAGCCCTGAAGGGATCAATATCACGCCGGGCGGTCTGACCCGTGTGGCGCTTCAAAAGGGCTCTCTTGTGGTGAACTCGTCTCAGGGCGGCGGCACCAAGGACACATGGGTATTGGAGGACTGACGCGATGGCGATGCTCGGCAAAACCGCAAATGGCCTCTACTGGATGTTCCGCTATCTGGAACGGGCCGAAAACACCTCGCGCCTCGTGGAAACCGGCCAGAGGATCGGCCTGACCCGCCTTGGTCAGGACGATGATGAATGGAGCTCGGTGATGCATTCCGCCTCCGTGCTCGATGGCTTTAACGCGAGCCATGATGAAGTGACGAAAGAGGCGGCAATCGACTGGATGCTGCGCTCGAAAGACAACCCGTCTTCCGTGCTCTCGACCATCTCGGAAGCTCGCCAGAATGCGCGTCTCGTCCGGACGGCGCTGACCGGCGAGGTTTGGGAGGCGATGAACGGTTGTTACATGGCGGCCAAGGAAATTCTCGCCCGCAAGGTCTCCGAACGCGATCTGCCCACGGTGCTTGGCCTGATCCGGCAACGCACGGCTCTGGTGCGGGGCGCGACCCACGGCACCATGCTCCGCAATGACATCTACGATTTCGCGCGGATTGGCACGTTCCTTGAACGCGGCGACAACACCGCCCGTATCCTCGATGTGAAATATTACGTTTTGCTGCCCTCCGCGCTGTCCGTTGGCTCCTCCATCGACAATGTGCATTGGGAAACCATCCTGCGCTCTGTCTCCGCGCGCGGGGGCTTTCGTATGGCCTATGGCTCTCAGGTCAACGCACATGACATTGCGCAATTCCTGATCCTCGACAAACGCATGCCGCGGTCCCTGATTTTCTGTGCGTCGAAAATCCACGACAACCTGCGGTATCTGGTGTCGGATTACGGTGTGGAAACGCCGTCCTTCCATATGGCTCAGGCCTTGGTGGAGCGGTTTTCTCATCACGATATCGACGCAGTCTTCGACTCCGGGCTGCATGAGTACATCCAGACGATCCTGACCACTTTCAACCGTCTCGGCTGTCAGATCGAAAAAGATTACCGGTTCTATGAGTAAGTCCTGATGCGCCTGATTATTCGTCACACCACCCGCTATTCGTTTGAAAATCCCGTCACCTACGGGCTGCAACAGCTGCGCAAGACGCCGAAAACCGGACACGGTCAGGATGTGATCCACTGGACCACTTCGGTTCAGGGTGGCGTCAAGGAATTGAGCTACCACGACCACATGAACAATCTGGTCGAGCTGATCTCCTTTGACCGCGAGACGCGCGAATTGACCGTCGCCTGCGAGGGGGAGGTCGAAATCGCGGAGACCCATGGCGTTGTCGGACCGCACACCGGCCCGTCGCCGCTCTGGCTGTTCAATTCCGTCACCCCGCTGACCAAAGCGGGTGCAAGTGTGCGCGCTTTGGTGAAACAGGTTGAGGGCGAGAGCGATCTCGACCGCCTTCATGCGCTGTCGCGTCTGGTCGGGGAGGCCGTCAAATATGAGATCGGCGCCTCGCATTCCGGCTGGAGTGCCGAAGAGGCTTTGACGGAAAGCAAAGGCGTCTGTCAGGACCACGCCCATGTCTTTATCTCCTGCGCCCGTGAGATGGGCTATCCGGCACGCTATGTCTCCGGCTATCTGATGATGGATGACCGCACCTTGCAAGACGCCACCCATGCTTGGGCTGAAGCCCATGTGCCGGGGCTCGGCTGGATCGGATTCGACGTCTCCAACGAGATTTGTCCCGATCAACGCTATGTCCGCGTCGCAACAGGGCTGGACTATAAGGAGGCTGCTCCTGTAACAGGCACGCGATACGGCGGCGCGGGAGAGACACTCTCCGTCGAGATCGAAGTGTCGCAGCAACAAGAGCAACAATAAAGGCAGACCAGCCAGATGACCTATTGCGTGGGAATGATGCTCGATAAGGGCCTCGTGATGATGTCCGATACCCGCACCAACGCCGGTGTCGACAATATTTCCACATTCAAGAAGATGTTCACCTGGGAAGTGCCGGGCGAGCGTATTCTGACGGTCATGACGGCCGGGAACCTCGCCACGACGCAGGCACTGGTGTCCATCCTTGATGAACGCACCAAAGCGCCGGGAGAGCGTGAACCCGATGTGCTCACCGCGCCTTCGATGTTTCAGGTCGCGCGCATGGTGGCTGGCACGCTCAAGGATGTGATCGCCGCCAATGCTGACGAAGGCCAACGTGCCGACAGCGCTTTCAACGCCACCGTTCTCTTGGGTGGTCAGATCAAAGGCTCGCCGCCGCGCTTGTTCCTGATCTACCCGGAAGGCAACTTTATCGAGGCAGGCAACGAAACGCCATTCTTCCAGATTGGCGAGACGAAATACGGCAAGCCGATCCTGATCCGGGCCTATGATCCGGAGATGTCCTTCGAAGATGCCGTGAAACTTATGCTCGTCTCTTTCGACAGTACGGTGAAGGCAAACCTCTCGGTCGGTCTGCCGTTTGATTTGCAGGTGATTGAGAAGGACAGCTTCCAGATCGCGCATCAGCGCCGCATCGAGGCCGATGATCCCTATTATCATGAGATATCAGCGGGATGGGGCGAGGCGCTCAAATCCGCGATGGACAGCCTGCCGAGCTTTAAGTTCTAAAACCGCTTACGGTGTCTCAAGGCTGAGGTTCGGCTTGGGCATCAGCCCCGGCTGCAAGCCGCGCTCGATATAATCCCATGTTGCCATGGCGATCATCGCCGCGTTGTCTGTCGCCCATTTCATCGGCGGCAGGCACAACTCCACGCCATGTTTCTCCGCGACCTGTCCCATCGCCTCCCGGATTTGCGGCGAGGCGGCGACACCGCCGACGATCACCAGAGAGCGCGGTTTGCATTCGTCCAAAGCGCGGTCGGCCTTGGCGGTCAGAACATCGACACAGGCGGCGACGAAGGAAGCGGACATATCTTCGATGGAGACGTCCGGATGCTGTTCGATATGGCGCGCGACAGAGGATTTCAGCCCGGAGAAAGAAAACTCGTAACCCTCGTTCTTCATCGGGCGGGGTAGGCGCAGGACCGGGGTGCCAAGTTTGGCCGCTCGGTCGATCGCCGGACCGCCGGGCATGCCAAGATTGAGCATCCGGGCCACCTTGTCATAGCTTTCGCCAACCGAGTCGTCGCGAGTTGTGCCGAGGAGGCGGTAGGACCATGCGTCTTTGAGTTCCGCGATCAGGGTGTGGCCGCCAGAGACCAGCATGATGACAGCCGGAAATTCGGTCTTGCCGCTTTCAAGCTCGACAGAGCGAATATGTCCCCGCAGGTGGTTGACGCCGTAAGCCGGAACGCCCCAACCCATCGACAGGGCCTCTGCCGTCGAAAGACCCACCAGCAGGGAGCCGATAAGCCCCGGACCGCGCGTGACGCCGATTGCGGTGAGGTCCGCAGGGCGCACATCGGCCTCTTTCATCACGCCTTCAATGGTCGGTAGAATCGCCTCTAAGTGCGCGCGAGAGGCCAGTTCTGGATAGACGCCGCCGAAGGCCTCATGAATCTCGAATTGCGACACGGTCTTGATCGCCGCCACATGACCGCTGCGGTCGACAAGCGCGACAGAGGTGTCGTCGCAAGAGGTTTCAATGCCGAGGATCAGTTCGCTCATGCCAGAACCTCCGCGATTTCGTCATCGGTGACGACACCGTGCCGCTCGATGACGATGGGTTCGACGGTGCAATTCACGATGGTCGAAGGGGCAGGCGCCGCGCCTTTGCCTTTGACCGTGAGGGCCGGGGCGCCGTTCAACTGGGCCAAGGCGTCATCCGTCGTCGCAGGCGTGTCCGCGCCGGAGCGGTTGGCGGAGGTGACCATCAATGGCCCGGCCAGACGCAGCACATCGAGCAATAGCGCGTTGTCGGGAATGCGCACTGCGATCTCGCTACGGCCTTCGAGCCAAGCCGGGGCGCGCTGCGGATCGACCGGGAGCACCAGTGTCAGAGCGCCGGGGACAAACCGGCTCGCCAGAAGTTTTGCCGCCTCAAAAGACACGTCTCCGCCAAGATCGAAAATCTGGTCGGTATCGGCGACCATGATCGGCAGGTTCTTTTGTCGGGGCCGCTGTTTCAGCTCATAGATGCGATCGACCGCCTCGGGAAAGGCAGGGGAGGCGGCAAGGCCCAGGACGGTGTCCGTGGGCAAAAGCACCACGCCACCCTGACCCAGAACTTCGGCAATATCTTCTGCAGATGGGATCATTCGAGAACCTCCACAATCGGCCAGGCTCGGGCGTCAGGACCGGGCTTGGGCGCGGCCAAGGCGAGCCGCAGCATGGTTTGCATCGAGGCCATATTGGTCGCGGGGGCGACGTGGCCGTCGACCTCGATATTCCCGGCGAGATCGTAATCTTCCAAGTCAGAGAGCTGATCAAGCGCGTTTGCCTCAGTGCAGTGTTCGTAAAGTACAAGTTTTCCACGGCCATCTTCGGTGGCGTAAATGCCGAAATGCACATGGGGCCGCGCCGCGCGGCGTAGGATTGCGACGGGTTTATCCTTTGCGACTTCGGCACCGAGCATCTCGAAGGCCGGAAGTGCCAGCACCGGAACGGCGCGGGCAAAGCCAATCCCGTTGGCAAAGGCGGCGGCGGTGCGCGTCACGCCCAAACCGCCGGGGCCGATGTCACAGGCGATGAGCGTCAACTCGGACAGCTCTGCGTCGATCTCGGCAAGGCCGGTTTCCAAAAGCATGCGATAGTCGCGAGAGCCAACCAGCGCCTCATGTGTCGAACTGTCGAACACGATCTCCGCGCCGCGTCCGAGCGCCAAAGCAGGAACGCCGTTCGAGGCCTGAATCAAAAGCGTAAGCGTCATGAAAGCGCCTCCAGAACCGGGGTCCAACGCGGGCTGTCCGCCGTGAGCGTGAGCAGGCGCGTGGTGTCTGTGTCGCCAAACCCGATGTGGATGGCCAGCGGGGTATTAAAATAGCCCGCGATCCGCTCGCCCCATTCGATCACGGAGATCCCGCTGTCACAATATTCTTCGAGGCCGAGGTGATAGAAATCCTGCGTGCCTTTCAGCCGGTAAGCATCGACATGCAGCACCGGCCCTTTGGGCGTCTCGTAGATATTTGCGATGGTGTAGGTCGGGCTGGTCACGGCCTCCTCAGAGCCGAGCGCACGCACCAAGGCGCGGGTGAAAAACGTCTTGCCCGCCGCCAGCGCGCCGTCGAGCAGAACGACATCTCCCGGGCGCAGCTGTGCCGCCAACGCGGAAGCGATCCGCGCCGTGCCGGTTTCATCATAAATGACAATGCGTTTTTCAGTCACTTTGACCTCTCACATGTTGAGAGCGCTTTAGGACAAAGCGCGCGAAAGGTCCATGGGGGCGTGCTCGGGAAAGGTTTACGTTTCCGTGTCGAGCCAGATCGTCACCGGCCCGTCATTGAGCAAAGAGACCTTCATATCCGCGCCGAATACGCCGGTTTCCGAGGGAACGCCCTCTGCGATCAGCCGCTGGGTGAATTTTTCGTATAGTGCTTTGCCTAAATCCGGGGTCGCGGCGGTGGAAAAGCCGGGGCGATTGCCCTTGGTGTCGGCGGCGAGGGTGAATTGGCTCACGACAAGCGCCGTGCCGCCAATGTCGCGCACGGACAGGTTCATCTTGCCGACCTCGTCCTGAAAGATGCGCAGCTTGGCGATTTTTGCGGCGAGTTTTGCGGCCTGTGCCTCCGTATCCCCGCGCATTGCGCAGATGAGGACCAGAAGGCCGGGGCCGCTTTGTCCGACAACTTCGCCATCGACGCGCACGGCGGCCTCGGAAATGCGTTGCACCAGTGCTCTCATGCGGAGGCGTTCAATTCATGCGCCCAAGGTGGATTCGCCCCCGCACGGCTGACCGTCACGGCGGCGGCTTGCGCGCCGTGGGTGAGGGCCGCCGTAAGCGTCGCCTCATCGAGATCGGCCACATCCGCTTTGGTCAGTTTACCCGCCTTTTGCAGCCCGGCGAGAAGCCCGGCATTGAACGTGTCCCCCGCGCCGACCGTGTCGACGACGGTGACCTTTTGCGCGGGAACCATTGTGGTGCCGCGCGCGGTGATGCCTTTAACCCCTTCGGAGCCGAGGGTGAGACAGACAAGCTTGACGCCTTTGCTCAGGAGCGTCTGCACATGGGCATCAATCTCGCCATCGCCCATCAGCCAGAGCAGGTCTTCGTCGGAAAGTTTGACGATATCGGCATGGGCGAGCATATGTTCGATCCGTGCACGATAAGTGGGTTCATCAGAGATAAATCCGGGTCGAATGTTCGGATCGATCATAGTGACACAGCGCTCGGAGGCCTCAACGAACAGCGTTTCATAGGCCCCGCCGCAGGGCTCGACGGGCAGGCAAATGCCGCCGCAGAATACCGCCTCGATCGTCTCAGGCAGGGCAGGCAAATCGGCTTCGGTCAGCATGCGCCCGGCGGTATTCTCATCGTAGAAAGCATAGGTTGCGTGACCGTCGATCAGCTTGACGAAGGCCACGGTGCAGGGGCGCTCAGCGGTGATGGCCAGGCTTGCATCCACATGGCTCTCAGCGAGTTTGTCCTTCAGGAGATCCCCGAAAAAATCACCGGAGAAGCCAGAAAAGAAACTCACGTCCGCGCCTAACCGGCCCAAAGCGATGGCGGTGTTGAATACGGCCCCGCCCGCGTAGGGGGCGTAAGCATCTTCACCCAGAGTGGACTGACGCGGCAGCATGTCGATTAGGGCTTCACCTGCACATAGGATCATTGGGCGCTCCTTTGGGGTCGGTCGGGTCAATAGCCGACGTAACCCCCATTGCCTTGTTGGTTCATGGCGACGAAATAGCCGACGACACCGGCAAGAATCAATGCGAGGATCACGGCGAAGGCGATTTTCCACGCGGAATAGGGTCGCTCGCCCTGAACCTGACCGGTGCGCCCGTTGACGACGAAACGGTAAGTCTTCCCGCGGAACTTGTAGGCGGCGAACCAGACGGGGAGCAGGATATGCTTGTAAGTCACATCGGAATAGCGCGTGTCGACGTTGTGAATGCGTTGGCGATCACCGCCGATGTCGAACTTGATGTCGCGGGTGATGACGCGGGCCATTTGGTCCTGCGCGTCCTGAAACCCCTCTTCCAGCGTGAAGGTGTAGGCCTCCGACGTGTAGCCCGCGAGATAGTCGGGCAGGTAGGGTTCCAGCCCGGACAAGTCCCACGGGGCAAGGCCCCGAACATATTGCAGCGGCAGGGCGGTGGAGGCGACGACCAGCACGTCATCGAAGAATCGCCGAACTTGCCCGCTGACGCGACGCCAACGGGTGCGGCGGCGGGTCTGCGGCTTGCCGTTCACCGTGACGGTCACGCGATAATCCGTGCCGCGCTCGCCTGCATAGCTGCTCTGTGTTTGGGCATCAAAGGTCCAGTAGGGCATGTAGACGCCGTTGAGTTTACGACCTTTGCGGGCGTATTTTTTCAAGGCGTTGGGGGCAAACCAGAGCGAGCCGAGCCAGTCTTTCATCGCCTTTTGCGCATCGGGTTCCGGGATCGAGAAGGGCAGGACGCCTTGGGGTTTGATCTGGCGACGCGCGCCGGTGTCCGTGACAACGGGCGTCGCGCAATAGGGGCATTCGGTGGCATGCACCGTGTCGTCGAATTGCAGGACCGCGCCGCAGTTCGGGCAGGTGGAGGTGCGAATCTCTTCGGTCTGATCCGCGTCCGTAAGGTCGCCATGCGAGGACAGGCCGCCGGAAACTGCAGAATGGAAATCCAGCTCCCGCGGCATTGGCGCGAGGCCGCTTTCGATCTCTTCGCGCGCCCCGCAATGGTCGCAGACCAGCATTTTCGCATCTGGATCGAACCGCATATCCGCCCCGCAGGTGTGACAGGGGAAGCGGTGGTCTTGGGACGGGGGGGTGGTTTGCTGTTCCATGCGTATAGGACTTTATCCGGCGTGAAATGATCCTGCCGCATCGGGCGCGAGGGCCTGCGGCATTGGATAGGAGTTTTGGCTTATGGCGGTGACAGGTCCGTTCACAGGCGTTCCTCCTGCTGAAAGCTGACCACCTGCGCGATCTGATCTCGTGCGGGGCTTGTGAAGCGCAGGACGTGGCAGAACATCATCTGCGTCTGGCCGCTTTCTTTCGACAGGGTCGTCAGCCGCCCGGAGACTGTGGCCGCCTTGCCTTGGAGCACAACCTGAGTGACGGCGAGGCTGATCGGGGGCGTCAGGGTCGATTGCGCGTTCAGGATCGGCGCGCGTCCGACGAGGGGCGCGGCGCCGGTGCGCTCCCAGCTTGCTGTCTCAGAGAGTTGGTTTGGAGACAGCGCGCCAAGGCCCTGAAAGCTCAGGGCCACTGTGGTGATCTCGCGCTCGGTTTCCGTGACGGGTGTTTCCGTCGCAAAGCGGATGTCCGTTCTGATGCGCGCAGGCTGCGCAGAAGGGGCAGGCGGTTCGCCGTCCTCTTCCGCAACTTGGTCCAGCCAATCCGTTTGTCGTGGCGCAGCGCTCATGGGTCTCCCCATAAGCTCACGCGCCCGGCGGCGGGGGCGGCGGGGCGATGGTGAAAAGCTGCGCCAGTTCCGTGACCTCTTCGGCCTTGAGCCAGCCGTCCTGACCCGGTGTCCAGACAAAGCTTTCGCGCTTCAATGCGCCTTTTGCGGCCATTTGGCCCATCTCCGCCTTGGAATAGGGGCCTTTGGTCTCGCCATTCTCGGCGATATGCCAGACATGTTCGACCTGCGGCGGGGGCGGCGGGGTTTGTGCGGCTGCGGTGGTCGCGGCGGGACGTGCGCCCCAGGGACCGGCCTGTGTCTGGGTGGCCATCGCCATGCCCATGCCTGCGCCCATACCCGCCCCCATCGAGGCCGCCATGGCGGAGTTTTCCGCAGACATCGCCTCGGCAGCGTTGAATTTCATGTAATTGTCGAGATTGCCGACGATGCCCATCGAGGTGCGCTTGTCCATTGCCTTCTCAACGGCTTCGGGCAGGCTGATGTTCTCGATGTAGAATTCCGGGATGGTGAGGCCGTATTCGGCGACCACTTTGGAAATCTCGGTCGCGACCATCTTGCCGAGATCGGCGGTGTTCGCGGCCATGTCCAGAACCGGAATGCCGGAGCCTGCGACGATGCGCGAGAAGGCCTGCACGATGATGTTGCGGATCTGGAAGGAGATTTCGTCCATGGTGAACTCGCCGTCCGTCCCGACGATCTCGGTCAGAAAGAGCGAGGGATCGGCGACCTTCACCGTGTAGGTGCCATAGGCGCGCAGGCGCACCGGGCCGAATTCCGGGTCGCGACAGATGATCGGGTTCTTCGTCCCCCATTTTAGGTCGGAGAACCGCGTGGTGTTGACGAAATACACTTCGGATTTGAACGGGGACTTGAAGCCGTGATCCCAGTGCTGAAGCGTCGTCAGGATCGGCATGTTGTTGGTCTCAAGCATGTAGAGACCGGGGGTGAAGACATCGGCGAGTTGGCCTTCGTGGATGAACACGGCGGCTTGCCCTTCGCGGACGGTCAGCTTGGCGCCGTATTTGATCTCATGCCCCTCGCGCTCGAACCGCCAGACCATCGTGTCACGGCTGTCGTCCACCCAATGGATGACGTCGATGAATTCGCCGGAGAGAAAATCGAAAATACCCATGGGGGCCTCCTTCTTAAATGTCCTCGCCCATCAGCTCATACGCGATTTTGGTCGCGATCGGGCGGGCGATTTCGGGCGTCATGCCGGGGGCAAGGCGCGGATCATAGAGGATGCGCAGCAACAATTCGTCATGCTTTGTCAGCAGCGCGAATTCCTCGTCGTCGTTGAAAATCGAAGGGCGGGCATAGGGGCTGTCATTGGCAAGCCCGAGGCCCTGTGTGACCTCTTCGTGGAAACAGGATTTGCGGAGCAGGTCCGGGTGTTCGGCCCGGATGATGGCTACGGCAGAACGGTAGGCCCCGTCATTGTTCGGGTCTGAGGCGAGGACCAGACAATAGGACGAGCGCGGCATATTGACGACCGAGCGGATCGCGTCCTGACCGATGCCCGGGATCATTTCCGCGAGGCGTGGGCCGATCTTGCGCCGCTCGCCTTCGTTGAGCACGAGCACATGGAAGTTCGGGCGCGACGAGGTGACGGAAATCGAATGACCGGAGGCGCGGGCAAGGCGGGAGACGAGACTGTCCAATGTGGCGCGGTCGGTGGCGCGGAGGCTCTCGGAGACGGTCGGACCGAACTCCAAGCTGACGCGCACCGGCACCTCCCAACGGTGCAGGTTCGAGGGCGTCATTTGCGCCACGTATTGACCATTCAGGGAGGTGTATTCGTCATTGAGCGCGATGGCGTCGAAATTCTTGGCCAGTTGCCGGGCGTTGAACGGCGTGTCAGGACCGCCACCATCCGAGCGCAGCAGATCGTTGGCCAACAAGTCATTCTGCATCCGCGCGTAGTATTTTTCGAGCGTATAGCTCACATCGCTGCGCTCAGGCGGGGTGGCAACGGTCGGTTGGACCGATGAATAGGGCCGCGCCTGAGGTTTGATTGCCGGGACGGGCGCGCAGGCAGAGAGCGCGAGGAAAATCCCCGCGCTCCAACCTGCGATATGCCGTCCCGAGCCTTGCATCAGGAGGGAACCGCCGGGCCGGCTGCGTTGGAGGTCGCTTTGGCGGCCGCAAGCGTGTCGCGCAGCTTGGATTCCATCGACTTGAGTTCGACCTCGGCCTCGGCACGCTTGCGCTTGCCTTCGTCGGCGATTTGGAGGCTCTCTTCGATGGTCGCGACCAGTTCCTCGTTGGCGGTTTTGACCGCCTCGATGTCGAACACGCCGCGTTCCATTTCCTGACGCACGACCTTGTTGGCCTCGCGCAGGTTCTTGGCGTTGGCGGTCAACAGCTCGTTGGTGAGATCGGTTGCGGCCTTGATGTCCTTGGCGGCATCAGCAGAACGCTGGATGGTCACGGCCTGCGCCAGCTGCGTTTCCCAGAGCGGCACGGTGTTGACCAGCGTCGAGTTGATCTTGGTCACCAGAGATTTGTCGTTTTCCTGCACCAAGCGGATCGAGGGCAGGGACTGCATGGTCACCTGACGGGTGAGTTTCAGGTCATGCACACGGCGCTCAAGGTCGTCGCGGGCGGCGCGCAGATCGCGCAGCTCTTGCGCCTTGATCACCTGATCGGCCTCCGGCGCGGCATCGACTGCGGCGGCCAGCGCCGGGATGTCGTTCTCGTCGAGATCCTTGAGCTTCGATTCCCCGGCAGCGATGTAGATCGCCAGCTCGTCGTAGAAGGTCAGGGTTTTCTCATAGAGGTGATCGAGCGATTTGATGTCCTTCATGAGCTTGTGTTCATGCTCCAGAAGGTTGTCGGTGATCTTGTCGATCTGGCTTTGCACATCTTCGTAGCGGGCAACGAACTTCGCCATCGGTGCGGCTTTGCCCAGAAGTTTTTCCCACCAGCTGCGCTCGCGGCGCACGTCCAGTTCCGAGACGGAGAAGCCGCGGATCGTCGTCACGATGGACCGCAGGCTGTCGCCTGCCGGGCCGACGTCCTTGTTTTTGACGTCCTGCAACATCGCCTGCGAGATGACCTGCAGCTCAGCCTGCGCGGCGGAGCCGAAGCGGACGATGGAATTGGTGTCGTCCATATCGATCTCGGCTTTGGCCTTGGCGATTTCTGCAGCTTCCGGCACCTCAGCGGCGGCGGTCGGGTCAATCAGCTCGCCCTTGGGCTCGGCGAGGATCACGGAGGTGACCTCTTCGACGTCCTTCAAGGCGGCTTCGGCTTTTTGGCGAACGGTGTCTGACATGGTACTTCCCCTGATCTTTAATTTTTTAATCTTTCAGCTTCGCGGCGACACCTTCGCGGGACAGTCGGTCGCGGAGCACTTCGATCTCGATGTCGAGATCGGTCTTATCATCCAATAGCAACGCTTTATGACGGGCGTCGAAATTCGCCTCCAGATCATCGAGAAGCGCGAACCAGTCCTCACGCGCCTGCGTGTTGCGGGTCTTGATCCACAGATCGGCAAATTTCACCGTCGCATCACGCGCGCCGAGCAGATAGACGCCCAGATACTTGCGCGCCGCCGTCAGATCGCGCGGGTCGTCCTCGACCGTGCGGAACATGGCGCGCGCCGTGGCGATGAATTTTTCCAACCGATCCTCGGCCTGACGGTCGCCGGTTTTATCCAGTGCCTCACGCATGGACTTGAGATGGGCCTCGGCCTCATCCACGGCCTTGGCGACACGGTCCTGCTGGAACAGGTCAAGCTCGTCAAAGCCCTTGCTTTTGAGCGGATCGAGACCGAAGGCGAGGCTATGGAGGACGATCCCCAGAACCGTGAAAATCACGGTTTCGACCGGGCCCCAGCCGAACCAGCCAACGATGCCGAGACCGAGGCCGGTGAGCACGGAGCCGAAAATCTTGCGCGGAATGGCGGGGCGTCTGGCGACCTTGCGGGCCTCATAGGCTTCTTCGGCCTTCAGACCCTCACGGGTGAGAAAGGCGGCACCGACAAGGCAACCGAGCGCGACGATATAGCCCGCCATCGTGACTGGCTCGGCCTGAAACGCTTTCCACGCCAGAGGCAAAGCGGCCAGAAACAGAAGGTTCGAGCGCGCGCCAACGCGCGAAGGTTTCTTGCCGTCGAAGGGGCGGGGAGAAGGTGCGGAAGACGACGGGTCAGAGCGATGTGCCTGAGACTGGTTCCCTTTCGGGGAGTAGGTGGAGCCGAAGCGTTTGGCCATTACATCCCCTGCGCCTTGATCGTGACGTAAAAGATCAGCGCCACCAGAAGGTAATAGGCGAGCTTGGAAAACACACTGTTACTCATGATCACCCTTTCAGCCCAAAGCGCTTTCTTGCTTTCAGATATAGAAAGGAATCGCACCGCTTGAAAGGGTTAAGGGGAGCGCTGGTCGCGCTTTCCCCCTCGTTTCCGATTTAGGACTGGGATTTGGGCGGTTTGCCGCCACCCGGACGCCCAGCCCCCGGTTTGCCGCTCGGACGTCCGCCCGGTTTGGCTCCCGCGTTGCCGCCATGGGATTTGAACCCGGCAGAGCGCGGTTTGCCGCCCTTGCCACCGCCGTGAGATTTGAAGCCTTGGGATTTGAAGCTCCCCGGCTTGCCGCCGCGCTGCTCGCCATCACGGTCGTCACGCTTGGCGCCAAAGGGCCGACCAGCGGGCTTGCCGCCGGGTTTGCCCTTGAAGCCTTCGCCACGCGGTTTGAAATCACCGTCGCGCTTGCCTTTGAAGCCCTCGCCGCGCGGTTTGAAACCTTCGCCGCCGCGACCGCCTTCGGCATCGTCATGACGTTTGAAACCGCCGGATTTGCCTTTGAACCCGGGCTTGCCGCCTTTGAAGGGGCGATCCGGACGTCCATCGCGTGCCATTGCCTCTTTGCGCGGACCGCCCGGTTTGCCGTCCCGAGAAACGGTGCGCTTTGGGAAGCCTTTGCTGTCGGTTTCGCTTTCCATGCCAAGCTGGTCGCGCAGCACGCGGGCACGGACTTCTTCGACCTGACCCGGTTGCAGCGTGTTCAGGCGGAAAGGGCCATAGGAAATGCGGATCAGCCGGTTCACGGTGAGGCCGATATGCTCCATCGCACGGCGAATTTCGCGGTTTTTGCCTTCACGCAGGCCAACGGTGAGCCATGCGTTCGCACCTTGCTGACGGTCGAATACGACTTCCATCGGTTGGAAATCCTCGCCGTCAATGGTCACGCCCTTGCGCAGCGGCTCCAGCATCGCTTCCGTGGCAGTGCCTTTGACGCGAACGCGGTATTTGCGCATCCAGCCGGTGTCCGGAAGTTCCAGACGCCGCTTGATCTCGCCGTCATTGGTCAAAAGCAGAAGACCTTCGGAGTTCAAATCGAGACGTCCGACAGACATCACGCGCGGCAGCTCTTTCGGGAGCTTGTCAAACACCGTCTCGCGGCCTTTTTCATCCTTCGCCGTGGTCACCAGACCAGCGGGCTTGTGATAGAGCCAAAGGCGCGGCGGTTCCGGTTCGCCAATCTCTTTGCCGTCGAGAAAAATCTTGTCTTTCGGCATGACATTGAACGCGGGCGAAGTGACCTTGCGCCCGTTGACCGTGACGCGTCCCTCTTCGATCATAGCCTCTGCATCGCGGCGCGAAGCAACGCCCACGCGCGCCATCACTTTGGCGATGCGTTCGCCCGGAGGCGATTTTTTCGGTGCGGACGGGGTCGGTGTCTTGGGCGTGTCAGTCATGAGAATGGCCTTTCGTTGGCGCGCTCATACTCTGAGCCGAGGCGTATGGAAAGAGTAAAGAAAACCGGCCCACAGGGCTGCGGGCCGGCAAACACAGGTCTTTTACGCGATTCGCGCGATATTTCAGAAGGACATCACGTAGGAGACGCCGAAGACCCAAGGATCAATTTCGGCTTCGCCGATTTTGGATCCATTGAGGTAGACGTCGCTGTTGATATCGATCCAACGCACATCGGTCCGCAGTGCGGCGCGTTCGCTCAGCTTGTAGTCAAAGCCAGCGTGCAGCGCGACGCCCCAGGAGTCGGTCAGGTTGAGATCGTTGCCTGCGATGTCGCCTTTCGCGGTTTCATCAAAGAACGCGGTGTAGTTGATACCTGCGCCCACGAAAGGTGCGAAGGCCGACTTGGTGTCGAAGTGATATTGCAGCGAGATCACCGGCGGCAGGTGCTTCGTGGTGCCGATTTTGCCCATGCCATCGGCTTTGATGTCATGTTCGAACGGCCATGCACCAAGCACTTCAATGCCGAGATTGTCGCGGATGAAATATTCAAAAGTAATGGTCGGGCGAACATTGTCACCGACATCAAGGCCGGTTGTGCCGCTGTTGATGCTGCCGTTGTCGGACTTCGGCATCACGCCGCCAAGGCCGAAACCGAGGGACATCGTCCCTGCATCCTGTGCCGAGGCAAGAGACGGCAATGCGAGGGCAAGAGCCACGGTCGCGGCGAAAACGGAAGTCTTTTTCATAGTTTAAGTCCTATATCTTAGTCTGCGCATGTCCTTGATGCGCGTGGCGGCACAGTTGCCGCCGCGGCTTTAAGAAAACTTTGATGTGGGTCAATTCGCGTCTGGCTGCGTCATTGTGTCATCGGGGCGTCATGAAGTGCCGCAGAGCGCTTGGCGGAAGCGGCTTGCTTTCCGTCGGAAAATTGCGGCAGGAAAGGGCATGTCGTTTCGCTCTTATATGGATATCGCCCTCGAAGAGGCCCGCGCCGCCGCCGATCGCGGCGAGGTGCCGGTTGGTGCCGTTGTGGTCTCGCCTTCGGGTGAGATTGTGGGCCGGGGCGGCAACCGCACGCGCGAGGACAATGATCCCACCGCACATGCGGAGATCGTCGCTTTGCGGCAGGCCTGCGCAAAGCTCGGGCTTGAACGTCTGATGGGCTATGATCTCTATGTGACCTTGGAGCCCTGTCCGATGTGCGCCGCCGCCATGTCGAACGCCCGTATCCGCAGGCTTTATTACGGGGCAGGCGATCCCAAATCCGGCGGGGTGGCGCATGGGGCGAAAGTGTTCAGCCACGCGCAGTGCCATCACGCACCGGAGGTCTATGACGGCATCGCGGGCGTCGAAGCTGAGACGCTGCTCAAGGATTTCTTCGCGGCCCGGCGTTGATCCGGGCGTGACATGCTGTCAGCAGGCACTGCATCTGACCTCCGAAATAATCTCTAAAAAATTGGACCGCCGCGTAGGGAGGACCGAGAGCCCCCGTATTTAAGGGTATCGACGACGCAAAGGAGGAACCACATGCGTATCCGATATCTAGTCACGTTCTGCGCACTCGGGCTGGCCGCGCCAGCTTTCGCGGCAACGAATGTTTTGAGCTATGACAGCAACGGCGACGGGGTCATCACCCTGGCCGAATTCCAAGGGCTGCAAAAAGACAGCTTCAAAAACCTCGACACCGATGGCAACGGCTCCGTCACGGTGGCTGAACTGCAAGCCATGCCTGCCGCTCAGGGGCGCAATGTCTCCGGCGAACGGATCATGGCGCGTGATGGCAACGGCGATGGCGCCGTGACCGAAGCGGAATTCCTGACACAGGCACCCGGGTTCGAGCGCGCTGATCGCAACAAAGATGGTGTGCTGGCTGGAAATGAGCTTGCCCGCATCAACAAATTTCTGACGAAGGCCAGTTTTTAAGGCCCGCGTCTCCTGCCTTCCTTCCCTGTGATCCCCCCGAAAGCCGGATCATCCTTCCCGCCTTCGACCAAAGGCCCCAATAACACCCCTGTAACAAGGACTGTAACGATGAAAACTGTGATCAAACCTCTCTATGCCCTCGCTCTAATCGTACCGCTTGCGGCCACCGCGCCGGCTTATGCGCGCGGCCTGACCGTGACCACCGACAACGGCGGCAGCGTTTCCAAGGAACACACCTGTATTCAGGGCAATGACATGGTGACCTGCGAATCTGTGACCACCGGCACCAATGCCGCAGGCGAGAGCGTTTCGCGCGGTGTCGTGCGCACCAATGACGGGAGCGGCACCGATGTCGAAACGACCCTGATCGCCCCCGATGGCAGCAGCCAGACCCGGAACCGTGGCATTATCGTAACCCGCTGACCGCGGTCAGGCCCGGATCGTTCCCATTCCCCCCCCCCCTCGACGATCCGGGCCGCTTTTAAACGGTAAAATGTGTGTTTGTTGATATAAGACAGGGCAAACGTCCCCGTCGAAAAGAAACCGGAACAACGGGTATGGAGTCACGTCAGACCGAAGCCGCCGCCGCGATGGCCGCGATGGTGCAAGGCGAACGCGCTGCGTTGGCCCGTCTGATTGCACTCTATGGTCCGGGAATCCGGCGCTATGCGGCACAGGTGCTGACCGTGTCGTCCGAGGCCGAAGACGTGGCTCAGGAGGTTTTCCTCCGGGCATGGTCGAAGGCGGCGAGTTACGATCCGCAGAAGGGGGCGGTGTCGAGTTGGCTCTACCGGATCGCGGTCAATCTTTGTATCGACCACAACAGGCGAGGGGGATTTCGGCGGTTCGTGGGGCTCGACAGCCTGCCGGAGCCGGAAGACGACACGCCGGGGGCGGAGGCCGAATTGGCCGCTCGCCAGCGGCTGGCCCAGACGCAGGCGGTGATCCGCACTTTGCCGGAACGTCAACGTCAGGCGCTTATGTTGAAGGCGGCGGGTGAGCTCTCGGGGGCGGAGATCGCTGTGGCCATGGGGGCGAGTGAGGGGGCGGTTGAACAATTGCTGGTGCGGGCGCGCAATGCGCTCCGGGCCCGGCTTGAAAAGGAGGACTGATCAATGCCGGATCAGAAAACACAACCGAGCCTGTCTGAGGATGAGGCTTTCGACTGCGATCTTGCGGCGTTGATGAAAACGCCCGGCGATGAGGATGTCGCCGTCCTGTCGCGGTCCGTACTTAATCAACTGGCCGAAACATCGACCGGGGGGAACCATCCGCTCGCCGAAGTGTTGTCCGAACCCTTGCCGTGGGCCATGGGCTTTGCCGGGCTGATGGGGATCGGTGTCGCGCTGGGCTATCTGTTGTCGTCGGGCGTTCTCGGCGACAGCTTCTTCGCCTTGCTCGCGCTCGGCGATTTCTTCGGCCTGTTGGGAGGGTTCTGATGTCTGCTCAAACCACACATGCCCCCCACCGCTCTTGGGGCCGGATCGCGCTTGTCGTCGTGCTGGGCCTGTCCCTGTTGGGGAATGCAGTCACCTTTGGTGTGATCTGGAGGTTCCAGCAGGTTCGGGTGAGCGTGATGGGCGATGAAGGGCCGGACGCGGCGCGCGTGCCGACTTTCCCGAGCGAGATTCGCAAGGCGCTGCGCGAGAGCTTCAAGGAGGATGAAGAGCTGCAAGCCAGCCTGCGTGATGCGATCAAGGCCCGGCGCGATGTCGTTGCTGTGAGCACCGGCGAGGCCTTTGACAAAGCCGCGACGGAAGCGGCGATGGCCGAGTTCCGCACTCAGTTCATCGCCGCCTTCGACGAGATGCAGTCGATGGTGCTCGGCGTCCTCGAAGAGCAGGCCGAGCAGGATTGAGATCGGGTTAGGGATCAGATCTCAATCGGCACCAGAACCTCGGGCACCTTCACCACACCGTCTTTGAGCGCATAGACCAGCTCATCGCAATTTTGCGCCAAAAGCGGGAAGGTGCCCCAGTGACACGGGATCACTGTCTTGAAATCAAAGAATTTCTGGCAGACGTAAGCGGCCCGTTTCATGCCCATCGTGTAATGCCCGCCCGCACAAAGCAGCCCGATATCGGGTTGGTGCAGATCGGCGAACCATTCCATATCGGCCATGATGTCCGTGTCGCCGGAGACATAGATCGTATGACCCTCGCCGGAAATCATGAACCCCGCCGGATCGCCTGCGTATTGCGGTGCGCCGTTTTTGAAATCGATGGAGGAGCTGTGCACGGCATTGACCATCGTGATGGTGACCGTCGCGTCGCCCTCGCCAAGCGTGATCGTACCGCCCTTGCCGAACCCCGTGACCTGCGCCCCTTCGGCGCCGAGGATCAGGGACAACTCGTGAATGCAGTAGATCATCGCATCCGTGCTTTGCGCCACAGGTAAAGTGGTGGAAGCGTGGTCGCCGTGACCGTGGGTGAGGAAAATCGCCGTCGCCCCCTTGGTGGCCTCGTTGTCGCGGCCCTCCGGGAAGGCCGGGTTGCCCTGAAGCCAAGGGTCGATCAGAAGAACCTGATCCGATATTTCGATCCGAAAGCCGGAATGGCCAAGCCAGGTGATTTTCATGAGAAGACTCCCTATCTTTCTTTGACAGAAACCTAGCACGGGAGCGTAGCACGTCCATGTATCGAGACCAGATCGACGCCTATTGTGAGCGCACGGATTTCACATTTTGGTCGGAGCCGGTGAACGCATTCACCAATGCCGCCTTTTTGATCGCCGCGATTATCATCTGGCCGCGCACCAAGGGCTTGCCGATGGCCCGCGCTCTGGCGGTGGTGCTTTTCGTCATTGGTCTTGGCTCTTTCGCCTTCCACACCACGGCAACGCGCTGGGCCGCGATGACGGACACAATCCCGATCCTGATCTTTGTCCTGTTCTATCTCTTTGCCGCCTCCCGCGATTTTCTCGGTTTGGCGACCGGGCGCGCGATCCTCGCCTGTCTTGCGTTCTTTCCCTTCGCCTTCGTCTGCTCGCTGGTATTCTCGCATTTCGGGCTTGGCTCCAGCGCGGCCTATTCTTCCGTGCCGCTGCTGATCTTCATCTACGCTTTCCTACTGCGGAAGCGCGCGCCCCGAACCGCCCGTGGTCTCGCCATTGGAGCTTCGATCCTCTGTCTTTCCATCGCGATGCGCTGGCTGGATATGCCGATCTGCGGGAGCTTTCCGATGGGGACACATTTCCTCTGGCATGTGTTGAATGCCGCCATGCTGGGCTGGATGATCCATGTTTATATCACGCATATGCTTGAAGGCCGTGCGCAGGGGCGCTAAAGCCTCAACTGACCAAGAATACGGAGCATTGCCACATGTCCATCGACATCGATACCGCGCGCCGGGTTGCCAAGCTCGCCCGCATCCGGGTCGAGGAAGACGCGCTTCCCGCCCTCGCTGATGAGTTCAACGCCGTTCTCGGCTTTATCGAACAACTGTCCGAAGTGGACGTGGAGGGCGTCGAGCCGATGACCTCCGTCACGCCGCAGCGCCTCAAGCGCCGCAAGGACGGTGTCACCGATGGCGAGATGCAGGACAAAATCCTCGCAAATGCTCCGGACGCGCGCGAAGGCTTCTTCGCTGTGCCGAAAGTCGTCGAATAAGGGTGAGTGACATGACCGATCTGAACAAACTGACCCTTTCTGCCGCTCGCGACGGGCTGCGCAATGGCGATTACACCTCTGCTGAACTGACCGAGGCCTGCCTCTCCGCCATCGAAGGCGCGGGCGCTCTGAACGCTTTCGTCCACAACACGCCGGAGATCGCCCGCGAGCAGGCGAAAGCCGCCGATGCGCGCATTGCCGCTGGCGACGCTCCCGCGATGTGCGGTCTGCCGATCGGGATCAAGGATCTCTTCGCGACCAAACACGTCCCGACCCAAGCGGCGTCCGCGATCCTCGAAGGGTTCAAACCCGAATACGAGTCGACCGTGACGACCAAGCTGTTCGACGCGGGCTCCGTCATGCTGGGCAAGCTCAACATGGACGAATTCGCCATGGGCTCCTCGAACGAAACTTCGACCTATGGCAACGCGATCAGCCCGTGGCGCCGTGGCAATGACGATGCTGCGCTCACGCCCGGTGGCTCTTCCGGTGGCTCCGCCGCCGCCGTTTCCGCCGATCTCTGCCTTGCTGCGACCGGCACCGACACGGGCGGCTCGATCCGTCAGCCTGCCGCTTTCACCGGCATCGTTGGCATCAAGCCGACCTACGGCCGTTGCTCCCGCTGGGGCATCGTGGCCTTTGCATCGTCTCTCGATCAGGCTGGCCCGATGACCAAATCCGTGCGCGATGCGGCGATCATGCTGGAGACCATGTGCGGTCATGACATGAAAGACAGCACCTCCGCCGATCTGCCCGTGCCGAATTTCGAAGCCCTGCTCACCGGCGACATTCGCGGCAAGAAAATCGGCATCCCGAAAGAATACCGTCTTGAAGGCACGCCGGAAGAGATCGTCAAGCTTTGGGACGATGGTGCCGCCATGCTCAAAGATGCAGGGGCCGAGATCGTCGACATCTCCCTGCCGCACACCAAATACGCGCTGCCGACCTATTACGTCATCGCGCCCGCTGAGGCCTCCTCCAACCTCGCGCGGTATGACGGCGTGCGCTACGGCCACCGTGCCGCGCTCTCTGAGGGAGACGGCATCGATGACATGTACGAGAAAACCCGTGCAGAAGGCTTCGGCAAAGAGGTGCAGCGCCGCGTGATGGTCGGCACCTATGTGCTCTCCGCCGGGTTCTACGACGCCTATTACAACAAGGCGCGCAAGGTTCGGACGCTGATCAAGAAAGACTTCGAGGATGCGTTTGCCGCTGGCGTCGATGCGATCCTTACGCCCGCCACCCCGTCTCCGGCCTTCGGTCTGGGCGAGGTGTCCGACTCTGACCCGATCCAGATGTATCTGAACGACGTCTTCACCGTGACCGTGAATCTCGCGGGTCTGCCGGGCATCTCCGTACCGACCGGCGTCTCCTCCACAGGCCTGCCACTTGGGCTTCAGCTCATTGGTAAACCTTGGGAAGAGGGCGATCTGCTGAATATCGCGCATTCACTGGAAGGTGCAGCGGGCTTTGTTTCCAAGCCTGAAAAATGGTGGTAAGGGACAGTTTGACTGACCCTTACGGAGCCTCGCAATGCGTCGTGCCTCACTCGCTTTGATCTCTTTTGCTGCGCTTGCCGCCTGCCAAACCGCTGTTCCCGACAGCGGGGCGGGCGTCGGCTTCAGCTCCTATTCGGACTATCAGGCTCATCGCGAGGCCGAGTTGATCGCCAATGGTGAAGGCGCGGGGAGCGCGTCTGTCGCGACTTCCGGTCTCGACACGCAAGCGATCTCCGACGAGGCGCTTGAAGGCATTGCCGAAGCGGAAGCCGGTTCGACGACGACCGCCGCAACGACCCAAGCGACGACCCAAGCAACCGGGGCGACACCCTCTGCCGTCTCCAACGCGATGGGGATTTCTGCTGAGAACAGCTTTGACGCTGTCTCCTCGGAGCGTTCCATCGAGCAGGACAAGGCTTTTGTTGAAGCCAACAAAGAAGCCTATGTCACGATCCAGCCGACGGCCTTGCCGTCGCGCCCCACCTCTGACGCCGGGACGATCGTTGAGTTTGCGCTCAATACGACCAACACCGTCGGTCAGGCGCTTTATTCCCGTTTGATCCCCGGAGCCGAATCCCGTGCGGCACGCAACTGTGCGAAATACGCTTCGCCTGATCTGGCGCAGGACTATTTCCTCAAGCACGGTGGTCCGGAGAAAAACCCGCAGGGGCTTGATCCCGATGGGGATGGCTTCGCCTGTAGCTGGGATCCCGCGCCCTTCCGTCTGGCCGCCAACCGCTGACATGTCGTCAAAACCTCTGATCCATGAGCATCCGTCGCCCAACTTTGGCGAACGGCGGGACGGCGCGCGGCCGGATCTCGTGGTGATCCATTACACGGCGATGGCCTCGGCCGAGGAGGCTTTGGCGCGGCTCTGCGATCCTGAGTTCGAGGTCTCCGCGCATTATCTTATTTCTGAACAGGGGCAGGTGTTTCGCCTCGTCGAGGAAGAGATGCGCGCATGGCACGCCGGGGCCGGGCAATGGGGCGACGTGACGGATGTCAATTCGCGCTCCATCGGCATCGAACTGGCAAACCCCGGCACCACGCCTTTCTCTGCGGCGCAGATGGACGCGTTTGAGGGACTTCTTGCAGATATTCTGACACGCCACGCGATCCCGCCGGAACGTGTGATCGGCCATTCCGACATGGCCCCCCTGCGCAAAATCGACCCCGGCCCGCGCTTTGACTGGAAACGGCTTGCTTTGCAGGGTTTGTCTGTCTTTTCTGATGTGATTGAGAATATCGAGCCCGATGAGGTTCGATTTGTGCAAGATCTAGAATGCATTGGCTACCCGGCTACCCCGCTCGAAGCTCTGCTCCCGGCCTTCCGGAGTCGGTTTCGCCCCCATCATCAGGGGCCGCTCGACGGGCGCGATATGGCGCTGGCCTGCGATCTTGCCGCGCGCTTTCCGATTGACCGGACCGCGCCGCTCGCCTAAGTCGCTCTCCGACGCGGATGGCCGGATAATCGCCGCTTCTCTTTGATGAGGAGGGGAGGAAAGTCCGGACTCCCTTGAGCAACGGTGCCGGGTAACGCCCGGCGGGGGCAACCCCAGGGATAGCGCCACAGAGAACAGACGGCCTTCTATACGGAGGTCATGGTGAAACGGTGGGGTAAGAGCCCACCGCGCGACTGGCAACAGAAGCGGCACGGCAAGCCCCACCGGGAGCAATGCCAAATAGGGGTTCTACGCGGGGTCTGTTGTGCGCAAGCATACCGCCCGCAAGGTCGCTCAAGCCTGAGAACCCGGGTTGGCAGCTTGAGCCGTCTGGTAACAGCCGGCCTAGAGGAATGGTTATCGAAGGGGCGCATGCCCCGGAACAGAATCCGGCTTACAGGCCGTCCGCGTCATATTTCACAAAGGTTGAAGGCAGGGCTTTGCCCTCTTGGCCGCTGCGCGTCCAATTCACCCAGGATATTTTCAGACAAAAGACGCGGGGAGCTTTGGGCGGGTTTGCCCTGTTGGCAGATTGCGGCTTTCATCGCAGTATGGTCCTGAGAATTTATCAGGAGAGGGAGTTTCCCATGAGTTTCGTGAAGACCCTGACCACGCTCGCCATTGGCTTCGCCGCGGCGAAAGGTGTTGAGAAAGTCAAAAAGATGGGCGGCATGGAGGGCGTGCGCGAGGCGATGCGCCAATCCGGCAATCCGGGAAGCGTCGCCGATCAGATGGGCCAGATGGCCGAAAAGTTCGGCTTCCCCGGCGGTGCGGATGCCGTGCGCGACATGATGGGCAAGATGGGCAATCAGGCCGCCGACATGTCTGAGGCGACCGAAGCCGGTCTCGGCTCTCTGTTCTCCGCCATGTCCGGCGCGGCAGCGACCGGGATGACGTCGATGTCCGACATGTTCGAATCCGTGACCAAAGGCACGGCTGTCGGTGCGGCTTCCGAGGAACATGCGAAGCTTATGATCCGTGCGATGATCATGGCCGCGAAGGCCGATGGCGAGATCGACGCAGAAGAGCGCACGAAAATCCTCGACACGCTGGGCGATGCGTCGCCTGAAGAGATCGCCTTTGTGCAGGCCGAGCTGGACGCGGCGGTCGATCCGATGGCGCTGGCCAAAGATGCCGGGACGACCACGGCGGCGCAGGTCTATGCGGCGGCGTTGATGGCGATCTCCGTTGACACAGAGGCGGAGAAAACCTTCCTCACCGGTCTCGCGCAATCTCTGATGCTTGATCCCGCGAAACAGGCGGAGATTCACATGTCGATGGGCAAACCGGTGATTTGATCCGACCGGCACAGGAATAGAGAAGGGCGGCCCAGTATATCCACTGGGCCGCCCTTTTCATTATGCGGGCTGTTCTGAGCGGCGTTCCTGTTGGAGCAGGTAGAAAGACGCGGCGAGAATCAGGGCGGCGCCGAGCCACATCGATCCGGGCGGCACGAAACCGAAGGCGAGCACACCGAAACCGACGTTGAGCGGCAGTTTGAGGTGGTCGAACGGCTGCAAATAGGCGGCATCCGCGACCGTGTAGGCCTTGGCGATGGCATATTGTGCCAGCGCCGTCAGAAGCCCTGCTGCGATCAGGATGAGGGCGGTCAGACCGCCGCTGAAGGCCACGCCGTCACCAAGCGTCAGTGCGAAGTTCACGGGGCTCAGAAGCAGCAGGAGGTAGACCGTGAGGCTCTCCGGGCTTTCGCTGCGAGTCAGGCGCTTGGTCAGCAGTGAGGTCAGCCCCCAGAAGAAGGCCGCACCGACCGGATAGAGCGCGTAAAGCGAGAAGGCATCAGACCACGGTGCGAGAATGATCATCCCGCCGACGAATCCTGCGGTGACGGCGAGCCAGCGGGCCGGGCCGGTCTCTTCACCCAGAAATAGCCCTGCGCCGAAGGTCACAAAGAATGGCGAGAGCATGATGAGGGCGATTGCCTGCCAGATCGGCACATGCGCGAGACCTGCGACCCAGAGCTGAACCCCGACGACGGCGGAGGCGACACGGGTGAGGTGCAATATCACCTGTCCGGTTTTCATCGCTGAAAGGCCGTGGCGGATCACCCAAGGCAGGGAAAACAAGAGGGCAATGAAATATTGCCAGAAGGCCATGCGCGCCGAGGGCACGTTGAGCATCATCGTGGCATATTGGGTCAGAAGGTTGATGACGGCGAAAAGCACACCCGCCGCGATCATCAAAAGCGCGCCGGAGCGGGCCGGGCCGAGTTTGGCCAAATTGGGTGTCAGAGTCATGTGTCGTCCTTTCTTCACACATAACTCAAGGCATCGAGGGTGAAGGGACATCTCCCCAAGGGGAGTGTCTCGTTCGCCTTTTCTCTTTCATCCGGACTATGACCGTCGGCTCCGGGGTCGCACCGGATCTGCTGTCCCAGCGTGTCTGATAAGACGCGCATGGCGCTCGCGGGCTGATCGGGGAGGCTTTGAAAAGTCGCCCCGAAACACCGCCGGTGGGGAATTTCGCCCCGCCCTGAGAGGTTTCACGGCCTGATTGGCCGCATGACCTATTTAGAAAGTGAACGCCCCGGACGCAATCACTCAGTCTTGCAGGGTGACTGTGCAGGCTTTTGACTGGCGTCTTCCGTCAATTTCTGAGAAAAGCCCATTGACTCGGAGGCCCAAAGGCTTAAAAGCCGGGTTTCAAGGATTCCACGGGTTGGCCCGACCACCCGTCGCACGAGATAACTGGAGTAACGAAAAATGGCGAAGCCGACGACGATCAAAATCCGTCTCAACTCGACCGCGGACACGGGCCACTTCTACGTGACCAAAAAGAACGCCCGCACCATGACCGAAAAGATGGTCGTAAAAAAATACGACCCGGTTGCGCGCAAGCACGTCGAGTATAAAGAAGGCAAGATCAAGTAAGACCTTCTTAAATACCAAGATAGACAAAGCCGCGCGACCCGAGAGGGAAGCGCGGTTTTTCTTTGCCAGCTCTCCCTCCCAAGCCAGCGGTCCACAAGTTTCCAAACCCGCCAACAAAGGAGAGAAGAGATGTTGGGATGTTATGATGATGATTTCAGGGAGCCGGAGCGGCCTGATTGCTCCTGCTCGATGCCATCCAGCCTGAGTGAGGCTTTGGCGGTAGGCGCGCAGGAGATTCGCAAAAGCGTGCCCTTCACCGTGCGAGCCGCCATGCCGGCCGATACCGCGGAGATCGACACGCTTTTTCGTGCCTCCTACGGTCAGCTCCTGAAACAGCATTATTCCGCCGCGATTCTGGACGCCGCGCTGCCCGCGCTTTTGCATACGGCACCGCGCCTGTTGAACTCCGGCACGTTTTTCGTGGCCGAGACGGGCGGAGGCGAGGTCATCGCGGCAGGTGGCTGGACGCAGGCCACGCCTTTCGGCGGTGTCGGTCCGCGTGAGATCGGCCACATGCGCCGTGTTGCGGTGCATCCAGATCACGTCCGGCGTGGTATCGGCTCGGTTCTGCTCGATCATATCCTCGACAACGCGCGTCTGACGGGCGTTGAGCGCATGTGTTGCCTCTCGACGCTCTCTGCACGGGAGTTCTACGAGGCGCACGGGTTCGAGGCCTCCGGCGATGTCGATCTGGCGCTGAAACCCGGTGTCTACCTGCCTGCGATCCAGATGGCCCGCGATCTGGTCCTGTGATCTGAGGTCTCAGGCAATCGCCATAAGCACGGCGCCGGTCGAGATCAGACCGACGCCGACCCATCCCAGAAAGCTCAGCTCCTCGCCCAGCACAAGCGCAGCGAGGACCGCCACGAAGACCACGGAGAGCTTGTCGACCGGGGCGACCTGTGACGCCTTGCCGATCTGCAGGGCGCGGAAATAGCACACCCATGAGGCGCCGGTCATCAGTCCGGAGATTGCCAGAAAGCCTGCGCCTTTCGGGCTGAGTTTCGACAGCGGCTCAATGTCCCCGAGAGACCATGCGAACAGCCCGGAGGCGAGGAACACGACGCCGGTGCGCAGGAAGGTCGCGAAGTTGGAGTTGATCTCGGATACGCCGATCTTGGCGGTGATTGCCGTCAGAGCGGCGAAGAGGGCGGAGAGCAGGGCCCAGAATTGCCAGTTGTCGGTCATACGTATCTCCCGCGAAAGCATGAAAAAAGGGCCGGTCGAAACCGGCCCTTTGTCATTCTGTCAGTCAGATCCTGTGGGATCAATCACGATTGCCGAGGAACTGCAGCAGGAACATGAAGAGGTTGATGAAATCGAGGTAGAGGTTCAGGGCCCCCATGATCGCCGATTTCGCCAGCCATTCACCGTCCATCGCATGTGCGTGGGCAATGTAGTCGGTTTTGATGCGCTGCGTGTCATAGGCGGTCAGGCCCGCGAAGAGCAGCACGCCGATGGCGGAGATCGCAAACTCAAGACCGGTGGACTTGAGGAAGATGTTGACGACGGAGGCGATCAGGATGCCAATCACCCCCATGATCAGGAAAGAGCCCCAGCCGGAGATGTCTTTCTTCGTGGTGTAGCCCCAGAGCGACAGGCCAGCGAAGGCACCTGCGGTCACGAAGAAGGTCTGCGTGATGGAGACCCCGGTGAACACCAGGAAGATCGAGCTGAGCGACAGGCCCATCAGCGCCGCATAGGCGTAGAAGTAGGTCTGGGCGGCAGCTGCGGAGAGGCGGCCGATCACGGCACCAAAGCCGAAGACCATCGCCAGCGGTGCGAACATGATCACCCATTTGAGCGGGGACACGTAAAGCGCGTAGCCGAAGCTTGACAGATATTCACCGATGCCGACCTGATATTCGGTCGGGGTCGAGGTTACGGCGAGGTTGGAGAGCGCCCATGCGGCGAGCGCAGTCACCAACAGACCCACGGACATGGTGCCGTAGACCTTATTCATATGGGCGCGAAGGCCAGCGTCGATCTCAGCCGAGCGTGCGCCCACACCCGCGTGGATCGTTCTGTAGTCAGCCATTGATTGTATTCTCCTGTGCGTCGAAATCCCTGTCCCTCCGCGACATGCGAAGGTGTCCTGTCCGATATTGGCAGTCCGGGGGCGGATTTCAACCCGTGAAGATGCGGGAACGATGTGTTTTTATCGTGATGATGTGAGGCGGGAAAATCCGCTCATGTGGCCGAAAAGGCATGAAAAACCGCGATGCCAGGGAACATCGCGGTTAAAGGGTTGCCTTGGGGGACTTGAGGGCGGCGACCGAGACAAGCTGTCGCATGGGGTCATTTCATCCAGTGAGACGGGGCATCCCAAACGGCGCGCTGGCCTTCGATAAGCGCCTCAGTGCGGGTCAGGCCGATGTCTTCGAGACGTGCATCATCGAGCGCGGCAAGCTGGCGGCGCTGGCGCGCGATCTCGCGGGCTTTCATAAAGCCGGAGAAGAAGGAGGGCGCGCGACGCGCGCTAAAGTAGCGGAGGAGGCTCAGGGTAGGCATCGTGTCGTCCTTAACAAAAGTTGAATGGTTGGCGGGAGTCAATCATTTCCCTTGATGTGTATTGCTGATCGTGTTCAATAAGTGAAATGAATGATTGTTGATTAAAGCATCACGGAGCATGATATGCCGCGCAATCTTGATCTGACCGCCCTGCGGTCTTTCGTGACCGTTGCCGATTGCGGTGGGGTGACCCGCGCGGCGGGCGCGCTCAACCTGACGCAATCCGCCGTTTCGATGCAGCTCAAACGTCTGGAAGAAAGCCTCGACGTCAAGCTTCTGGATCGCAGCGCCCGTAAAATTGCGCTCACCGCGCCGGGCGAGCAGCTTTTGTCCTACGCGCGGCGGATGTTGGAGCTCAATGACGAGGTCTACAGCCGTCTGACCGCCACCGAGTTCGAAGGCGAGATTGTGCTCGGCGTGCCGCATGACATCGTCTACCCGTCGATCCCTCTGGTGCTGCAACATTTCCACGCCGATTACCCGCGGATGCGCGTCAATCTGGAGTCTTCCTTCACCACGCAGCTCAAAGAGAAATTCTCCCGCGGTGAATGCGATATGATTTTGACGACAGAGGATGATCTCGATGCGGGCGGTGAGACGCTGGTTGAGCTGCCGCTGGTCTGGATCGGCGCGCCGAACGGGACGGCTTGGCGACAACGCCCGTTGCGGCTGGCGTTCGAGCATCGCTGTATCTTCCGCAAAGGCGTGCAGGAGGCGCTCGACCGCGCGGGCATTCCTTGGGAAGTCTCAATCGAAAGCGATCAGTCCCGCACCATCGAGGCCTCGGTCTCGGCGGATTTGGCTGTGCATGTGATGCTTGAGAATACCGCGCCGCCCTATTCCGAGCCGATCCAGCATGGCGGAGCCCTGCCGGAACTCGCGAGGAAGAAGATCAACCTCTACATGTCAGAGCAAAAGCGCAGCGAAGCGACGGACCGTCTTCGTGAGCTGATCCGTCAGGCCTATCGCAACCACGGCAGCGCGCGTCTGGCGGCGCAGTGAGACATTCATCGCGCCTCGCCTGATGCGTGAGACGTGATAAGATGCGGCGACAAGACGGAAAACGGAGGGCAGCGCATGCGTATCGGGGTCATTGGGTGTGGGACAATTGCCAGCGCGGCGGTGCATGGCATCGCGGGCGACGGGCACGAGATCACCGTCTCCAAGCGAAGCGCCCGCTATACCGATGTGCTGGCGAAAGCCTATGACAATGTGCGCGTGACCGACAATCAGACCGTTGTGGACCGCAGCGACGTCCTGTTCCTCGGCCTCATGGCCGAAGTGGCTCGCGATGTGCTGGGCACGCTGAGCTTTCGCGAGGGGCAGAGGGTGATCACCTTCATCGCCGGTCTCTCGCTTGAGGAGGTGGATGCTTTGGTGCGTCCGGCCCAAGCTGTGGCGATCATGATGCCGTTTCCCGGCATCGCGCAGGGCGGAACGCCGATCATGCAGGGCGGAACGCCGATCATGATGTATGGGGACATCGAACTTGTGACCGAGATCTTCGGCGCACGAAACAGTGTCTTCCCGGTGCAGAACGCGGCTGAGATGGCAGCCTATCTGAGCGCGCAAGCGGTGCTGTCCCCGGTCGCGCGGATGGTCGCGGATGCTGCCGATTGGCTCGGTGAACATGTGGCGGACAAGGCGCAGGGCGAAAGGTTTCTACGCGCGCTTGTCGCGTCCAGCCTCTCGGCCTCTGAATGTGCCCCCTTGATCGAAGCGCTGAACACGCCGGGCGGATACAATCAGCGGCTCCGGCTGCATATGGAAAAACACGGCATGGGCGAGGCGCTGAAGGACGGGCTGTCCGATATGCTTTGAGGCGAGGTTTGCCTGATGTCAGTCGCAGCCAAGTGCCCGACAAAAGTCCGACACAAAGCCGACGCTTTGCCGACAGTGCTTTTCGGGATGCTCAGGGCTCCAGAATGACCTTGCCGGTGGCCTGTCGTGTGCGGATCAGATCGAGGGCTGTTGCGAACTGATCGAGTGGCAGACGATGGGAAATATGCGGTTTGATCAGACCTTCTGCGGCCCAGTCAAAAAGCGTTGCCAGCGAGCTGCGCAGCGGGGTCGGATTGAAATTGAGATAAGCGCCCCAATAGAACCCGATGGCGGTGATGTTCTTCACCAGCATGTGGTTGGGTTTCATTTTTGGGAGTTCGCCTCCGGCAAATCCGATCAACAGGATGCGCCCATCCGGGTTTGTGGCGCGGAAACAAGCCTCGTAAAGCGGTTCTCCCACCGCTTCATAGACCACATCAGCGCCGCCTAACGCCTTGATTTGTTCGCGAATATCCGGGCTGTCGGCGTCGATCAGATGATCCGCCCCGGCGGCGCGCGCGGTGGTGAGCTTGTCTGCGCCGCGCGCAATTGCGATGACCTCTGCGCCCATCAGTTTGCCAAGTTCCACCGCCGTGAGGCCGACGCCCCCCGCAGCCCCGGTGACGACAAGCCGCTCTCCGGGCTGCAAGCGCGCTTTATAGTCCAGTGCCATATGCGAGGTGCCATAGGCGATCTGCAGTGCTGCCGCCTCGGCAAAGCCCAGTTCGTCCGGGATTGGCAGGCAGCGGTCGGCGGGAAAGTTCCCGGCCTCGGCAAGCCCACCCTGACCGGAATAGACCGCAACCCTCTGTCCGATCTCGAAGCCCGCAACGCCTTGCCCCACTTCGGTAATCTCGCCCGCCAGCTCAAGGCCAAGCGTAAAGGGAAGCTCCGGCGTGTCCTGATAGCGGCCCTTGCACATGAGCGTGTCCGCGAAATTCAAAGCCGCCGCGCGGATCTGAACGCGCAGCTCCCCTGCTGCAGGCGGCATAAGGGGAATGCTGTCCAGCGCAGGCGGCTGATCAAAGCGCGTGACGCGGCAGGATTTGGTCATGGTGAGGTGAGGTCTGGTCATGGTGTCATACGCGTCTGCGGCAGTCCCGTGTCTCTGTGAAATATCTCCAAGCTGTGACGGATTTTAACCGAGTCTGTCTGTTACGGAAGAGGAAGCTTGCGTGGTGCGTTTTGCAAAATGCAATAAATGATCAAAAACACGCGTGGGTTTAGTTGTTATTTTGCCGCGTTAGAGCTGTGGCAGGACTCATTTGCGCTGTTTGGTTTTATAAAAACAATTATATTTCATAGGTTTGTTTGCATTTGGTCAAATCCTACCCAAAAAGACAGGTTGAGAGATCAGCAATGTCGAAGGAAAAGTGATATACACGTATAGGTTATGAGCTTTCAGTGCGATACAAGGAGCGGTCAGGTATGAAACATCCCGTGGATGTCCATGTAGGAAAACGGATTCGTCATCGGCGGTGGATGGTTGGCATGACGCAGCAGCAGCTTGCGGAATTGGTCGGCATTAAGTTCCAGCAAATCCAGAAGTACGAAACCGGGATGAACCGGGTTTCAGCGTCTCGTCTGTGGGATATTGCCGAAGCACTGTCTGTTCCTGTCGCTTTCTTCTTCGAAGGTATGGATGCGTCCGCTGACAGCGATGCGGCGGCACAAGCTGCCGAGAACTCCGTTCCCTCCGACATCCTTGCGGATAAAGAAGCGCTTGAGTTGGTTCGCTCTTACTACGCTATTCCGGAAAATCAGCGCCGCCGCCTTTTCGAGCTGGCCCGCGTCCTCTCTGACGTCGCCTGATTTCTTGCGTTCAAGTTAAAAAACGGCCCCGCGTTCCTGACGTCGGGGCCGTTTTTTGTGCGATCTTTGGGCAAAGGGGGAGAGTTCCCGCATCTGCGGGCCTTGCTTGAGACGTGTTCTTGACCCTCCCAAGGGAAGGGGATACCGCGAAGGAAGGCCAACAGGCGGACTATAAATGCAGGAGAGATCATGACAGCGGCAGGTTTGAGCGCCGAAGTGCGTGCGGAAGTTATCGCAACGGCGGAAGCGGCGGCGGAAGCGGCGCGAAAGATCACTCTGGAGTATTTTCGCGGTGCGGCGCTTGGGACGGAATCCAAATTGCAGGCGGGTTTCGATCCGGTGACGGTTGCGGACCGCGGATCGGAAAAGGCCATGCGCGCGGTGATCGAAGCGCGCCGCCCGGACGACGGGATTATCGGTGAAGAGTTCGGCCCGAAAGAGGGGCGCTCTGGCCTGACTTGGGTGCTTGACCCGATTGATGGTACGCGCGGGTTCATTTCCGGCACGCCGACCTGGGGCGTGCTGATCGCGGTGCGCGATGCGGATCAGGTTGTCTACGGCGTGATCGACCAGCCCTATATCGGGGAACGCTTCATCGGCGGTTTCGGAACGGCGCAGGTCACGGGGCCGCATGGCACGCGCGATCTTGGCACCCGGACGGGTGTTGCGCTTGAAGATGCGGTGATTTTCTCGACCTTCCCGGAGGTTGGAAGCGAGATCGAAGGTAAGGCGTTTCAGGATCTCGCCGGGCGCTGCAAGCTGACCCGTTACGGCATGGATTGCTATGCCTATGCGCTCCTCGCTGCGGGTCATATCGATCTGGTGGTCGAGGCGGGGCTGCAATCCTATGACGTTCTTGGCCCGATTGGTGTGATCGAGGCGGCGGGCGGTATCGTGACCGACTGGCAAGGCGGATCGGCGCTCGAAGGCGGTCGGATTGTGGCTGCGGCCAGCAAAGAGTTGCATGAGGCAGCATTGGCGGTACTGTCGGGATACTGATCTCGCCGGACACCCGGCCCCCTTTGGGAGGCTCCGATGCACAACTGTTTCCTGATCCGCAATGCCGACGCCATCCTGACGATGGATGATGACCGACGTGAACTCAAAGGCGGCGATATCCTTGTTCGCGACGGGGTGATCGAGGCGGTCGGGCAGGGGCTTTATGATGACGACGCCCAGATCGTGGACGGACGCGGTTGTCTTGTGACGCCGGGCCTCGTCAACACCCATCATCATCTCTACCAGACCCTGACCCGCGCCGTGCCCGGTGCGCAGGACGCGCTTCTGTTTGGCTGGCTCAAGACGCTCTATCCGATCTGGGCCAAGTTCGGGCCAGAACATATGCGTATCTCGGCGCTGGTGGGCCTTGCAGAGCTGGCGCTTTCTGGCTGCTCGACGACGTCGGATCACCTCTATCTCTATCCGAATGGCGCGCGGCTCGACGACACGATCGAGGCGGCTCAAGCCATCGGGATGCGGCTACACGCGACGCGGGGCTCCATGTCCATTGGCGAAAGCCTTGGCGGCCTGCCGCCCGACAGTTTGGTGGAGCGCGAAGAGGATATTCTCAAAGATTGCATCCGGGTGATCGACACGTTCCACGATCCGAACCCCGGCGCGATGATCCGTGTCGGGGTCGCGCCATGTTCGCCGTTCTCCGTCTCGCGCGAGTTGATGCGCGACTCTGCGCTTTTGGCGCGGGACAAGGGCGTGATGATGCACACGCATCTGGCCGAGAACGAAGAAGATATCGCCTACAGCCTCGAAAAATTCGGCTGCCGTCCCGGTCAATATGCCGAGGAGCTGGGCTGGACCGGATCGGACGTCTGGCACGCCCATTGCGTCAAACTGGACGGAGAGGAAATCTCGCTCTTTGCGCGCACTGGCACGGGCGTGGCGCACTGCCCTTGCTCGAATTGCCGGTTGGGCTCCGGGATCGCCCCGGTGCGCCCGATGCGCGATCAGGGCGTTAAAGTCGGTTTGGGCGTCGACGGATCGGCGTCGAACGACACCGGCAATCTGATCATGGAAGCGCGCACGGGCATGTTGCTTCAACGTGTGCATTATGGGGCGGACAAGATGAGTCCTCGTGAGATGCTCGAAATCGCGACGCGTGGCGGGGCCGAGGTTCTGGGCCGCGATGACATCGGTATTCTCGCGCCGGGAAAACGCGCGGATATTGCGATCTGGGACATGTCGGACGTGGAAGCGGCGGCAAGCTGGGATCCGGCGGCGCTTCTGCTCGCAGGGCCGATGATCGTCAAAGACCTGTTCGTCGAGGGACGCCATGTGGTTGCAGATAGCTGGGTGAGCACCATCGACATGGGGACAACGCTTGCGCGGCAACGGCAGTTGGCGCAGGGGTTGATGAGCTGATGACACCAAGGGGTTTAAACGGAATGCATAGGAATGTGATGCGGGGGAATGTGATGCGGGCCGGAGCAATGGCGCTCGGGGCTTTGGCTCTGGTGGCTTGTGGCCCGGAAACGGGTGTCGGCTTCGGGGAATTGTCTCCCGTGACCACGGCGGCGACGGCCGCAGGGCCAGCGATGCAGCAAGAGGCTCAGATCATTGCATTGATCAATGCCGAGCGGACCAAACGCGGCTTGGTGGCTTTGCAATACAATCCAGCACTGTCCAAAGCGGCACAGCTTCATGCCAATGATCTGGTGGCGCGAAACGACTTTTCTCACAAAGGCAAAAACGGCTCCTCCGTCGGGGATCGCGTCCGTGCGCAGGGATATGCGTTCTGTGTTGTGTCCGAGAACCTTTCGGGCGGCTATCCGACCGTACAGAAAGCGATGCAGGGCTGGATGGAATCGAAAGGCCATCGTGCGAATATCCTGAATGCGCAGGTGCGTGACATCGGGATCGGTGTTGCTGCGGGTGGCATTCGTGTCGCGGTTTTCGCGCGCGGCTGCTGAGATCGATGTAAAATCTTGCCCAACAGAACGCGTTTTTTCTCCCGAGGGGGCGGCTTTGGCCGCCTCTTTGCCTGAAAGCCGACGTTTTTCTCCGCGTTGAATGGGGAGCAGCGCTCAGATGATCTGCGCAAGCTGCACCTCGACAAAGCCCTGCCGGTGACACGGATCATGCCGCGACACGTTCTCCCATGACATAAGAGGCAATTATCGCTCGATCATCGCCCATCATGATGGTGGGGAAAATCTCTTCCCAGATGGTGTTCGAGCGGATCGCGCGTTGTGCGATGGCGGGGGTCGAGGCAAGATCGATCACGGCAAAATCCGCTTCCATCCCCGGAGCGATGGAGCCGATCTTGTCTTCCATCAGAAGCGCCTCGGCAGAGCCATAGGTCGCGAGCCAGAGAAGTTGCGCTGGATGGATCGCCGTGTGGGTCAACTGTCCGATCTCATAGGCGGCGGCCATGGTGCGGAGCATGGAGAAGGACGAGCCGCCCCCGGTGTCGGTGGCAAGGCCGACACGCAGCCCTTCACCTTTGCGCGCCCCCATGTCGAACAGGCCGGAGCCGATGAAAGTGTTCGATGTCGGGCAATGGATCAGCGAGCAATCCATCGCTTTGAGATGCGCAATCTCGCGCGGCTCCAGATGGATCGCATGGCCAAACAGCGCGCCCTCACGGACGAGGCCAAATTGCTCATAGGTGTCGAGATAATCACGCGCATCGGGGTAGAGCCCCTTGACCCATTCGATCTCGTCGAGCTGTTCGGACAGGTGTGTCTGCATCAGGCAGGACGGATGTTCCGCCCAAAGTTGCCCCAAGGCGTCGAGTTGTTCGGGGGTTGAGGTGGGGGAAAAGCGCGGTGTGATTGCATAGCTCGCGCGGCCTTTGCCATGCCAGCGTTCAATCAGCGCTTTGCTCTCGTCATAAGCCGCTTTCGCCGTATCGCGCAGGAAGTCCGGCGCGGTGTCGCGGTCCATGCAGGTCTTGCCCGCCACGATCCGCATGTTGCGCTCCTCGGCGGCTTCGAACAGCGCGTCCGCCGATCCCGGATGGATGGTGCAGAACGAGGTGACCGTCGTGGTGCCATTGGCCAGCAACAGGTCGAGATAGCGCCCGGCGATGTCATCGGCATAGGCACGGTCAGCGAATTTGCTTTCTTCCGGGAAGGTATAGGTGTTCAACCAGTCGATCAGCCGTTTGCCCCAGCTCGCGATCATCGCGGTTTGCGGGTAATGCGCGTGGGCGTCGATGAACCCCGGAACGATCAGCGCCGGGCCATGGTCGAAAAACGCGGCGTCATGATGCTTGGCGCGCATGTGATCCCGCCCGCCGATTGACACGACATGCCCGTCGCGGATCAGGATTGCGGCGTCCGAGAGCACCTGAACGGCTTCTTCTGCGGGAATTTCGAACGGGTTGCCATGATAGGTGACGACCTGTCCTGCAATCAGCTTGTCCATCGGAGCCCTTTTTGATTAACGGCATTTCATATTGCTGGCAGATTATGCGGGGAGCAGGGCAAGGTAAATCAATCTTGCCCCTGTTTCTTGTGGTAGAGCTGTCATAAGGTCAGCGGTGACGAGCAAACGGGCAGGGCATGGTCGAAGAAGACACGGATATTCATCACGAAGCCGAGCAGGAAGAGGACGGCTACACGTTGAGCGGCAAAGCGTTCAGCGCGATCCTCTATGCCGTTGATACGGGCGACCGGGACAAGCTGGTCGAGCTGATGGAGCCGCTGCACGCGGCGGACATCGCCGACTTGCTCGAACAGGTGAATGCCTATGATCGGCGACGGCTGATTCTGCTCTATGGTGCTGAGTTCGACGGGGAAATCCTCTCCGAGCTTGATGAAGGCATCCGCGACGAGGTGATCCAAGTTCTGCGCCCGGACGTTCTGGCGGACGCCGTGCGGGACATGGAATCCGACGACGTTGTCGATCTCGTCGAAGATCTCGATCAAGACGCGCAGGCGGCGATCCTTGCCTCTCTTGAAGATGCCGACCGTGTCGCCGTCGAAAAGTCGCTGTCCTACCCGGAGTTTTCCGCCGGTCGTCTGATGCAGCGCGAGGTCGTGATGGGGCCGGAGCACTGGACCGTCGGGCAGGCCATCGACTTCATGCGCGAGGCGGAGGAGCTTCCAGACGACTTCTACCATATGGTGCTGATCGATCCGAAAATGCATCCGATTGGCCATGTCACGCTCGGAAAAATTCTCGGCGCGCCGCGCAGCCAGCCGTTGATGGAGCTTTTGGAACCGGGCTTTCGCACCTTTCGGGTTGATGAAAGCGAAACGGACGTGGCCTATGCGTTCAACCAATATCACATGATCTCCGCCCCGGTGGTGGATGAGAACGAGCGCGTGATCGGCGTGATCACCATCGATGACGCGATGAACGTGCTCGATGAAGAACACGAAGAAGACATCATGCGCCTCGCCGGTGTGGGCGAAGGCTCTCTTGCCGACCGTGTCAGCGACACGGTGAAACAACGCCTGCCTTGGCTGGCCGTGAACCTTGTGACGGCCATTCTGGCGTCCATGGTGATCGCGCAGTTCGAAGACACCATCGCACGCTTTGTGGCCTTGGCCGTCTTGATGCCCATCGTCGCCTCCATGGGCGGCAACGCAGGGACACAGGCGCTGACGGTGGCGGTACGTGCGATCGCGACGCGCGACCTTACGGGGGCAAACGTCTGGCGGGTGATCCGGCGTGAAGTGCTTGTTGGGCTCGCCAATGGTCTGGTGTTCGCGGTGATCATGGGCGCTGTTGGGATGCTCTGGTTTGACTCTCCCGCGCTGGGCGCCGTCATCGGCGCGGCGATGGTGATCAATCTTGTGATCGCGGGGCTCGCCGGGATCGGGGTTCCTGTCGTGTTGGAGCGGATCGGGGTCGATCCGGCTTTGGCGTCCGGGGCTTTTGTCACCACGGTCACGGATGTGGTAGGCTTCTTTGCATTCCTAGGGTTGGCAGGTGTGGTGCTGCTGTGAGCGATATTCAGGGTGTAAAAGCAAAACTGCGACGCGAGGCGAAAGCGGCACGGGACGAGGCCTATGCGCAGGATATGGGCTCTGCCGAACTGGCCACGAAAATGTTGCTGGGCCTCCTGAGTCCGCACCGTGGCAAGGTGACAGCAGGTTACATGCCTTTGGGCAGCGAGATCGATCCGCGTCCGGCGATGGCGGTTCTGCATGGTCTTGGTCCGGTGGCTGTGCCGGTCGTGGAAGCCAAGGCGCAACCCTTGCGTTTTGATCTCTGGACGCCGCAGGCGGCGATGGTCTCGGGGACTTTCGGGGCGCTGATCCCGGAGCTGTCGCACCCCGTCGAGCCGGAAGTGGTGATCGTTCCCATGTTGGCCTTCAATCGCGAAGGCCACCGTTTGGGCTATGGCGGCGGGTTCTATGACCGCACCTTGGCACGGCTGCGCGCGCGTGGTCCCGTCTATGCCGTGGGCTTGGTTTACGCGGCGCAGGAATTCCCGGATATTCCGGTCGAGCCGACCGATGCGCCTTTGGACGCCATCGTGACCGAGCGCGAAGTGCTGACCTTCTGAAGAGGACATCTCTATGGAGATTCCGGCCAACCGCGTCAAAGAAGCGCTCTAAAAAATCGCTACTGTGGACGGTGTGAATGCTGTCTTCATTGGGCCGACTGATCTCGCCGCAGGCACGCGCTTTACCGCGCTTGGCATTGACGCGGCGATGATGATGCAGGCCGCGCAAGGGTTGCTGTCGCGTTTTTGCAGGGGCTGACGCCGGGTTTTCAGGTATTTTTGCCTTCGAAGAGGCAGGCCGCCTTGCGCCTCGCAAAACGTGGGCATAAGGCTATGCGCCATGAAAATTCTGTTTCTCGGAGATATCGTCGGCAGCGCAGGGCGCAAGGCCGTCATGGAGCGGGTGCCGCAGTTGCGCAAGGACTGGGGCCTCGATTTCGTCGTGGTCAATGGCGAGAACGCGACCAACGGCATGGGGCTTTCGGGCGATCATGCGAAGGCGCTTCTTGAAGCGGAGGTCGATTGTCTGACGCTGGGCGATCATGCCTTTGACCAAAAGGATATGATGCAGTTTTGCGAACGCGAGACGCGCATCATTCGCCCGATCAACTTTGCCAAGACCGCGCCGGGACGGGGCGTTCGCGTGTTCGAGGATCGCCGTGGGCGGCGTATCCTTGTGGCGCAAATTCTCGGACAGGTTTTCATGAAGCGCGCCTTTGACGATCCTTTCTCCGCGATGGATCAGGTGTTCATGAACCACAAACTCGGCGGTGCGGTGCAGGCCATTCTGGTGGATGTGCATTGCGAGGCGACCTCGGAGAAAATGGCCATGGGGCATTTCTGCGATGGCAAAGCCTCTGTCGTGGTGGGCACCCATACCCATGTCTGTACCGGGGACGCGCAAATCCTTCCGGCGGGCACCGCCTATCTGACGGATGCGGGCATGTGCGGCGACTACAATTCTGTGATCGGGATGGACAAGGTCGAGCCGCTGCGCCGTTTCGTGACGGGGATGGGCAAGGGACGTTTTGAGCCTGCGAAGGGCGAGGCGACCCTCTCGGGTGTCTATGTCGAGACTGATGATCGGACTGGCAAAGCCACGCGGGTGAAGCAAATCCGGGTTGGCGGACGGCTTGAACAGAGCGCCCCCTGACACGCAGGACCGCGCCAAAATCTCATGCGTTCTGGGCCTGTTGGCCGTCACCGCTCCGCTCTGCGAGGCGTTTTGTCGCTTGTGTCGCAGCGGCGATGAGAGGCATAGTGCGCCCTAATGACCTAAGAGCGCGCGGGGCCCCATGGAGGTGTTTCATTTCAGTCCGATGACAGAGGCGATACTCGCCCTCGTCGTCGTGGGCATCATGTTCGCTATGTTCATCCGCGAGATTTTCCCGACCGAAGTCGTGGCGATCACCGGTGCGGCTTTGATGATCGTGCTCGGTATCCTGCCCTATGACAAAGGCTTGGCGGTTCTGTCGAACCCGGCCCCTTGGACCATCGGCGCGATGTTTATTGTCATGGGGGCTTTGGTGCGCACCGGGGGGCTGGAATGGTTCACCCGTCAGGCCGGAGGCTATGCCGAAACCCATCCGTCGGTTGCGATTGCGATGTTGCTCGTGGTCGTCGTCGTTTTGTCCGCCTTTGTTGCGAACACGCCAGTCGTCGTTGTGATGATCCCGGTCTTCGTGCAGCTTTCGGCGAAACTCGGTGTCGCGCCGTCCAAGCTTTTGATCCCGCTGAGCTATTCGGCGATCATGGGCGGTACGATCACGCTTTTGGGGACCTCGACCAACCTTCTGGTCGATGGTGTGGCGCGCGATCAGGGCCTTGCGCCCTTCACAATCTTCGAGGTGGCTCCGCTCGGGCTCGTGGTGACGGCTTGGGGGATGCTGTATCTTCTGCTCTTCGGGCGTCATCTTTTGCCCAATCGCGACAGTCTCGCCGCGATGCTGTCCTCAAACCGTGCGAAGATGAAATTCTTCACCGAAGCCGTGATCCCGCCGGAGTCCAACCTGATCGGGCGCGAGGTTCTTGGCGTGCAGCTGTTCAAGCGCGATGGCGTGCGGTTGATCGACGTGGTGCGGGGCGACAAATCCTATCGCCATGAGCTGGATGGGCTGACACTTGAGGTGGGGGATCGGATCGTTCTGCGCTCCAAGATCACCGAACTTCTCAGCCTTCAGCGCGACAAATCCCTGAAACGGGTGGATCAGGTCTCGACGGTTGAAACCACCACGATGGAAGTGCTGATCACGCCGGGCTGTAAAATGGTCGGGCGCTCTTTGGCGTCGATGCGTCTGCGTCGCCGGTATGGCGTTTACGTTCTGGCGGTCCACCGCCGCAACCAGAACCTTGGTCAGCAAATTCAAGATCTCGTCGTGCGCGTAGGGGACACGCTTCTGCTCGAAGGCGCGCCTGCGGATATTCAGCGCCTTGCGACCGATATGGACATGGGCGATGTGTCGAAACCGACTGAGCGCGCCTATCACCGCTCGCACGCGCCGATTGCACTGGCGGCGATGTTCTCCATCGTCGTTCTGGCGGCTCTGGGTGTGGCGCCGATCCTGTACCTTTCGGTTATCGCGGTGGCCGTGGTGCTCGTCACGCGTTGCATCGATGCGGATGAGGCTTTCTCCTTTGTCGAGGGACGTCTTCTCGCGTTGATCTTCGCCATGCTTGCGGTCGGGGCCGCGTTGGATGCGTCTGGCGCTGTGAAGCTGATCGTGGGGGCGATTGCGCCGCTGCTCGATGGGCTGCCCGTGTTCTTTGTCGTCTGGGCGATCTTTCTGATGACCTCCTTTCTCACTGAGCTGGTGTCGAACAATGCGGTTGCCGTCGTGGTGACGCCGATTGCGATTGGCTTGGCGCATACTATGGGGCTCGATCCGCGCGGTCTGGTCGTAGCGGTGATGATCGCGGCGTCTGCCTCCTTTGCGACACCCATTGGCTATCAGACCAACACCATGGTCTATGGCCCCGGCGGCTACAAATTTACCGATTACATGAAGGTCGGTATCCCGCTGAACCTCTCCATCGGGTTGCTTGCCTCTGCCGTGATCCCGCTGATTTGGCCGCTTTGAGCCTTTTTGCGGCGGTTTTTGAGTATTTTCCCTGCAATGAAGCAAAGGGCGTCCCTTGCAGGCCCCAAGGCGGATCGCCTATAGAGGCGCGACAGCTGACTTTATCGACATTTTCGGAGGCGCCACATGGCAGGCCATTCTAAATGGGCAAACATCCAGCACCGTAAAGGACGTCAGGACGCAGCCCGCTCCAAGCTCTTTTCCAAGCTCGCCAAGGAGATCACCGTGGCAGCGAAAATGGGCGACCCGGACCCGGAAAAAAACCCGCGCCTGCGTCTTGCCGTGAAAACGGCGAAAACCGCGTCTTGTCCGAAAGACGTGATCGACCGCGCGATCAAGAAGGCGCTTGGCGGCGATGCGGAGAACTACGATGAAATCCGTTACGAAGGCTACGGCCCGGACGGGATCGCCTTCATCGTCGAGACCATGACCGACAATGTGAACCGGACCGCGTCCAACGTGCGCTCCTATTTCACCAAAGCTGGCGGCAACCTCGGCACTTCGGGGTCCGTGTCCTTCATGTTCGACCGCGTGGGTGAAATCACCTACGGGCCGGAAGCGGGCGATGCGGATTCTGTCATGATGGCAGCGATCGAAGCGGGCGCTGAGGACGTTGAGAGCGACGAAGAAGGTCACTGGATCTATACGGTCGACGGCGATCTGGCCGCTGTATCCGATGCGCTTGAGGCGGAACTTGGCGAGTCCAAGGAAGCCAAACTGATCTGGAAACCGCAGAACCGCACTGAGGTCGACCTCGAAACCGCGCAGAAACTGATGCGTCTGGTGGAAACGCTCGAAGACGACGATGACGTGCAATCCGTGACGGCCAACTTCGACGTGCCGGACGATGTTGCCGAACAGCTCTGATCTTTGATCGGATCGAATTTGAAAGCCCCGCCACCGGCGGGGTTTTTTAGTTGTGGAGAGCCGCATCCGCCGTGCGTTTGACGGCTTTCGTCAGCGGGTCCAGCATGGGGGCGCTGAGGCGAGAGACGTGCCAATACAGCGCGATGTCGATAGGATCTGCCGCGAGTTTGACGAGACGCCCGGATGCGAAGTGAGGCGTCAAAAGCGTTTCGGGATTGAGCCCCCAACCAAGCCCCGCCAGCGCCGCATCTATGAACCCTTGTGTCGAAGGAATGCGATGGGAGGGCAGGGAAAGGCGGCGGCCGATCTGCGCCGTCACCCAGTTGTCCTGAAGCCGGTCCTTTTCGTTGAAGACAAGGGAGGGCGCTTTGGCGAGCGACGCTGCGGTGATGCCGTCCGGGAAATGCCGCGCAATAAACTCCGCTGTGGCGACCGCGAAATAGCGCAACGCCCCGAGCGGGTGCAGATCGCAGCCGGGAACAGGCGTGTCGCGCGAGGACACGGCGGCCATCACCTCCCCGCGTTTGAGCCAATCGGCGCTATGGTCCTGATCATCAAGCGTGAGTTGGAAAAGCATATCTGGCACGGCGGCCATGGCAGGGGTGAACCACGTGGCGAGGCTGTCGGCGGTGACGGCAAGCGGCACGGGAACAGCCCCGCCGCCGGTTTTGCCGAGATCACGGGCGAGCTGCGTCTCCAGGAGGCCAACGTCTTCCATGTGGCGCGCGAGCCTGCGGCCTGTTTCCGTGCCGCGTGCAGGCGTGCCGCGGAGCACCAAGGGTGTCCCCATCCGCTCTTCCAGCGCTTTGATGCGCTGAGAGATTGCCGAGGGGGTGACGGACAAGGCATGCGCTGCCGCGTCAAACGAGCCGTGGCGCAGAACGGCGGCGAGGGCGGTCAGGGCTGGGTAATCGGAGGAATTAAGCATGGCTAATCTAAGCCTATAAAGTTTAATTTGTCTAATATTGGTGGGGCGGTTACCTCGGTTCTGGAAAGGAACCACAATGCTGCACGCCTCCCTCACCGGATTTCTCACGGGCCTAAGCCTGATCGTCGCCATTGGCGCACAAAACGCGTTCGTCTTGCGACAGGGGCTGAGACGCGCCTTTGTCCTGCCCGTGGTGCTGGTTTGTGCAGTCTCGGATGCCGTGTTGATCTCCTTGGGCGTCTTTGCCTCCGCGCAGGTCTCCACCGCCTTTCCGCCGCTGCTTCCGCTCCTGCGGTGGGGCGGTGCGGCCTTTCTGATCTTCTACGGTTTTAAGGCTGCCCTTGCGGCCTATCGTGGCGGAGGCCATCTGGAGGCGGCAGAGCAAGGGGGGCAGCGTCTATCTGCTGCGCTGGCAACGGCATTCGCGCTGACTTGGCTCAACCCGCATGTCTATCTTGATACAGTTGTGCTGCTTGGGGCGATCTCCGCCCGTTTCCCCGGTCTCCAAACATGGTTTGCATCGGGGGCCATCGCGGCGTCATTTGTGTTCTTCTTCTCTCTGGGCTTCGGCGCACGGCTCCTTGCGCCGGTGTTTGCCCGTGAAAGCGCGTGGCGCGTGCTCGACGGGATGATCGCCCTGATCATGTGGGCGATTGCATTTGGTCTTATTCGGGGGAGTTGAGACGGGTGAGAAGTGCGTTTCTGTAGGGATACGCATGCGCTTTGGGTGAGTTGTCATTGACGGGGAGTGCCGTCACTGTTCCCGCCATGACAACACCCATGCGCCCCCCTAAATTTTCCAAATCCATGACTGGCATTCTTTGGATGCTGTTCATGACGCTCTGTTTCGTCATGGTGAATGTTCTGGTGAAATATGTCGGGACGGGCCTGCCAGTGTTGGAAAGCGCGTTCTTGCGGTTTCTCCTCGGGCTGGTGTTCTTAATCCCCGCTCTGGGCGCCGTGCGGCAAGCGACGTTCACGCCGCGGATATGGAAACTTACATTCGGCCGCGCGATTTTCCACTCCGTCGCCATGAGCTGTTGGTTTTTTGCCATGACGCGCATTCCGATGGGCGAGGTCACGGCGTTGAACTTTATGAACCCGATCTACATCACCATCGGCGCGGTGATCCTGTTCGGGGAACGGATCGCTTTGCCGAGAATTTCGGCGCTCATCATTGCCTTTCTTGGCGGGCTCATGATCTTGCGCCCCGGCTTTCGGGAGATCGACGCGGGGCATCTGGCGATGGTCTTCTCCGCCATGGCCTTCGCTGGCTCCTATCTGATCGCCAGCCGTCTTGTGAAAGACCTGCCCCCGGCGGTTGTCGTGTTTCTCATGTCCGTGACAGTGCCGATCGTGATCGCCCCCTTCGCGCTGATGAACTGGGAAACGCCGACGTTGCATGAACTTCTGCTCCTGTTCCTCACGGCAGCCTTTGCGACGCTCGGTCATTATTCCATGACGCGGGCCTTTGCCGCGGCCCCGCAGTCGGTGATTCAGCCCGTGACCTTCGTGCAGCTGATCTGGTCGGTGAGCTTTGGCTATGTCCTCTTTGGCGAGGTGATCGACCCTTACGTGCTCTTGGGGGGCGCGATGATCATCGGGGCGATTTCCTTCATCACATGGCGGGAAGCGCGCAAACGCGAGGCGTGAGAGACTTCTCTGGCGTGGATGCCGAGGCAGAGAAGCGCGGGCCAAAGAAGATAGGCCTCAATCTCGATATTCTCGCCGAATGACAGCAGAACAAGCACCATGCAGATGCCAAGGGGCAGGCGACCGCGCGCGCCCTCGGCAGCGTCTTTGAGGGCGAGGCCCGTCTGCCAGATCAAAGGCAGCGCGAAGGCCAGCAGCCCGACGAGCCCTTTGACGAAGAGCAGGCCGAACCAGGTGTGGTGACTTCCGATTGGCATGTATTCAACGAGATGCGGCCCCGGTTGCACGGTGCCATGTCCGAACCACGGAGCTTCCTCTTTCCAGCGCTCATGGGCGATCCGCTGCAAGGTCGCGCGCACTCGGGTGCTGTCGGCGCGGGCGGATTTGAATCCGTTGATCCCTGCACCGATCATCTGCATCAGCCACGGCCCGATGACCGCGAGAGAGGCGGTCATCCCGGCGAGCCCGGCCCATGCCCAGCTGCGCAACACCAGCGGCATCATGCGGGGGCCGAGCGTGCAGGCGACCAGACCGACGAGACCCATGCGCGACTTAGAGGCCAGTATCATCAACAGACCCGCGCCAACGCCCGCCGCGCGCCAAGGTCTCTCTTTCTCTTCCAAGGCGAACAGGACCATCGTGACCCCCAAAAGGGCGGCAAACGGTGACCACGGGGCGTAGAACTGCCAGCGCGGGGTCCAACTTGCGGGATCGTAGGTGAACAGAAAGACCGAGAAATATTCCGGACCGGGCCCGCCAACGGCCTTGAGCGGAGATGTGAAAATCCGTTCGGGCAGTCCGACATATGGCGCTATGATCAGGAGCGGTGCGATGCACAGCGTCCAGAATCCCAGCTTGCATTGCGCCCGGATCAGCACCTCTCTGCGGATCGGAAGAACGGCCCCCGCCAGTGGGAACAAAGCCAAGAGAGCCCAGCCTTTGGCCCAGCCAATGGAGGATTTAATGGTCTTTTTCAGGCCAAGATCCCAGTTCAGATGCCCCGCCCAAAGCGCGATCAACATGACCAGCATGCCGAGGATCCATGCCCAGATCACCGGCGGCACCGGACCCGTGGCTTTCAGGTCAGAGCGAATGGCCGGGCCAAGGTAGAGAGACAGCGCCACCAGTCCGGCCATGAGCCATGCGAGCACAGGTCCGACAACATAGAGCGCACCAATCGCATAGAAGGGCCAGGTCCAGAGGATCGTCTTCCAGACCATCGCCTCGGCAGGGTTCTCCGGCGTGATCATGCCGCGCGCCCTTTTTCTTTGATCAAGCGTTGGATCAGGAAGCGGCGGATCCAGCCCAGAGACAGCGCGACAAAGAGCAAAAGGCTGGCCGCCATCCCGGCAGCAATTGCGAGTTTTTTGCGCGGCGAGGTCGGACGGTCGGGCAGGGTCGGATCTTCGAGCACCTGCACCAAGGGATAGGAGGCGAAGACATCGGCCTTGCTGGATTGGCTGCGCGCGATGGCGGAGGCAAAGACGGCTTCTGCAACATTGAAATCGCGTTGCAAATCTTCGAGCCGCGCAGCCTCCGGGGCGAGGCGGTCCAAGCGGTCGGTTTGCACGGTGAGCAACGCGCGCAATTCCTTGAGTTCGGCCTGAAGGCCGGAGCGCTCGGAATCTTGTCGCACCAATTCGGTCAAAAGCGCTGCACGACCACCATCGAGCGACCGTTCCAAAGCGCCTGCCTCGCCGGTCAGGACAACGGCCCGGGCCTCGGCTTTCGCACGGGCGGCCTCCATCCCGTTGCGGGCCTTGAGAACCTCTGGGTGGCGTTGGCCATAGCGCGATTGCATCTCGGCCAGATCGGCGGTGGCGAGGGCCATGGCCTCCAGAAGTGCGAGATAGGCCGTGTCGGCGTTCAGGCGCAGAATGCGGGACGCGTGTTCTGAGTTGGTGCCCAACCGCGTCTCAAGCCCGCGCACCATTGCGACTTTGCGTTCATGCTCAGCGGCGGTGATGTCGATTTTCGCTCGCAGCGCGTCAGCCTCATCGAGTTGGCGCTTGTATTGATCGACGGAGTTCAGCCCGGTTGTGGTGCGCAGTTGTTCGATTTCGACACGGGTTTTCGCGACCGAGGCGCGATAGTCTTGAATCGCATCCAACCCGCTGCTCTGGCGGCTGTCCATCTCATCGCTGCGCAGACGGTCGATCTCGGCAAAGAAGGCATCCAGAAGGGCGGCGTTGCGGGCCTGCGCCGCTTCGGGGGAGGGGCCGATCAGCTTCACATGGATAAATGCGGTTTGATCGACAAGCTGCACCTGTGGTTTGCCGAAGGCGCTGAATGCGACACCTTGCTGGGTGGCGGCTTCCGCGATGACCCGGTCTGCCGCCAAAAGCCGTTTGTAGGTCTCGGTTGGGCTGATTGAATTGCTGGAAAAGGCCGAATTGGCATGGCTGGAGGCTTGGCCGATATCGGCAAGGTTGACCGATGAGGCCGAGCCTGAGCCGGGCAGGATCAGCGACATGTGGCTGGCGTAAACCGGGGCGGCGGTTTTCAGGTAGCCCGAGATCGGCGCCCAGATGGCCGCCAGCCCCAACACGCAAAACCAGACATAGCGCGGAAGGCGGCGAAGGTCTGTGAGACCGCCCCCCATAAGGGCGCGGCGGAAAAAACCGCGACGCTTCTTATGGGCCAGAGTGGCGTTTGGTTTTGGGTGTTGAATGGTTTGCGAGGTCATCGGCGGGCTCCTTCGCCGTGATCCTAGCTGTTAAATATTTTGTTTACCGCTGCGCGAGTGGTGGGGGAAGCGGTGCTTTTGCCCCTGTGCCTATCCGTTCGGACAGGGGCATGCGCAAACGATGAGATGAAAATAACGCGGCTCAGAACAATCCCGCGTCGCGCGCAACGATGGCCGCTTGGGTGCGGTTGTTGACGTCGAGTTTGCGGTAGAGCGTTTTCATATGCAGTTTGATCGTCGGCTCGGACAGATCGAGATCACGTGCGATTTCCTTGTTGGATTTGCCTTCTGTCAGGCCTTCGAGCACTTCAAGCTCGCGTTTGGTCAGCCGTTCCGCCATCGGATGCGGCGCGGCCTCCTCAGACGCGGTCATGAAATCGATCGGGGCATATTGCTCGCCCATGGCCATGAATTTGACGGCATTGACGAGAGATTTCGCAGGCAAGGTTTTCGGCACGAACCCGGCGGCACCCAGGCTCAGCGCTTCCTCAGCGATCTCACGCGTGGCTTGACCGGAGATCAGCGCGACGCGCTGGCCACCGTTCATCTGGATGGCTTCGCTGAGGCTTGCCAGCCCGTTCATCCCCGGCATTTTATAATCGAGCAGGACGAGGTTATAGGCCTCATCCTCGCGGATGCGCTCGCAGGCTTCGTCAAAACTCGCCGCGCTGCCCAGCTCGATATCTCCTTCAGCGCCCAAAAAGGCGATCAGCGTATCGCGCAGCAGATCGTGGTCGTCAGCAATCAAAACTCTCATATCGCGGCCTTTCAACAAGTCGTCGAGTGATCGAACCATACGCGGTGAGTTCGACTATTTTAAGGCTTTGCTTACCATGACACAGGGAAAAACGGGGTAAGCCTCCCATCCTTTCGGATAGGGTTTGGGCCTCCAGCATGGTTAACAGAACCTTAAGGATCGAGGAGATGTCCTCTGTGCCAAGGGCCATCCCGGATGCGTCCATCGGCCATCCGGTTGCGGAATTGAGCGCTAAGGGGCTGATGTCGCAGGGTTAAGGCAGTTCAAATTCCAACCGGAGCTGCCCGATGAAACTCCAATCCCCCCTGTCTTTTGAAAATGCGACCGCTGTCGCCGATGCTCAGACGCTGATGCAAGCCTCCCTTGAAACCAAACTGCCGCGCCGTCCGGTGCTTGGTCTGCCGCTCGTTGATGCGACGACGGAACAAACGGTCGATGCGCTCTTGAAGGGAGACGCGCGGAGCGTCTTTTTCCTCAATGCCCATTGCGCCAATCTGCGCGCCAAAGATCGGGCCTATGCGTCTGCGCTTGCACGGGCCGACATGGTCTTGCCGGATGGGATCGGTGTCGAGCTGGCGGCCCGTATGTCGGGTGGCCCATTGACCGAAAATCTCAACGGAACCGATTTTGCCCCCACGCTTTTGCGCAAAGCTACGGAGCAGGGGCTGTCGGTCTTTCTCTTCGGCGCGCAGCCCGGCACGGCGGAAAAGGCCGCGATGAAACTTTCCACGACAATTCCGGGCCTGCGCATCGCAGGGACGCGCGACGGGTTCGAGGGCGCGACGGATGCACGGCGCGCGATTGCTGCGATCAATGCGTCCGGGGCCGATATCTTATTGGTCGCGATGGGGGTTCCGATGCAGGAGATGTGGATTGACCGGCATCTGCCCGATCTCGCTCCGCGAATCGTTCTGGGCGTTGGCGCCTTGTTCGATTTCCTCGCGGGCAATGTCAGCCGCGCGCCACGAGCCGTGCGTAAGGCCAAGATGGAATGGGTCTGGCGGTTGATGCAGGAGCCGCGTCGTTTGGCAAAACGCTATCTGATCGGCAATGTCAGCTTCCTGATGCGTGCCTCGGTCCACGCACTGCGGATGGCTGGGCAGGATGCCATTGCGAAACGGGCGATGGATCTCGTTTTGAGCTCGCTTTTGTGTCTGATGCTTGCGCCCGTGCTGCTCTGTGTGGCGGCAATGATCCGGCTGGACAGCAAAGGACCCGCGCTGTTCAAACAGGTCCGTGTCGGGCGCGATGGCAAACCTTTTACCGTGCTGAAATTCCGTACCATGCATATTGATGCGGAGGAGCGGCGGGCTGCGCTTTTGGCGCAATCTGATCGTGAAGGTATCTGTTTCAAGTCCCGCAATGATCCGCGGGTGACGCGAGTGGGGCGTTTTCTGCGTCGCTACTCCGTGGATGAGTTGCCCCAGATTCTCAACGTGGTGTTCGGAGATATGTCACTGGTCGGTCCGCGCCCGGCGCTTCCCTCCGAGGTCGCAGCCTACCCGAAGGCCGCCTTGGAACGTCTGAACGCACGGCCGGGGATCACGGGGCTGTGGCAGGTGTCCGGCCGCGCCGATATCGGTTTCGACAAGATGGTCGATATGGATGTGGCCTATGTGCGCTCGCGCAGCGTCTTGCTCGACCTGATGTTGCTCGCCCTGACGGCGCGTGCGGTGCTCTCCGGGCGCGGGGCCTATTAAGCGCCAATAAGGCTGCCTCCTATCCGTTCGGATAGGAGAGCGATCCCTATGTTCAGATGCCTTTAAGGGGGCATCGTGAGATACTGGTCAGACAGTTTGATGAGGACAGCCCATGCTTTTCAATCGCTTTGCACGTTCGACGTCTTTTTTCACCCGGCTCTTTTTGCCGGTGGTAGCCGCGCTTTTTATGGCGTTTCCCGCGGCTGCCACCTCCCTCGGGACGCCCACTGGCCCTGTGATCTTGACCCTCTCTGGTGAGATCGAACAGACGAATGGCCATGGCGTTGCGGCCTTCGATCTTGAGATGCTGCGTGCGCTTGGCGAAAGCGAGATCGAGACCGAGACGATCTGGACGCCGGGTGTGCATGTCTTCAAAGGCGTGCGGTTGCAAACCCTGCTCGATCATGTCGGCGCGCAAGCAGGTGTGATCATGGCGACCGCCATCAACGATTATGTGGTGGAAATCCCGGTCTCTGATGCGACGGAGGGCGGGCCGATCGTGGCCTATGAAATGGATGGCAAACTGATGTCGCGGCGGGACAAAGGGCCGCTTTGGGTGATCTATCCGTTCTCGTCCTCCAGTGACTATCGCACCGAAGTGATTTACTCTCGCAGCATATGGCAACTGGACCGGATGATCCTCGCAAAATGACCGAAGCCTTTTCGATCCGTCGGAAAGGCCGCTTTCCGCGTCTGCGCGGCAGCACGGCCTTGCTGCTGGGCATTGGCCTACTCTGTCTTTTCGCCATTGCACTTCTGGTGTCCGAAATCGTCGAAGAAATGCGCTTTTTGAACTCGGCCAGTTCCGACAATGTGCATTGGGTGCTGTCGCAGGCCGAAGTCGAATTTCTGGAATTCAGCAATGCGGTGGAAACCGCGCGTCGTAATGAGAGTACCGCCGCACGAGATACGGTGATTGTCGAGTTCGATGTGTTCTACAGTCGCATGATGACCTTGGGCACCGGGCTGCTCTATGCCGATCTGCGCGAGATTGATGCCTTTGGGCAATCGGTCTCTGACATCCGGCAAAAGCTCGATGCGATGGTGCCCTTGATCGATGGCGCTCCGGCTGAGTTGCAGGCTGGTTTGCCGATCCTCGCCGAAGAGGCGACGGAGATCCGGCCGCTTTTGCGCACCGTGGCCACGACGGGGCTGCAGTTCTTCGCTGAGAGTTCCGATCAGAGCCGTATGTCCGTGGCCAACACGTTGCTCCGACTGGCCGCGATCACGGTGGTGCTGGTTTTGGCGCTGGTCGTTGTCTTGGCCTACAACCGTCATGTCAGCAAACAAACCGAGCGCAGAGGCGAAGAGCTGGCGGATGCCTACACGCGGCTCAACACCATCCTCGAAACCTCTCTGGATGCGGTGATCGTGTCCGATCTCAAGGGCCGTATCCTGACCTTTAACACGGCTGCGGAGCGTATTTTCCAGCATCCAGCAGAGGCGGTGATCGGTCGAAACCTCGGTGACATCATCATCCCGGATCATTTGCGCGCGGCGCATGAGGCCGGGATGAAACGCATGCGGGAAACCGGAGAACATGCGGTGGTCGGCCACGGCCGGGTGCGGCTTGAGGCCAAGCGCAGCAACGGCGAGGTGTTCCCCGTCGAGATGGCGCTTGAGAAGGCGCAAACCGGTGAGGATGAAGTGGTGGTCGGGTTCCTGCGCGATATCTCTCGCCTTGTGTCCTCGGAGACCGAACTCGTTGAGGCGCGCGACCGGGCTTTGGCGGGCGAAAAGGCCAAGGCCGAGTTTCTTGCGATGATGACCCATGAAATTCGCACGCCGCTCAACGGTCTGTTGGGCAACCTGTCGCTTTTGGAGAAAACGCCGCTTTCGTCGACCCAGAGCCGCTATGTGCGCAATATGGATATTTCAGGCGGCGTCCTGATGCATCACGTCGACGCCGTACTGGATGTGGCGCGGTTCGAAGCCGGCGCCGATGTGTCGCGTGAAGAGGCGGTGCATGTCGGGCGTTTGATACAGGATATCGTCAACAGTCAGGCCAGCGCCGCCGAGGCAAATGGCAACCATATTCAATGGGGCTGGATCGGAGAACCGCTGGACTGGGTGGAGATTGACGCGGCACGTTTGCAGCAGGTTTTGCTGAACCTCGTGGGCAATGCGATCAAGTTCACCCGCAATGGGCGCATCCTGATCGAAGCCGAGCAAAGTGTCGGCGCGCCGGGCGACGGTGATATGTCCGGGTTGGATATTCGCGTGATCGATTCCGGGATCGGTATCTCCGAGGCCGACCAAGATCGTGTGTTCAACGATTTCCAGACAATTGAAGCGGCCAATATCGAGGGGCAGACCGGAACGGGCCTCGGCCTCGGGATTGCACGGCGTTTTATCGAAGCGATGGGCGGAGAGATCGGTTGCGAAAGCACGCTCGGTGAAGGCAGCGTGTTCTGGCTGCATGTGCCAGTGGTGCCTGTTGAGGGCCCGGAGGCGCGGGACGACACAGAAACCGAAATCGCGGCTGTCGCTGCCTGCGATGTGCTTTTGGTCGAAGACAATGAGATCAATCTGGAGCTTGCACAGGCGATGCTGAGCGGCCTCGGTCATCGGGTGAGCGTCGCCCGCGACGGGGAAGACGCGGTCAAGCTTTCCGAGGGCCACAAGTTCGATCTGATCCTGATGGACATCCGTATGCCGCGACTTGATGGGCTTGGGGCCACCCGTGCGATCCGGTCGGGCGAGGGGGCTTGTCGGGATGTGCCGATCATCGCTTTTTCAGCCAACGTGTTGCCCGATGCCAAAGCCCGGTTCACCGATGCGGGCATGTCCGGCTTTCTGCCGAAACCCTTTAGCCGAGGCGATCTGCAACAGGCGATTGCGCGGCATTGTGCGTCGCGCCATCTGCCGCAAACAGCACCATCAGCGCAGGCCTCCCCGATGGATCGGCTGCTTGAGCGCTATCGCGCCGAAAGTATTGAACTGTTCGGCTGGCTCGCCACGGCACCGTCCGACAGGCACGAAATAGCTGAGCGCGCGCATAAGATTGCGGGCAGCGCGGCCGCTTTTGGCCAGCCTGAGCTTCGTGACGCATTGGTTGCGGTGGAAACGGCGGCGGAAGAGGGCGCGAGCGCGGGGCTTGATGCCGCGATCAAGACCGCCCGCGAGGCTTGGGAAGCCGCCCCTGCGCCGTCACTGGGGTGATGGCCTATTCTTAACTCAGGAGTATCACGCCAAAAGCGCAGGCGTTATGGCAGAATGGCCAGCGCCCCCATCACGCCAGCGACCTCCGTCAGGTTCGTGATGCGGCTGTCATAACAGGCGATGGAGTCTCCGGGCAGCAGATAGGGGTCGTAGTCATCGCGGTCGGCGCGGCGCAGCATGTCCTCGATATTGCGTTCGATCACAATGGAAACGCCGGACATCGGGTCGCGGGTGAACAGGACCGCAGACCGATGCGCGCTGGTGGCGCGCGCGCCGCCGACGCAATTGGTATCGACCACCGCCTGCATGAACCGCGTGCCATAGGGCACTTCGCGAACCTCGCGCCCAACTGCCGAGGAGGCATTGTTTGCAGCGGGTTTGGTCAGGTTTGACAGGAACAGGCTGATACCCGGCGGGCTGATCGGGCTCGGGCGCATCAGGTCATCTTGGAAACATTGGCGCGACGGCACGACGATTTCGTCGCCCGTGATCAACATCACATCCACCGCATTTCGGCCTTCGAACACGCCGGTCATGTCGAGAATATGTTTGCGCCCGCCGCGATAGAGTTCGACGACGCTCAGGTCCGCATCCGGCCGTACCCCGCCGACAGAGCGCAGCGCCGCCGACAGGTTGCGCGCTTCGGTCGATGCGCCGAGCGCCTCTTGGCGCGCCCGGTCGATCCCGTCTGCATTCTGTGCGCCGATCTCGACGGCATGGGGTTCGAAAACCGCGCCGGAGACCGCGACAGTCACGCTGGCATAATCCGCGACCAGAACCGAAATGCGGGGGGCTTCGTCATAGAACCCTTCTTGCACCAGAAGCTTTGCCAATTCTGCCTCAACAGCGGCGGGGCTTTTGCCCTGCGCCTGGATCGCGGGCAGAAACGGCAGTTTCAGAGTGCCGTCGCGTGAGACGACATAATTGCCATTGAAGGTCTCATCGTCGGAGACGCGAATATCGAGCAAATCGTTCCGCGAGAGACGTTCTCCCCGCAGCACCTCCGCCGCGAGATGGCCGCCTTTGCCTGCACCGGCGATGGCGCCGGGGCGACATTTCTCTGCGTTCAGCTGCGCCGAGATCAGCATTGGCTGCGCCTCGGTCTTGCTTGGCGGATCGCGGTATTGCGCCTGATAAGCACCGCCGCTGCGCACGGGGGCAAGATTTTCGGGGGAGGGGGCAGGGCCACATCCGGCGATCAGGCCGAGGCCAAGGCAAGAGCCTAAGAGCAGGCTGTGTGAATACGACATGGAGGCCCCTTCAATATATTAAAACAACCTTAACGTGATCGAACTTCACTGGCTATCCGCGAGCAAGGATGGCGTTGCTACCCGGACGGATAGGTCATCATTCCTTTGCGATCTGTTGCTCTCCTGCCGCGCCGATGACGTCCGCCGAGGTCCTGAATATTGGTTAATGGAACCTTAAAAGGACGTAAGCCTGTGCCGAGATCTGCGACATCATTGCTGAGCCACCTGTTGGCCTACGGAGCCTCCGAGATCGCGACGAAACTGTCGCGTCTGGGTGTTGTGGTCGCCGTTGCGCGGACGCTCGACGTGGCGGAGATTGGCGTGGCGGCTGCGGCTTTGGCGACGGGAGACCTGTTGAAATCACTGACGGAAAACGGGATAGGTCAACGGATCATCGCGGCTTCGGAACGTGACTTGGACGCCACCTGCAACCGCGCGCATGGTCTGTTTTGGACGTGGTGCCTTGGGCTTTTCGCCGTTCAGACCGCGCTGGCTGCGATCGTTTGGCTCGCGACCGGAAATCTTGCGCTCTGTGCGCTGATCCTCGTTTTGGCGGGCGAATATCTGTTTATGCCGGGCGGGCTGGTGCAAACCGGGCTGGCGGTGCGGGCGGGGAAGCTCAAGCAAACCGCCGCGATTGCGGGCGGCCAATCGGTCCTCGCGAATTTCATGTCGATTGGCTTGGCGCTTGTGTGGCCTTCCGCGCTTGCCTTGGTGCTTCCGCGCCTTTTGACCGCGCCCTTCTGGCTTCTGTCGATGCGCCGTCTGCATCCTTGGAAACCTATGCCGGAAGCTGGGAAAGCACCAATCCGCCCCTTCCTGCGCTACGGCTGGCCAATTCTTGGGACGGAAATCGTCAAGACGGCGCGCCTGCACGCGGACAAGCTGCTTATCGGTGCCTTGCTGGGACCGGAAATCCTTGGCCTCTATTTCATGGCCTTTAACGCGGGTCTCAGCCTCGCCACCTCTTTCTCCACGGCCTTCGCCGCTGTGCTCTTCCCGCATCTTTGCGCCAACCCGGATCGGGCAGCCGCCCTGCGTCAAGGGCTTGGCGTGTCCATCGGTCTGGTTGCGCCAGCGGTCATCGCTCAAGCCGTCCTTGCACCTTGGTATGTGCCCTTGCTGCTCGGCGACGGCTGGGAAGGTCTCGCGGAGCCGGTGTCGATCCTGTGTCTGGTCGCTATTCCCACGATGCTTTGGACCGCAACGGCTGGCTGGCTGCGGGCCGAGGATCGTCCGATGCAGGAGCTGCGCGGCACCGCGATCCTCACCGCTGCCCTGATGGCCAATACCGTGATCGCCGCGCCTTATGGGCTGTGCGCCATTGCCTGGGGCTATCTCGGGACGGCCACTGTCGCGATGCTTTGGCTGTCACGCCCCGCTCTCTACTTCGCACTTTTCCTTCCCCGCGTGAGGGCCTGATCCATGCCGGTTTTTTCGATTGTTATCCCTGTTTACAACGCTGCTGAAACGCTGCCCGCGACGGTTGCCGCGCTCAAGGCGCAGACGATCACCGATTGGGAAGCGATCCTCGTCGAAGATGGCTCAAACGATGCCAGTTGGCCGGTTGCACAAGAGCTGTCGCACAGTGACGCCCGCCTGAAACTGGTCCGCAATCCCGGCAAGGGACCAAGTGCTGCGCGCAATCACGGGGCTCTGAAGCTTGCCACAGGTAAGATCATCGCCTTTTGCGATGCCGATGACATTTGGCTGCCGACGAAGCTTCAGGACGTGGCGCGCTGCCTACTGGAGGAGGGCGTTGTGGCGACCTTCGGGCGGATCGGCTTCTTTCGGGAAGACATCTCGCATGTGCGGACCTGGTCCCGGGTGCCGGAGGACGATGTGACGGTCCCGATGTTGATGGGAGAAAACCCGGTTTGCACCCTGTCGAACCTGTCGCTGCGCCGTGAGTTTTTTGCCGATCTGGGCGGGTTTCGCGAAGACATGGTGCATAACGAAGACCTCGAATTCCTGATCCGCCTGTCGGGACATGGCTACCGCCTCAAAGGGATCGACGCCGACCATGTCCTTTACCGGCTCAGCCCGCACGGATTGTCTGCCAATCTTGAGGCCATGCGAGCCGGGCGTGAGAAAGCTTTGTCCAGCGCGGCGCGGTTCGGGTATCGCCCCGATCCGGGCGCGGAGGCCGTGCATCTGCGTTATCTCGCCCGCCGCGCGCTTCGGATCGGCGCTTCCGCCAAAGTGGCGCGCGCGCTCGTGATCGAAGGCTGCCGTTTGGATGCGCGCGCCTTCCTGCTGCCCGCCCGGCGCGGGGGGATGATCGCCCTTGCCGTCGCCATTCTGCCGATTTTGCCAGCCCCGGTGCGCCGCCACCTTTTCTCGAACTAAGGAGACTGCCATGCCCTACGCTTCCATTGTCGTACCTGCCTATAACGCCACGGCGACGCTTGCCGAAACCTTGGCGTCGCTCAGCGCCCAGACCTTCCGCGATGTTGAAATCGTCGTCGTCGATGACGGCTCGACGGATCAAACCGCGCAAATGGCCCGTCTTCATGCCGAATGTGATCCGCGCATCCGGCTGGTCCGTCAGATCAACCGTGGGCTTGCCGGCGCACGCAACAGCGGGATCGCGGCTGCGACGGGCGAGGTGATCGGGTTTTGTGACGCCGATGATCTGTGGCGCCCTGAAAAACTTGCGCTGCATGTGGTGCATCTCAAAGCCGCACCAGAGGTCGGGATCAGCTATTCCGGCTCGGCGCTCATTGATGAGACGTCGCGGCTCTTGGGACACGCGCAGCGCCCGCGTCTGCGGGATGTCCGTGCGTCTCATGTGTTCAAGCGCAACCCGGTCGGCAATGGTTCGGCCCCGGTGATCCGTCGCGCAGCACTTGCGGCGATCAGCTGGAGACCTTTGACCGAAACCCATCGCGATTGGGTGTTCGATGAGACCTTCCGGCAATCGGAAGATATCGAGTGCTGGCTGCGCATGGCCTTGACGACCGATTGGTTGATCGAGGGTGTTCCGGGGCTCTTGACCGAATACCGTGTGAACGGGGCGGGCCTGTCCGCCAATGTCACTGCGCAGCTGAACTCGTGGGAACGTATGGTGACAAAGCTGCGCCCGGTCGCCCCCGAATTCTTCGCCCGCCATGAACCCGCAGCGCGCGCCTATCAACTGCGCTATCTGGCGCGCCGCGCGATCAGCAGCGGGGACGGGGACACCGCCCGTGAGCTTGTCCGTCGTGCGTTTGAACACTCCCGTCGCCCCATCTTTGAAGAGCCTGTGCGGAGCCTCACCACATGGGGGGCGGCCCATGCCACCGCCCGGTTCGGCACAGCCCCGATGCGGTTCGCCCGCACTGTCCTGCGTACGGCGCGCTCTTGACCCGAAAAGGAGAAATCTATGTCTGATCAAACGCATGTCCTGCATCTTGTCGATGACGCCACGCCCGGCGGTGTCACCCGTGTTCTTGAGCACATCCAGAGCTGTCCGCTGATGGCGCAAACGGCGCATCACACGGTTCAGGTCGTCGCCCCGCGTGGGCGTTTGCCGAAATGTGACGCCGATATCGTGGTGTCGCACCTGAGCCTGAATTGGCGGCGGCTGCCCGCGCTGATCGCATTTCGTGCCCATCACGCCGGAACCCCGCTTATCCACGTCGAGCACAGCTATACGGAGATGTTCACGGCGACCAACGTCAGCTCGAAGATGCGGTTCTTCACGATGTTGCGCACGGCCTTTGCCCTGTTCGACACGGTGGTCGCTGTGAGCGCGGCGCAGGCCGCATGGCTCAGCGCCCGTCGATTGGTGTCCGAGTCGTCCCTGCGGGTCATTGCACCTGTTGTTGCGCTGGAAGGCTTTCGCGCCATCGCTGCGCCACAAGCTGCGCCGAAAGTCATCGGGGCCATCGGTCGTTTGCATAGGCAAAAGGGCTTCGATGTTCTGATCAAGGCGTTCCGCGCCCTGCCTGACCCGGATCTGGCGCTGCACGTTTATGGCAGTGGCCCTGAGGAAGACGCTCTGTTTGAGCTGGCGTTGGGCGATCCACGTATTCGCTTTTTCGGTCATGCCGAGAAATCCGAGACTGTGATGCAGGCGGTCGATGTCGTGGCCATGCCTTCGCGTTGGGAGGCATTCGGGCTCGTGGCGCTCGAAGCGCGCGCGGCTGGACGTCCGCTGGTGTGCAGCCGGGTGGATGGGTTGACGATGAGTGCCGGAGATGGCGCGCGCTTTGTCGATGATTTCGGTGTGACTGCTTGGACAACGGCTTTGGAGGAGGTGATCGGTCAGCGCGATGAGCATTCTGCGCCCGATCGCGCCTTCGGCTGTGAACGAGAGTTCGCCCAGTCCTGGCAAAATCTGATCGACCGGCACGCCCAAAAGGAACGCGTTTCGGAGGCTCCCTTTCTTCCGCTTGCGGCAAGTTGAGCGAGTTGTGCGCCGGGCGTACCGGTTGAGAGGTGCTCACCTCTTTCTCGGGTTTTCTTGATCCGGGTCAAAGCGCAGCGGGGCTGGTCGGGGACAGACTGGGGACAAGGACGACGACATTAGGAGGAGAAGCGCATGTCCAACACCCCACACCAACTCGCCGCCGATTTCCCGGATTTCGCTGCGCAAATCAGTGATCTCAAGGCCGTCGACCCGCATTTCGCACAGATGGTCCAAGACTATGGGGCGCTGAATGACGAGGTGCATCTCGCGGAAACCGATGTGCAGCCAATGGACGACTTGGCGCTGTCGGAGTTGCGCAAGAAACGGATGCTTCTGAAGGATGAGATTTACCGGATGTTGACCGCTCCGGCGTGATCTTGATCCCAGTTCGATGAAGGAGGGCGCGTGTGTCGGAAGGCCACGTGCCCTCTTGCGTTTGGAGAACAAATCGCGCACAAATCGCGTGTGAGGTTGGGTGTCATACCATATGTTGCGGCTCTTGTGGCTGCGATGGGGCTCGTGGTGGCCCTGTTTCCTGTCGATACGGCGCAGGCTGCGAGCGAGAGGAAACCCGCAAACGCATCTGGAGTTCAGCCCTCTCAAAGCCTTGCGGTCGCTGTTGCAAAGCCGGGGCAGGGCGTAACGTCTATTTCAAGCCCGGCGGACGGCGTGTTGCGCATTGTTGACGGTGACACCGTCGCCATCGGGGAGATACGCATCCGGCTCTTTGGAATCGACGCACCTGAGCTTTCGCAAAGCTGTTCCGACACGCGCGGCAAGGACTGGTCCTGCGGCACCTGGTCCAAATCGGTTCTGGCAAATCTTGCGGCGGGCAAGGTGCGGTGCTTCGCGCGCGACACGGACCGCTATGGCCGGACGGTTGCGGTGTGTGAGGCTGGTGGGAAAGACCTGAATGCCCAGATGGTCGCCTTGGGGGCGGCCTATGCCTACGAAGAATATTCCTCCGATTACGTTGCGCTTGAGCAAACGGCACGCGCGGATGGGCTTGGGCTTTGGCGCTCCGGCAGTCAGAACCCCGCGGACTACCGCGCGGAGAAAAAGGCAGAACAAGCGGCGCACGCGCTTCCCGACACGCCTCCCGGAGACTGCGTGATCAAAGGAAATATTTCCAAATCCGGCAAGCTCTATCACCTTCCGGGTGGTCGTTGGTACGATGACACGCGGATCAACGAGGGGCAGGGGGAGCGCTGGTTCTGCACCGAGCCAGAGGCGCGTGAGGCGGGCTGGCGGAAAGCGCAGGGATAATCACTTTCTCCTCTTGCAAGGGGGGGCGTTTTCCCTTAGACGACTGCGCACCGGGTCGTTAGCTCAGTTGGTAGAGCGCTTCGTTTACACCGAAGATGTCGGGAGTTCGAGCCTCTCACGACCCACCAGTTCCCTCGATTGGCTTTGCTGAATTTCCTCTCGTCGTCCTCGCGTCCTGCGAAGTGGTCCATGGTTCCGTGAACCTTAGATGTGATCCTGCAATCGCATGAAGTCTAGAACTTCTGCGGCGTCTTGCATGTGCTGCGGACGGTATCGACCGTAGACACGGTAGGTCACCGCGGTGTTGGAGTGTCCGAGATATTGCGCCACCTTTTCGATCGGAATCCCGGCGCTGACCAGATGTACTGCGGCCGTATGGCGGATTTCATGGATCGTCAGATGTCCGATCTTCGAACGCGTCACAGCACCATTCACTCCTTTGCGAATATTTTTCACGGGCCCGCCAGCGTATTCGATCACATGATCGCTCAGAGCTGCGTCTTTGGCTGACAGAAGAGCCGTGTGAACACTGGCATTCATCGGCACCACGGCACGCCCCCTGCGCGTCACACTGTCGGGCAGGCGCAGGTTGATCGACCTGCGCTCAAGATCCACCCGATCCCATGTGAGATCCAGCATTGCACCGACGCGAGCTGCGGTCCCGAACAGCAGGATAAGGGCGAGGCGAATATGCGGATCATGTGCAGCACCGATCAGTGATCGGATTTCGAGCGCGTCCAGAATGCGCTTGTCCGTCTCCGGTTTGGCCGGGCGCCAGATTTTCGGAACCGGCCCATCATATATGTTCATGGTGTGGCCAAAGTTCAGAGCGGATTGCAGGTGGCCGAGCTCGGTCTAAACCGTTCCGACCGATTTGCCGGTTTCTTCGCGCATCTGCCGGTATCGCAGGCACATGGTCTTGTCGATATCCTGTGGGAGATAGCCACCGAAGTGGGGCAGGATCGCCTTCCCCGTGTAGCCCATTGTCGTGGCGGTTGGTCTGTCGCCAAGATCCTCGATATAGGCTTTCCAGATCTCATCAAGCCGCGATCCGGCAGGGTTGGCGCGGAATGTCTCGCGGCGATAGACCTCTACGGCTTCCGGCTCCGCGTCCTTTCGGCTGCGTGCCTCAAGCTGATAGCGTCGTCTTTTGCCTGAGGCCGGGTCTTTCCAGGAGACGCAGAACCGCCTCGCAGTTTTCCAATTGTGATGTCCGGCATTCGTATTCCTCCACGGCTTCCGGTTTGATTCTGAACAACCGACCCACACGGAACGCGCGCAGGCGTCCTTCCGAGATCAGGTTTCGAACGGTTTGAGCAGAGCAGCCCCAGCGATCCGCCAGACTGTTTGGTGTGTAGGGGCGCTGAGAGCCGTAATCCGTCATCGTCAATCCTCGGCCTGTCGTTTGCCTGTCAGTTTCAATGATCGCACGATCGTTGGAGGGGGATGGTTGTGGTCCGCATTCTTCATGGTCTGAGTTTAGCGGAGTGGACGGATATCTGGCTGCCCGATGTGATATTCAGTATGCTTTAGGTGTGGATAACTTTCTGATTTTCCGTAAAATTCCTCCTATAAGGGGGGCGTCCTCCGGTTCGCTGCAAGCCAAGCGTGTCGGAAGCCTTGATCAATGCTTTGGCAAAAATTTTCCTGAAGTGAGTTTTCCGGAAACCGGCAAGGTTTTCGTGGGATGGCAGGTCACGGTTCTCGTCGTGGTTCTCATGCTGTGCCTTTACGCGGGGCCGGGGCTTGTTGTGACGGTCGACAGGAAACTGTCTTTGCAAACCAGTGGGCAAGATCAGAGGCATCCATCTCGCGCCGCTCCGTCAGTTCGTTTGCAATCTTGAGAAGCACTTCTTTATTGGGGGTGAGAAGTGCGTGTGCTCTCCGCTCTGCCTTTTCCAGCTTGGTACGCAGCCGCTGCTTCTCTTCGCTGGTCAGCCTGTGCATATCCGCCGGGCCGATCCATCCGTCACCGTTTTGCCCAAGGCCGAGTTCCCGGTCCATCTGAAGCACCAGCGCACTTGCCTGTGCGAGATCGCTGCGGGTGTCTCCGCCAGCGCCGCCGGAGATCGAGCCGAGTGCGAGCCGTTCGGCGGCACGCCCGCTCATCAGGATCAGGAGTTCGGTCTCGATTTCCTTGACCGTCAGATGCTGTAGTGCTGGCCGACGCTCAGTAAGCCCATCCCGGCTGGATACGGTGACCTTGACGACGGCTCCGGGCGAAAGGAGTTCAGCGGCGAGGGCGTGCCCGGCTTCATGGACTGCGATGCGATGAAGCAGAGCCGGGTCGGGTCTTTCGATCCCGAGATGCCTGCGAAGCAGAACCGGCGAGATGGCGACCTGCTGTCGGCGTGCATCTGCCTTTGTTGCCCGCATTGCAGCATCCAGTTCGGCTGGCGTTTTGCCGACAGCCTCGCGGGCCAGTTGCGCGATCTCACCTTCCGGCAGGGCGCCCGACAGGACCTTGCTCAGAATACGGATGATATCCTGCAGGGAAGGAAGCGGCATCCTGACGGTCTGGTCGAAGCGTCCCGGCCGCGTGATCGCCGGATCCAGCCGATTTAGCTGATTGCAGGCACCGACCAAGATCACGCCGGGTGTGAGCGCCAGCCTGTCGATTTGCTGAAGAAAGCCATTCACGACCTGCGCGCGGTAATTCATGTTGTGGTGATCTCCATCGAAGCGAGAGCCGGCAGCGTCGATCTCGTCGATAAAGAGAATGCAGGGGGCTTGGGCAATGGCCTCGTCAAAGCACTTGATCATCGCCGCGAGCATTTGTCCCAAGTGGCCTGCCGATTGCCAGACTGCAAAGCTGCCCTCGACCAAGGCAATACCGGATGCTGCGGCCATTTGTCGGGCAAGAAAGGTCTTTCCGGTCCCCAGGGTACCATGAAACAGAAGCGAATGCGACATCTCTGTCCAGACGATTTCGCCCTCTTGCCACGCGGCAAGATCCTCCACGATGCTCCGGGCCGCCCAGTGGGCAGGTGTCGCGCCCGCGATCACCTCTGGGCGCGGGATTTCGGCTTGCATCTGCCGGGAGGGCGATGTGCCGGTCAGCAGGGCGATCCGCTCTGCCACACCCAGCTCTGACCACATCCTGCGCAGTCGCATTGTTGCCATGCCATGTTGACGCGCGCGATGCGCTGTTCATGCCCGCAGCTGTGCCGGTACAGGCGATAATTCTCGTTGCCGTCCGGATCGCGCCCGATCCGGGTCCAGCCTGCGCGGCGGGCTTCATCCTCTTCTCGGGCGATGAGGCAGGTTTCACAGCGTGCGCTGACCTCGCCGCGTGCGATGCGTTCAACGAGACCAAATTGCCGCGTGACCTCATGGCCGCATTCCATCCTGTAGATGCCGGAGTGGCGATCCTCCGGGTGAAAGCCAAGGAAGATCAATCCGGCGGCCTGCGCCGTGGCCTTGATCTTTCGGAGATGGCATGCACCACAGATCGGTTGCGCGGTCCTGAGCGTATAGATTTTATGCGCGGTCAATCCGCCGCAGCTCTCGCATTTCAGGATCAGATGATAGCGATCCCGGCTCCTGCCGAGAATGCGAAAACCTTTCCCGGAGGCGATGTCATCCCAGTCTTCCGGAAACTCACCGGGCCAAAGGGGCCATGTTTCGGCGCTGAAATGCCAGGAACGTCGAGGCAAGAACAGCGGCTGACTATCTTCGGAAAAAGGAATACAGGATTGCACCGGCATCGGTGCTTGCGACAAAGTGGGGTGTTCCATTGGACATCTCCCTGAAAAGCGCAACCATGTGCGGATAGGCAAATCGGGTATCCCCCGTCCCACACGGCACATCATTTGCGAAAAAGGAAAAGGCGCGCCGGGTCAGGCGAACCGGACAAGCGCGAAGTCTGGATGTCAGGCCGCAGCGACTTCCAGTTCAGGACTTTCTGTCGGCGGTTCCGGCTGGTCCAGCGATCTCCAGATCGGCCAGCATATCAAGCTTGCACAGTTCATCGAACTGCGCGCGGCCACGCGCCAGCATCGCCTCAATCCGGCGTGAGACGAGGTCATGGCCTGTTTGCGAAAACAGATCCGGATGGCTGGCCAGCACCTGCTGTGCGGAGCACAATTCTGCGAAAGTTTCGCAACCCAGAGTGAACCAAATCATCTGCGCCAACTTTTGCAGAGGTGTATCGCTGGGGCGCGTCGCGGGCAGATCGATCACCTTTTTGCACGCGATCGTCGCAGCTTCCCAGTCACGTTCTGCGCTGTGCAGCCAGTCAACATTCGCATGGACCGTGACATGCTGCGTGCGATTGATGAGTATCGACGGGCCCAAGAGGATCTGCCGTCTCGCCCGGAAGTGGTCCGCCGTGTGATGGCCGAATGGCTCGCGGCACGCAATTCTACAGAGGAAGCCGAGCCGCAATAGTTCAGTTTAACTTTCACACGATTAGTTGGCGAAAACCTCGGATGCTGGGACTGAACTCTTAGACCTCTGCTTTTCCCCAGTTTGAAGTGTCTGTTCTCATAGTCAACGGACGAGAGTATTCCGTTGTTAGATTTTTTGAGTTTAGGGGGGGGGGGGAACTCTATGTATTCCAATACATCCCGCCGCGCGTCTTCGTGCGCCGGATGTTGCTGACGCCTGACTTTTTTGCGATTGGGCAACTGGAAGAAGCTTTCGCCGACGGCGTTGTCATGGCAACCGCCCCGTAGATTCATTGAGTGCTCAACATTGTGCTCGCGTAGCAAGGTCAATTCTCAGCTGGTGAATTGAGCACTTTAAAGCTCATGAATGGTTGGCGGCGTGGCGCAAACGGATTTGGCGATTTCCACCACATGACGATGATGGGTCAAGTAAATAGCCTGTCCGCGCGCACCGATGGTTTCCATGACACGGCAGGCGGCACTGGTGCGCGCCTCATCGAAGGTCTCGAAAATGTCGTCGCAGAAAAACGGCAGTGTCGTGCCCTGGGCGACAAGCTGTTCATGGGCCGCAGCGCGCAGCGCGAGGTAAAGTTGGAACCGCGTGCCCTTCGACATCTCAGCCGCACGCTTGCTGACACCATTTCCGTCGACGGCGAGCAACACCTCGGTCTCCTTGTCGATTTGGGTGCTCAGGGACGGATAGGCCCCTTGTGTGAGGCTGGCAAAGCATTGCTCCGTTGCTGTCAGCATATCGCTGCGGTGGCTGTCGCGATAGCGCCGGATGGCGTCTGATGCGAGGTGATGACCCAGAGACAGTTCGAGCTGCTTAAGTGCCGCGTCCTCAAGCTCCAGTTCCAGCGTTGCTTTCTGTTCGGCGAGCAGGGCAATCGCATCATCTCCCTTCACGTCGGCAAGGGCATGTTCGGCCGTGACCCGGTTCTGGATGGCCCGTGTCAATGCGTCCTCGGCATGGGCAAGGTCGGAGCCGTTGTTGTCCAGGGCGGCCTCCAGCTCGGGGGCCGAGACCTCTGCAAGCCGGGCCTGCGCGGCTTCAATGTCGGGCGTATTGAGCTCGGACAGAAGCTGACGTGTGAGTTTCTCCAGCGTGGCACGGGTTTCGATCACCTTTTGGGCGCGGGTCGCGATATCCCGCAGCGCGTCGATGTCTCGCGCGGGGACGGGGTCGGGGAAGAACGCCGCGATCGCCTCGACCTCCTGATCGATGAAGTCCAGCCTGTTCTGATGGTGGTCTTTCTCCGTTTTGGCGGTCGCTATGGCGTCATCGAGTTTTTGGGCCGTCTTTCGGGCCATGCGGTCCTGTTCGGCAAGGGATTTGAGCGCGGCAAATGTGTCCGCTGCTGTCGTGAGAGGGGGCAGGTCGTGGGCGAGCGCCAAGGCGTCGACCTCTTGGCAGAACAAGGTTTGGTCTGCACGCATGGTCGAGACCCGGCGTGCGGCTGCGGCACGTGTGGTTTCGTTTTCTCGCAAGGCGCGCAGCGGTTCCAGAGATGCCGCCAGCCGTTCGGGCGGTAACGCATCTCCAATCAGGTCGTGGATCAGCGTGGCCCAGGCCGTCTCTGCCGCTTCTCTGATCTGCCGCGCCTCCGTGAGTGTGTCTTCGCGCCGGGTCAGGTCGCGCTGCGCCTGTCGCAAGGCATCCTCGGCCTTTGTCCTTGCGTCAACGTGTTTGCGCTGATCCTCGGCCAGACGCCGTGCCGTGTTCAGGGCACTGCCCAGATCCGCAGGAGCAAAGGGCAGGGCGGCTGATAGCTCGGCCATCAGGGCTGCAGCGCGTTGGAGGGTCGGACGATTGGCCTCTTCCGTGTCTCGCAGCGCCTGTGCATCGTCGCGGGCTGTGTCGTGACACAGCACCCAGTCCAGCCATTCGGCAGGTGTGATGCGGTTCGGCAACCCGACCCCGGACGCGGCCGCATGGACCGAGGTTTCGATGTCAGAGCATTCTTCCCGAAGCGCGATCCGGCGCTTGTCCGCTTGGGTGGCACGGGCGCGGGCCTCGGCGAGGGCCTGTCCGATCTCGCGCAACTGCGCCAGTTCGCGGGACTGTGCCAGTCGGGTGTCGGCAGCAATGTCATGCCGTTGCATCGCCGCATGGAAATCCGTGGCGGTGGTGAGGGTCAGCGCGGCAAGATGCGTTGACCACCGCGCGTCGCGCAGCCTGCGCCGTTCCTCTGCTTCGGTGTCTGAGACAAGCTGGGCGTCCTGTGCCAATGCGCTGGCCTGAGCTGCGCGCGCCTCCGCATCCGCAAGGTATTCGTCACGCTTGTCCGTCGCGATGCGCAGGTCTTGAAGCAGCTCTTGGTGGCGTTCCGACCAGTCTGTCGCCTGTTGGCGAGAGGTTGGGCTGGCTGGCAACTGTTCAAAGGTGACCTCTGCAAAAGTGAGAGCTGCCAGAGAACGCCGGAGCTTGATCTTTGCGGTTTCGATGGCTTGCAGCGCGGCGGCATGGGCTGGCGCCAGACTGTCCGCATCGAAACGCAAAAGGATGTCTCCAACCGGTTGGCCATTCTCGGTCGCGGGGGTGTTCTCCTGTAGCGCCTCGGTCGCGCGGGTCAGGCGCTCTTGCAGATCGTGGACTTCGCGCGCTTCGGCATGTTCGCGTGAAATGGCCTCGCGCAAGGTCTCTCTCGCACTCTCCAGTGTCGCGATATCGGTGCCAGACAGCACAAGCCGCTGCAGATCGGCGTCGGGAGATACGATCCCAAGATCTCGTGCTGCCTGTTGCATCGCGTTCTCGGCGGCCTGCTGTTCGTCCTGACGTCTGCCGAGATCGAGCTGTGCGGTGCGATCTCGGGCAGAGAGGTCTTCCAGCGCGTCGAGCGCTGTTGAAAGTTCAAGACGTTTCGCCTCCAGCGCGAGCTCTGCGCGTTCCGCCGTGAGGGTTGAGATCTCGCCGGTCAGGCGCGCGATGTTCTGTGTAGCGACACCACGGTCGCTGCGCAGCTCAATCAGGCGCTCGGGGTTGAAATCAAGATGATCGGGATAGGTCGCGAAGGGGGCGACCGCCTGTTGCAGGTCAAGGATCTCGGCGAGTAAAGGCAGGGCGCGCCGCTGCGCCTCGGTTTGTGCTTTGGCGGCATTCAGCCCATCCCGCGCTGCGCGGGCATTGCGTTCGGCCTCCTGCGCCTTGCCCAATTCCCGTTTGAGGGCCTTCCATGTGCTGGCGGTCACATCCCGCTCTTTGATCTCCTTTTCAACCTCGGCGAGGGCGCGTTTCAGTTCGGCCACGCGGGTGGTGCGGCCGCGTTTTTTCCAGAGTGCGTCGGCCCGCGCACGGACGCCATCCAGAACGGCGCTGAGGTCGGCCACCCCCGCTGCGGCAGAAAAGAGCAGGCGTCCGATATCGCCTTCGGCATTCGCGATTTCTTCGCCGCCGCGCTCGATCGTTTCATCATCAAGACAAAGCAGACGGCGGTAATCCTCTTCGGAGAGCCCGGCGAGATGGGCCGAGAGGGCGGTCTCTGGCAGGGCTGTGCTGGTTGCGTCAATCAATGATCCGCTGCGCGTCGGCAGGCGTGTGAAATCGCGCAGAGTGCCGTCGATATCGAGCGTGGCCGAGACTTGCAGGTTATTGCGCGCATGCTTGAAGGCATAGCCCTCGCGCAGAGGGAAGCCGTAGAACAGTCGCAAGACGGCTTCCATCGTGGTGGTTTTCCCGGCTTCGTTGGGGCCGTAGATGATATGGAAATCATGGCCCCCTGCGGCAGATCCGAAGTCGAATTGCCGGTCGGTGAAATGGCCGAAACGGTCCAGAGAGAGGCGCTTGATCCGCATCAGTTTCCGCCTCCCTTCATCTGGGCGAGGACAAGATCCGCACCTGCCCGGGTCAGCCGGTCGATCAGAGCATCCCGGCTTGCCTCATCGGGCATCAGCTTGTTGCGCAGAGACGCGGGCAGATCCTGCAGCAGGGTCTCGACCTCATCGCGGGCGAGGGCGGAAAACCCCGGTTCTGTCCGGATCATCGCCATTGTCTTTGCCAACTCATCTGCGGCGCTGTTTGTACCTTCGTTCGCCTCGGGGGGCGAGAGGTCGAACAGGAGCTTGTCGATCCAGATATCTCCGACGGTTTGAGCCAGTTCATCCGCCTGCTCGATCCAGACATCTCGATCCCGCAGGATTTGCCAATGACGCGTCGGGTGGCCGGTCAGGGTCAGTCGGACCACGCCGACGGGCGCAGAAATGTCTTTGCGCATCGTGCTCAGTTGGGTCTTCAGCAGGCTGCGCAGGTCTTCGTCGCTGTCTGTCTCCGTCACGTCCAGCTTGCTCTCGGCAAATTCAACCACCGAGGTGGGCACTTCGGTCACATCGATCCGGCCTTGGTCGATGGTCAGCAGTGTTGCGGATTTGGGACCTGCCTCGCCGATGTCGCGCCCCTGTGGAATGCCGGGCATGACCACCCATGGTGCGTCTGAATGAATCTGCCGTTTATGAATATGTCCGAGCGCCCAATACTCAAATCCTATGCCTGACAAATCCGCCAGACTGCAGGGCGCATAGACGTCATGGCCCGCGGCCCCTGCAAGTGAACTGTGCAGCATGGCGATGTTCACCGCACCGGGGACCGGCGCTTTGAAGCGTGGCAGAAGGCTGTCGGGGGCGTGGCGGTCTGTAAAGCTGACACCGTGGATCCAGACATCATCAACCAGTTTCTCCTTGCCCCCGCGAGCGTCGAAGACATGCACATGGGAGGGCAGATCCAGTGTCCCTGTGATCGGGTTTTCTGCGTCATGGTTGCCTTTGATGTAGAACACCCTGATCCCCGCGTCTCCGAGGCGATCGAGTTCGGCCATCAGGAAGGCACCTGTACTGGCGCTGCGCTCTTTTCCGTCAAAGAGATCGCCGGAAATGAGAAGGGCCGTGACGCTTTCGGTTATCGCGATATCAATGAGCTGGCTGAAAGAGGCGCGGGTTGCGGTTGTCACGACCTTGCGCAGCTCAGAGTTCCGGATGGCAAGGGAACGGAGTGGCGAGTCCAGATGAATATCGGCGGTATGCAAAATTTTAATCAAATTTAGACCCTTTCCCCATAGCTGACTGAACCAAGTTTTTTTGCTTGGAACAACAAGGAAATATGAACTCTGAAATATGAGGCGTTGCCGGAATTCTTGAAACGTTTTCGGAGTGAGGTTCGAGCGATGTCGGAGGGCCTTCTTTTCGTGTAGTTTTCATGCGCTCCCCCCAGCTGAATTGACAGACTTTCGCACTTATGCCTCTCTGGGAGAGAATTTTGAGATAGGCTATCTAAGAATGTCATTTGATAAGATTGAGGAAGAGGCGCAACGCGGTCTGATGCTGGAACTTTCTCTCGCGGAGAAAGTGAATTTCGCGTCTGCGCAAAACGGTGTTTCGATTGTAAGAAACGTACGGTTGCTGAATTTTTCTGATGATCTTTTCGAGAACATCACTGTCGAGCTGACCTGCCATCCCGGTTTGATCCGGGCCAAAAGCTGGGCTGTGGATCGATTGGCCCCGGGGCAGGCACAAGACCTGCACGACCTTGAGACGCCGCTGGATGCCGTGATCCTTGGCGGGCTCAACGAAGCCGAGTGGGGGGACATGCAGTTCGTCGTTCGGCAGGGGGACCGAGAACTGCTGCATGAGCGTCGTCCGATCGAGATGCTCGCCCGTGACGAATGGGGCGGTGTCGGTGATATGGCGCATTTGCTTGCGGCCTTTGTGTCGCCCAACGACACCGTCGTCGCGAGCCTCCTGAAGGAGGCAAGCCGGTTGCTGGAAGCCGCGGGGCAAAGTGGTAGTATGGATGGCTACCAGTCCCGAGATCCTGCACGGTCATGGATGCTTGCCGGGGCGATCTGGTCGGCAGTCATGGGGATGGGGCTGACTTACGCTGTGCCGCCGGCGAGTTTCGAGCTGCGCGGTCAGAAAATCCGCGACCCAGGCAGGATCAAATCAGAGGGGCTGGCAACCTGTCTGGACAGTGCGTTGCTTATGGCGGCTTGTTTGGAGGCAGCGGGTCTTAATCCTGTGGTGCTGTTCTCCGAGGGACATGCGTGGACCGGTGTGTGGCTAACCGAAAGGGATTTCGGGACCATCAGTGAACCGGATGTGATGACGGTCCGTAAGGCGATTGACGCGCGTGAATTCGTGGTCATGGAGACCACCTTGCTGACGAAAAAGCCCAGCGTCGGGTTCGAACAGGCGGTTGATACGGCGCGCGATCTGACCTCGGAGCGCAATGAGCACAGCTTTGTCATGGCGGTCGATATTCGGCGGGCGCGTGCTGCTCGGATCCGCCCTCTGGCCAGTCATCGCGCAGAGGCCCCCGTGATCGCGGAAGAAAAGGGTGTTGCAAGCCCCGCAGCTTTGCCGCAACCGCTGGATTTTGGCCTCCTGCCTGGGGATTTCCTGGAAGAGGATGTGCCGTCGACGCCTGCGGACCGGATTTCCCGCTGGCAGCGCAAGCTGCTGGATCTGTCGCTGCGCAACAGGCTGCTGAACTTTAAGGACAGCAAGCAGACGCTGCCTTTCCTGTGCCCAATGTCTCGGCATTGGAAGACCAGTTGGCTGATGGCAAGAAGTTCCGCGCGCTTGCACTCAAGGACGAGGATCCGGTCGGCACGCGTGATCTTCTGGTGAAGGATGAGCCAAGGATTCTTGAAGAGGTCGCGAAGGATGCGTTTGCGAAGGGGCAGATCGCCGTACCGCTGACCCGGAAGGAAAGCGAGCGTCGTTTGCTTGAACTGCACCGCCGCGCCAAGAGCGACATGCAGGAGGGGGGCACGAATACGCTGTTTCTGGCTGCTGGTTTTCTGCGCTGGAAGAAGTCCGAAGGGGACACACGCAGCTATCGCGCGCCGTTGCTGCTGGTCCCGGTGAAAATTTCCCGCAAGTCTGCCCAGTCGGAATTTGTGATCGAGCATCACGAGGATGAGGTGCGGTTCAACACAACGCTCCTCGAATTCCTAAAGCGGGATTTCGATCTGAAAGTGCCTGAACTGGAGGGCGATCTGCCGCGAGACGAGAGCGGTTTCGACCTGCCACGCATTTTTGAAATTATGCGCCGCAAGGTCCGCGATGTCGCCGGATTTGAGGTGGTGGAGGAACTGGCGCTCTCGACCTTCTCTTTTGCTAAGTTCCTGATGTGGAAGGATTTGGTTGAGCGAACGGACAGCCTGCGTGAGAGCGCGCTGGTGAAACACCTTGTCGACAGCCCGGCCGACCCTTTTCTGGCCGATAGTGCGGCAGGGCTTCCGGTGGCTGCCGATGTTGACAGAAGACTCGCGCCGCGCGACCTGTTTACGCCACTGCCTGCAGATTCCTCTCAGCTTGCCGCGGTGTTGGCGGCGCAGGAAGGGCATGACTTCGTTCTGATCGGACCGCCGGGCACAGGCAAAAGCCAGACCATCGCCAATATCATCTCGCAATGCCTCGCCATGCAAAAGACGGTTCTGTTCGTGGCCGAAAAGTCGGCGGCGCTGGACGTGGTGCAGCGGCGGCTCGCGTCGCACGGGCTGGGCGACGCGGTGTTGGAGCTACACTCCAACAAGGCGGATCGCAAATCGGTGCTGAGCCAACTGGGGCGAAGCTGGGCGCGCGCTTCCAGCGCCTCGGAGGACGAATGGATCAAGGTGACGGATGACCTGACGGTCACCCGCGAACAGTTGAACACCTATGTGACGGCGTTGCACAAGAAGGGGACGCAAGGCTTCAGTGTCTTCCAGGCGATCGGCAAGGCTGCCGGTCAGGAACAATCGTTCAGTCTGAGCTTTGCGAACAAGGATGCGCATGATGCGGAAAGCTACATGCATCTGCTGAAACTGGCAGAAGCCCTTGGCCGGTGCCGGGAGATTGTCGCGGGCCGCATGCCCTTGCCACTTGTCCAGACGGAGGAGTGGTCGTTTGGCTGGCAGGCGGATCTTCTTGATCGAAGCGCGAAGCTTGGCACAGCAACCCGAGAGCTGACAGAAGCCGCCGAGGCGCTCGCGCGCCATGCCGGTTTGGCATGGTCCGGGGCGGGAGACGCCGCTGAGCTGGCGCGTCTGCTGCAACTGTCATCTATCCCAGAAGCAGGGGATGACGTCAGTTGGTCGCTGACGCGGGATGCCGTGGAGATGCGGGCGCAGGCTGAAACGCTGACGAACAAGCTTGCCAGCTACAATGTCGCCGCCGGGCGGGTCTCTGCGCAGTATCCAATGGAGCGTCTGGACGCTATTCCGTTGGATCAGCTCGATGCCAGCTGGCGGCTTGCTCAGACGAAGATGTGGCCGTTTTCGATCTTTGCCAAGTCCTCCGTGCGGAAACTTCTGCAAACCTACGCAGAAAGCGGGAAGGCCGATCCCCAATCCGATATCGCCGCGCTGGCGGACGCCAAGCGCGCCCGAGCAGAAATTGAGGCAACTCCGCTCACCGGGTGTCCGGTGGCCAAGGGTGTCGAGACCGATGCGGGGCAGCTGGCGGCTTGGATTGATCTTGCCTGCGCACTGAAGGCGGCGCTTGCCGAGATTGCGCCTTTTGCCTCTGACCGGGCCCGCTGGGAGGCGGCCAGCCATAATCTTGCCAAGCGCAGTGCCGGGGAGCTGCGAAACGCGATCACTCTGTTTCGGCACAACCATGACAGTTGGCAAGAGCATGTGGCGGCCTTTGCCCGGGTCGCAGAAGCATCGCCTGACGGGATGACTTTGTCTGATCTCTGTGCTTCTCTGAAAAGCATTCAGGACAACAAGGAGCACCTGCAGGATTGGACCCGGTGGGTCAATATCCGGTCTCAGGCCGCTGGTGCAGGGCTTGAAGTCCTTGTCCTGGCGGTGGAAGACGGACTGGTAGAAGGCGATGTCGAGGGTGCCTTTGTCTCGGCCTATGCAGCATGGTGGCTGCCGCAGGCCATGGATGCGCAACCTGAATTGCGGGGCTTTTCGCATTGGTCGCACGAGGATGCGATCAAGCGCTTTCGGGAATTGGATGACCGAGCAACGCACATGGCCGCGGGGCAGGTCCTGTCACGCATCCAGCACGGCTTGCCAGCCCAGGATGCCGTCGCGCGCAGGTCGGAACTTGGCAAGCTGCGGCATCAGCTCAACCTGCAGCGGCCCAGCATGCCGATCCGGGAGCTGATCGCGGAAATGCCCGATACCTTCACCAAGCTGGCTCCCTGTGTGCTGATGTCGCCGCTCTCGGTGGCGCAATATCTACCTGCGGGACAGGCCGCTTTCGATGTGGTGATCTTCGATGAGGCTTCTCAGATCACCACCTGGGACGCGATCGGAGCCATTGCGCGCGGCAAGCAGGCGATCATCGTGGGCGATCCCAGACAGTTGCCGCCGACGAATTTCTTCGGGCGCAGCGACGCCGGGGAAGAGGACCTGCCTGACGCAGAGCGCGATCTGGCGTCCATTCTGGATGAGGTCGCGGCGGCTGGCATCCCGACGCAGCAACTCGACTGGCACTACCGGAGACGGGATGAGGCACTCATTGCCTTCTCAAACTGGCACTATTACGGCGGGCGACTGGTGACCTTCCCGTCCCCGGCGACGGCCTCGGAGGCGGTGAAACTGCATCAGGTTGATGGCGTTTACGGGCGAGGGCAGGGCCGGACCAACGAGGCCGAGGCTCGTGCCATCGTGCGTATGACGGTGCGCCGCCTGAACGAATGGCTGAGCTGGCCGGAGGATGAGCGGTTGACGCTTGGGGTTATTACCTTCAATGCCGAACAGCAGGGCCTGATCCTTGATCTGCTGGACGAGGAGCGGCGCAAAAAACCTGATCTGGAATGGTTCTTCGAGGATGCACGGGAAGAGCCGGTCATCGTTAAGAACCTGGAGAATATCCAGGGCGACGAGCGGGATGTGATGCTGTTCTCCATAACCTTCGGCCCCGATCATGCAGGCAAGCTGTCGATGGCCTTCGGAGCGCTGAACGGTGATGGGGGCGAGAAGCGCCTGAACGTGGCGGTGACACGCGCGCGCGCCGAGTTGCACGTCTTTGCCTCGATCCATGCCGACCAGATTGACCTGACCCGAACCAAGGCCATTGGGGTGAAACATCTTAAGGGCTTCCTCGATTTTGCAGCACGTGGGCCTGTGGCGCTCCCGGCGCAAGATGACGGCTCGCTCGGGCCGGTCGAAAACGTCTTCGAGGCCGCGATCAAAGCGGCCATCGAGGCGAAGGGTTGGGAGTTGCGTCCGCAGATCGGTGTCTCGGGCTTCAGGATTGACTTGGGGGTTGTGCATCCGGATCATGCGGGCGTCTATCTTGCCGGGATTGAGTGCGACGGCGCGACCTATCACGGCTCCGCCACGGCAAGGGACCGGGACAAGGTGCGCCAAGCGGTTCTCGAGAACCTCGGCTGGACGATTTTCCGGGTTTGGTCGACCGACTGGTTCCGCAACCCTGCGCTGGTGGTCGAGCGCATCCACGCAGAGCTGACGGAGCATCTTGACGCGGATCGCGCCAAGCGGGCCAAAGAGGAGGCCGCGCGCGAAGCTAAGCGAGTAGAAGCGGGTGAGGAGATTGAGGCCACAGAGGGGACTGAGATCCGTGAGCCCGAGACATCCGGGGCGGAGGTGAGCGTCGAAGAAAGCGTCGTATCACCCGATCCCGAAAGGTTCTACGATGCGGATTACATTCCCGTCCTTGAGCGACTGATCGCTGATGTCGTTGAGCGTGAGGGCCCCATGCCGGTCGCTTTGCTGGGCAAACGTGTCTCCGGAATGCATGGCTGGCAGCGGACGGGTCGGCGCATCACGGAGCAGGTTTCCAGAGCTCTCGGTCTGGTTGATCTGCATAGCGAAGATGAGGTGGATTTCCTTTGGGTTCCCGGGACGAAGGCTGATCGTGTGGTGTTCCGGCAAGGCATGGAGCGCTCGATCCGGGATATCTCTCGCACGGAATTCGCAGAACTCTACGATCAGCATGCGGTTGAGTTGGACAGGAGTGAGGATCCGGTTCTTGATCTGGCGCGGTATGCGGGGATTGCAAGACTGTCTGCAGATGCCCGATCCTATCTATCTGATTGCATGGCGTGGCGGACCGCTACGGAAGTATAAAAATGGGCCGATCGGTAGATTGGGCATCGGAAGGCTAGGCTTAACCCTAGTCAGGTGATCTGTTCGGGAACGCGTCGGATACCTTTATTCCTGTGGTGTTGCATTTTCTGATCATTTTGATAGGGAATTGTCGTTCGCAGCGCAGCGGACCTTTGATAGGCTTACGACGTCATGAACCTTGGGACTGCAAGGGTATTGCGGGGATGACCACGCCATGAGTTTGCTGAATCATGCGGTCTGTTCATCGCAAGACGTAGGGCGATCTAGTCTCGACCTCCAGCCACTGCATTCCATAAAGCAAAAGAGCAGGTTGCCTATGCTGCCTGACATGCGCAAGTGCCGGATTGTAAGTACGTATGAGCGGGGAACTGACAGAGGTTTTCATGAATATGCGCCAGTCGCTCATCTGGAGTGTGCTGCGTATCGTTCGTGATCGGCAGGTCGCGGAAGATCTGACCCAAGAGACTTATATCCGGGTGAAAAAGGTCGCGGACCAGGGGCGCGTGGATCATGCCGAGGCGCTGATACAGCGAACAGCACGCAATCTCGCGCTCGATCACCTGCGCCGGACTGGAACACGGTCAAAGGTCGAGACGCAAGGTATCGCTCCGGGCATGATCGAGCAGGTGGCGCAGGATGTGCCGTCGATCGAGGATGCGATCATCGAACGGCAGCGTTTTGGACATATGGCGCAGGCGCTTGCCAGTTTGCCAAGGCGTGTTCAGGCGGTGATGATCCTGAGCCGGGTCGATGGCTGGTCCAACCGCCGTATCGCCGAGTACCTCGGGGTGTCGGAACGCACGGTGTTCACCGATCTCAAAATGGCGCTTGGGCATTGTCGGGATGCAGTCGCACGATTTGAGAAAGAGTGATCTCCCGGATCGGGCATTCCTCATGTGGGAGAGTAAAGAGAATTGCCGGTTTCGGGCCGGTGAAACGTCATAGTATGAGAGGCCCGAAGCATTGAATGGGTGAGAACGTGTCAAAAAGTCAAGATGAGGCCAAAAGAACCGAGGTCGCATATACGCATGAAGATCCCGTTGTCGACGCCGCGCTCGACTGGTTCCTTCTTTTGCGTGAGGCGGAAGGCGATGCTGAGGTGCTGGCACGGTTTCGCGGCTGGCTGACCGAGAAACCCCAACATGAGGACGAGTTTCGAGCCGTCGAAGAAATGTGGGGGAGTGCGGGCTTTTTGAAAGCGGTTCGTTCCCTTCCTGAGGATATTACTGAAAAGTTCATTGGAGAGGGGGCGAGGCAGAATATTCGGGTTGGGCGCCGCAAATGGGCGTTGGGTATGGCCGCCGCTGCCTCGATATGCGTGCTGGCTGTCGGTCTTTGGCAAGGTCCCCGGCTCATGCTCGACTGGCAGGCAGACTATTTGACCGTTGCAGGGGAGCAATCGACCATCCGATTGCCAGACGGATCGACCCTGGTTCTGAACACCGATTCAGCTGTGACGATTGATTTTGAGGATGGACACCGAAACATCGCGCTTTTGCGTGGTGAGGCTTGGTTCGATGTTGAGCATGATCCCGACCATCCCTTCAAAGTGACTGGTCAGTTTGGGCAAGCCGTCGTGAAGGGGACGGCCTTCTCTGTGCGTCGAGAGGGGCAACGCGACGAAGTTGTTCTCGAACGCGGTCGGGTCGATGTGCGCTGTCTTTGTCTGGGCGGTGATCGGGTTGAGTTGGAGCCTGGAGAGAGTGTTGACGTGACGAAGAGCGGACCGCAAGGGATTGAACTCATCGACACGGAACAACGTCTGGCCTGGCGTCAGGGCAGGCTGGTTTTCGAGGATCAACCCCTCGGTCATGTCATCGACGAGCTGGCGCGTTATTACGGCGGAAAGATCATTCTGTCCCGTGGGGCATCGGCCAGGCTCCTCGTAAGCGGCAACTACAGGCTGAATGATATTGAGGCCGCCGTGCGGACACTCGCAGATGTCAGCGGGGTCGGCATGGTGCGTCTGCCGGGTGGCATCATAATCCTGAGATAAATGTTCAACTATTTTTTCCGACTCCGAGCCGTTCATACGTCGGTATAGGTGAGGGCAAAGAAAAGTGCGACACGCCAACTGCCCTCGGGACCATGAGAGGACAGTGAAATATGGCTAGAACACCGGTTGCGTCAAAAGACCGCCCCCTGAGAACATGTCAGATGAGAAGGATTGTTGCTCTTCTGCTGGCGTCAACGACTCTTGGCGGCGCCATGAGCTTTGTCGCGCCGGCGGCACAGGCACAACAGGTTGCGACAGAGGCCGTGACGTTCAACATTCCGGCCCAGCCGCTGGCCGCGGCGATCAACACGTTCATTCGTCAGACCGGCTGGCAGATCAGCTATTCCTCTGCGGCGGTCCGGGGGCAGACATCGACGGCTGTCACCGGGGCGATGTCCCCCGACGCAGCTTTGTGGTTGATGGTCGCGGGCACGGGGCTTCAGGTGCAGGTCAGTGCGCCTGGGTCAGCAGCAATTTCTGCGGTTCAGGGGGGCGATGCGGGATTTGCCGATGATGGCTCATTTTTGCTTGGAACAGTTGTCATTCAATCGCTCGGTTCGAACACAGAAGGCACTGGTTCATATACAACCGGTGCAATGTCGACGGGAGTGAAACTCCCGCTGTCAGTGAAAGAAACTCCGCAGACAGTGACAGTGGTAACCCATCAAAAGATCAAGGACAAATCTTACGAAACGCTTGACCAAGCCGTTTCGGATACGCCGGGCCTCATCGCCAATCAGAACTTCGGGGACACGCGCTACCAATACTGGTCTCGTGGTCTGGTCGTCGACAACATTCAATATGACGGTGTTGCGAACCCCGTTCAGTACTACGCAAGGGATAGCGATGGTGCTGACGATATGGACATGTATGATCGTGTGGAAATTTTGCGCGGCGCATCGGGCTTAGTTACGGGGGCGGGGAATCCATCCGGTGCAATCAACTTGATGCGCAAGCGCCCGCTGAGCGAAGATAGCACAACGATCACGACACGCGCGTCGTCTTGGGGAAATCTTCGCACAACGCTGGACCGATCCATGTCCTTGAATGAGGCTGGTACGGTTCGCGGGCGCTTTATCGGTGCTTTTGGTGCTGGCACTACCTACCGGGATGAGGCATCGAACAAGGACGGTTTGTTTTATGGAATAATCGAGGCTGACGTCAGCGACAACACTACGGTTAGTCTGGGCTACAGTTACCAAAAGCAAAATATTGACGGGTATGACTGGTCTGGCCTGCCGGTGAGGACCGATGGTTCATTTTACGACTTCGACGCGTCAACCTTGATAGCGCATGACTGGCAGTTCCTGGATAAAGAGCAACACACGGTCTTTGCAGATGTCGACCATCACTTCGACAACGGTTGGACGTTTGCGCTCGCGGGAAGAGCCGCATGGTCGGAGTCTGATATGGCCGGTTCCTATGGGTGGTATACAGGAGATGATTTGTATCTTCATGATCGCCTGTTCCATTATGATAATGATGTCTACTCTCTCGATGCCAATCTGAGCGGCCCCATCGAGCTTTGGGGGAGGGAGCACGATCTTGTATTCGGCGTCAACGCAAACAGGACGGAGCTCAATCTTTCTAACGCACTCGGTAATTCTTCGCTTGTTTCCGACCCCGAGAGCTGGGACCCTTCATCGGTCGGGCGATACTCTGATTTTACGCCTTACAGTGATCTCTACCATAGCACCAAGCAGATCGGCGTATATGCTGCAGGTCGGTTTTCGGTGACCGATTCCCTGAAAGTCATCACTGGCGCGAGACTTTCGTGGTATGATTATACCAATACGACGACTGTTCTCTCCACTGGTGCGGTCACGGGAGGCGATATCGATGAAAACTCGGTTTTCACTCCCTATGCCGGTGTTGTTTATGATTTCAACGACACCCTGTCAGCCTACGCAAGCTATACGAGCATTTTCCAGCCGCAGTACAACTTCGGTCGAGATGGAAGTCTGCTAGATCCTATCGTGGGCACAAACATTGAGGCCGGGCTGAAAGGCGAATTCTTTGATCATCGCCTGAATGGCACTCTCGCTGTCTTCCAGGTGGATCGAGATAATGTTGCGTCACGGCTGTCCGACGTAACATATTGCAACCCAGCGGTTTCGGCGTGCTTCGAAGAGGTCGATGGCGTTCGGACACGAGGTGTGGAACTGGAGTTGAGCGGGTTCATCACCGATCGTTGGCGCTTGACCGGCGGGTACACCAATGCCGTGTCCGAATACACCGAAGGTCCTTCTGCCGGGGATAAGTTCGCCACCTATCAATATCCTGAGCAGGTTTTCAAACTCTTCACGACATACACTTTGCCGGGGGATAAGCTCACTATCGGCGGAGGCCTGAAAGCGCAGAGTAAGCTCTACTACAGCAGCGGGTCATTTAATGTTGAACAGCCTGGATATTCCGTGGTTGATCTAATGGCGCGTTATGATTTCAACGAGATGACGTCACTTCAAATCAATGTGAATAATGCCTTTGATAAGGATTATTATTCTGCTTTGAACACAAGTGCTGGCTACGGCTTCTTCAAGGGTGCCCCCCGCGAAGTAAAACTCACGCTGTCTCATAGATTCTAATTCAGGTTTTTGGCTTTTGCCGTGCTCCACTTTTGGGGGGCACGGCCTTTGCCATGGTGAGGTTTTCATGTCCACTTCTCTTCGCTTAGTGAGCTGTGCGACAGCTCTACTGTTGTCAGTGACGTTTTCCCCAGTGTCTATCGAGAAAGCCACTGCTCAACCTGAAGCATTTTCGCGCCATATTTCTCATGCGTTGGGTGAAGCCACTGTTGCGATCGAACCGACGCGGATTCTTACTTTGGGTTGGAGTGGCGAAGATGCTTTGTTTGCCTTGGGAGTTCGGCCCATCGCGATGCCTAAATACCCAGGGACCGAAACCGGCGTTTTCCCTTGGAACGCGCCATATCTAGGGGAGCCTGTGCCGGAACTGATGCCTTCCGGCCTCGACTTCGAAGAGATCGCCGCTCTTGACCCCGACCTGATCCTGGCGATCCGCTCGGGGGTGAATGACAAGGATTATGCCCGTCTCTCCGCCATTGCGCCAACCGTGGTATATCGCTCGGGGCCCTGGATAGCCGGCTGGCGCGAGTTGACCCGCATGACAGGAGAGGCGCTTGGACGGGCGGACGAGGCAGAGGCTCAAATTGTCGCGGTGGAATCGCAACTTGCCGAGATGCGGGCGGCTTATCCCGATTTGGAGGGCAAGAGCTTCATCTTCGGAACATACTTTCCGGGGCAGAGCAGCATGGTGATTTACCTGCCCTCCGATCCGCGGGTGCAGATTTTCGAGGCGTTGGGCCTCACCGTGCCGGATTGGGTGCGCAAACTGGGCGAGGCGTCCCCCGGTAAGGCCTCCGTCAGTATCAGCCTGGAGCAGGCGGATCGCTTTGGCGCCGATTTGCTGGTCATGTGGTATCGCGAAGGCGCGCTTGCGGCGGCTGAGGCGCAGCCGATGTTTTCCCTGATCCCGGCGGTGCGTGCGGGTGGCCATATCGCGATGACTTCGCCCGCAGAGGTGTGGGGGACCTCGACCCTCAGTGTGCTGGCCATTCCCTATGTGTTTCCCGGTGTTCTGGATCGGCTCTCCGCCGCCGTGGTGCGGATGGAGGAAGGGCATGAGTGATCTTTTTCAGGCCGAGGTTCTGGAATGCTACCGTCTCAGTCCCTCGCTTATGCGGGTGGTGCTCGGGCGGGCGGATCTGGCCGATTTCCAAAGCTCCGGTCACCCGGACGAGTGGGTCCGGCTCAGTTTTCCCGAAGCGCCGAAAGTGCCGCGCCGCAAGAGACCGGATGAGTTGGTCGCCCCGACGCGGCCCTATACGGTGCGCCACTGGGATGCCGAGCGCGCGCGGATGACGGTGGATTTCGTGCGCCATGCCGAAGGGGTTGCGACCACATGGGCGGCCTCCGCCCGGCCAGGGGACCGTATCCTGCTGTCGCGCCCGGCGGGCAAATTCGCCCCGGTAGAGGGCACGGAGTGGATCGCGTTGATCGCGGATGCGACCGGGCTGCCCGCTGTCGGGCGCATTCTTGAAGAACTGCCCGACCACATGCGAGTGATCGCCCATCTTGATGTCCCCGAGCAGGAAGACCGTTTGCTGCCCCGTGCCCGCTCGGGGCTGAGTGTGACCTGGCATCAAGGCGCGACATTGCCGCAGATGGCGGGTGCTAATGACTGGCCCGATATGGGCACAGGCTATGTCTGGATCGCCGGGGAGGCCGGACAGGTCCGTGCCGCCCGTGATCATTTCTTCGATCGGCATGGTCTGCCCTCAGAACGCATGACCGCCATCGGCTACTGGATCGAAGGCCAGAGCCGGGGATGAACGTGCAGGGAACTCTAGGTGCGGTATCCGCACCGCCGTCGCAGCATCGGCGCGGGCTGATCTCAGCCGGGATCGGCGGGATTGCGCTCGTGGGACTTTGTCTGGCCAGCCTGATGCTGGGCGCGCGCAGCATATCCGTCCATACGGCGCTGGAGGCGCTGTTTCATTTCGATCCGAGCCGCGCCGAGCATGTGATCCTGTGGAATTATCGCCTGCCACGGACGCTGCTGGCGCTGAGCGCCGGGGCGGGGTTTGGCGTTGCAGGGGCCTTGATCCAGGCGGCGACGCGGAACCCGCTGGCGGATCCGGGAATTCTGGGCGTGAATGCAGGCGCCGCATTTTTCGTGACCCTCGGCATCGGGCTGTTCGGCTGGCAGCTTCCTCTGGCATGGCTCGGCTGTGCGATGGCCGGAGCGGTGAGCGTCACCGCGCTGGTCTATGCCATCGGCGCGACGGGCGCGCGCGGTCCGACGCCCCTGCGCATGGTGCTGAGCGGTGTCGCCGTGTCTGCCTTTCTGGGCGGTACCGGGTCCGGCGTGGCGCTGTTCGATCCGGTGGCTTTCGACGGGCTGAGACATTGGGCCATCGGCTCGCCCGCCGGGCGCGGCCTTGGCATTTTTGTTGCAACGACACCTGCGATCCTCGCCGGTCTGGTGCTGGCCCTTGTTGCGGCCCCGGCGCTCAATGCGCTCGCTCTGGGGGATGATCTGGCTCAGGCTTTGGGGGCGAAACTGTGGCGCACCAGAGGGCTGGTCCTCCTTTCGGTGACATTGCTTGCGGGCGGCGCCACGGCGGCGGTGGGGCCGATCGGCTTCATCGGCCTGATGGTGCCTCACGCCGTACGCTGGGCCATCGGGCCGGATCAGCGCTGGATCGTGCCGCTGACCCTGCTTTACGGAGCGGTGTTGCTGATCGCTGCCGATCTGAGCGGACGGCTGCTGCTGGGTCAGGGAGAGCTGGAAGCAGGCATCGTCACCGCGTTTCTCGGGGCGCCGGTGCTGATTGCTCTGGCTCGGAGACGGGAGGCACGGGGGCTATGAAAGACTATCTCATCTTGCGTCGTGGCCCCCTGTCCCTGCGGTTGCACCGCCGGGCTTTGACGGTTGCTGTCGTCATGACAGCAGGGCTTTTCGGAATGGGGGCATTGGCGCTGGCGCTGGGAAGCTTCTCGATCAACCTGGGCGAGGTTTGGGCCGCCCTGCGCGGACAGGCGCCGGAGCGGATCGGAATGATCGTGCTGGAGTGGCGCTTGCCTCGGTTTCTTCTGGCGGTGCTGCTTGGGGCGGCGCTGGGGATGAGCGGTGCGATCTTTCAATCGCTCACCCGCAATCCGCTGGGATCGCCAGACATCATCGGGTTTGCCGCCGGTTCCTATACCGGGGCGCTGATCGTCCTGCTGCAGTTCTCGGGCGGGTATTACGCGACTGCGGCTGGCGCGCTGGCGGGGGGCGCGATCACGGCGCTGGTGGTCTGGCTTCTGGCCTGGCGGCGCGGTGTGCAGGGGTTTCGGCTGATCGTCGTGGGGATTGGCGTGTCGGCGATGCTCGGCGCGTTCAATGCCTGGATGATCCGGGCGGCAGATCTGAATGCGGCAATGTCGGCGGCGTTCTGGGGGGCTGGCTCGCTCAACGGGTTGGGGTGGGAGCATCTCTGGCCAGTGGTGCTGGCACTGGCGGTGATTGCTCCCCTTGCCCTGAGCCTCGGGCGCCCAATGCATCAGATGGAGATGGGCGAAGATATCGCTCGCGCCTCGGGCATTGCGACCCTGCGGATGCGTGCGGGGCTGATGGCGCTTGGTGTCGCGCTGACCGCGATCGCGACGGCGGCGGCGGGGCCGATCGGCTTCATCGCACTGGCCGCGCCGCAACTGGCCCGGCGGGTGACCCATAGCCCCGGCGTGGCGCTGTTTCCGGCGGCTCTGATGGGGGCGGCCCTTTTGAGCGTCGCCGACGGTCTGGCGCAACACGCCTTTCCTGTACAACTGCCGGTCGGGCTGGTTACGACATCTGTCGGGGGGCTCTATTTTGCCTGGCTTCTGATCAGGGAGGATCGCGGATGACGCGACCAACTTTCCCACTTCGCGCCGAAGGGCTGACGCTGCGCTATGACACGCGTGACGTGTCGCAGGATCTGTCCGTGGCGATCCCGGAGGGCGGTTTCACTGTCATCGTCGGGCCGAATGCCTGTGGCAAATCCACACTGCTCAGGGCGCTGTCCCGGCTGCTCTCGCCGACGGCGGGCCGGGTGCTGCTCGACGGCAAGGAGATTTCAGACCGTCCGGCCAAGGAGGTGGCCCGGCGGCTGGGGTTGCTGCCGCAAAGCTCGACCGCGCCCGAAGGGATCACGGTGGCCGATCTGGTGGCGCGGGGGCGCTATCCGCATCAGGGATTGTTCCGACAATGGTCCGAGGAGGACGCGCGGGCTGTGGAGCAGGCGATGGCGGTGACGCGTGTGGCCGGTCTGGCGGCGCGGCAAGTGGATGAACTGTCCGGCGGGCAGCGCCAGCGGGTCTGGATCGCCATGGTTCTGGCACAGGACACCCCGATCCTTTTGCTCGACGAGCCGACCACATTCCTTGATATCGCGCATCAGATCGAACTTCTGGACATCCTCGCTGGCCTCAAGACGGATGGCCGCACCGTGGTCGCGGTGCTGCATGATCTGAACCATGCCTGCCGCTATGCGACCCATCTTGTCGCCATGCGGGACGGTCGCCTCATGGCCGAGGGCAGCCCCGCCGAGATTGTGACCGAGGGGCTGGTCCGGGCGGTTTTCGACCTGTCCTCTGCAATCATCACGGATCCGATAAGTGGCGCACCCCTTGTGGTTCCAGGACACCGGCTGCGCCCGGAACATATTGAAAGAGCCTCTTCATGAAAGATTTGTTGCGCCGTTTCGCGGCCTACTATCGCCCGCACAGGAAACTTTTCGCGCTGGATTTCTCCAGCGCGGTATTGGCCGGGCTTTTGGAGCTGGCCTTCCCGATGGCGGTGACGCTGTTTATCGACCGGCTGCTACCGACCCATCAGATCGGGGTGATTGCGCTGGCTGTGTTCGGTCTGTTTGCAATCTACCTGTTGAACGCGGGGCTACAGGTGATCGTCACCTATTGGGGGCACATGCTGGGGCTGAAGATCGAGACGGAAATGCGCCGCCGCGCTTTCGATCATCTGCAAAAACTATCCTTCGGCTATTTCGACAACCAGAAGACCGGTCATCTGGTGGCACGGCTGACCAAGGATCTCGAAGAAATCGGCGAGGTCGCCCACCATGGACCCGAAGATGTGTTCATCGCGGTGATGACGCTGATTGGGGCGTTCCTTCTGATGCTGTCGGTGCATGTGCCGCTGGCGTTGATCACCGCCTTGATCGTGCCGCTCTCGGCCATTGTCACCACACGCTACGGCACGCGCATGACCCGGACCTGGCGGGCGCTTTACGGGCGCGTGGCAGAGTTCAACGCCAGGATCGAGGAGAATGTCGGCGGGATCAGGGTGGTCAAGGCCTTCGCCAACGAGGATCACGAACGCGCGCTTTTCGCTGAGAACAACCGCAATTACCTGACAACCAAACTCGAAGCCTACAAGTTGATGGCAGCTTCCATGTCGCTTTCTTATCTGTCGATGCGTTTCGTGCAGGTTGTCGTGATGCTGGTGGGGGCATGGTTTGTGGTGGAAGGGGATTTGAGTGCGGGGGGCTTCGTCGGATTTCTCTTGCTGGTCAATGTGTTCTTCCAGCCGATTGTGCGCATCAATTCCGTCATCGAAACCTATCCCAAAGGGATCGCCGGGTTCGAACGTTATTCTCGGTTTCTCGATACCGCACCCGATATCGCGGACTGCCCCGATGCCGTGCAGATCGGGCGGCTGACTGGAAATATACGGTATCGAGATGTGCGTTTTGGCTATGGTGCCGGGCGCCTGGTGATCTCGGGTCTGAGTTTGGAAGTCCGGGCAGGTGAAACTGTTGCGCTGGTCGGGGCCTCCGGTGCGGGGAAATCGACCATATGTGCTCTGTTGCCTCGGTTTTACGAGGTGACCGGCGGGGCGATTACCATTGATGGGGTCGACATTCGCGACATGACCCAGGCCAGCCTGCGCGCCAATATCGGCATCGTGCCGCAGGATGTTTTCCTGTTCGCTGGTACGATCCGCGAGAACATTGCCTATGGTCGTCTTGAGGCGACGGAAGCGGAGATTGTCGATGCGGCCCGCCGCGCGCGGCTGGACGATGTGATCGCGGCACTTCCCGAAGGGTTGGATACGATGATCGGTGAGCGCGGGGTGAAGCTTTCGGGGGGACAGAAGCAACGCCTCGCCATCGCGCGTGTGTTCCTGATGAACCCGCCGATCCTGATCCTTGATGAAGCGACCTCCGCGCTCGACACTGCGACAGAGCGGGCCATCCAGAAAGCGCTTGATGAGCTGTCGCATGGGCGCACGACTCTGGTCATCGCACACCGGCTGGCGACGATTGCCAATGCGGACCGAATTCTGGTCATCGAGAACGGCATGATCGTCGAGGACGGATCTCATGCTGCGTTGATGGCATGCCCCACAGGAGCCTACCGGCGCCTGCAAGATACTCAGAGTCAATCGGATGACGCTGGGTCATAGGGACCGGTGTGTGACTGATTTCAATTGCACGGGCGAGTGCCATGACCGTTTCCTGTGCGTCTGATAATTTCTCCCGAGTGCTTAAGCCCGTCGGTAAAAGAGGCGCCGTGACCGCCGACGTATGCTTGGATCACAGGGATTTCGGACTGAGGCACATATGCTTTGAGAGTGGGGATATAGTGGGTTTTCATGATGGTGACCCATGCGGGGCAACGATTTGGCGATCCGAAATGGGCTCAATCCTCGGGAAAGAACCTAAGAGCTACCGCAAAATCCGCGTTTTGGGCGAAAAGCAGGCTCGTTTCGTCGGAGGCAATAAAAGCCCGATAGTATGATCGGATGAGTTTTCCACAACTTCGTTTTTCATGTCATCGAATTCGGGGAGGGATTTCGATCATGCTGCACTACATTCAGATACGTCACTTAACATGAGCGGCGATAAAAACTTAGGTGCAGATTTGAAATTCATCGGGCGTCAGAAATGGGATGCGAACCTCTCGGCTGAAGACAGCCTGATCGCATTGGATTTGATGGAGCGTCTTGGCTTTGAGAAGCGGACGGACTTCATCCGTCATGCCTTGACCAACCGTGTCCTCGCAGATCAGGAGAGAGCTTTCACATCGGTTTGGAAGGCAACGGCGGCCCTGACGCAAATCCGGGCTTCAGTGGAGTCGGGACGAGAGCTCGATGCCAAGACCGTTGCGCGAATAGAGGCCCAGCTTCGACAGATCCATGCGGATCTGCATAAGGCGATCACCTGATGCCCAGACCCTATCTGACAGAACATCGCGATCCCGGACGGCTCAGTAGGTATGTGATGCGGGAACCGGGTGAACTGATCGAGGGCAATGTTCTCACCCGGTCCAAGGAAGATGTGCTTGGAGCAATGTCCGGAGGGACAGAGGGGGATCCGCCGCGATATCTGTATGTGACGATCTCCATGCCGCCGGGCCTGCGACTTGAGAGAGTTCAATGGGGGCATGTGTTTCGGACGGCATTCCGTCATCTCGGCCTCGCGGTTCAGCGCCTGCCGTATTTCATCTGGCGTCATCAGGACACCGACACTGATCATGCGGATGCCATGCTGGCGCTGCGGGACTTTTGCTGGGGTTCCGGAAAACTGCGGATTTCCGAAGGGACCGGACGACCAAGACGGGCGAAGACGTGGAGCATCTCTTGGAGCTTCACAATATGCTCGAGACGGGCGAGGGCGGCAAGGCGGTTCTGGTCGAGAGATTGTTCGAAGAGATCGTGGTGATCCGGATGAAGCAGTCAGCGATGGACGTCAAGCTGGACGAAATTCTGGCTCATCAGAAGGCTGTGGTGAAGGCTCTGAACCTTCCCGTTGTCTCGGGGACCTGATTGGCCGCGCGGCAGATCGTGCGCGCATCATGGGATCAGAATGGCATCCCTGGATATTCGGGCCCAGTGATGTTGGGCTCATTGGTCCGGGCGGAGAGCGATATGCTTTGGACTTTCAGCATGAACCAGATGTCGGCGATCCCGAGATGCCAAGTATGTGATAGCGCGAAGCGCGCCGTTTCCTAAAGCGTCCGGCCTTTAACCTGAGACATCAGATAAAGGCTGGGCGCGTGCAACGTTCATATGTTGCACGGCGTTCGGCCAAAAGCTGTGCTTCAGGTTTTTGGTCGAACGCTTTAGTGAGTTCCTGCACAAAGTCAGGTCGGCCACTTTGGCTACGATTTGCAGATTGCGGGTCTTCAATGAGAAGGAAACCAGAGGTGTCAAAGTGGAAGGGGCACGCGTGTTAAGTCAAGGCGATGCTTGTTCAGAGCAAGACGGCGAAAAAGCTTAAGACCTCAGCTTAGCTGCTGCAAATGTCTGAAGGAGGCAGCCGCAATTAATGGATAAATGCTGCACACGATCTTAAGGCGTGTTGAAATTTAATCATGTCGGCGTTGAGAGAAAGTTGAAGAATGCACGGTATCTCACGTCGAATTTTTCAAACCTTGAAAAGATCAGCCAATGGTATGCAATGCCTTCCCACCAAACTGCGGTTCAAATTGCAGGGATAGGTGGCGAGAGGAGTAGCTGATGGACATCAAATTTGGGGGCATTAGCCTCGGTCGATGCCGCCGCATTATGCTCGCCCCTGAACCTCTGGCATTGCCTCCCTATACGG